>JAZLJG010000211.1:0-35746 GCA_045617745.1 Lachnospiraceae bacterium | reverse complement strand
ACATTTATATGTATTTTATTGGTTCGAATGGGAGAAAAAGAGGAGTTCGCCATTTTGATTAATGCGATGGTATGGTGCGCCGGAATACTTGTCAGCACGCTGTTTTCGAAGGAAAGAGAGTGGGGGAAGATAATAATCGAGGTGGTTTCATCTTTTGCTTTTTCAATCGGAATCGGATATGTATTTTTCGTGAGTGGCTGCTTTGTGATTCCTATGGTGGCCCACGCGTTGGAACGGTTTGCTTCGGTGCTGCTGGAGAAACATCTTTTTAATGAAAAGAGGAGAGCATGAACATTGAGCCTGATGTATGGAAAGGATGGTCGTAATGGGATTATTCAAATCAAAAGAAGAACGTTTGCTTGATTCGATCATTGCAAGCATTAACATGAATATGTCGAACAATTACAAGGATGCCGCTCAGATGGACCTTCAGGAACTGGAAGAGGTTCTCAGGGGAATGAAGGAGGACGGGACTCTGAAGGGCAAGACACTTGAGGCCTACGAAAGCCAGTTGGGCATATACAAAGAACGACTTAAGGGGTTCACCCATAAGGACCAGAAGCCCTATTGGACGTAAAGGAGTGTCAATATGAATGTAACGGTTTATTTGGGCGCAAATGAGGGCAATGATGAGAGCTTCAGAATAGCTTTGGAAGAGCTTGGAAAACTTATCGGTAAAAGAGGAGATACATTGGTTTACGGTGGCTCAAAAACAGGCCTTATGGGAATTATAGCTGATACTGTGCTTGCTTTTGGCGGAAAGGTTATTGGTGTGGAACCGCAGATGTTTATGGAACAGGATGTCCAGCACAATGGCCTGACTCAGCTAATCGTAACAAAGGATATGCCGGAGCGTAAAACGAAGATGATAGAACTGGGAGATGTTTTTATTGCTTTCCCGGGAGGAACAGGAACTTTGGAAGAAATTTCGGAGGTCATGTCTCTTATATCCCTAAACCGCATAGATTCACAGTGTATGTTATATAATCTGAACGGCTATTACGATGGGCTCAAAGAACAGCTCAATACTATGATTAAGTATGGGTTTTCATCGGAGAAAAGACAGATGAGGATTCATTTTGTCAGTGATATCTTTGAAATAGAGAAAATACTGAAAGGAAATTAAAGATTATTACGATGTAGTTAATGTTTGTTGTTATCTCCGCATTATATTATAATATCTATAGATATATTAATAAAAAGAAAGGAGATAATACCATGTATACAGGAAACCCTGTCCATGACAGATTAATGGAAAGACTTTTCTGGGGCCTTTGGCCTTAAGAAAAAGAGCCGGTCGCGTGAGGCGACCGGCTTTTCTTTTACATAGTGTTATTTCCAATCGTATATGCGGCTTTCTACATATGCCATCATCCTGTTGTATAAGATGGTGTAAATCATAAGCACCAGGAATCCGCCTATGGCGCTTGCGAGAAAAATCTGCATACCCTTTACGCTTATGAAAACAATGAGAGCAAACCATGCTATCACGCAAAGCACGAGAAGGGAAATGTGGTCCTTTAACCATTTCTTTTTATAGAAGTCCTGCTTTTCCTTCAGACTGAAAACGCTTGAATTAAGTGTATCCTTGATAGTTGTTTCTGCCATTTCTTTATATTCCTCCGTAGATAATTTTCTGCCACAAAGGAGCTCATTAATGGTAAGGTCGTAGAGCTTACTTAATTCCTCAAGCATTTCTACTGGCGGCATGTAGTTGCCGGTTTCCCATCTTGATACTGTCTTGTTTGTCACACCAAGCTTCTCGCCAAGTTCAGCCTGAGTCAAATTGTGTTCTTTACGAAGGGTCGCAAGAAAGCTGCCCATTTTTACCATGTCCATTAGTGTGCCTCCGTTCTTTTGTAAGATTAGCCTATATCGGAATGGCTGAAATGTCTTTACCATAAACAGCGAATCCTGTGAGAATGTGCTGTTTTTTGTATTTTACCACGGGAATGGTGTGCGGGTATTAAAGAATGATAATGTGAAGCTATAGGATTGGACGGGTTGCCTTTTTGGGGCAATTATGGTATGAATAAATGTAGCATATAAACCACAAGAACGGGCGCTGGCACGCTTTTGACAGGCTAAATTGCGGAAAGTACCGATTTTACCGGTACAAAAACACAAACTAAACGGTCATTTGCTGACCGAATCTGGAAATGCTTAGTTTTATCAGCATGTTCTTTTTATCAATTACTGATAAGAGTACGATTTTCAATCTTTTAAAAGCTCATAAATTGACGGATTTGCTGATAAGAAGGATAACCTTGTCTTTTTATCAGTATGATTTGACAGGACTGTAAGGAAAAGAACTGATAAGAATGATAGAACTAACATTTTATCATCAAAAAGCTCCTAAAAAGAGACCAAATCCGCTGATAAAAAATACTACATTTGAAACTTATCAGCAAAAATGTTTCAAAACTGCCGAAAAAACTTATTTTGCGAACATAAATTGATGAAAAAGGACAGAAGGAGCGTCATATAACACCACAATAGGAAGGAGAATCGTTTGAACATTAAAGAATTTGAAAAAAGAAAGAAAAAATTAGAAGATTTGTCTGCTAAAATTCAGCAGGAGATTTTGAAAGAGCCTGAAGGAAATTTACGAATAGCGAAAAACGGAAACAGTGTTCAATATTTTATGGTGGAGGAGAAGGGGGACACTAAGGGCAAATATTTGAAAAAGAATGACATGGAATATATTAAGGGATTGGCCAGACGAAACTATTATGAAAAACTTTTGAGGGAGATTGGGAAGGAAATAAAAGCTATAACAAGCTATCTTTCGAGGCTCCCAAGCGTTAGCCCGGAAGAAGTGTATAACTCTTTAAGCGAATATAGGCAAGAATTGGTATCACCTCTTCTTCTCTCCGACTTCGACTATGCGAAGCGCTGGGAGGCAGTTCCATACGAGAAAAATCCATACAAACCTGAGGAATGCATTTACCCTACAGACAAAGGGGACATGGTAAGAAGTAAGTCGGAGGCAAGAATCGCGGACATGTACTTTGCGCTGGGCATTCCATATCGCTATGAGGCTTCCCTTAAGTTAAAGAACGTGAAGGTGAAATATCCCGATTTTACAATTCTCAAGCTTCCTGAAAGAACGCTTTATTATCACGAACATCTTGGTGTAATGGAGGACGAAACATATCGTTGCGCAAACATTCTAAAAATAAATGAATACTCCGAATCCCAAATATGCACCGGTAAAAACCTGATACTTACATTTGAAACAGATTATGCCCCTCTAGATCTTAGGAATCTAAGGAGCAACATCAAAGAAATCTTTCTGCCAAAATGACCGGATGTTGTTATAATGTGATTAAAAAGAAAAAGTTGGCGGTGGAAGTATGGGAAACGAAGCTGGTGAGTGGATAATGCACGGGCTGCAATGGAATGACCCCAGGTGCATTCATACTGTGGATGAAGCAATTGAATATATTGAAAGCGTGGGATTTCTTCCGCTTTTTAAAAATGATGTGGACGGGTTTTCCCTTGAGGAAAGAACTTCCGCAGAGTACTGGTGGAGCGGGAACAGGGAAAGAGATCCTTGGGAGTGGAGACAGATAATCGCTAAACGGGGAGACATTCTTTACGGAAAGTTTTTCGGTAAGAAGGCAGGATTCATTACGAAAGAGTGGTTTCCGTATTTTGCCAATTACAGAAGAAACGGTTACGATTTTGATGCCTTATTTGACGATGAAAAGGCCTCATACAGGCAAAAGAAGATTATGGATCTTTTTATGGGAAAGTCCCCCGCAGAGGAGCTTTTTTCCTATGAAATAAAGGAAAAAGCCGGATTTTCGAAGGGCGGGGAGAGAAACTTTGACGGAACCATCGCAGACCTTGAAATGAAGACTTACCTTTGCGTAAAAAACTTCGAACAGAAGATAAATAAGAAGGGTGAGAAATATGGCTGGTCCGTTGCGATATATACCATGCCCGAGTCTTTGCTGGGTTATGATTACGTTACAAAGGCCTATGGGGAAAAACCAGAGAAGTCAAAAGAAAGAATCATCGCACAAATGAAAGCCATATTCCCACAAGCAGACGAAAAACGGGTAGAAAAATTGATTAGATAAGGTTGACATTGAAGGTGAATCTTTGTAAGGTTAGTTGAAGTATAAAAATTATTCGGAGATGAAGAAATGATTGTTGTTTTGAAGCCCAATGTGGCACAGGATAAACAGGATAAACTTATAGAGTGGCTTAAAGGCCAGGGACTGGATGTACATATTTCAAACGGACAGTTTCAGACGGTTTTGGGACTTATCGGAGATACCAGCAACGTGGATACGGATCTGGTGGGAAGCCTTGAGATAGTGGATTCGGTTAAGAAGGTTTCCGAAACCTTTAAGTGTTGTAACAGAAAGTTCCATCCTGAGGATACAATTGTTCAGGTTGGTAACGTTAAGGTGGGTGGCGGAAATTTTTGCATGATTGCAGGTCCCTGCTCGGTTGAGTCAGAGGCTCAGATAGTAGAGGTTGCAAAGGCCGTGAAAGCAGCCGGTGCAGATATGCTCAGAGGCGGAGCTTTCAAACCCAGAACTTCACCCTATGATTTCCAGGGCCTTAAAGCTACAGGCCTTGAACTTTTGAAGATTGCCAGAAAAGAGACGGGTCTTCCGATTGTTACCGAAATCATGAGTGTTTCAGACCTTCCTTTGTTTGAAGATGTGGATGTTCTTCAGGTAGGCGCAAGAAACATGCAGAACTTTGACCTTTTGAAGGAACTTGGTTCCTTTGGAAAGCCTGTTCTTTTGAAAAGAGGTCTTGCAAATACTCTTAAGGAGCTTTTGATGAGCGCTGAGTATATTATGGCAAGCGGTAATGAGCAGGTTATTCTTTGTGAAAGAGGTATTCGTACTTACAGCGATTATCTTAGAAATACATTGGATCTGTCAGCAGTTCCCATGCTGCATGAGCTTTCTCATCTTCCGGTTATAGTGGATCCCAGTCATGCTACGGGAATTGCAAGAATGGTGCCTCCCATGGCACTTGCTGCTACTGCCTGCGGAAGCGATGGCCTGATTATTGAGGTTCATAACGATCCCCAGCACGCTCTTTGCGATGGAGCACAGTCGCTTACTCCGGAAGAGTATGCAAAGCTTTCGGCAAAGGTTAAAGCCGTAAGAGAGGTAGCGGTATGTTAGTAGGTGTAGTGGGACTTGGACTGATAGGTGGTTCTTTTGCCAAGGCATACAGCAAGGCAGGACACAGTGTTCTGGCTTACGATATAAATGAATCCGTTTTGCAGTACGCTGTCATGAATGATATGGCAGAGGGCGAACTTACAAAGGAAAACCTGAAGGACTGTGATTTGATTCTCTTGTGCACATATCCCGGAGCAGCAATTGAGTATCTTCAGGAAAACGGTGAATTTATCGGTACAAAGCCTGTTGTTATAGACTGTTGCGGCACCAAAAGGATTATTGTAGAGCCGGGAATGGAGATAGCGAAAAAATACGGGTTTACCTATGTGGGTGGTCATCCCATGGCAGGCACACAGTACTCCGGTATTAAATATTCCAAAGAAAACATGTACTCGGGAGCACCCATGGTTATTGTGCCGCCCCGTTACGATGATATAGAACTTTTAGACAAGGTTAAGAAGCTTCTTCTGCCCGCGGGCTTTGGTAAAATAACTGTTACCACAGCCGAGAAGCATGATGAAATGATAGCTTATACATCCCAAATGGCTCATATTGTGTCAAACGCTTACATCAAAAGCCCCACAGTTCGTGAGCACAAAGGAATGTCTGCAGGAAGCTACAAGGACATGACCCGTGTTGCATGGCTTAGTCCCGAAATGTGGACAGAGCTTTGTATGGATAACAGAGACAATCTTCTTAAGGAAATGGATATTTTCATTAACAATCTTGAACTTTACAAGGAAGCCCTTGAGAACAAAGATTCCGAAATGCTTAAAAAGCTTTTCGAAGAGGGCAAAAGAATGAAAGAAGAAGTGGACGGATAGTTCACATAACCTAAGGTATTTCCTTTTATGGTCGATATAGGATATGAAGGGGAATATCATGGTAGTAGCTCATAACTTGGCTGCGATGAACGCATCGCGACAATTTAATATTGTTAATAACGCCAAAGCGAAAACTTCTGAAAAACTTGCTTCGGGCTACAGAATTAACCGCGCTGCGGATGACGCAGCGGGACTGGCTATTTCTGAGAAAATGAGAAGGCAGATCAGAGGTTTAAACAAAGGTACAGAGAACATTCAGTCAGGCATTTCGCTTTTGCAGGTGGCTGATGGGGCGCTTGCGGAAGTTGATGAGATGCTTCATCGTATGACCGAACTTTCGGTTAAAGCGGCAAACGCAACTAACAACCTGGAGGACAGAATGGCCATCCAGGATGAAATGAACAGTTTGTCTTCTGAAATTGACAGAATCGGAAAGAGCACAAGATATAACGAACACCTTCTTTTTGACGACTTTTTCGGGAAAAACGAGGTCAGCATAACAAAACTGGTAACAAGCCCGGCAGCTGAAACGGGCTATCTTTCTGAGGCTTACCAGGATCCGGGTGGAAATTGGCATGCAGCGTCCACACTGGATTTTTCGAACATCAATCCCTCAAATATGGAATATATAAACGGAAAAGGCTTCTTTTTTAACTGCAGCCAGTCCTGCAATGAGGCTTTTGAGTTTGTTCTTTATTGCGACGGAACACCCAGTTCTGCGGAGAATCTTTCGGGAACGGTTACGCATAAGTACAAGATTGATATCAGCGGGTGCACAAACGGAGCAGATATAGTAAGGACTATATTGGATTATACAAAGAATCATATGCCAAACGGGTACTCTATGAATGCATACGGTGAACTTCCGGTAAGCCATTCAAACGTTATTACAAGCGGTACAGGAGCAGATGGAACCCAGTCACTTTTGATACTTCACGAAACAAATAGCAGAAGTTCTGAAAATGCTGCAAAGAGTGCTTTTGGCCCGGGAGGCAAATACGGACGAGTTGATGCGGCTTCTTTGGCCGGAGAAATAGAGATGGAGAGGATTAACGAGATTCCTATCCAGTGCAGCAGTGACGTGAATGATGTGGAAATGATAAATACCCGTACCATGAATGCAAACATTCTGGGAGTAAAGGGGATGAGTGTCTTGACTGAAGGTGGCGCGAAGATGGCTATTACATCAGTGAAAAAGGCGCTGGAAAGAGTTTCATTTGCCAGAAGTGAGCTGGGAGCATATCAGAACAGGCTTTCACATGCTATGGCCATAAATCAGAATACTGCGGAGAACACGCAGGCTGCCGAGTCGAAGATCCGAGATACGGATATGGCGAAAACAATGGTTCAGGAAAGCCTTCAGAACATTCTGGAACAGGCGGGAGTTTCCGTTATGGCTCAGACAAACCAGATTAATCAAGAGGTTTTGTCGTTACTTAGTTAATGCTTTAGAATATGAAAAAATCTAGGACTCTGGGGAGAGCCTAGATTTTAAGGGGTATGAAAAGCTTCAAAAAGAAACTATCCATGCATATGATATATCATTTTGAACGATTTGGAAAGCCATTTTTAAAAATACTATTGGGGAAATTAAGGAAATGATGCTCGAGGAATTTGATAGAAAAGTAGAAGAGCTTTCACTATTGCGAGAAAAAGCAGACGGGAATGCCCAAAGTGAGGCGTTTCAAAAGTACAATAGGCTGTTTTGGGAACTGTATAATGCTGTTTTGGAACTTGAAAAGAGCAAAAAGATTAAAAAAGAACCCGGAAAGAAGAACATAGGCTATCTTAAGGAAATCCTTGAAAATGACGGACCGGAGTATTGCTATACAATAGAATTCTGGCCAAGAGGCGAAGAGGAGAGGCGTTACAGGATAGGAGTTTGCGTCAGAGGATGGCCGATTCTTGAAAAAGTAACTGAAGGGAAAGACATAAGAGAAGAAAGAAAGAAGAAAAGAGTACTCGGATGGCTCAAAAAGGTGAAATAATACGGTTAAAACGTGATTTAACTTTTGACAAAGAGACGGCTTTGGGAAAATAACATGTGTTACCGCATTGTAAAAATCGCGTATTTAAGCCATTCTTCGGTTTTTACACATGCATGTGCAATCTGTGTATAATTTGAGGTACAGCTTTTCGAGGATGATTTACCTATATCAGTATAAAAAAGCTTTTAGCAGTGACATTGATTTGACACTGCTTTTTTTGTGCCACCATTTTTTACGGGAAATTTGTTAAAAATTCGTTTTGCTCCACCTTTCGAGAGCTTTTTTCTGAATGTATACCTAAATCAAGGCAACGGTTTGTCTAAAATATTTCAGAGAGGACATTGTTATGAAAAAAGTAAATATTTGTGCACTATTGATGGCTTTGATTATTCCTTTGGCAGTTGGTGCGCTGTCAGCCGTTTTGTCGGCAAAAGGAATGACCGCATACGGCAGCGTGAATAAGCCGCCGCTTTCTCCTCCGGCCTGGGCCTTTCCGGTGGCCTGGACAATTCTTTATCTTCTGATGGGCTGGTCTGCATACCTTGTTTACATGGCTGATGCGGACCGGGATCAGAAGTTTGTGGCCCTGGCATTTTTCGCATTTCAGCTTGTTCTTAACTTTATGTGGTCAATTATATTCTTTAGCTGGGGAGCATATCTTTTTGCTTTTGTGTGGCTTGTGCTTCTTTTGGCAGCTGTAGTTATGTGCACATTGAGGTTTTTTGACATCAGCAAGCTTGCTGCATGCCTGATGATTCCGTACATTATATGGCTGTGCTTCGCTGCATATCTGAATATGGGTGCTTATTTGTTAAATCGAAATTGAATCGGCATAATAGAACAGACATGAAGGGGATTTAATATATTTCTATAACCTGCGGTGGAATTTCTGCCGCAGGTTTTGTGCTGTCGAAGCATACGCAAATTCCAAAAAGCAAACCGAATAATTCTTCATTTTTCCATAAAACTTGAAAATTGATTCGTATTACTTGTATAATCAATAATCAATCGGAGGTTAGAGAAGATGAATAAAAAAAGAATTTTTGCCCTTGTGGCAGCAACGATAGTAGCATGTGCAATGTTAGCTTGTAAGGAAACAGCGCCCGCTTCAAACAGTCAGGCATTGACAGGTGAGGGAACAGTTAACGGATTTGAATATGGTATTTCAGAGTATGAACCTGCCAAGTACCAGATTCCCATGCTTGAGGAAAAGGGCTTCTATGTAGATCAGCTCGAAGAAAGCGATTCACCTGCATTTGTATTCATTTCAGCAGGCAAGAAGCATGGAAACGGTGTTACTATGAATGTTAAGAGCATCGAAGCTGATGATGAAGGCAATATTACCATTACTGTATTTGAATCAGGCAAAGAAAGCATTCTTGGAGCTAAAAACTATCCCACAGTTCAGGTTGAGATTTACCCTATGCCCAAGTCTATCCGTGTTTTCGACGCAGACGGAACAGAGCTTAGTGAACATTAAATAACGTAACAAACATTTGAGGTGCAGCGTGGTTGTAAATTTTGAGTTTCTTGATGAGGAACCGATAGAAAACTTAATAACCTGCATGAATTTTCAAATCGATAAGGTAGTCTTTTTCGGCTACAGGGATTTGATTGAAAGAAAAGAAAAACAGACAGCGAATTTCCTTAGGACGGTATGCAAAGTAGAAACCGTGGTATTTCATGAGGTTACTAATAACAGCCTTCAGTCCGCAGTGGATACAATCCGGAAGGTTGTCATGCATGAGAAGGACAAGGGAAATGACGTGTTCTTTGACGTTACTGGAGGAGACAGTCTGATTCCCATCGCATTCGGAATGATAGCCAAAGAACTGGATGCCCCCATGCATATTTACGATATTCCGGGCGATGAGCTGGTAGAAATAAATCTTGGGAAGACGCCAAACATCAGTAAGATTCCTGAAAAAAGGCAAATTCCCATGACGTTGGATCTTTTCATAAAGATGCATGGCGGAGCCATCAACATGAATCTTCATAAGGATATCAAGGGACTTGATAATCCGGAATTTATGGAAGATATGATGAAGGTTTATAAGGTGGCGGAGGTAAACTGGAGCTGTTGGAACACCTTTACTAACTTTTTGAGAGACCGGATGAGGCCTTCACAGGGTCTTGAGGTTACGGTAAATTCCCGTCATATCTATAATCTTTTAAAATCTGACGCTAACAGTGCGTTAAAGGGTATAGACAAGTTAAACGACATGCTGGATGCTCTCAAAGAAACCGGGGCACTTTCAAAAGTGGAGAGAAATGCTGAAAGCTACACTATCCGCTATAAGAATGAGGAAATAATGGAAAGCCTTTGGGAAGGCGGAAGTGTTCTGGAACTCTACACCTGCTTTATGGAGTCAAAAACAAGCGATGAATGTCGTGTGGGAGTGCATCTGGACTGGGATGGCATTATTCATACCACTCCGGGAATTGATGTACTTAATGAAATCGATGTTCTTTCGCTTAGGGGTAACATAGCAACATTTATTTCCTGTAAAAGCGGAAGGATGGCTTCAAGCCAGGCTCTTCATGCTTTGTATGAGCTGGAAACGGTTGCGGGAAGGTTTGGCGGTAAGTATGCCAAGAAGGTTCTGGTGACCGCAAATCCTTTGGATGAGGTTTATATGGAGCGGGCGAAGGAAATGGGAATTGAAGTAAGATAAAAAAGATTAAAGGCAGCCTTTGGGCTTAGGGCAGTGCGCATTTAGCGCACTGCCTTTTTTGCGGATTATGGAAATCGAATGGCGTTTGGGTCTATAGAGATTTTTAATCGCTTCAGACCCAAAGAAAAGGGACTTTTGCAGCAAAATGAAGGGAAAATCGGAGGATTTGGGTCTAAAGGGGATATGTTTCTGATTTGACCCACGATTTTGATGATTTTGTGGGTCATCGAAAGCGAAAAGATTTGCATAGACCCAATTGCCTCGAAAAAGGAAAAAAGAAAGGGAAAAAGCGAGCGGGATTGGGTCGGAAGAGAAGCAATTTTTATATAGACCCAAAAGAGAAAATTGCGAGAAAAAATGAGAAAGAATATAGGAAAAAGTTACGATGATTTTGCTTAAAAAGCGGTTGACTGCATGGAAGGATTAAGCGTTTTCGAGAACATATCGAAAACGATAAAGTATGCAACACAGGATTCACAGGGGAACCGGATTGTCGGAGAGCCGGAGGTTGTTGCTGATGCAATATATGCTGCGGTGGATGAATTTCACGCAGATCTGATGCTGATAGCGTCGGGCACAAAGGGCAGAAATGACAAACTTTATGAGGCTGTTTTGTATGCTTATGAGAAGAATGTTCTGGTTGTATCCTGTGCAGGCAATGACGGGGAAAGTGATCCCGAAGCGGTATATTACCCGGGAGGCTATGAAGAGGTGTTGTGCGTGGGGGCGTACGATGAAGACCTTTGCGAAGCATCCTTTTCACAGAAAAACGATACTGTGGATATACTTGCAGAGGGTTGTGACTTAAGACTGTTAACACTTAACGGAAAACGAATCCGAGGCGAAGGGACGAGCTTTTCCGCAGCAATAGTGGCAGCAGAAGCGGGCAAAATCTTAAGTGATGAAAAAGGACTGACTCCTTCAGAGCTTACTGATAGGATTCTTGATGAATCCCGTACAGAAGGAAATATTCCGATGCTTTTTAATAATAATTGATTTTATGCGGGAAAGCCGCCTGTTTGAGGGGAACAGGCGGCTTTTTTGTGATACAAAGTTCGGGACAGACGTGATATAATAAATACGATTTTGGGGGAGAGGAATTGATTATTCTATGAATATTCTGCTGTTTCTTATTATCATACTCATATTTATTGTCTCGATAGGTATCCTTAATGAGAAATTTTTTCATATACAAAGCGATATAGCGCTTATCATGTTTTCACTGATTATTGCTGTTTTACTGCTGGTGATAAGCAGTATTCACAATGTGCCGAAATTAGATGAGTTTGTGGCTAATCTTGGTGATTTCGGATTTGAAGAATATCTTATGGATGGGGT
Source organism: Lachnospiraceae bacterium (assembly GCA_045617745.1). Taxonomy (GTDB): domain Bacteria; phylum Bacillota; class Clostridia; order Lachnospirales; family Lachnospiraceae; genus UBA1258. Next base: position 23,762 of record JAZLJG010000211.1, on the reverse strand, counting down.
TTTGTGCTTCATGCTCTTTGCGGGAGCAAGTAAGGTAAACATAAAGAAATTCAGGCAGAATTTAAGGCCTATATCTCTTCTTGCGTTACTTACAACAGTCGTGTCCTCTTTTTTCTATGGGGCCATTTTCTATGGTATTGCTCTTGTTTTTAATATTCCTATGGATTTTTGGACCTGTTCCCTTTTGGGATGTGTGGTGTCACCCACTGACCCTATAGCGGCAACAGGTATTCTTAATAAAATAGGTCTTTCAAAGAATGTATGCTCGGTTATCGAAAACGAATCACTTTTCAATGATGGAACGGGTGTAACTCTCTTTATTTTCGTAAGAAGTATTATCACAAAAGCGGGAGATTCAAACGTAGCCGTGCTGGTACTAAAGGAGATATGCGGAGCGGTTGCGGTTGCACTTGTGGTTTCATTTCTACTTTTCCAACTCATTAAAGTTACAAGAGATCCTATACGTTATATACTGATTTCGCTTCTTGATGTTTCACTGGTTTACATTATCTGTGAGTCATTGGGCTTTTCCGGAGTAATAGCTTCCGTAGTCTGTGGAATGTATTTTTCATATGCAATGGGAACGATTGAGAGAAAGGTTCAGGTTATCGACCCTTCAAACTGGTACGAGGATTTCTGGGAAATACTGGAGTCCCTTCTGAATGCTGTTCTTTTTGTTATGATAGGTCTTCTGGTGGTGAATCTTGAGGTGAGCAAGTTTGCGGCGGTAGTGATTCCGACGGCAATTGTAGCAATTGTAATATCGAGAGCATTCGGAGTTTTTGTCAGTACGGTTCTTACGGGTAAGAAGATTCCCGGAAATTATAACATGAAGGAATATGTTACCCTGATGACCTGGTCTGCCTTAAAGGGCGGCCTTTCCATGGCACTTGCCATGAGCACAAAGGAATTTCTGAGTCCGGATGTATATACGGTATTTTTAAATGTCACTTATGTGACCATCTTTTTCACTGTTCTGGTGCAGGGTCTCACTGTGAAAAAGGTTTACTTTTTCCTTGAAAAGCACAAGGCAGAAAGAATTCAAAGAAGGAGAAATGATGCATGAAAATAATAATTGTAGGAGCCGGAAAAGCCGGTGAATTGCTTATAGAGGCACTTTCTTTGGAAGGTCATGATATTGTGGTGATAGAGACTTCTCCTACCATAATTAAGCGGGTAACTGATGAGTATAACGTTATCGGAGTAATGGGAAGCGGAGCTTCCAGCGGCACACTGGAGAAGGCCGGTGCTGCTACTGCGGATATGCTTATAGCACTTACCGCCGTGGATGAGGTAAACCTTTTGAGCTGTCTTCAGGCCAAAAACCTCGGTACCAAGAAGACCGTTGCCAGACTTCTTCTTTCAGATCTTTCGGATGAAAGAGCGAGACTTAAGGAGCAGTATTCCATCGATTTGATTGTCTGCCCGAAATATGACGTGGCAAGACTGGTGGCTCAGAATACAGGACTTCCCGGTTCTGTAAAGATGGAGGGATTTTTCGAGGACAAGTTACAGATTCTTTCTTTGTACCTGGATAATTATTCGCCGCTTTTGGGAAAGTCACTAAAGGATATTAAAAAGGGTGATTCAGACTTTTTGGTGGTATCGGTGTTAAGAAAGGGAAAGCTACTTATACCCGGTGGTGATTTTAAGTGTGAAGAGGGAGACAATCTTTACCTTATTGCTGATACGGACAGGCTTGATAAGGCTTTTGAAGAGGTTGGTGTTACCAAAACCAATGGTAAGAAGGTCCTTATTGTGGGCGGCGGAATTGCGGCCGAATACCTGATAGACATGCTTCTTGAAAAGCGCAAGAACATTCAGATTCTTGAAAGCAATATTGATACCTGCAGAAAGCTTATGGAGCGTTTCCCTAATGTGAATGTCTGCCATGGTGATGGGGAGTCTTTGGATGTATTGGAAGAAGAAAATACCAGTAAAATGGATACGGTTATTTCTTTTACCAACAAGGACGAAACAAATCTTGTGGTAAGCCTTTTTGCATGGGCAAAGGGTGTTCCTTCGATTATCACGAGAGTGGATTCTCCCGAACACGCAAAGCTTTTACATAAAGTTAATATGGATATTACCGTTTCCACCTCAGAGGTTACGGTTAACAAAATCATGCGTTTTGTAAGAAATTATGAAGTGGGTGATGCTAAGAACGAAATCCACCGTTTTTACAGCATTTGTGACGGCCTTTCGGAAATAATGGAATTTTCTGTGACCGAAGGATGTAAAAATTTGGGATTGGAGTTCAAAGCCCCGTCATTTAAACTTAGAAGGGATACGCTGATAGCTGCCATTGTCAGGGATTCACAGGTTATAATTCCAAACGGAAATTCGAAACTTATGACCGGCGACAAGGTTGTTATTGTTTCGGGAAAGAAGAATCATCTGGCTGTGTTAGCTGATGCATTTGCTTAAAATATGCCCATAAACAGGTGTGATGAATAGGAGAATTGAGTATGAGAAAAAATAGAAAATTATTGTCGGTTCTTTTGGTGCTGTCTTGTGCTGTTATGCTTTTTGCATGCGGTAAGAAGCAGGAAGAGCCGGGGGTTTTAAAGGAGAATGCTTCGGTAGTGTCAGAAGAGAGTAAATCTCAGAGTTCGGTACAGGCTTCAACGGAAGAAAAAGAACAGGAACCGGAAGCTTTGAAATATAGTGAGGAAGATGTTCTGGCGATTCTCGGAAAGAGTTATAACGCTCCCTTCCATTGTGCTTTGGACCATGTGGATGATGACGGAAATTATGTGATTCACATTTATGAAAGCGTGGATAACGGGGATGAGGCCCACAGTGCTACTGTTGACTGGATTACCGTTAATCCTGCCACAGGTGAGGCTGAAAACTTTTTAGGCGAGAAGTTTAGTATAGAGTCGGTTTTAGCAAAAGAAAACAGTACTAACCCGGCTGTTGTCGGAACCGGCGATGCTTTCTTTGATGACTTTTTTAATGGTAATATAAAGGTCAGAGTAGGTGAAGGAGTAAGCCTCGGATACTATGATTATGAAGAAAAGCATGTAGGGGAAGAAATGACCTTTGAAGAGCTTGACCATTTTATGTGCTATAGTAATGAATACATAGAAGGCGGAATGCGTCCGGCTGTTTCATATTATTTGTTGAATAAAGGCGGAGAAAACATTCTTTTCCTTAAGTTTGAAGGAGTGGGAATAGAGGGATCTACCGATACTTACAGCTGCTCATATTTTGTGCTGGCAAAGAGAGACGGTATTGCGGAAATTACATATAGTGTGGATACCTGGAGCAGAAGCGATGAATATTTCAATTTGGCAGGGCTCATTACCGGAGGCGGCTCAGGCGGAGCAGGTGACTACATAACCGATGAAGGATTTATAGACAAATCCGGAGAGTTCAAGGAAATATTCCATGGCGAGCAGTGCTATAAAGGATGGATAGGCGGTTTGTTCGAGTATTTTGAAGAAGGGTTCTTCAGCATGGATACACGTAATCTTGCGTGGATGATGGACGGAGCAGGCAGCGAAGATGATTCAATTGCATTGTATGTTCTCGGGGATACCGTTTACGGAGTGTTCTATACTGATGAAGACAACGAGGATGCCGAGGCTTTGAAGGCTTCTGCTTTGAAGGATGGCCTTGTTATTGCTCCCGGTGAACATATGGCGTGGATAATGGAAGATTATGCAAAGTCCCTGGGACTTACAGATGAGGAGTTTAATGCAGGGCCTATGGAATGGACTGAGTTAATTCAGTAGTTTTTGCGGGGGAAAAATGAAGAAAATGTGGAAAGTGCTTATTGCTGTCATATGCGCGATTGTTATTTTACTTGCGATTTTTGTGGCCGTAACAGTTTTGAAGAATAAAAGAACTTCTGAAACAAAAGGAATAAACAGAGGCGAAGGCAGGCTCTCGGAGTATTCCTACTCAGTCGGAGGAGGAATGGAAGGCGGCGGAAGCAGAATAACCGTGAAGGTCTATGACGAAACCAGAGCGGTTGTTTCGAAAGAAAGTCAGGAGTGGCATGGGGCCAAGCCTGAGGTGGACGAATATCTTGTGGATATAAGCATATTGGATGATATTGAAGCAGTCTTCGACAAGTATGATATGAAAGAGTGGCATCAGAAGACTTTTACCGATATGTTTGTAAGTGACGGTGAAAGCTACAGCTACAGTTTCAGGTTTGAAGGAAGAAACAGTGTATACTTTTCTTCACAGATATATCCGCCGGAATACAGTGAAAAACTGAGGGAGTTTGACGAAATAATAAAAAAGTATGAAGCGAACAAAGAGAAGATTCCGTTGTTCTCGGGAAGATAATTCTTGTGTGTTCAAATATCAATGCCCGTCTCCGTGGAGACGGGCATTTTTTTATTCGTCGAATTCGAAGCCGGTAACTGTTTCCATATCCATTCCACGGGTTTCGTGGGTTTTCAGAAGAACGAATATGGAGGAAATGATTCCGGGAAGAGCTATAAACAGCGTGGCTTTTGAGGTAATGGAGTTTCCGAAGCGTGAAATAAGTGGTAACAGTATTCCCATGCCCACAAAGGTTCCCAGAACCCCTATTACGTAGCAGGAGGAGAGAACCGATGAACGAAGGTTTGTGGGTGCGGATTCGGACATCATCATTACGTTTATGTCTCCGTAGCCCCAGAAGCTTCCAACGCATACGCCGGACATAAATCCCGTAAAGTATGGAGAAAGAAGGAATTTTGCACCCAGTAAAAAGCTTACAAAGGAAAGGACGGTAAGCAGGGCCATTATTACTCCCGTGGTTTTACGGCCGAAGCGGTCTGAAATGAAGCCGTGGGAAAGCTGTGCGAGGGCGCTTCCTATGGGAAACAGGAAAAGGGCACGGGTGACTTCCATGTTGGAGACGCCCGCAAGGGCGGCGTCCATGGAAGCATAAAGCCCTTTTCCCAGGGAAGCGCCCGCATATCCGTATGAAATCATAACCTGATAGTACATGGTAATAATAAATCCGAGATTGAAAAGCCCCATCAGTATATTTAAGCGGCGAAGCTGGGGATGCTTCATGGAAAACTTAAAGGCTGCAAAGAAGCCGCCCTGAGCGTTTTCTTCTTTAGAAGCGAAGCCTGTATCGCCTGCTTCAAGGTATTTGAGTTTATTCTCTAAAAATGCATCGGTTTCTTTGGTGAAAAGAAGTCCGCAGAAGCTTGAAACAAGACCTATTATTGCGGGGAACAGAAATACCGTTCTCCACTTTGAAGTATCCGTAAGAAAGAGCTTTCTGAAGAGAGGGATGAGCATTACTCCCAAAGTGGATATGCATTTGATGACAGAATATATTTTTGCGCGATGTTTCGCAGGAGCAGTTTCCATGATGTAAACTACCTGCATGTCATGGGGAACAAAGAAAGAGATGATGCAGTAGCCCAGAATGTAAGTGGCAATGTTGGTGGAAAGAAATACCGTAAACATACCAAGAGCCATTCCGAGAGTATTTATTACTAAAAAAGGTTTGCGCCCCATTCTGTCTGAAAGAGTCCGGTAAAAAAGGGAGATTGCTATGCAGGGGTAGGAAACCAGGCCGAGAAGCTCGAGCTTGGCAAGAGAGCCTTCACCGAAGCCTGCAAAAAGCGTATTGGCAATTTCTGTTTTCATCTGGGTGCATATATTGGATGCCAGTTCGTCTGTTATGTAAACCAAACAGATGATAAACACCAGATATGCAACATAGCCGTTTGGTTTCTTTTGGGAAAGAACTTCTTTTATTTTGCTTATTTGCTGCTCACGGGTCTTTGCTTTCATCATTTACCTCCATAGGAATACCGGATTTGTGCCTAAATTATACCATGAATGGGGCTTTTATGATAAAATATGTTCGCGGGAATTTTAGATTGGGTTAGGCATCATGGAGGTATGAATATGAAAGATATCTTTCAAGCAAGAATTTTGACAAGGCGATATTTAACTGGATTTCTGAAGGCGTGAATACGGTGGGACAGGCTGCATTTCTTGTGGCTTCAATGATTTTCAGTAAGAAATATTGATTTGTGATATAATGTGAAAAACTGTTATTTGGGAGACTGTATATGAATCTTTATAAAAAGATTAATAACAATGAAGTATATGTAATAGCCGAAATGAGTGCTAACCATGGAGGAAGTCTGGAAAATGCCCTTGAGATAGTACGTGAGGTTTCCAAGACGGGTGCTGATTGCCTGAAAATCCAGACATATACAGCAGATTCATTAACTATAGATTGCGATAACGACTATTTTAAGATAAAGGGAGGCCTTTGGGACGGCAGAAAATTATATGATTTGTATACCGGTGCAAATACTCCTTATGAATGGCAGGGAAGAATAAAGGAGGAGTGCGAAAAGTGCGGCCTGGATTTTCTTTCCACTCCATTTGATAATGATGCTGTTGATTTTTTGGAGAATTTGGGAGTTGAAGCTTATAAGATTGCAAGCTTTGAACTGGTGGATATTCCGTTAATAGAGTATACCGCTTCCAAAAAGAGGACAATGATTATGTCCTGCGGAATGGCTTCTCTCGAAGAAATACAGGATGCATTGGATGCCTGTCACAGAATGGGAAACGATGATATTGTTCTTTTGAAATGCTGCAGTGAATACCCTGCAAACTGGGAGGATATGTATGTGGGAAATATTCCGGATATGAAAGAAAGATTCAAAGTTCCGGTAGGATTATCCGATCACAGCGCAGGAAGTCTGGCGGCTGTTGTGGGTGTTACCCTCGGTGCATGTGTTGTGGAGAAGCATGTTAAGCTTGAAGGAGTTGAAAGTGCTGACAGTGAGTTCAGCATGACTATAGATGGATTTAAACAAATGGTTTTGGATATAAGAAATGCCAAGCGAATCGCAAAGGGACCTCACTATGAGTTAACAGAGGGTGAGAAGGCTTCTACCATTTTCAGAAGAAGCATTTTCGCTATAAAAGACATAAAAACGGGTGAAGCTTTTACAAAAGAAAACATAAGGGTAATAAGACCCGGATTTGGAATTGCTCCAAAGTATTTCAATGGACTTTTGGGACGGAAGGCAGGCAGGGACATAGGAAGAGGCGAGCCGTTAATTATGAGCGATTTGAAGTAGTGGAGACGGATAAATGGAAAAGATTTTACTTCTCAGTAATAACGAAAATGTAAAGGGACTTTATAACTGGCTTCGGAACAAGGGCTTCAAAGTTACCTTGTGGACGGATAAAATTTCCGTAGATTTTTTAAGGGAAAATGCCCCGGATTTTGTTATCAGTTACAATTATTCACACATAGTGAAGGAAGATGTTATAGATATGGTTCAGGATAGAATCATCAATCTTCACGTTTCCTATCTTCCCTGGAATAAAGGAGCTTCACCTAATCTTTGGAGCTTTATTGATAATACTCCAAAAGGCGTAACCATACATCGTCTTGAGAAGGGACTGGATACAGGCAAGATAATTTTGCAAAAAGAACTGTTTTTTGATGAAAGCGTGGAGACACTTGCTTCCACCTACAGGATATTGAATGAAGAAATAGTTAAATTGCTGGAAGATAACTGGGAACTGTTTGAAAACGGCAATTATGAGTTGAAGGAACAAATGTCAGGGGGAACTTATCATCGCAAAGCGGATTTGACCGCTTTGCTGGAGGGTAAGGAGCCGGACTATTCGATGACCGTTTCTGATTTTAAAAAGCTTATTGCAAGGCAGAAGGAGGTTCCGAATCTTCTTCTGAATTCGGTTAAAAGGTGATAAAAGGGATAGGAGAATGAAGAATAGAGAGAGAAATTTGATATCAGTGGTTTGCACTTTTGCTTTTAATCTTTATTGTATGCTTTGCTGCAATGGCTTGAGTCGGGTGCCTGAAAGGACGGGAAGTTTTTCCTGTCCTTTTTCGTTTTCAACCAATGGTCAAGTAAGGTTTACGAATGATACATTGTACACGGAGAAATCAGGGTATACACTCATAATATGCCGCGGATACTATAGAACATAGAAAGCATATGTAATGCAGACATTAAGTTGCATTTAGGAAAGGAACAGAAAATGAATATCGGAAATAAAATAAAAGCATTGAGACTCAAAAAGGGCGTAACACAGGAGCAGATGTCTCAGGAACTGGGGCTTAGTGCGCAAGCGGTATCAAAATGGGAGAATAACGTAAATGCACCGGATATAGCAATGCTTCCTGAACTGGCGGTATATTTCGGTGTATCGATAGACGAACTTTTTGACATGTCTTCGGAGCAAAAACTGAATCGCATAGATAATATGCTGGATTTACAATCGGAGCTTTCGGACAAGGAGTTTAATGAAACAGCGGTATTTCTGAATGAAAGACTTGCTGCCGGTGACGAGGATAGAGGCAGAATCTATTCGATGCTGGGACATTTGCATAATCATCGTATTGAAAGCGACAGCCTGAAGGTTAAAGATTACGCGAGAAAGGCAATGCGCCTGAACCCCGGTCTTAAGCGCGACCAATGGCTTCTTAACAAAGCCGAGAGTGCGGCCGTATGTGACTGGAATATCAGACAGCATCAGTCTGTGATTTCTTTCTTTAAGGAACTTGTTGAAACAAATCCTGATGTGGGGATTAATTACCTGTATCTTTTGGATAATCTGCTTGCGGATCACAGAACGAAGGAAGCAAGGGTTTATCTTGACAGATACTTAAAACTCAAAAAGCATGCATCATTTAACGAACCTTTGTACCGTGCAAGGATTGCGTTTGCTGAGTATCGTTCAGAGGAGGCTTGGAAAATACTTGCGGATTATGAGAAGGCAAATCCTGATAATCCGATCATGTTGTTTGAAATGGCAGGATTTTACGCGGGAGAATGCATGTACGAAAAGGCGTATGACTATTATGAGCGTTCGTATGAACTCGACGCTAAACCGAGAATGGTGGATGCGCTGGAAGGCATGTCACTTATTTGCGAAATCTGCGGTGATTATGACAAGGCAATAGAATGTAAGGAACGCATAAGGAAGAATTGTATTGAGGAATGGAATTATACGGAAGGCGCGCCGATTGATGAAATAGACTGTGAAATACAGAGGCTTCGTAACCTTAAAAAGTAAGGGATTACCATATATCTGTGCATATTCAAAAACTATTTATCCTTCGATAAAAAGGTAACTTTTAGTTCCTTTTCAGGACCTCATCCTGTGCATATAATGTGTATTGCATGAAAGTGAGGTATGAAATGAATAAAAGATTAAATAATTATGCGGTTGTTCTTGGAACTTTGGGTTTGATTTTTGCTTTGTGTGCTTGTGGTGAAACAAAAGAAAGCAACAGTACACAGCAGACTTTGGAACCTGTTGCTTCAGCAGAGCAGGTTGAAACTACCGTAGAGGAAGGCAATACAGAAGAGATTTATCCCACAGGAGCTAAAAATGCCGAAGGAACAGAACCCTTTGAACTTATGAACGATGAAGGAAGCACCATAAGCGTTTGCCCCAATGAAAACGGTGAATTAAGTTTTGACGTTTCTCTTTACAGAATTACCACATTCGAAAACGGAAACGGTGTAGAAATGGATGGCGGCTTCTATGTGTTTGAAATGTACGCAGACGAAGACTGCAAGCTTTCCTGCCAGTTAAATCCCGAAGCAGACGGAAGCTACACACTTGAAATAGTTGATTCACAGTGGGACATTGTTCCTTCGGGTGAATCCTTCGGAAACTTTGTAAAACAGTAAATAAGTCTTTTGACGGGAATAGGAGAAAACGGCTCTGTGTTAATACGCAGGGCTGTTTTTGTGTTATTATCTAAAAAGAGGGACTGATATGAAAAAACTGTATGAATTTTTGGTGAAGTATTACACAAAGGACAAAGAAATAGATATTACGCTTTTTAAGATACTGGGCTCGGCGGGAGTCCTTGTTTGTATTGTTGCGGGAATCCAGAGTCTGACAATGTCTGTCTCCGGGGGTATTATTAATTTATCTGCAGGAATAGTGAGCGTTCTTCTTCTTTGGTTTGTGGAGAGAACGGGGAAATATGTAGTCGGGTACATTCTTACTGTACTAGGCGTGTTTATGGGACTGTTTTCCATGCTGTTTTTTGAGATGGGCGGTCTTGAAGGCTCCATGCCTTATTTCTTTATGTTTTCACTCGTTTTCACGTACATGATGTTCCGGGGAAAGCTTCTGGTGTTTATGGAGCTTTTGGAGATGGTTTATTATGCGGGAATATGCATTTATGCATTTAAGCATCCCGAAACGGTTACTCCCTTTGCATCACCTAAGGACAGATTTACAGACCAGCTTATGGGGCTGTTTATATGTGGTGTGGGAATCGGTTTGATTTTCCTTGCTTATATTGCCCAATATAGGAAGCAGGAAAGAATTGCCGACGAAGCCAGCAAGGCAAAGAGCCGTTTTATGGCTAACATGTCACATGAAATCCGTACTCCCATAAACATGATGCTTGGCATGAACGAAATGATTCTAAGGGAATCTGAAAATGATACCGTAAAAGAATATGCCTCCAATGCAAAAGAGGCGGGGGATCAGCTTCTTTTTGAGGTGAATCAGGTGCTTCAGTATTCGAGAATTGAAGCGGGTACTGAAAACGTTTATGAAGACAGCTACAGTTTTCCGAAGCTTATTCACAGTGTTCAGAGTTATTTCGAAAAAGAGGCTTCGAAGAAAAATATAGAGTTTATCATGAAGGATGATGAGACGATAGAAAAGCTTCTTGTGGGAGACATGCGGAAACTTTCGCAGATTCTAACGAATCTTCTTTCCAATGCCGTGAAATATACCAAAGAAGGTTCGGTATGTTTTGAAGTTAGGAATCTTGGCAAAAAGGACGGGATTCAGAATATATATTTTGCCGTAAAGGATACGGGTGTGGGAATAAAACCGGAGGAGCTGGGAGAAATATTCCAAAGCTTTAAAAGAGTTGATTCCTTCAAAAACAGACATATTGAAGGAACCGGTCTTGGGCTGGCCATTTCAGGATATCTGGCAACCATTCTTGGAACAGAAATAAAGGTTGAAAGTGAATATACAAAGGGCAGTACCTTCAGCTTTGTCCTGGGGCAGAAGATTGCTGATACGGATAAGGGAGAGGTATACACCAATTCAGAGGAGTTTTTTGTGGCTCCCGACGCGGCGATTCTTGTGGTGGATGATAACAGCATGAACCTTAATGTATGCAAGGCTCTTTTGAAAAGAACCATGGTGCAGGTTGATACTGCCTTAAATGCTGCCGAATGCTACGAAAAGTGCGAAAAGAAGAATTATGACCTTGTTTTCATGGATTTAATGATGCCGGAAGTGGACGGCACAGAGGCCATGAAGCATTTAAGACTTTCAGAAAACTATAAAAACAAACCGGTAGTGGTTCTTACGGCTGATGTTTCATCGGGAAGGCGGGAAGCACTTTTGGAGGAGGGCTTTGACGGGTACCTTTCAAAGCCCATAGACTGGAAGGAACTGGAGCACAGCCTCTTGAAATATCTTCCAAAAGAACTTGTGACACGGACAAAGGAAGTAACGGAAGATGTGGTAAGCGTCAAAGAGATGCAGCACTTCTCAAAGCTTCTTGAGGGGTATGATATAGAACTCTCTGAAGGACTCAGGTTTTTGGGAAACGATATTCATCAGTACAGAAGGGCCGCTTCCTATTTTTTGAACGAAGCTGACCAGAGTATTGCGACATTTGGTGAAAGTGTTTATGAAAAGGATTATGAGAAGCTGACCCTTATCCTTCATTCTTTAAAAGGAAATGCCCAAAATATAGGAGCGACAGAACTCAGTAATCTTGCGGCCAGACTTGAAAAGCGTTTAAGGCAGGGGGACAGGGAATATGTTGTCAATTCACAAAGCCTTCTTGTCTTTGAATGGGAAAGAGTGAGAGACGGCTTGCAGAAGTTTGTCCGGGAGTTTGTTCCGAAAGCGGATGAAGCCAAAGAACACGAAACTTCTTCACGGGACATTGGAGAAATGTTGGTGGAACTTAAAGACAATATTAGGGAGTGCAGGCAGACCCCTTCTTTGAAACTTCTTGATGAAATGGAGAAAGCTTCTGAGGACGAAGATACAATAGAAACTTTAAGGCTGATAGCAGGAAAGATATCGGAAATAGAATTTGATGAGGCAGAGAAACTTTTAGTGAAGCTTATCGGAGGAAAGAGCAATGTCTGAAGCGAAGATTTTATATATTGATGATGACATAAATATGTTAAATACAGGAGAAGATATCCTTATGGGTGCAGGGTACGAGGTGAGCCTTGCCAAGTCGGGAGACCAGGCACTGAAGCTTTTGATGAAAAATTCCGGCTTCGATCTGATTCTTCTGGATGTGGATATGCCTGAAATGGACGGCTATGAAACCTATGGAAAGATCAGGGAAATAAATGGCTGTGAGGAAACTCCCATTATTTTTCTTACCGGAATGAATGCTCCGGACTTTGAAATCAAGGGCCTTGAAATGGGAGCTGCGGATTATATAGTGAAGCCTTTTGTTAAGATTGTGCTTCTGGCCCGCATAAAGAGAGAACTTGAAAAGAACAGAAAGGCCATGGCCTCCGGTAATGCGTTTAACCCGGAAGGGCTAAAGAAGGCGGAAAAGGAACTTACGCCCTCGGAGCTTTTGATAGCAAAGCTCGTGGCAGAAGGCTATTCCAATCAGGAGATTGCTGATAAAGCAAATTATTCCTGCGGATACATAAAAAAGAAGGTTTCGGAGATACTTGATAAACTGTGCCTGAAGAACAGAACCGAAATCAGGGCTCTTTTGAAGAAGGCTGATTAATTGAATCGTGGAAAAATAATAAGTAACTAAAAGTTACCGGGCTAGGCAAAAAGGTAATTTTTAGTTACTTGTGCGTTTGGGGGCTGAAGGATAGAATCCGTTTGTAAAGATGAAAATGCGGTATCTGATGGACGGAGAGGCAATGAGGATTTTTTCAGGAAGAGCTTTAAAAATATTGATTTGTGTGGCGCTGGTATTCCTTATAATGGAATCCGGAGTTTTGGTATCGGCAGCAGAAGAAGTCGGCGGAACCGATTGCGTTTCGCAAAGTGTTGAAAGCATTGAACCGTCGGTACAAGAGGAGGCGGCTTCCGCCTCAGCTAAGGTTACAAAGGGTTTTTCGAGAAGCTGGATTCCTGTGGTGATTATAGGAACGGCTTTGGTGGCTTTGATTTATACCAAAAGGGAGAAAAGCCCGTAAATACCAGAAAGTAACTTTTGGATACTTGAAGAAACGGCTGAATTGGCGGATACTTATTATACAGGGGACATTAATGGTGGGAAGGATATGGGGAGGTTTCTTTTTGAAACTTCGGTTTATTGGTTATGGATTTATTGTTGATGTTTCTTGAAACGGTAGGACTTACTATTCTTACGGAGACTCCGGTTATGTATCTTGGATTTCGTAAGGATGTTAAGAATGTGGGATTTATAAGATTTTTTGCAAATTGTTTTCTTGTAAATGCCATAACAAATATAAGTATAAACGTATTATTGTTAGTGGTCCGGTCTTGCGGTTACGTAAATCATTCTACCTATGTGTGGATACTTACTTTCTTAGAGATGGTAGTGTATTTTACGGAATGCTTCATGTACAGATTCGCTTTTGAAGAAAAGGTAAGCGGCATAAGGATTTATGTGGTTGTTCTTCTGGCAAATGCGGTATCTTTGCTGACCGGGTTCTTAATTTTTTAAGGAGGCAGATTTTATGAGTATGATTAATGCAATTCTTGACGTGGCAGGACCGGAAAACTATTCGGCATCCGGCATGGGCTGGCCTGTTGTTATTTTAATCGCCATCGCTCTTTTAATAGTAGGCGGGCTTGTGGCTGTTTTTGTAGCTATAGTTAAGAGCAGTAAGAAGAAAAAAGCAAAAGAATCTTTGGAAAAGAAGGAAGATTAAGTAAATTTTTAGGAGAAAGAAATGAAAAGATTTTTAGGAATTTTAATGTCCGCAGTGCTGCTATTTTCTCTTGCGGCATGCGGTAACGAAGTAATAGAAGAGCCCCCGGTAGAGCCTTCGTATGAGGAGCCGGTTGCATCTGTAGAACCTGCAGCTGAGGAGCCTTCAGCAGAAGAACCTGCTTTGGCAGAAGAACCTGCAGAAGAGAACGGCGAAACGTATGATTTTATTCTGGAATATGAGTCCATCAAGGCTTATTACGGAAACTACCTTTCAGACGGTCTTTCCGATGAGGGATATTTTGTATCACCTGAGACAGGAATGACCATTTACAATCCTATGCTGGCAATGTTAGATATTAACGGTGACAATTACAATGATCTTATTGTAGCCGGTGAACTTGGCCTTAGAAGCAAGGGAATCGCCGAAATTTATTATTTTAACGACGGATGCTTCTGTACAGCAGATATCGGCGGAACACCTTACGGAGTAGCAGAAGGTGGCTTTTTGGTACACGATCCCGACAATGATACAGAGTCCATGACCATATATGAGGACGACTACGTTTACATGCTTGGTTTTGATGAGGCTGTTGAGCTTCTTGCCTGCCTTACCACAACCTCATACGATCAGGAAGGCAATGAAACTATAGAACAGACTTACAGAGTAGACAGAGAAGAAGCTGATGAGCAGGAATACTTCCTGTACTACACTCCTTATGTGGAGTCCTATGATGATATTTCATACGAAGAGCTTACTCTTGATGTTATCCAGGCTAATTTTGCTATGGGTTGATAAGTTGTAAAGTGAATATGTTTTTTCCGGGCCGGTTCTTACCGGCCCGTTTCTTTCGCTTTTTTTTAGCTTTAATTCCATGGTAATGTCAAAAGAATATCATGATTATGTTGTGTTTTGGCATTTTTTTGCGAAGGAGAGTATAAACTTATGGCAAAGAAAAACAGTATCAAAAAAACCGGCAGATTAAGTATGAGAATAACGCTTATTCTTTTTGCAATTATTCCGCTTGTTTGCGCATCAATCGTTTTAAGTCTTCTTTTGATTAAAAACAGCAGTAATGAAATTCAGGGGACCACTTTTGAGGCGATGGTTTCACTTATTAAGGAAACAGGTCTTGCTTTCGATGAGATGACCGAAAACAGTAAGACACAGATGAAGGCATTCGGAAAGGCTCCTTTTGTAAAGGACTTTCTGGCAAATCCTACGGATGAGGTTCTTGCGGCAGAAGCACAGAACTATACGATGGATGTGTATGGAATGTTGGAAGGCTGGGAAGGCATTTATCTTGCTGACTGGACATCTACCATATGGGCTCATCCCTCAACCGCAATTGTAGGAACCGCTACAAGAGAAGGCGACAGCCTCAAGGCATTGCAGGATTCCATGCTGGCAGCCGGAGACGGAGTTTATAATGCAGGAATTATTACATCACCCGCATCGGGAAAGCTTATCATGTCAATGTATGCTCCCGTTTATGATGGCTCAACTCCTGTTGGATATGTTGGCGCAGGAACCTTTGTAAATGATTTTGCAGCTAAGGTTTGTGATGTTTCTTCTTTGGGCCTCTCTTCAGCTTATATATATTTTGTAGATAAAAACGGAACAATGCTTTATCATCCCGATGAATCAAAAATCGGTAATCCTGTAGAAAACGCGGCAGTTAAGGGTATCGTGGCAAGACTTGCGGCAGGCGAACATCCCCAGCCCGAATGTATTGCTTACGAATACAAGGGAGCCAATAAGTATGCGGCTTACTATGTAGGCGAAGGTGACAACTACATCGCAGTACTTACGGCAGATGAATCGGACGCCATGGCCGGAATAAATAACGTTAAGAAAACTACTATTATCATATGCCTTGTGGCTGTAGCAGTATTTATGGTTATTTCGGTACTTATTGCAAGGGTTATCGCACAGCCTCTTACAGATATTTCAAAGGCAACCGAAAAGCTCAGCACAGGCGATGTTACGGTTGAATGTAATGCCAAGTCTCATATTAAGGAGACAGTTAACATTATTAATGCATTCGGAGTTTTGAGAAGTGCACTGAGCATGTCAATGCAGAGTGTTAAGGATTCTGCTGATGTTCTTAACGGAGCTATTGCAAACGTTGACGGAATGACCAATAAGAACGTTGATTCAGTTTCACAGATAAGCAGCGCAATCGATGAAGTAGCAAATACTTCCCAGGCAGTTGCAGAGAATGCCCAGATAATGACCGATAAGGCTTATGAGCTTGGAAAGAATGTAGAAGAGCTTAACGAAAACGTCATTAATCTTTTCGATGCTTCCCAGACCATTAAGAATGCCAACAACGAAGCAACAGAGTGCATGAAGTCCGTATACGACGGAGCGAATGAGTCTGTTGAAGCTATGGCAAGTATTAACAGTAAGATTTCCGAGACAAACAACGCAATTACTCAGATTGGTGAAGCTGTACAGGCTATCGAGTCCATCGCAGCACAGACAAACCTTCTTTCACTTAATGCTTCCATCGAGGCAGCACGTGCAGGTGAGGCAGGACGTGGATTCGCGGTTGTTGCTGATGAAATCAGATCCCTTGCTGACTCTTCAGCTGATTCCGCAAAGGAAATTAAGCAGCTTATGGACAACATTATCGTTCTTTCAAGCGGTACCGTTGAAATTTCCAACAGAGTTAATGAGGTTATTACCAAAGAACAGAAGGATATTGAAAATGCTCAGGATAAATTCAATGTTCTTTCCGAATCAGTTGAGGCTTCAATTGCTGAAATCAACACCATTAAGGAAATGACAGGAAAGCTTGATGCCATCAAGGTAGACCTTGCAAATACCACTAACGAGCTGGGCGCTATTTCAGAAGAACTCGGTGCATCTGCAGAAGAAGTTGCCGCATCCTGCCAGACAGTTGCTGCGTCCTGCGCGGATACCCAGAATTCCACAAGCGATATGCGTAATGCTAAGGAAGACATGAACGAGGCTATTGAGTTCTTTAAACTTTCATAAAGCGCAAACTATAATGTGTGTATAGGCCGGGAGCAACTTTTGGTGCTCCCGGTTTTTTGTAAGGAAAGCAGTGGAGAAAAGCCGGGATTTTTGTTTAGAAAGATTTTTTTGTTGATTTTTGATACTTGTAAGTTATAATGTAGTAAAACGTTTTATAAGGAGATTTCTTATGGGCAAAAGATTTTCCAAGAATCCTATATGTTCGTCGATTTACACGGCCGATCCCGCGCCTATGGTGTATGGGGACACTATGTATGTGTATACGACTCATGATGAGGATGAGTTGATTAACGATTTTTACACAATGTTTGACTGGAGATGTTTTTCCACAAAGGATATGGTGAGCTGGACAGATCATGGAAAGATTTTTTCTTTGGACGACATTGAGTGGGCGGATGACAGAGCATGGGCTCCCCAGTGTGTTGAAAGAAACGGCAAGTTCTACCTGTATTGTCCTGTGCACAAGAAAAACAGCGGAATGGCGATTGCTGTAGGTGTTTCGGATAAGCCGGAAGGGCCTTTCAAAGACCTTGGCCATCCGTTGGTGGACGAAGGCGACTGGAACGATATCGATCCTACGGTGTTTATTGATGATGATGGCCAGGCATACCTTTATTTCGGAAATCCGGAGCTTAGATATGTGCTTCTTAACGAGGATATGATTTCCTACGATGAGAAGGTGGGTGTTCAGAAGATTCCAATGACGGTTGAGTCATTTGCAAAGGGTGCGCATATGACCGGTACGTCATACGGCGAAGGCCCCTGGTTCTACAAAAGAAACGGACTGTATTACATGGTTTATGCAGCTTTCCGTGAGGGAAGCAGAGATGAATCCCTTGCTTATTCCACATCAAAGAATCCTACCGGTCCCTGGGTTTACGGCGGTACTTTGATGACTGAAGAAGGCGGTGTGTTTACAAATCATCCCGGAATTGCGGACTTTAAGGGCCACTCATATCTTTTCTATCATACGGGAGAGCTTCCCGGGGGAAGTCTTTTCCACAGAAGTGTCTGCGTGGCTGAGTTTACGTACAACGAAGACGGTTCCATTGATACTATTTCAAAATGCGATGGAGTCGAAGAAGTGTGAAAATAGGGCTTTTATAGGGGGTGAGGAACCTGTCCCTTTTTCGCCAAATGGCGAATAGGAACCCGTCCCTGATTCGCCAAGAAAACAACATTTGAGAAATAAATAGCACGATACCCATAGAAAACGAAGGCTTCTGTGGGTATTGTTTTTTTATAGATGTATATTAGGAGGTTAACATTATGGCAATGATGGAAAGACCTGTGGTCAGCACACTTGCTGACGGGGGAAAGTACTGGGAGCATGTGTACGAGAAGTTTTCTTTGAAGACTTATGTGCCTGCTACTACAATTGACGGTGAAGCATTAAACTACACCTTCAGAGCACCCTGCTTACTGGTGTTCGAAGAAAAGAAGATGGACAAGGACGAGGCAATTTCTTTTGCTGAAAAGACCGGACTTGCAAAGATAGCTTCGGATGTGGATTCAAGTGTTCTTTTTATTTACCCTACATGTGAGGGCGGTTGGAAGAATGCTACGGAGGATTTGTATGCGTCTGTAATCGCAGAGATCAAGATGAATCCTTACTACAAAGACGGTATTGTGGAGATTACCGATTTCTTCACAAGAGAGTTCAAGGGCTGCTTCGTAAGAGGCGCTATTTTCAGAGCAGATATCTACAGCTACGGTGAATCTGCAGACTATGTTGCCAAGAATCTTTTAAAGACTCTTAACGGCGAATATTTGTGGGGACCCGGCGAAATTACTCCCGCTATGTGCTCCATGGAAGGCTTAAGCGTAGTTCCTACGGTAGAAAGAAAGGACATCGCAGTATTAAGCGTTGGAAACAGTGCTGAAATCAACAAGGCATTTGAAGGCTGCGAGAACCTTCTTGTTAAGGACAAAGCAGACTATGTTGCAGATTTCAAGGCATTTGTACGTAAGTTTAAAATGTGGTGCGGAAAGATCGAAATCGAACCTGATTTTGAGGCACTTGATATGACTGAGGATACCGGTATTGTTACCGTTAAAACCTCAGAAGATAACAGAATCATGCAGGGAACCACTGAGCACAAGGTTGGTTACTTTGCATACTACAACAACGACACATTCAAGAATGGTCCCGCTCCTTTGATGATCGGTTTCCACGGCGGCGGAGATTCATCCATGTACCTTACATTCGTAGCAGGATGGTGGGAGATTTGTCACAAGTACGGCTTCCTGTTTGTATCACTTGAGAATCACCAGAATGTAACTGCTACAGAGGTTATGGAGGTTCTTGATTCCCTTAAGAAGCGCTACAACATTGATGAGCATAGAATTTACGCTTCCGGCTTCTCAATGGGTAGCGGAAAGACATGGGATATGTATCAGGAATATCCTGAAGTATTCGCAGGCCTTGCTCCTCACAGTGCATTGTTCCCCGTTTACAACAATCCCTTCGGTAAAAACCTTGGCGACAAGCTTAACAAGACTGTTCCTGTTCCGCTTTTCGTATCCGGTGGTGAGAAGTCTCACCTTACCGAGCTTCCTTTCCAGGGAGAGCAGGGTATCGAACGTGTAGACTACGCAGCAACCACAAACAAGGTTATCAAGAAATTTGATATGAAGTTTGAGGACAAAGAAAACTGGGCAGATCCCGTTTACGGTATCGAAGCTGACCGCGTTGAGAAGATTTACGACGAGTCAAGAGATGCAACACTTACCGTAAGATACTACAACAGCGAAGACGGCGTTTGCCGTACGGCTTTCTCAAGTGTTTCCGAACAGGTTCACGAATGCAGAGAGCATACATGCGAAAACGCATGGAAATTCATTTCACAGTTTACAAGGTAGGATGGCTTTTGGGCCGGGAGCACCACGTGGTGCTCCCGGTTTTTTTGTGCCAAAGGGGACGCGTGCCAAAGGGGACGGGGGAAACTGTCATCAAGGAGTGTCCCTACTGTCAACAGGGGGCCGGTGTATAATGTGTTTTTCTTGGTCTACTCACGCAAAGAACAGTTACGAGTCACTGCGGCCGGACCCCTTGCGGCTTTGTGAGAGCAAGCCGTCTGCGGGGCCACGTTACCACTCGGCTCTTGTGACGCCAGGTTTTACCGTTTTTTATTGCTTCCGTACGACCCTGCGAAAATACACATTATACAATGGCCTCCTGCTGACAGTAGGGACACTCCTTGATGACAGTTTCCCCCGTCCCCTTTGGCACGCGTCCCCTTTGGCACTGGGTAATTGATTTGTGGTATAATAAAATTTAGGAGTTGTTTGGGAGGTTAGGTTAATGATTAAATTTGGAACCGGAGGCTGGAGAGCTGTTATCGGAGATGAGTTCACAAGGGCTAATATCCAGATACTGGCGAAGGCCATGTGCGACAAAATGAAAAGCGAAGGAGTGGCAGAAGAAGGAATAGTAATCGGATACGACAAACGATTTCTTTCGAAGGAAACCATGAGGTGGATTGCCTGCGTGTTTGCAAAGGAAGGGATTAAGTCATTTCTTGTGAATAAAGCGGCTCCTACACCGTTGATTATGTACTATGTCCAGGTGCATGAGATGCACTATGGCATGATGGTTACCGCAAGCCACAATCCTGCGATTTATAACGGCGTGAAGGTGTTTACATACGGCGGTCGTGATGCGGATGAAAAGCAGACAAAGGATATTGAGGGGTATATTTCGAAGATTACCGAATTGCCTGTTAAGGATATGGATTATGAGGAAGGTCTTCAGGCAGGCCTTATTAATGAGATATATCCGTTGAATGACTATATTGATGCGGTGTTAGACTCTGTGGATGTGCAGAAGATCAAAGAAGCAGGCCTGAAGGTTGCACTGGACCCTATGTATGGGGTAAGTGAAACCAGCCTTAAGACAATTCTTATGACTATGCGCTGTGACGTGGAGACAATTCACGACAGACACGACACGTTGTTCGGAGGAAAGCTTCCTGCACCAAATAGCGATACTTTAAGAGAGTTAAAGGCTCACGTGCTCAATTATAATTTCGATATCGGTATTGCAACCGATGGTGATGCAGACCGAATCGGTGTTATTGATGATGAGGGTAATTTCCTTCATCCAAACGATATTCTTGTTCTTTTGTACTATTACCTTGTGAGGTATAAGGGCTTCAAGGGCGACTGTGTAAGAAATCTTTGCACAACCCATCTTCTGGATGCAATTGCGAAGGATTTCGGATACCAGTGTCACGAGGTGCCTGTAGGATTTAAGCATATTTCGGAGATGATGTATAAGTCGGATGCGATAATCGGCGGTGAGTCCTCCGGAGGTATGGCCGTAAAGGGCCATATCAGAGGAAAGGACGGTATTTACGCCGCAGCTCTTTTGATGGAGATGCTGGCAGTTACCGGCAAGAAACTTTCGGAAATCATGGCTTCCATCAAGAGCGAGTACGGTGCCATGGCTTTGGAAGAAAGGGATTACCGTTTCAGCCCTTTAAGAAAGAAAGAGATTCAAAAGCTTGTGCTTACGGATAAAAAACTTCCGGAAATACCCTATGAAATCGATAAGGTATCCTACATGGACGGCCTGAAGATTTATCTTAAGGATGGCGGATGGATATCGGTAAGATTTTCGGGAACCGAGCCTCTCCTTCGAATCTTTTGCGAAATGGTCAAAGAAGAGGATGCGAAGGCATTCTGTGAACTGTTTGAGAAGTTTTTGAATTTGTAAACGGAGAACGATGTGAAAATTAAGGGACTGGTTTTTACAAAGGACGGTGTTTTTAAACCCGGAGAGATAGAATATGAGGCGGGAATTATAAAGACTGTTTCCACAGGCGAAAGCGTGAAGCTTTCGGCCGCTGAAGGGAAACAGTACATAATTCCCGGTCTTGTGGACATACACTCCCATGGCTGCATGGGAGAGGATACCAGCGACGGTAATCCCGAGGGAATATTGAAGATGGCGGAGTACCAGCGCTCCGTGGGCGTTACGAGCTATTTTCCTACTACGATGACCCTCGCAGAGAAGGAACTTACAAAAGCTGTTGAAGCCGTGAAAGAAGCAGCTTCCGAGACCTCTGTCATAAAGGGAATATATCTTGAAGGACCATTTATCAGTATGGCCAAAAGGGGAGCGCAGAACCCCAAATTTGTTTGTGCCCCGGATTCGGCAATGCTAGAAAGACTTCAGAAGGCCTCGGGCGGAATGATTAAATTTGTGGCCATTGCACCGGAGGTTGAAGGTGCAACAGCGTTTATAAAAGACAATTTCGGTAAGTATGCACTTACAATAGCGCATACGGAGGCGGATGCGGATACAGCTGCCGGCGCCATGGCTTTGGGCGTAAGGCACGTAACGCATTTTTACAATGCGTGTCCGCCTTACACCCACCGGGCGCCGGGCGTTATCGGCGCAGCCATGGACGCAGACAACGTCTGCGTAGAGCTTATCGGTGACGGCATTCACGTACACCCTATGGTAGTACGTAATACCTTTCGATACTTCGGAGGCGACAGAATATGCCTTATAAGCGACAGCATGAGGGCCTGCGGAATGCCTGACGGAAGTTATTCTTTGGGCGGCCAGCCTGTGAAGGTTTGCGGAAAACTTGCAACCCTTGAGGACGGTACCCTGGCAGGAAGTGTCACAAATCTTTTTGACTGTATGAGAAGCGTTGTAAGGATGGGAGTTCCTCTTGAGGAGGCTGTGAAGGCCGCCACATCCACACCTGCAAAGGAAGCCGGTATCTATGATACCGTAGGTTCTCTTGAACCCGGAAAACGGGCGGATATTGTGGTATTTGATGAAAGTCTTGAACTGACAGCGGTTCTTTGAAAAAGTGTTAGGTCAGCCTAACAAAAGTTTAGAGGCAAAGAAGAGATTCTTCTTTGCCTCTTTTGATGTGCGCCTTGCGGCGCACGTTTCTAATGGGTGCAAGTCCCTAATCCGCCCTAGTAGTGGGAAGGATACAGCCAAGACCAAGGGTGTCCATCGTGAGGTGGAATCTGAAGGAAGGTGGAGGCAAATCTCCGGTCTGACGAACAGAAATCACATCAGGCTACAGTTAAGGACAAGGTTGCATCACAAACTAAAGTCCGATAACTACTCGGAATTAACTGTAGTAAATGTGGCAGATGTATGGAGAGAAAGTGACGTGTGGTACCAAGGGAGGTCTCGTCAGCGGATGGAAACAGAGTATGAAATCCGTCAGTAACAACGAATGGCGAGAAGTCAGCAGAGGTCATAGTAGCTGAATGGTTGCAAACATCAGTGAAGGACCGAACTTTAGGAGACACAAGCAATGAATGTAACTGAAAGTAGATTTAAGAACAGACAACTTCATATAGAAGACTATCTGCAAATGGTATCTGCGGAACAGAAAGAGTATGCAGAAGTGCTCGACTACTCTAAGATTACTGAAAAGAGCGGTGTCATCACAGACTATTGGATGAATAATCTTTTGGACTTGATTTTGCGCAAGGATAATCTTAACGATGCCTATAAGCAAGTCAAGAGAAACAAGGGAAAAGGTGGAAGCGATGGTATGCAGGTAGATGAACTTCTGCCCTTCCTAAGAAAAAACCAAGAAACCCTAATCCAAGAGATAAGGGAAGGGAAATATAAACCCAACCCAGTTCGAAGGGTAGAAATACCCAAAGAAACGAAAGGCGAGTTCAGAAAACTTGGAGTTCCTACGGTGGTTGATAGAGTTATTCAACAGGCAATAGCACAGGAACTGTCGCCAATCTATGAGGAGCAATTCTCAGAAAACAGCTTTGGTTTCAGACCGAAAAGAGGAGCACACGATGCCCTCAGACAATGCCAAAAGAATGTAAATGATGGCTATGTATATGTAGTGGATATGGACTTGGAGAAGTTCTTTGATACTGTATGCCAAAGTAAGCTGATAGAGGTAT
>JAZLJG010000210.1:0-14154 GCA_045617745.1 Lachnospiraceae bacterium | reverse complement strand
ATCCTTAGTCTCGGAAAGATGCCCGTTTGCATCATACGAAAAGGTAGTAACGTTACCACATGCATCTGTAACAGTCTTTACGTTACCGTTTTCGTATGTGTAGGTTACGGTCTTCTCTCCGGCTGTTGTCCTTACAAGCTGTCCGTCTGAATTGTATTCATTTATGGTTTCAAGACCCCTAAGATTCTTTGAGGATACGAGTCTGTTCTTGCTGTCATATGTATATGTGAGTTCACTTCCGTCGGCAAGTGTTGCCTTTACAAGGTTATCATTTGCATCATATGCATACGTGGTAACGTTACCTTCGGGATCGGTTACCTTTATGGGATTGCTTCTTTCGTCGTACTCCGTAAGGGTAATATTTCCACAGGCATCGATGGTCTTTGTGGGGTTACCGATTTCATCGTATTCATATGATGTGGCATTACCCTCCTTGTCAAAATGGCAAAGAAGTCTTCCTACAGAATCGAAGTCATAAGTATCACTGTTTCCGTTTCTGTCGGTGAAAACAGTCTTTAAGCCGTTCTCTGTTTCCGTATAAGCAAAGTAAGAAAGGTTTCCGTACGCGTCTTTCTGCTCAGTTACACGTCCGTTCTCATCATATATATCTTCAAAGTAAGTATTACCGTCATCATCGGTAGCGGTTAATACCTGGCCGTTTTCGTTATAGGTATAAGCGGTTATAAAGCCGTCAACGTCGGTGTATTTAACAAGATAATCGTTACCGTCGTACTCAAAGAAAGCCTCTGCCGTACCGTTTGTGACCTTACCAACCAGTCCCTTACCGTTAAGAATAAGGGTTATGATTTGTCCGGATACACCGTCGGTTAATCTGATGCTGTCGGATGCATATTCAACCGTTACCTGCTCACCGGTTTTCTGTGTAAGCCTGCAAAGTTTTCCGTCCTTATTATAATCAAAGGTTTTGCCGTTACTCTTAAGAGTGATGGTTCCATCTGCATTTTTATAAAGCTTATCCTGTTCGTTACCCTGTGTATCTGTTACATAGAAGGTTTCACCACTCTTTAAAGTGTATCCCACATAGAAAGCGGGTGAATGGTACAGTAATACCTTGCCGTCCTTTTCTTCCACATGGCTTTCATAGTTCCATGAAAAGCCCTTACCGAACACGCCGGGTACCACTTTGTTGGATTTATAGCTTATACCTACGGAAATGTTCCGGGCTCCGCCTGCCGAAATGACAGAGTGGTCTATTTCATGGGAACCGGTGTAGGTGTTGACAGGATCACCTGCATGAACACCGGTAACGTTTGCTGCCACTATTTCTTCGGACATTTTCCGTGAATTTGCTTCAATTATGATTTCTAAAGGCTTCTCATCATAGTAAGAGCAGTTTCCTCTTTCGCATGTAATACGAATATATCCCTCTTTTGTTCGTTTGTTTGTATATATTTTTTCGTAACAATAAAGGTGTCCCAGCTTCTCAGTACCGTCTGATCTGGTAGATGAATAATTCCCACATGCACAACTATCAACATATTTCCCGCCTTCTTCACATGTGGCTGCATGATGTACTGTCGTTATATATGCATGATAAGTACCATACCATCCGTTAGGATATGAATTTGTAGTATCTCCACAATATTTACACTTTTGCCATGTTGTTCCGGATGTACAGCAGTCTTTTCCCTGGCTTTTTTTCTCTTCATAAAAATGCTTTCCGGTTTTTCCTGTCCTTCTTGTCACTACATCCTTTTTACAATCAGAACAATGCTTATAATAATATCCTTCATCACGACAATTTTCAGGCGAATGGTACTGTTCGTTTCCTAATCCTACATGATTATTGGAATCAAAACCTCCACTAGTATCCTCAGTACATGAAATCTCTGCCCCACACTCACAAGCCACAATAGTCTTGGCATAACTGGAACAGGTTCTTGGTATATAGCATGTAAATGTCTGTGTATTTCTGTGAGTACAGCCATTCTTACTTTTAGGACCATTAATCTCAGCACAAGTATCATCCGCAAAAGCAAAATCTGTGTTTTCTCCAAAACAGCAGCCACAGTCTTCGATATTTTCAATTGCTGAATAATCATCGATTTCGGTACTTATCGGTATAAACTGTTGTGCTTCTACCGGTATAGAAGTAACCAAAACAGATGCCATAGCAAGCACTGCTATGACGGAATAGATTTTCTTTTTGATTTTAGTTTGCATACCCATTATGGCGTTTTCTTACGCCATTGTAACCTCCTCTTCATACCTTCCCAAGATGCTTCCCCAAGCACCCGACAATTCCCCTAAGGAATGAATAGTATTTTCTCTGAAAACACATTCGTCTGTCTGCAAAATGCATTTTAGCAGATAAGTTTTAAAAAGTAACGGGTAAAATACTTCCCATTTTCCCAACAAAAAGGGAGTGCAAAGTGTCACCTCACTTCGCACTCCCTAAAGAGCTTTTTTAGTCAAAAATGCAGTTCATCACAACCGTATTACAATTTGCCGCAAGGAATCTATAATCGCAAAGTCTATAAAATCATCAAAAACTTGCGATTTTTTATCTACATCATTTCTTCACAAAAATTATTTGTCGGTAGTATTTCCGCATTCCGGATTAGAGCATACCAGTTTGCTGCCTCTTAATGTATAAATGCTTCCGCACTTCTCACATTTTCTGTCCACAGGTTTTTGCCATACCATAAAGTCACATTCGGGAATCGAAATACAGCCGTAGTATCTTCTTCCTTTTTTTGTCTTTCTGACCACAATGTCTTTTCCGCACTTGGGACAGTTTACACCAATCTTCTCGAAATATGGCATTGTGTTACGACACTCGGGGAATCCGGGGCATGCCAGGAATTTGCCGTGAGGGCCGTATTTAATAACCATGTTGCGTCCGCAGACAGAACATATTTCCTCACTCACCTCATCCTGAACCTTTACTTCAGAAAGGTCCTTGGACGCAGCATCCACTGCTGTTGCAAGATCGGGATAGAAGTTTGAAACGACGGTTTTCCATTTGATGGTACCCTCTTCAATTCCGTCCAGAAGAGTTTCCATGTTGGCAGTAAAGTTAACATCCACTATTGTAGGGAATGCTTCCTTCATCATCTTGTTTACCACTTCACCAAGTTCGGTTACGAATATGTTCTTACCTTCTTTGGCCACATAATGACGGGCAAGAATGGTGGAAATAGTGGGTGAATAGGTACTGGGACGGCCTATTCCCAACTCTTCAAGTGCCTTAACCAAAGAAGCTTCCGTGTAGTGAGCCGGAGGCTGGGTAAAGTGCTGCTTGTCCTCCACCTCATTAAGGGTAAGCTTTGTATCCTTATCAAGGTTTCCTGTGAAAGAATTCTCTGAAAACTCGTCAGAAACCTC
Source organism: Lachnospiraceae bacterium (assembly GCA_045617745.1). Lineage (GTDB taxonomy): Bacteria > Bacillota > Clostridia > Lachnospirales > Lachnospiraceae > UBA1258. The sequence goes on along the minus strand of JAZLJG010000210.1, from coordinate 10,806 downwards.
TCCTTCTACGCTTTCCATATATACGTTCATGAAACCTTCGAATTTGGGTTTTGCAGCGCTCATGGAGAATTTGTGATTTCCCGCAGCAAGCTTCACATTTGTGGTTTCATATACCGCATCAGCCATTCTTGAAGCAACAAAGCGCTTCCAGATAAGCTGGTAAAGTCTGAACTGTTCCTTTGTAAGGTAATCCTTAACTTCAAGAGGAGTTCTCTCGATAAGGGTAGGACGGATTGCTTCATGGGCATCCTGGATTTTACCCTGCTTTTTATTAACTGCTTCGTCTTTTCTTACGTACTCGTCGCCGTACTGCTTCTGAATATACTTTTCACTTGCAGCCAGTGCTTCGTCGGCAATTCTGGTGGAATCGGTACGAAGATAGGTAATAATACCGGCTGTTCCGTCTCCCACATCAACACCTTCGTAAAGCTGCTGCGCAATACGCATTGTTTTCTGGGTTGAGAAGTTGAGAGCCTTGCTGGCCTCCTGCTGAAGTGTTGAGGTTGTAAAGGGAAGGGGTGCTTTTCTGACCCTTTCGGACTTTTTGATGTCTTCAACAGCGAATTCTTTGTTCTCTATGTCTTTAAGAATCTTTTTAGCTTCTTCTGCGGATTTTATCTGGCCCTGGTACTTTGCCTTTAAGGGCTTGGAAATGCCTTCGGCCTTTAAAAGGGCATCAATTGTCCAGTATTCTTCCGGAACAAATGCATCTATTTCCTCTTCTCTGTCGCAGATAATTCTAAGGGCAACGCTCTGTACACGACCGGCACTTAAGCCACGTTTAACCTTAGCCCACAAAATGGGGGAAATCTGGTAGCCCACCATACGGTCAAGCATACGTCGTGTCTGCTGGGAATCCACAAGGTCCATATCGATGCTCCTGGGATTCTTTAAGGATTCTTTTACAGCGTTTTTCGTAATTTCGTTAAAAGTAATTCGATAAACCTTTTTGTCTGCAAGCTTCAGGGCTTCAAGAAGATGCCATGAAATTGCTTCTCCCTCACGGTCAGGGTCGGTTGCGAGATAGATTTTGTCTGCCTTCTTGACTTCCTTTCTCAAAGCGGAAAGAACGTCTCCCTTACCTCTTATGGTAATGTATTTGGGCTCAAAATCATGATCCACATCAATTCCAAGCTGACTCTTGGGAAGGTCTCTTACATGGCCGTAGCTGGCCATTACTTCGTACTGCGAACCGAGAAATTTCTTTATTGTATTTACCTTCGCGGGTGATTCCACGATTACTAAATATTTTGCCATTATAAAGTCCCCTCTTTATAAATGTAGTGCAACGGTTGTAAATATACACTACTTTTTTCACTTTAGCAACAACTAATTTGTGAATTTTTCTTAAACAAACCCAATTCCGTTTCTTCTATATATAATATAGAAGCCAATAAATATATATCACAAGAGGGCGAATCCATTTATTAACAGCTTGCGAAAACTACCCATTATATGCAATCAAAACGTTCCTGATTTCTATTCCTTTCGAGGTAGCCGTGAACCTTCCCGCACCCACATTTTTCAAAAGAAGATTCGTACAAAGAGAAACACAGACTCCCAAAAGTTCATAGGCAGGAATTCCCGTTTTCACGGAAAGCTGGTCGGTGGTAAAGGAGTTTTCATCTATATTTTCAAGAACCAGTTTTTCGTTCGCCGAAAGAAATGAGGGGTAGGGAAGCTTAACCTTTTGTTCCCTGTTTGTTTCCACGGGCAAATCCCATGAATAAGTAGTCAAAAAATCTGCCACAAATCCGTCCAGGTCACTTATGATTCCGGCCCCCTGCCTTATTAATTCGTTTGTGCCAAAGCTGGTGGCATCGGTGATGCGCCCGGGGAGAGCGTACACCTCTCTCCCCTGCTCAAGGGCGCAGTCCACCGTAATAAGCGTTCCGCTTTTTTCTTTGGCCTCTATTACGCAGACCGCATCACTGAGGCCGGAAATCAGTCTGTTTCTCTGGGCAAAATACGCAGGCTGGGGAGCCGTCCCCGGCGGATACTCCGAAAGAATGCCGCCCGTCTGCTCCAGCCTTCTGTAGAGATTACCCGATTCCTTCGGGTAAATCACATCCACTCCGCCTCCCAGGACGGCCAGGGAATAGCCTCCGGCCATTACGGCGGCGCTCTGCCCGATGGAATCGATTCCACGGGCCATTCCGCTTACCACAGCCACTTTTGCCGAAGCGAACAGTTCACCAAGTCTCGATGCCACATTTGCCCCGTAGACGCTGCACTCCCTTGCGCCGATTATGGAGGCGCAGGGTACATTTAACGAAGGAAGCTTCCCCTTTAGGAAAACAACAGGGGGCGTATCCTTTATCTGAAGAAGCTTTTGGGGATAATCCCTGTCTTCGGTGCATATGAGCCTTATATTCTCCTTCAAAATGTTTTCGTATTCCCTTTGAATATTGTTTCTCACCTCAGGCTCATAAAAGCGCATTAACTGGGCCTTTGTAAGTATTCCCGTATTTTCAAGCTTTTGAACCGGCGTATTATATACCTCCTCCGGTGACTGGAAAACCGTCTGAAGCTTTCTGTAAGTTTTTATACCTACGCAAAGAGTTTTCGAAAGGAACAAAAGGTAAGGAGCCTGCCTTTCCCTGTCCTCTGTTATTGCATGTCTGAAACTGTTCATTATTAACCTCCTATATAGTCCGGAAACCTGTAGCAGCAAGCCTCAAAAAGATGCTTTTTTTCCACCCTTTCGTCTCCGTCAAAGTCCGCTATAGTGCGGGCTACCCTAATTAATTTGTAAAAAGAACGCATACTTAAATTCATGCCCTCATACATCGAATAGACAAATTCCTTCTCTTCTTCACCAAGCGGAATATATTTCTGAATTTTTGAGGCAGGTATAAGGGAATTGAATTTGAAACTCTCGTCCTTGTAACGCTCTTCCTGCCTTTTTACCGCAGCTTCCACCTTTCTTCTCAAATCCTCACTGGAGGCTCCGCTGTTGCCCTGTGATATTTCAGATGGTTCCATTCTGGAAACCTCCACACAAATATCTATCCTGTCCAAAACCGGTCCTGATATCTTGGATAAATACCTGTCTATGGCAACCTTTGTGCACTGGCACCGGTTTCTGTCGGGATAATAGCCGCAGGGACAGGGGTTCATGGCACCCACCAGCATGAATTTGGCAGGGTATGTGTATGTCTGCTTTGCTCTGGAAACGGTTATCTTCCCATCTTCCAAAGGCTGCCTTAACATATCCAACGTTTCCCTCTTAAATTCGGGCATCTCGTCTAAAAACAGGATGCCCCTGTGGCTTAGGGATACCAGGCCCGGCCTGGCGAAGGAGCCCCCTCCCACAATGGCCTGCGAGGACGCGCCATGATGGGGGCTCCAGAAGGGCCGGGCCTTCACAAGTGGCATTTCCTCAGAAAGCCTTCCCGCAACCGAATAAATTGTGGTAACCTCCAGGCTTTCTTCGTAAGTAAGCTTTGGCATAATGCCCGGAATCCGCTTCGCTATAAGGGATTTTCCCGTTCCCGGAGGCCCGGTCATAAGAAGATGGTGAAACCCGGCGGCGGCTATGGCCGCCGCCCGTTTCACATTGTCCTGCCCCACCACATCCGAAAAGTCCATGTCCTCAAAGCTTTCCGACGTTTCCTCAAACTCATCCGTTCCCCTGTAGGGCGCAATTATCATAGCCCCCGTTTCCGCCGGCATCTGAAGATAAGCTATAAGTTCCGAAAGCTCCGAAGCAGGAATAATTTCTATGTCTCTTATTAACGCCGCTTCCTTTGCATTGTCCTTTGGGATAATCACCCGTTCAAAGCCTCTTTCTTTGGCCATTCTGACGATTGGAAGAACACCCCTTACGGATGTTATGGCCCCATCCAGGGACAATTCCCCCAAAACCAGTGTTTTGGACGGTTCAAACGCCGCAATATGGCCGAAAACTCCCAAAAGAGCTACCGCTATGGGAAGGTCAAATGCCGCTCCCGACTTGTGCTCGTCCGCGGGACTTAAATTAATGGTGATCTTCATGGACGCCAGATTGATTCCCGCGTTTTTAAGAGCCACTCTCACCCTGTCTTTTGACTCCTTGACTTCACTTCCCGCCAGGCCTATTATTTCAAGCCCCGGAAGTCCCGCGGAAGCATCCACTTCCACGGTAATAAGGTCGCCAAAAACACCTCCGACTGTACCGGAGTAAACCTTATAAACCATATTCACTTTTTCTTTCCCGGAAATTCAAACGATGCGGTTTCCCGCAAAATTTATTGAAACGGGTTCTCCGGTTGAACGGAGAACCCGGGCCAAACTTATTTAAGTCCCATCTTCTTCAACGCCTCGTCACTTACCACATGACGCTTATCCATTTTCTTAACCACATCAACTATCTCAATATCACCGAACATTCTTCTGTCGGAAAGGTCCATAATCTGGTTGGTAGAAAGATCAAGAACCATGGGATACAGAATATCTGTGGTATTGGTATTTAAAACAAGAGCCGTACGTCCGTTATTAAGCTCCACACTGGTACCGTTGCTGAGGATTTCGATAGAGTTAACAAGCGCTTCAACAGCCTTCTTATTAAAGATATCGGGATACTTTAAAAGATAACGCAAAGCCTCCACGTATGAAGCAGGTTCTCCTTCTCCCGAAGCACTCATGGCAGTCATGCTGTCAAAGGTTTCTGCCACCAGCAAAACTCTCGTTCCAAGAAGAATCTTCATCTTCTCAGGTTCTCTTGAATACTTAATACAGTCTAAAAGCATTTTGGTCTGTACGCCGATACGCTTTATATTCGCATTGGCTGCAAAGACAGTCTCCAAAAGTTCAAAGCCTGTTTCCTGAGCATTGTCAAGAATACGCTCCATCTCTTCGGGATCTTCATCCTGTAAAAGATTGTCGGGAATCGTAGTCTTTCCTATATCATGAACAAGGCAAGCTACCAGACAGTCAGAAACGTCTGCAGGCTGTGCATTCATCTGCTTGCACATCATGGCCGCAAGAATAGTAACGTTCAAAGAATGCTTACATACGTAATCTTCTTTACTTCTTATGTTCTGAATAAAATTCACTCTGTGGTGAAGGTGTCCGAAGGTTTTGTTGATTTCATTGGCAATTGCCTCAGTCCTGTGGGCTCTTCTTGTGGCAACTATTTCCTTCAGCTCGTCTCTTATGGCGAAGACCTGAACCGCCTGGAATCTTTCAAATTCCATGTCTTCCTCGGTCATGGGAGGAAGCGGCTCCGCAGGATCCAGCACAAAAATACCTATAAGTCCGAAGTTCTGAATACTGGTGATACTCGCACTTGTAAGCTTTGAATCTCTGTCGTAAAGCAATACACCTTTTTTGTTGTAAATAGGTCTTGCAATACGCATTCCCGTCTTCAAATCCTGTGTCTTTACAAAACGCATCCCGTGGCCCCCCTAAGGAACGATATTATCAAATAAATTATAATATTATGTTGACAACTTTACAATAAAATTATTTACAATCTTATGAACTCGCTCATACAGTAATTGGCCACGTCAAGCCCCTTGTCCGTAAGAAATACCCTGTCCGAATCCACCAAAAGTCCCTGCTTTGAAAGCTTATCAATTTCTTTACCGTACACATCCGAAAGGTTAACACAAAAGTTCCCGTAAAATTCCTTTTTTGAAACCCCGTCCCTACACCGAAGTCCCAAAAACATGAACTCTTCCATCCTGTCATCTTCAGTAAGCAAAGTCTTCTCTTCCGAAAAATCACCTTCGATAAACCGCTTCAAATCCGAATGCATCTGATATCTTGTTTCCCCGTACAAAGAAGCCGCCGCAATACCGAATCCCAAATAAGGGATTCTCCTCCAATAACCGATATTATGCCTGCATTCGTACCCCTTCTTTGAATAATTGGATATCTCATATCTGGAATATCCTTTTTCCCCCAGAAAAGACTTGGTAAGATAATACATCTCTCTTTCCGTATCCTCCGAAGGAAGATTTTTTCCATCCTTGTAGCGCTCATAAAAAGGAGTATTTTCCTCCACTATAAGACTGTATGCACTGATATGCTCCGGTTCAAGAGCTGTTACCCGTTCAAGAGTCTTTTTATACGACTCCAAAGTCTGTCCGGGAAGCGCACTCATAAGGTCCACATTTATGTTTTCAAAGCCTGCTTCTCTTGCTGCTTTAAAGGTTTCCAGGAACTCCTCGTAATTATGAAGTCTTGACAGTGCTGTCAGTTCTTTGTCCTCTGTGCTCTGAAGTCCTATGCTCACCCTGTTAAAGCCCATAGCCCTGTAGGCCTTTAGCTTTTCAAGCGTTCCGGAATTTGGGTTCATTTCAATGGTTATCTCTGCATCCTCCCTAAAGTCAAAGCATTCGAAAAGCTTATTAAGTACCTTTTCTATATACTCCGCTTTAGGTAAAGAAGGCGTTCCGCCACCAAAAAAACAAGAGACCACGGGCACTTTGCCCACAGTCTCTCTCTTTATATCAATATGTTTAATCAAAGCATCAAAATACTTCTTTTGTGTATCTTCACCACACACAAAAGACACAAAATCACAATAATCGCACTTGCGTGCGCAAAAAGGAATATGTACGTATATTTCTACCGCTTCTTTATTCTTCATCCAGTTTCAAAACACTCATGAATGCGCTCTGGGGTATCTCAACGTTACCTACCTGACGCATACGTTTCTTTCCTTCCTTCTGTTTTTCAAGAAGCTTCTTTTTACGGGAAATATCACCGCCGTAACATTTCGCAAGAACGTCCTTACGCATGGCTTTTACTGTTTCCCTGGCAATAATCTTTCCGCCTACCGCAGCCTGAATAGGTATTTCGAAAAGGTGTCTTGGTATCTCATCCTTAAGCTTTTCGCACATTCTGCGTCCCCGTTCGTAAGCACTTGCCTTATGAACGATAAAGGAAAGTGCATCCACTTCCTCATGGTTAATAAGAATATCCAGTTTAACCATTTCGGACTGCTCGTAGCCCTTTAACTCATAGTCAAAAGAAGCATATCCTCTTGACCTTGATTTCAGCGCATCAAAGAAGTCATAAATAATCTCGTTAAGAGGAAGTTCGTACTTAAGAAGTGCTCTTGACTCCTCAATATATTCCATACTGATGTAACGACCTCTTCTTTGCTGGCAAAGCTCCATTATGGAACCTACGAATTCCTTTGTAACCATAATCTCCGCATTAACTATCGGTTCTTCCATATACTCAATTTCGGAAGGGTCCGGAAGGTTTGTGGGATTGGTAAGTTCTATCATATCGCCGTTTGTTTTGTGTACTCTGTAAATAACACCGGGTGCTGTGGTAACCAGGTCAAGGTTGTACTCTCTTTCGAGACGTTCCTGTATGATTTCAAGATGCAGAAGTCCCAAAAATCCGCATCTGAAGCCAAATCCCAGCGCAATTGAGGTTTCCGGTTCATAAAACAGTGACGCATCGTTTAACTGAAGCTTTTCCAAAGCATCCCTCAAATCAGGATATTTAGCGCCGTCTGCAGGATAAACTCCGCAGTAAACCATTGACTGCACCTTTTTGTATCCGGGAAGAGGTTCTTTGCACGGGTTGTTAAGCTCGGTAATAGTATCACCAACAGCCGTATCGGCCACATTTTTAATGGAAGCCGTAATATATCCTACCATTCCGGCACAAAGCTCTTCGCAGGGGATAAACTGGCCTGCTCCGAAATAGCCCACCTCTACAACATCAGCAGTTGCTCCGGTGGCCATCATCTTAATGGAAACACCCTTTTTTACCGTTCCGTTCTTAATACGCACAAAAGCAATAACGCCCTTGTAGGAATCGTAAAGTGAATCAAAAATCAAAGCCTGTAAAGGTGCAGCCGCATCTCCCGTGGGAGCCGGAACCTTTTCAACGATGGCTTCCAGAACCTGATCTATATTGATACCGTTTTTCGCGGAAATAAGCGGAGCATCCTGTGCCTCAATACCGATAACATCCTCTATTTCATTGATAACCTTCTGAGGCTCCGCCGAGGGAAGATCTATCTTATTAATAACCGGGAAAACATCCAGATCATGGTCAAGAGCAAGATAAACGTTTGCAAGTGTCTGTGCTTCAATTCCCTGAGCCGCATCCACCACCAGAATTGCTCCGTCACAGGCAGCCAAAGAACGTGATACTTCATAGTTAAAGTCCACGTGGCCCGGTGTATCTATAAGATTGAAAATGTACTCTTCACCATTCTTAGCTTTATAAACCGTACGTACGCTCTGCGCCTTAATAGTGATTCCACGTTCACGCTCAAGGTCCATATTATCCAGTACCTGCGCCTGCATTTCACGGCTCGTAAGAAGGCCTGTCATTTCGATAATACGGTCGGCAAGTGTTGACTTGCCGTGGTCAATATGTGCTATAATGCAAAAGTTACGAATATGGTTCTGATCCAAGTTTGTATCCTCTCAAAAATAAATTCGATTTAGTATATCATAGAAAAAAACAAAAAAACAGACTACGGGCAAGAAAAAAGCCCAAAACACGGGATGAAAAACAAATTTCCTATTGACACAATAATAGGTTTACTCTATTATAGTCTAGTGTGCGTACATTAAATCGTCCGTGTCCGGAGTAGTGTACGGCAATCGTAAACAGTGATTTAATTAAAATGGAGGTGTATAGTCTTGGCTAACATCAAATCTGCAAAGAAACGTATCTTAGTAAACCAGGCAAATGCTGAAAGAAACAAAGCAATCAAGTCCGGTGTTAAGACAGCGATCAAGAAGGTTTATGCTGCTATCGACGCTAACGATCAGGCTGCTGCTAAGGAAGCATTAGTAAATGCTACTTCAGTTATGGATAAGGCTTGTTCAAAGGGTGTTTATCATAAGAACACCGTTGCGAGAAAGATTTCCCGCATGAGCGTTGCTGTTAACAAAATGGCATAAATTAATCGCTATATATTTTAAAAAAACAAAAACCCGATTCGTACCGTCATGCGAATCGGGTTTCTTTTTATCTTGAATGTCCTCCGCCGCCGTGGCTTCCGCCACCGCCTGAAGAATGGTGTCCTCCACCGCCTCCTGAGGACGAGGAAGAAGGCGGATTGTATGTTTTTGTAAGGTTCTTATGCATAAATGTGTCTTCACATACAGGGAAACTTAAGGAGCCTTCTATAAGATACGAATCTACCTGAACCGTCTTCTCCCCTTCCGGAGAATCCAGATTTCCCACAATATAAATAAACAGAAATATTGCGACTAAAATATAGGGCCAGACTGCCTTTGAAAGATCCTTATCTTCCATGTCGCTTGCAACTCTGTCCACAAACTCTATGCAGGCTCTGTAATAGCTATCGTTAAGATAATCATAAAAGACATCCAGAGCGTAATCTATTTCCGAAGAAGAATAATGCTCTTCAGCATTTCCTGTAGTACACATCCAAGTGTATATTCTTCCGGTCTCCGGCTCTCTGAACAGATTGTCCACCAACAAAATACCGTCACCGGTAGTAGTATTTCCGTCCATAACCTGGGGACAGTTATAACCGAATTTGTTGTCCTCCCAGAACTTGTCCGCATATACCATAACATAGCGGTCAGGAGTAATCTCCATATCGTAATTAGCCTTATATTCGGGGGCAAAATCCTTAAGGGATTCATTCAGGGTAACAATAACAATATCGCTCTGTATTTTTCTTTCAGCCTCATGAATATGCGCTTCCAGCTTTTCTATTTCCGAATCGGTCAGCATACCGCCGTAATCGAATACTCTTCTGTCGCCGTAAACACGCTCATAGTTTCCGCTTTCTTGGAACTTGTCATCATACGAACCCTTATAAAAGCGCACTACGCCAAAACATATTGCAATAACACCGACTAATATTAACGGAACCCGGAAGTACTTGAAAAATTTCTTAATCTCCACCATCAGAAAAGCACCTCCAGCATTTTAAGAATCATCTCTATTGCCCCAAGAAGCATTCCGCCTGCAGCAAGACCGTAAATAATAACCTTCGCAACAGACGTGGGAGTGTTTCCCACTATCTTTCCCGTCTGCCCGTTAATATAGTTCGAGTAAAGTTTTCCTTTGTATGTATACAGATATTCCCACACAGGGAAAAGGGCATAGTCCGTTTTTCCGGGATTTAAGGATACATTTTCCACATCAGCAGAAACTGTGGAATAATTCTTAATGGAATCTCTCAAAATATTTTTGGCACTTTCTTCGGTTTTCTCTCGTGCTCTTTTTTCGAACTCTTCTTTGGGCGCATTGTAAATTTCCCCGAAAAATCCCGATAGGAATTTGGGATCGAAATTCATAAGCTCTGCGTAATTGTAGGGCTCCATCAGATCCATGGTAGAATCGGGCATCGTAAAGGATGCATCCGCAGGAACGTTATCGTAGGACGCCTGCATCTTTCTGGAAACGTGATAATAGCTGGTTTCTTTGTAGTCATAGTAACCGCTTCTCCAGGTTTTTACCGAAGTACAGGTTCCCTCAAATTCACCATAAGCCTCATAATCATACAAAAAGAAAGGCACATAGCATCCCTTAAGATTTACCAACGCCTTTTCACTGAAAAAGTCCAAAGGAAGGAACAGTCTTTTTCCGAACTTCTCCTCCAATGCTTCTATAGCCATTTCCCTGCTGATTTTGAAAGGAATAACCGAATCCGGTTTATATTCATCAGAAACCCTTTTGTCGAAAACAAGATAGTTCCCGCAATAAGGGCACTTTGAAGAGCTTTCGAACTCTTTTACCGAAAGTTCTGCCCCGCAGGATGAACAAACCGTGAGAGAATCATCGCCCTTCTTCTCTTCACAGTCCGTTCCTTCGCAGAAAGGACAGTACATTACCTGGCTTTTCGGCGAGAACACCATGTTC
>JAZLJG010000209.1:0-19603 GCA_045617745.1 Lachnospiraceae bacterium | reverse complement strand
TCTTCACTACCCCATCGAAGGTTATCCGGGAAACATTCCTCTTATCGTAAGCGACAACGGCTATGGTAAGAATGACTATATAGAAACCACCAGACCCCTTGTTGTCATCACTGCACCGGGTCCCGGAAGCGGCAAAATGGCCACCTGCCTTTCACAGCTCTATCACGAAAGCAAACGTGGCATAAAAGCCGGTTACGCTAAATTCGAAACCTTCCCCATCTGGAATCTTCCTTTAAGCCACCCTGTAAACATCGCTTACGAGGCCGCTACGGCAGATTTGAACGATGTAAACATGATTGACCCCTTCCATTTGGAAGCATACGGTATTATGACCGTAAACTACAATCGTGATGTTGAAATATTCCCTGTGCTGAATGAAATCTTCACAAGAATTCTTGGCACAAGCCCTTATAAGTCTCCTACAGACATGGGTGTTAACAAGGTAGGCGAGTGCATTATAGACGAAGAAGCCTGCATCGAAGCTTCGAAGCAGGAAATCATCCGCCGCTACTATACCGCTTTATGTGACGCCAAAAAGGGTACCGGCTCAAAAGAAACCGTTTACAAGCTTGAGCTTTTATTAAAGCAGTTAAATCTTTCCACGAATGACAGACCTGTTGTATCCGAAGCCATTCGCCGTGAAGAAGAAACCGGTCACCCGGGTGTAGCCATCCAGCTTCCCGACGGCCAGGTTATTTCGGGCAAGACCACAGACCTTCTTGGTGCCAGTGCTGCTGCCCTGATTAATTCCCTTAAGGCTCTCGCCGGAATTGACCATGAGCTTCACCTTGTCACCAAAGAAGCCCTTGAACCTATCCAGACCGTTAAGACAAAATACCTTGGAAGCAAGAACCCCAGACTTCATACCGACGAAGTATTGATTGCCCTTTCCGTAAGTGCAGCCACAAATCCCAAATCTTCCGAAGCATTGAGTCAGCTTCCCAAGTTAAGAGGCTGCGAAATTCACTCCAGCGTTATTCTTTCTCCCGTTGACGAAAGAATGTTTAAAAAGCTTGGTATGAATCTTACCTGCGAACCGAAATACGAGACAAACAATAAATTCCACATATAAAAAAAGGAGGCATTAAGCCTCCTTTTTACTGCAAAAATACAGATTCAACCATTTCATTTCCAAAAACATCATAGGAATAAACCACAACTCCCGAATTAAGTGTTTCCAGTTCCTGTGCGTTCAGCTTCAATGAAAACAGATTATCTTCACCCTTCTCAACCCGAAGGCCAAGATCATCTGCCAAGTCATAATAGAATATACCATTCTCCTGCATTGACATAACCCGGGTAATTTCTTTTCCTTCAATGACCCAGACACCTCCGTCAATATACTCATCGAAGGATATTCCCAATTCCTCCAGATATTCTTCAACCGGACCGTAATGTTTCTCTTCAGGCCCACGATAAATAACTACATTGGTAAGTCCGTACATATTTTGTATCTTATCAAGATACGTTAACGGATCATCCAGCACTTTACTGTTCTTGATATTATTTTTCTCAAGGCACATATCAAGGTACATGGCATTCTTATCCCATACCGCATATCTTTCATCACCTCTGTGATCTTCAAGGGAATAATTCTCATCAATATATTCCGCCAGATACTCAGAAATCTTTTTTGCCCCAAAGGAATTAAGATGGGTAGGATCCCCAAAATCCACAATAGACAATCCTATCCTTGCAGCTCTGTATTGAACATCAAGATATGTATAACCTTTTTCATTGGCGTATTCTTTAAATCCGTTAAGAACTTTGTTTGCCTCTGACTGAGGATCCACCGTAAAAGGAATTCTTACGAAAACAAGGTCGAAACCCTTTTCCGCAGAAAGTTTTTCCATACGTTCCACCCATTCGATATGTTTCCCGCTCAAAGGAATGGATTCCTTTTCGTCATAACAGCTTTGCAGGTCCAAATAATCTGTATAGCCAAGAAGAATACGTTCTCCTCTGTTGCAATCGGAAAGCTTAGGGGTTACAAAATCATTTTCGGTAAGTTCTTTGTACCTTGTATGAACTATGGGAAATCTCAATAAGTAATCCTTCTTTTCGTCTTCGGAAGTCATCTTCCCTACCAGCTCTGCAGAATTCTTGGAAAAGGGCAGCTGAATCAGATTTCTATACTTATTTCCCACAATTTTCGGGTCGTTTGAATAGCCGTTATAAGTCAATCCGAACACATCAACAAAAACGACTTTGGGGCTAAACTCCTTTAAATAATATTCCAGAGTGTAGAAAGTACTTTCCAAATCCATTCCGGAAACAGAAAGATCATATGACGCTATTCCGGAATGTTCCCACAATGTCCCGGGCGTTATTCCGCAAAAGACATGTGAAGATCCCATAAAGAAAACATCCACCGTATCCGGGTCAATATCCTTCATACTATGTATAGCGGACACGGGACCTCCGTTGGTATCCTTCAGCTTGTAAATGTTATATGTAACGCTAACCGCCATTACAAGAAGAAGCAGGAATCCTGTAATTTTTAAAATTTTCTTCATACTTCCCCCCTTAAAACTGAAAATAGATAAACTGCGCCGCACTGAAATGGATACCATAAGCACCGAAAATAATGGTGGAAACTATCAATGCCAGCAAAACAATCCATCGGAAAATAAGGTTCTGTCTAACAAGTATCTGACCAAAATCTTCCTTTTTAACATATCTCAAAATATCCACAAGCAAAAGAACAAAAACCGCCACAACTATCACATGAAAATCTGTTCTGTCGATTCCGAAATTGTACAGATTCCCATCATGAAGTGCCCATGGATTTATCCTTGAAAACATTCTTCCCAAAAACAGTGATGCGCCCTTAAGGCTGTCTGCCCTAAAGAAAATCCACGCAAATGTGGTTAATAGGAAAGTCCCCAGAATTCTTCCGAATTTGTAACTTCCTACCTCCCTATCAACACACAATACATCTGATATTTTCTCCCTTACCGGTTTCAAAATGTCTCCCACTATCTGATAGAGTCCATGTATTCCTCCCCAGACAACATATGTCCAGTTTGCTCCATGCCATAATCCGCTTACCAGAAAAACAATCATTATATTTCTGTACTTCTTCGCTTTGGAGCACCTGCTTCCACCCAAGGGAATATAAAGATAATCTTTGAACCAGGTAGAAAGGGAAATATGCCATCTTCTCCAAAAATCACTTATCGAAGTAGCAAAATAAGGCGTATTAAAGTTTTCCATCAAATCAAAGCCCATAACTCTTGCCGCTCCGATTGCGATAGTGGAATACGCCCCAAAATCGCAATAAATTTGAAGTGAAAACGCCACAGCAGCAAACAACCCTTCCGTAAATCCCACTATCTGAAGATTTTCCCACACATTATCTACAAACACTGCAAGATTGTCCGCCAAAACCACCTTTATAAACATGCCGTAACACATCATGGCAAATCCGGACACAACCTTTGAGTAGGAGAAAAGTCTTTCCTTGTCTTCACGTTCAATCTGGAAAAGAAGGTTTTTCGATCTTTCTATGGGACCCGCAACCAATTGCGGAAAGAAGGATACGAACAGCGCATACCTGACAAAGTTCTTCTCAGGTTCAATATCCCCCCGATAAACATCAATAATATATCCAAGAGCCTGGAAAGTATAGAAAGAAATACCAACAGGCAGAAGAACATTTAAGCTATGGCTTATCGCATCTCCGCCCAGACGTCTGGAAATAAAATTTATATTTTCAATTAAAAAGTTCAGGTATTTAAAAGAAAAGAGAATGCCAAGGTTAACTATAAACGTTCCGGCCACAACCAGCTTCTTTTTCGACACTTTATTAAGGAAAACGCCTCCCAAAAAAGTAGTAACCGTAGAAGCAAGAATAAGCAACGCATATGTTTTGTTCCATGACATATAAAAATAATAGCTAGCTATCAAAAGCCAGTACTTTCTGACCTTTTGGGGAATAACAAAGTAGATTAATACAACAACGGGGAAAAAGAGTAAAAAATCTATTGAATTGAAAACCATAATGCCCTCTTTACGGAAAAAACTCTCAAATATATTTACTAAATTATATCTTTGTCCCAGATTTTCGTCAACGAAACAAAAGCCCCCTGAAAAATTCAGAGGGCTTAAAATCACTTTTCTTTTTTCTTCTCCGGAGCAACCTGCGTCAGCAAAACCGCACAAAACATTATCAGGCATCCGATAATTTCTCTCTTCGTAAGTCTCTCATGAAGAATAATAAATCCAAATATAGCGGAAAACACCGATTCAAGACACATGATCAATGAAGCTATCGTAGGCTTAACCTTTTTCTGCGCCTCCATCTGAAGCGTGTAAGCCACACCCGATGAAAGAACACCTGCGTAAAGTATGGGAAGCCAGCAATCCAAAACATCGCTCAGCACAGGTTTCTCCAGCACCAAAGGAATTACGCTTAAGACTCCGGAAACCATGAACTGATAGCAGGAAAGCTTAATAATATCCACATTCGGAGCAAACTTGTCCACTGCAAGAATCTGAAGTGCGAACAAAACCGCACAGGCAAAAAGCCATAAATCTCCGGACTGCAGCACAAATTCCCCGTCGATGCAAAGGAAATACATTCCGGTAAGCGCCAGCAAAACGCATAACCATATTAGTTTCCCGGGTCTTTTTCTTAAAAAGATTGAAAAAATCGGAACAAGAACAATATAAAGGGCTGTAATAAAACCGGACTTTCCGGCTGTGGTGGTAATAATTCCTATCTGCTGTGTGGAAGTTGCCAGAAACAAAAGCACACCGCATATTAATCCGCCCAGGACAAGATTTCTGTCCTTCCAGGGAGTCAGAACACCTTCTTTTTTATCCATAAGTAACGCCGTAGGCGCAAGAACCAGTGCTCCGATAAAGCACCTTGTTCCGTTAAAGGTGAAGGGTCCCACATATTCCATTCCCGCACTTTGTGCCACAAATGCCGCGCCCCAGATAACTGCGGTAAGTATAAGCATCAAAGTATACTTCAAATTGCATTTCATAACCTAATCACTTCTCCTAAAAAATCTCAACGTGCTTATTTTATCAAATAGTTTTTTAAATGCAATATACTTGTGCTACCACGCTACCACATTAAAACATCGGGCCTTTCGGGCCCGATGTCAGTATACCTTTTTAAATTTTGTAATCCCGCATTTCCGCATCACTGACCGGAGCGTATCCGCCCTCGATCATATCGATCATATGACAGACTATATTGGGATCGAATTGCACTCCCGAGTTCTTTTTCAATTCATTGAGAATATAATCATAACTTAATGAATCTCTGTAACAACGTCTGCTGGACATGGCATCATAAGAATCCGCCACACATATTATACGGCCCTCAAGAGGAATCTCCTCTCCTTTTAGACCGTCGTTGTAGCCTTTGCCATCATATCTTTCATGGTGGTACCTAATACCCTCCTGAGCACCCTTTATGGAAGAGAAATCCTTCATAATATTAAACCCAAGAAGCGGATGTCTCTTAATAATCTCATACTCTTCATCCGTAAGCTTTGAAGGCTTGGTGAGAATACTTGAAGGAATTCCGATTTTACCGATATCGTGAAGAAGGCCTATGTAGTAGATTCTTTCCTGCTCGTAGTCGGGAAGTCCCATTCTTTTTGCAAGCTGTCTTGAGTATATTGCCACACGCAAAGAATGGCCTTTCGTATATTCATCCTTGGTATCGATAATGTTTGCTATGGTACGAAGTGATTCGTTTACAAGAGTTTTATAGGCTGTGTGCTTGCTTTCATAGCTTTTGATTCGGACATTTGCTATGGTAAGCGCAGCCATGGAAAAAATATCCAAAATGCCAAATGCAAGCAGAACCCAGAATAAAGGATACTCGGCAGGTCTGATGTTTGTCCTGTATTTCAATGTGATTTCCGAAAGCTCCGGGGAATCATGGGTATAGAGAATCACTCCGAATTTTCTTTCGTCGGCATCCTCCACCTGCATATTAATGCTGTTGGGATAATAATAAAGCTTATCCGTTCCGTTTACCCAGACTCCGTTCCAGCCGCTTTCTATCTCAACCGCTTCATCAAGGTTCACTGAAAGTTTCCAGTCCATGATGGCATGACCGGTTTTGTTTACCAACTGTCCCTCGTATTCATTACCCTTTAAATTCCCCTTACTCCAGCCTGTCTTGCAGGAAAGCATAGCATAGATATCTTCGTTCTCCACCGAATCAATATTCCAGTCAAAAGAAAGACTCTTCTCTACACGGTTCTGCTTTTCCGCATAGAAAAAGAGCGAGAAGAATCCTATGAATACCAGCAACAATATTCCGGCATGGACTGCCATAAGTTCAGGATAAGGTTTTGTTCTCTTTGTTTTTCGCACTTCACACCTTCTAGCTGCACACAAACGTTCAAGTTAACTATAGTTTCCAAGGATTAAAAGTACATTAATTGCTCCTGTACACCACAAACCCATAAGCCTCAAGCTTATCCTGTGAAACACCGTTTTCAAAAATCATTTCAAGGTTGGCAGGGACTTTGTATGCCTTACGTTCTTTGTTACCAAGGTTACAATCCACAAAAAGACTGATTCCGTTATATTCCCTCTTATATGTAAATAAATCCTTATCCTTCCTGAGCACTTCGAATGAACCATAGAAAATCTCCGAAGCTCCCCTTCTAAACTTCAGAAACTCCTTGTAAAAGTCGTTAACTTCCCTGTCAGGCTCCTGTTTAAAAGGAGCATTGTCATTCCAGGGAAGAAGAACTCTTGCATGGTCTCTTGTGCCCGAAAGAATTATCTTAAACGCCTCTTCTTCACTCATTTTTTCGATGAGCTCATTATAGAGGCCCTTAGATTCCACATCATCCAGATCCTTCATGCTCTTGAAAGGATAGTTCACAAGAGCCATCTCATCGCCCTGGAACACAAAGGGTGTTCCGGGAAGAGTAAACTGCATGGCAGCAAGAAGTTTCGAAAGTGCATTCCTGTACTTAGGATCCGGATTTACCTTGCTTATCATACGGGGATTGTCGTGATTGTTATAGAAAAGAGACATCTGGCAGTTTGTCCCGTAATTTTGTGCCCACTCTATCTGATAATCCCGGTAGTAATTCAGGTCGTATCTGTAATCCTCAAACCTCGTGTGTCCCGGAGTCTCCAGATGGTCAAAAGAAAAGACCATATCCAGTTCTTTTCTATCTTCTCCCGTCACCAGCTGGCACATTTTCATGCCAAGGCCGGGTGTTTCACCTACCGAGAAAGCGTTGTAAGGCTCGAAGGCTTCTTTCCTTATCTGCTTCAAATATTCATGAAGTCTGGGACCATGATAGTATTTCTCAACTCCTGTAAAGCCCATAAGTCCGCCGATAAAAGGATCTCCGTCGGGAAGTCCTTCTTCTTTGGAAATATAATTAATGACATCCATTCTAAAGCCATCCACTCCCTTTTGGAGCCACCACTTTATCATGTCGATAACATCGTCTCTGACCTCAGGGTTATCCCAGTTTAAATCCATCTGTTTTTTTGAGAACAGATGAAGTGCCCAGGTGTCTTTCTCAGGATAATGATTCCATGCACTTCCGCTAAAGAAGGATGTCCAGTTATTAGGGGGATTGTCTTCGCTTTCCCTGAAGAAATAGTAATTTCTGTATTTCGAATCAGGGTCCTCCAATGCCTTTTTAAACCATTCGTGCTCGTCGGAAGTATGGTTTACCACAAGGTCCATAATAAGCCGCATTCCCCTTTTATGGGTTTCGGACAAAAGCTCATCAAAGTCCTCCATCGTACCAAAATCCTTATTTATGGCACGGTAATCACTTATGTCATAACCGTTGTCATCCATAGGAGACTGATATATGGGCGAAAGCCACAAAACATCCACCCCAAGCTCCTTCAGGTAATCAAGCTTTCCTATAATACCTCTCAAATCTCCTATTCCGTCACCGTTTGAATCGGCAAAAGAACGGGGATATATCTGATAGAAAACCGCCTCTTTCCACCAGGCCTTTTTTCGTTCTCCCGTTGCGGTAACCGGAACATCCTTTGTGGTGTTTAAAAGTCCCAGCACAGCATCAAAAAACTCCGGACCGATTTTGCCCTTTAATAATTTTTCCACCGTTCCAAGTTTTAAGTTTCCCACCAAAGGATTGGTTATAAGCTTCTCACTCTTTCCAATCTGTAAAAGAAGCCTTGCTATTACGTCATGTCCCACAGGACTATTATATATTTCCCGAATCTTGGATTTTCTGTCCATCAGTCCACTCCTCTTATCTCAACATTATCCACGAAGCCTTCAAAGACTTTCGCAAACTCTTCCATCTCCTGCCTTGAATAAGCTGAAAAGCCCGGGCAAATAACCCTTTCCGAGTCCACATATCCTTGAAGAAATAATTTTCCAGCACCCTTTAAAAGTTTCGCAATCTCCTTGAAGTCTTCTAAGTTGTGTAGCTCCCTTACCACTGTGGTTCTGAATTCACACGGAAAATCTTTTTCAATTAAAAAAGAAACGCTCTCCTCTATTTTTGCTACGTCCACATCTACCCCAGCGACCTTAGAATAACCGGCAGGGGATGATTTTATATCCATCGCAACATAATCAATGAGACCCTTGTTAACAAGGTTCTTCAAAACATCGGGCCTGTAGCCGTTTGTATCAAGTTTCACCAAAAGTTCCATATCCTTAAGTTTTTTAATAAAAGCTTCCAGGTCCTTTTGCAGGGTAGGCTCTCCGCCGGTAATACAAACTCCCTTTGTAATGCCTTTTCTTTTGGCTAGGTGTGCAAATATTTCTTCTTCTGAAATCAAAGGCTGACTTGCGGGATCAAGAACCAGATCCGCATTCTGACAGAAAGGGCAACGGAAATTACAGCTGCCGGTAAACACGGTAGCTGCCACTATTCCCGGATAGTCTAAAAGAGTAGTCTTATTGTATCCATGAATCTGCATTTGAAATTGCCCCTCAATATGTAGTATAGTACCTTTAGTTATTATAACACTCAGAGAGATTTTTGCCATGAAGAAAGTTTTGACCGAAGACGAAAAATATATGAAGGAAGCCCTGAAAGAAGCAAGAAAGGCTTACAAGCTCGGGGAAGTTCCCATCGGATGTGTTATTGTCTATGAAGGGAAAATTATCGGACGGGGTTATAACCGCAGAAACACCGATAAAACCACCCTTTCCCACGCAGAAATATCCGCAATAAAAAAAGCCTCCAAAGTCATAGGCGACTGGAGGCTAGAAGGCTGTACTCTCTATGTTACGCTGGAGCCATGTCAGATGTGCTCTGGAGCCATCATACAAGCCAGAATCGACAGGGTTGTCATGGGTGCCATGAACCCCAAAGCAGGCTGTGGCGGCTCTCTTCTTAATATTCTTGAAAATGAATCCTTTAACCACCAGGCTCTTGTTTCCCGGGGAATTCTTGAAGAAGAATGTTCAGACATCCTCACAAAATTCTTTAAAGAGCTTCGCGTACGGGTAAAGCTCGAGCGCGCCATGGAAAAGGAATCCCGGTAATCAGGCTGCTACCTGTTCAGGCGCTGCTGCAGGCTGTGAAGATTCTGCATGCTGTGTCACGAAAATCAGGAAACCTTCAATACTGATTTTATCTCCCACCTTTATTTCATTTACAATCCAATCTGCTTTTGCTCCTGTAGCCGCAAGGATATAACCGTTTTCAGGAACGGTTAACGACTGTGAAAGAGTAACGTTTTCAACAGTACCGTCTGCTGACACCTGAACCAAAACGCTGAAACCTTCCTTGGGAACATTTGCTCCGGGCAGATTAAATAAAATACATGAATTTGAACCAGCATTGATTCCGATTCCGCTGATTGCGTTATTGGGTGACTGGTGATATGCATCGTAATCGGGTAATACTCTCTTATATGCTATTACCGAACCGCCTGCGCTTGCTTTTCTGTGGGTAACACCCTTGTTAGGCCATGAATCGTACATATAAGTATTGCTGGTCATAATTCCCACATGACAGACTACTCCGTTATGATGGTAGAAAACCAGATCTCCTGCCTGTACTTCTTCTTTGGGCACATTCACACCCAGCTTCTCATCAGCAGCAAGGTTTCTGGAAGTATATTCATATTCAGCCAAAGCATGATCTACAATATTCTTTTCAGGGTTGATTCCTGCAGCGTAAAGACACTGGAAAATAAGACCCGAACAATCGGTAAAAGAACCTGCAGGGCCTGAACAGCCTACTCTGTACTGGGTTCTTGAGTCCGCATTTTCTTTTGCCGCCTGAAGCATGGCATTTACAATGTCTTCTCTTGTGGAATACTTTGTAGTAAGAACCGGATGGGTATAAATTCCGAGTGTTTTCCACATATCTTCAGTATAACCAAGTGCACACCAGGTTGTAAGGTCAACTTCTCCTGTTGCTTCAAGTCCGCTTTCAGTCTGGAACCTTTTTACAGCAGCTTCCGTACTACCGGTATATCTGGCATTTGTGGAACCCAAAAGGGCCTGATTTACGAAAATCGTCTTCAGACCGATATTTTTGGTGTTAATATTATATCCTCCGTCAGGAAGATTGATGACACTGTTCAGTTCATAATAGGCATATGAACCCTGTTCTTCTCCAAAAGCATTAATGGGAAGTAAAAGAACCAACACCAACAACAAAGCGGGAATTCTGCATAACTTTCTTTTCATATATGTATATTCTCCTTTAGAAAATGATACCCACTCCGCCAATGATGTAAGTGTATGATAACTTCTTAACATTATTGAGTTGCTAACTATGAATTAACCTATAATTGACTTTTCTCCCGCTTTCTATTATTATACTTAGAGCACTGATTACCGTATCTTCACGGTCGCCATGTGTCGTACATGAACATTTCGGTCTCGCGCAATGGGAATCCACGAACCGTGTCAGGTCGGGAACGAAGCAGCACTAAGAGGAATCTCCCATGTGCCGCGAGGAAACCGAAGTGTTCGCGGCACGTGACGGCTATGTGGATACGGTAATTCTTTTTTACGGATATGAATGAGGATTTTTCTTTAAAAGAATACGAAAACTGCACATTGTGTCCCAGAAACTGCAATGCCAAAAGATCTGCCAATCAGAAGGGCCTTTGCGGTGAGTCTTCTGCGCTCTTTGTTTCAAGAGCCGCTCTTCACATGTGGGAAGAGCCTTCCATAAGCGGCAAAAACGGCTCAGGAACGGTTTTCTTCAGCGGATGCCCCCTTCATTGCGTCTATTGCCAGAACAGAGCCATCTCAGCCGGAAATGCCGGAAAAGAGATAACCGTTGAACGGTTGAGCGAAATATTCCTGGAGCTTCAGGAAAAAGGCGCCAATAACATCAATCTTGTCACTCCCACCCACTATATTCCTCATATAGTAAAAGCTTCGGATATGGCTAAAAAACAAGATCTGACCATACCCTTTGTTTACAATACAAGCGGTTATGAAAAGGCTGAAAACTTATCCCTTTTAGAAGGAACCGTAGACATTTTCCTTCCGGATTTCAAATACTTTTCCGGTGAAACCGCTTCTCTTTTTTCCAAGGCCGCAGATTATCCGGAAGTGGCCAAAAAGGCCATTGATAAAATGGTGGAAATGGCCGGTTCCCCGGTTTTTGATACAAAAACCGGCCTCATCCAAAAAGGCGTTATCGTCCGTGTTCTTGTGCTTCCCGCCCACACAAACGAGGCAATTAAAATTGTCCGCTACCTCTACGAAAGATATGCGGACAACATTTACTTAAGCATTATGAGTCAGTACACTCCCCTTTTAGACACTTTACCTAAAGGGTCTGAATACGACTGTTTACGTCGAAGCCTTACAAAAAGGGAATATAACAAGGTTATAAATCAGGCTCTGGATATGGGCGTCACAAACGCTTATTTCCAGGAGGGCCCTGTTAACCTGGAAAGCTTTATCCCGCCTTTTGATCTTGAAGGCGTCTGATTATTTCAAAGAATCAAGGTACTTAATATAATTAACTACCATAAGTGCAATCTTAAATGTAAGTGCATCATCAAATGTTCTTACATCAAGGCCTGTGGCCTTCTCAAGCTTTTCAAGTCTGTACACAAGAGTATTTCTGTGCACGAAAAGCTGTCTCGATGTTTCCGAAACATTTAGGTTGTTTTCAAAGAACTTGTTTACGGTTGTAAGAATTTCCTCATCTATTGACTCAGGAACACCGTCTCTGAAAATTTCTTCGATAAACAAATGGCAAAGGTTTTCGGGAAGCTGATAAATAAGTCTTCCGATACCAAGAGAGGAATAAGAAATAACCTTCTTCTCCGCATAGAAAATCTTTCCTACATCAAGGGCAAGCTTTGCTTCCTTATAGGATTTGGAAACATCCTTGAGTTCGTTAACCTTAGCGCCAAAGGATACCTTTACGTTAAGCATAGCCTCTGTGTTAACTATATCTACTATGGATTCTGCTATTTCACAATAGTCTTCATAGCCGTTTGTGCAGTCTTCCACGTTCTTAATAAGAATGATGTTTTTCTCATCCACAGCCGTAAGATAATCTCCTGCCTGCTGTGAGAACATTCCTTTCAAAACTTCCATTGCAGAATTGTCTTTTTCAATTCTGGCTTCTATTAAGAACACCACTCTGGGAGCATTAACATCAATATGAAGCTTCTTGGCACGATTGTATATATCCACCAGAAGAAGATTATCAAGCATAAGATTCTGGAAAAAATTGTTTCTGTCGAATCTTTCCTTATAAGCCACAATCAAAGCCTGAATCTGTGTAACGGCTATCTTGGCAACCATGTACACATCCTCTGACATACCTTTTGCAATAAGTATATATGCCAGTTCATCATCATCATAGATTTTAAGAAGATGATGAGCTCCGATAACCTGGGAATCCGCAGGAGAAGCCGCAAAGGCATCTATAAAGCCCTTGGAAATGTCCGTAGGTTCAAAGGTTGATGCAATTGTAAGTCCCTCAAGGTCGTATACGCAAAAATCAATTTTGGTAATGGCTCTGAGATCGTCGATGCTTGTCTGAATAATTGAAGATGTGATCATTGTTTTCCTCCGAATAAAGTCACTATCATTTTATAGCACCACCCTTTATTTTACAAGGCAAAAAGCAACCGTGAATAAACTAAAAGGGCATCGGTTTTGCCGATGCCCCTCGTAAGTTCTTACTAGTTTGTAATAACCTGTTCTGTTTCCTTATCAAATACGTGAATCTTCTCAACGTCAAGAGCGAACTTGATAGCATCGCCGGGTCTTGAAGTTGTTCTGGAATCAACTCTAGCGGTGATCGGGAACTCATCAAGATCGAAGTATAAGAATACTTCAGCACCAAGTAATTCGTAAACCTTAACGGTTGATTCGAATACGCTGTTAGGAGATGTCTCAATAAACATCTGTGAATCGTAAACGTCTTCAGGACGAATACCGAATGTAACAGTCTTTCCGTCATAGCCGCCTTCGATAAGCTTTTTGGACTTAGCGGGAGGAAGAGGAATAGACTTGCCAGCGATATTAAGGCAAGCAACATCACCCTTAACTTCACAAACAGCATCAAGGAAGTTCATCTGAGGTGATCCCATGAATCCTGCTACGAATAAGTTACAAGGCTTCTCGTAAAGGTTCTGAGGAGTATCAACCTGCTGGATAACACCGTCCTTCATAACTACGATTCTGGTACCAAGTGTCATAGCATCTGTCTGGTCATGTGTAACGTAGATGATGGTGGTGCCAAGTCTCTGATGTAACTTAGCAATCTCAATTCTCATCTGAACACGAAGCTTAGCATCAAGGTTTGAAAGAGGTTCGTCCATAAGGAATACCTTAGGATTACGAACGATAGCACGTCCCATAGCTACACGCTGTCTCTGTCCACCGGAAAGAGCCTTGGGTCTTCTGTCAAGAAGGGGAGTAAGGTCAAGAATCTTAGCTGCTTCTTTAACCATTTTATCAATTTCATCCTTCGGAACTTTTCTTAACTTAAGTCCGAATGCCATGTTGTCATATACTGACATATGAGGGTACAGAGCGTAGTTCTGGAATACCATTGCGATATCTCTGTCCTTAGGTTCAACGTCGTTAACTACTCTGTCACCAATCTTTAATTCACCTGAAGAAATGTCTTCAAGTCCGGCGATCATACGAAGTGTAGTAGATTTACCACATCCTGAAGGGCCTACGAAGATGATGAACTCTTTATCTGCGATCTCAAGGTTGAAGTTCTTAACAGCTTCAAAACCGTTGGGATATACTTTGCAGATGTTTTTCATTGATAAACTTGCCATAATAATCCTCCTATAAATGGGGGCTTCCCCAGTCAATCTGTTAACAGTATATTAAAAACATCCCCATTGCGCCATGCTATATTTGCCTAAAATTTCGGCTCATCCTTGTTAATATTGCCTATATTCAGCCTTCAAAGAGGGGCATATAGGCATGTTATCCAAAGGATGAGCCGTCTAATGTACATATTTACTATATTGATTTACTGATGTCCCGCTTCATTATAGAACACCAGCTGGTTCTTTCCACGCTTCTTTGCTCTGTAAAGAGCCTGGTCTGCCGCAACATACAAATCCTTGAAATTCTTGGCATCATCAGGATATATTGCTGCACCGATACTTGCCGAAGCAGAATACTTAACGTAATCTCCGCCGGCCTTAAAATCATGGAAGAAACGGGTAATACGGTTTGCTTCTCTTTCCACTATAAGATCGTCGGTAACGTCCTTCAAAAATACCATAAATTCATCGCCGCCTGTCCGGCCGATAATATCAGACATACGGAACTCTGTCTTGATTTCTCTTCCGAGGGTCTTCAAAAGAGTATCTCCAAAGGCGTGACCCATTGTATCATTAATCTTTTTGAAGTTATCTATATCAAGAATAAACATCATGGCTCTTCCGTTAGGATTGTCATCAAGATATTCCTGAATCTTTCTTTCCGTGGCAGCCTTGTTGTTAAGCTCTGTAAGAAGGTCTGTGTCAGCCTTATCCTCAAGAACCTTACCGCGTTCTTTGGTCTTTAAAGAGTTAAAGATAAAGGATGTAACCGCAAATATTGCAAAAACAACAAGAACGACGCTGAGCTTTATAACCGTACTTTTTACAAGGCTGAATGCTGAGCTGTCAAGCTTGTCAACCTGTGCCTCTCTTACGCCAAACGCAAGATACCAGTCTTCTATTCCAAGGGGAGAAAAAGAAATCGTACGTACATCTCCCTGATAAGCGCTCTTTATGGAACAGTCAAAATCATTGTACAGATTTACCTTGAAGGAATTGTAGTAATCCTTATTCTCCGCTCCCTGTGCAATGTCGGCAAGCATATTGTCGTTTGAAAGATACATGCTGTCCAAGTCCTTGAACTTTTTAAAGCATCCGAGAGTCTTTCCTTCCTTTGAAACTATTGCAAGGAAAGATGAATCCTCATAAAAGCTGGACTTAAGCAGGCCCTGAATGTAAGAAAAATCAACGACTCCGACAATATAGTTGCCGTTATCTCCCACAGGAGAACTTACGGCAAGCATATATCCTTCACCGTTTTTCAAAACAGCATACTCACCGGCCTCTTCCGTCTGAAAAACGGAGACATCGGGTCCATCTGCTTTCTCACCGGTTTCATCGCACAATATTCTGCCGTCTTTGCAAAAATACACGTGTGAAAAATCCGACTTATCTACAGATACCTTTGCATAAAAGCAAGCTTCTTCTTTTGCAAAAGGAATATTCTTCTGCGCAATAATGTCCGCAAGAACATCACATTCTTTTTTCGCACTGTCTGCCTCGGCAGTCAGCTGCCCTGCCCAAGCGGATGTAAAGTTAATCAGCTTATCCTGACTTTGCCCGGTTGCCATCTTTTTCCCGTCGCTAACAAACTTAATAAGCAAAAGAACAATAATGACAATAAACGCAACCCCTATAAGCGACCATGATAAAAGTGAACCTTTTGTCTGCTTATTATCTTCCATTATTCCTCCGTCTTTTCTACCCCGTCAGTATTTTCCGGCTCTTCCTCTGTTCCCCCAACAGTCCATGTGAAATCGTCGTTTTCCTTTTTGGCATCTTCAGGCTCAAACTTCTTAAAGGTTTTGTCATACAACTTTGCGCAAAAATATGCGGGAGCCGAAAACCAGAAAAGGAAGCATAAAGGCATAATCCAGAACATGGTTTCAAATCTTTCCACAAGATAAATCAGTGTAATGGGAAGAAGATTCAAAACTATCATAAGTATGGTTCTGGGAAGTGCCAGAATACTCATAAAGAATGAATTCTTAACTGTGCCTTTTATCGTGTTTTCAAAATGTGAAAGCACGGGAAAAACGTACAGTAAAGTGCAAAACAGGAAAATAGATACGGCGCACAAAGAAGCAAAGATAATCGTAGGATTTTCCATGCTCTGAAGGCACCAAAGGTCAAAAACAATAAACAAAATTACCAACACTGCACCCACCCAGATAATGGTGGCCTGCTTAAAGTTCTGCTTAAAGGATTTGAAATA
Source organism: Lachnospiraceae bacterium (assembly GCA_045617745.1). Classification (GTDB taxonomy): domain Bacteria; phylum Bacillota; class Clostridia; order Lachnospirales; family Lachnospiraceae; genus UBA1258. The sequence goes on along the minus strand of JAZLJG010000209.1, from coordinate 3,168 downwards.
TTCCTTTGTAATGTAACCGTCTTCATCCCTTACCATCTTCAGGCAGACATAGTGCATTGCAGTAAAAGCAGCCCCTGCCGTAACAACCGGTATACAAAGAATGAGGGTCAGGATGTTAATCCACAAAACATCCGTCATCTTTGTCAAAAACTTCATTAAGGGGCTGTCTAAATTAAAAAATTTCATCTGTTAAAACTCTCTCTTTACTATTTTGTTTTTTTATAAGTAACTTCATAATTGTTCTGAAGTTTATTATACATTGAAAGCATATCCTCGGACTTTTGCTTTACCACTTCCATAATCGAATCGTAGTAATTGATGGCAACTCTTACTACCTCACTGCTAAGTTTGCCCTTCTCGGCCTCTTCTTTCAGAATGGCAATTATGGTTTCTTTTGTCTTCGGATTTCTGTATGGTCTCGGGCTTGTAAGACCGGTTATGGTATCGGCTACCTGAAGTATCTTCATAAGTCGGTTCATTTCTCCGCCCTTAAGATGCTTGGGATAACCGCTTCCGTCAGCTCTTTCATGATGAGCGGTAATTATTTCCAGGGTTTCGTCATCGATTCTTCCCTTTAAAATCGTTTCCACCACTCCCACGTGTGTACGAAGAGTGTTCATTTCTTCGTCGGTAAGTTTTCTGGGTGCTTCACTGATTTCTTTTGAAACGGAACACATTCCCGCGTCATGGAGAAGTGCTGCATAAAAAAGCTTTTCCATCTCCGGAGGCGTTAACATCAGTTTTTCACCAATTGACTGGCATACCTGTACACAAGTCACGGTATCGAACATTGTATACTCGCTTCTGAAGCCGATAATGTAACTTAAGCCCACAAGGTAGTCGCGCTTTTCTTCGTTGGTAAATATTAAGTACTCATAAAGATCCGCAAGTTCGGTTTTGTACTCTCCTGTGGAAAGTTTTTCAAATATATTATATTTTTTCTCTGCCTGATACAAAAGGTCCAGTGCACCGGGTGAATACTTGACACCTGCCTGTTTTTTGAACATGAACATATCAAACTTTTCACCAAGAATGTTGGAATACAAATCCATCTTCTCCGCAACATTCAGGCAATGAACCACATCCATGTACTCATACTTGGAATCTTTTACCTGGCTGTAATCCGTATGATGATACAGAATAATCTTGGCTCTTTCCTTAAAAGGAGTCAAATACAAAAGGAACAGATATCCGTATATAGAATGGGGCATTACGTCCTTTGTCTCGTAAGTAAGCTGGTCGGAAACATCATCGGTTCTGAATGCGCCTATATCGTGCATAGTAGCAAGAAAAGCAAACTCCGCAAGCTCGTACATCTCATATTTATCCATGCACTGAAGCATACGATAAAGAATATAGGATGTTCTTGCTCCATGATTCATTACCTTTGCGTCAAGGCATTTAATAACGTCCCGCATTATGTAGTAAATGTCTTTGCTGTGAACTAATTTCATAAATTCCCCTCAATTAAAAAATTAGCATATTCTTGAAAGACAGCACATGGGCTGAAAAATAATACCGTCGGCGTGCTGTAAATCATCTGTTTCAACAAAACCCACTTTTTTATAAAACTCTATGGCATAAGGAGCCGCATTCACCGTAAGTTTCACATCAGGACCCTTCAGAAAACGTTCCTGTGCAAAGGAAAGAAGTGCTTTCCCAATACCTTTCCTATGAAGGCTTTCATCCACAAAAAGAAGTGAAATATGGCAGCCGCTTCTAAGGCTCACCAATCCTGCCATCCGGCCGTTTTGCTTTGCAACCGCCAGCTTATACTCACCGATTGTAAACATTTTAAAGAGCTTTTCGTCGGAAATAAACTCCAGGAAATGGTCCGTTCCTTCTTTGCCGTATTCACCTGCCTCAAACTTCAGAAAAGTTTTCCAGGCAAGCTCCATGGCCGGTTCCCAGTCTTCTTTTTGTGCCACTGAAATTTCTATATTGTCCATCACAGTTCTTTTGTAATCCAATTATACAAATCTTCGTATACGGTTTCGTGGTCGGTTTCATTCAGGATTTCGTGACGGTCACCTTCATAAAGTTTGAAGTCAACACGCTGCATGCCCTGAGCTATGAACTCATCATAAACCTTTTTAGGTCCGACGCCGTAATCACCTACGGGATCCTCTGCTCCGCTTGTAATCAAAACCCTCAGCGTAACAGGCATCTTTGAAATATATGCATCCTTATGAAGTCTCCAGATAAGCTCCCCGAGAGTCTTAAAACCATTACCGGGGAAAATATATCCGCACAAGGGATCTTCGATATATTTATCGACTACGCTGTCAACCTTCGTAAGCCAGTCATAGTCTGTTCTCTTATCGGATATTTTTTTCAAATATGTTCCGAAAGCCACGTTATTCACAAAAGGACAGGTCTTTGCGGCCTTACCGAAAACACACGCAAGACCGGCAAGAATCTTTAAACCCAGCACCATGATTTTCGGCTGCATTCCGGTACCCATTACAATGGCACCGTCAATACCTTTTCCATACTTGCAAAGGTAATTTCTAAGAATAAAGGAACCCATGGAATGTCCCAGAACAAAATACGGAACACCCGGATAAAGCTCCTGAGTCATCTTCTTTAACCTGTGAACATCTCTCACCACAACAGTGGCCGGATCCTGCTTGCAGAAATATCCGGTTTTCCCGTCCACAACACTTTTTCCGTGTCCCAGATGGTCCTCTGCCGTCACCAAAATACCCTTACTGCAAAGATATTCCGCGAAATCCTCATAACGTTCCACGTGCTCTGCCATACCATGAACTATCTGCAAAATGCACCTGGGCGATTCATCGGGAATCCACCTTACACCGTGCAATTTTGTACGGCCATCCCTTGAATCATACTCGAAATCTTCTCTTTTCATATTGTGCCCCCACACGCATACTTATACAGAATTAATTATAATCCAACACATCCTTTTTCGCAAGAAAAAGCCCCTCACAAATTCCCCCTCCTCCGAACAATAAAAAGCAGGCCCCGCGCTCGGACATTGCGAAAGGGGGCACGGGTGGTAATGGATTTTTCTTTGGTCTTACTGCGCAAAGAACAATTACGAGCCATCTCGCCAGACCCCTTGCGGCTTTGTGAGAGCAAGCCGTCTGCGGGGCCACGTTACCACTTGGCTTCATGGCGCGAAGTTTATCGTTTTTTATTGCTCGC
>JAZLJG010000208.1:0-33576 GCA_045617745.1 Lachnospiraceae bacterium | reverse complement strand
TCCTCCGTTACATACGAAGAAGGAGCAAAGCCTCTTAACGTAATGCAGTATACGTGGTAGCCCAGTTTTGCCATATAATCCTGCATACCCGGATGATAAAAGCCTACCTGGGCAGAAAGAATTATATTGTCTCCCTCTCCGAATTCCTCGTAGGAAAGGGTTATATCTTTATTAATCTTCACAAATCCCATAGTACTTACCTGATTCCGTTCTGTCTCTTTATCTCCAAAGTAATTTTTCTCAAAATAAAGGAAATCACGATGGCAACTATAGTAATTACAAGACAAGTGTAAAAAATGGGTCTGAAAATTCCTGCAAACTCATATGGGTCAAAAATGAACTGCCTGCAGCGAAGATCGTATTCCACGATAATCCAATATATTGTTGCACCAAGTGCAATAACCCATAAGGCTGCCCTTACTATAAAAATATTTCTGATGACTGTTTTTGCCTTTTCAAGCTGCTCGGCCGTTACTTTTTCTTCCATAATAACCTCCCATCATATAACTTAGATTATTATAGCACAAAACAAATCAGCAGCGCATCAGATATTCAGGCTTCAAGCGCAAGCCGCTCCAACGCATGATAATCTATCTTTCCTGCATGTGTTATCGGAAGAGCTTCCACTATTTCTATTTTCGCAGGACGCGAATACTCAGCAAGACCCTTCCTGCATTTCTCCTTAATGTCTTTAAAAGCATCTTCTTTGGATACCGAATCCTTCAAAACAGCAAACAGCACAGGCACTTCACCGAATTTATGCACCTCATCGGGAATTCCCACACAACAGCAGCGGCTTACATACTCACTCTTTAACGCAGCCTCCTCCACGTGCACGGGGAATACCTTAAAGCTGTCAAACTTAATCAAAAGACGCTTTATTCTCTCCAACACAAAAACACATCCGTCCTCATCAACATAACCGTAATCCCCGGTACAAATCCATCTGTTTCCCTGTTTATCGGTCTTTATTATTTCGTCAGTCTTTTCGGGATTTTTGTAATATCCCATCATAACAGTAGGACCGCATATGCGAAGTTCGCCCTTTTCTCCGGTTTTACATTCCACTCCTGTTTCAACGTCAAAAGCGGAGATTGTATTAAGAGGAAGCGGAATACCTGCGCTGCCGGGTTTATTACTGTTCCCTTTACAGCTTACACACACAGCGGATGAAGCCTCTGTCATTCCGTAACCACTGCACACTTTCCAGGTGCAGCCGTTCTTCATCAATGCCTCATTTATCTTCTGATACATGGTAGCATTTAACTTATCCCCACCGCTTATAGGCATTTCCAGGAATGAAACATCCCTTTTGTGACGGTTAAGAACATCCGCAAGTTTTGCGTACATCAAAGGAGTCGCAGAAATATGCTTTATCCTGTTTTTCAAAATACTCCTGACCATATTTGGAATATTGTATAGCTCTATAAAACAGTTAAGTCCCCAGGAAAGCGGAATATGAAGAGAACAAATCGTAGCATATGCCACAAATGGCATAGACAGGGTAAGCCATGATTCGCCCTTTTTGAAGCCTCCCGAAAGATTTTTAAACTGTTCCGGAACGGAGTTCATGTTGTAGGTAGAAAGTAACACTCCCTTTGCTTCTCCCGTGGTTCCGCCGGTATAAAAAATAGCTGCAGGCGCATAAGGATCGAAGTCCAATGATTTTTCGTTATTGTAAGGCCTTAACTTAAAGCACTCATCCCAGAGAATCCTTCTTTTGCCGATATCGTGACAACGCTTTTTAAACAGATTTTTAACAGTGTATCCAATCTTCACGGCTGTTCCCATGGAACGCTTTACAGGAAGCACTACAATATGTCTTAAACAGGTTGTTTTTTCCTCTACAGTTTCCAAATCATCCATACAGGCATCCAGCACAGCCAGAACCTTAGTCTCGGTATTGTTTATCTTCTCTGCCTTTTCTCCCGCAGACAGTCTGGGGTCAATAATATTGATTACAGCGCCTAACATATTGCAGGCATACAGAAGATACACAAACTCAGGTGTGATAACTGTAATAACAGATACAATATCTCCTTTGGAAACCCCAAAGCTTTTAAGCATATCCATCGCAGAGGCTGTTGAGTCAAAAAGTTCCCCATAGGAAATCCGCTTTCCAAAGTAAGTCAGGGCCGTGTTCTCCAAATCGTTCTTATTGCTTTCGTAAACATTTTCAAAAAGTCCCCATTTGGGAACGGTCATATCCAATGCCTCTTTAGGATAAAACTTTTCCCATGGTCTGTCCTTTGCAGGATAACCTGCTTTCAAATCTTCTTTCATAGTATCCTCATTCTGCAAATCAAAAAAATTTTTTATCCCGAAAATTTTCCTAAAAAACAACAAAAAAAGCACGAAAAAAATTCGCGCTCCCCTTTAAAAGAATAATCCCGCTTCACGATTATTCACCATAGGATACCACGCCTTCAGAAAATTGACAAATACAAAATAAACAAAATTTCAGGCAGCAATCCTTTAAAGATTGTTGCCTGAAACATAAAAATCACTATTTCGGCCTTAAACACCTTTTGCTTTTAAATATTCCGAAAGAAGACCCACCAGTTTGGAGAAGTTTATGGGCTTTGAAACATAGGCATCAAAGCCTTCCTCTAAAAGAGCTTCCTTAGCTCCGGAAATGGCATTTGCGGTAAGGCAGACAAATCTGGAACGTCCGCCCGCTTCGTAAAATGCGTTCATGGATCGGATGTGCTTCATGGCTTCCACGCCGTCCATTTCAGGCATCATCTGGTCCATAAGGACCACATCAAACTGCTCTGCGGCGCAGGCCTTCAAGGCTTCAGCGCCGGACTCCTTCAAAACAAGCGAAGCCTTATACTTTTCAAGGCACTTGGAAATAACCTTCAGATTAACCCTGTTGTCATCCACCGCAAGAATCTTCAGGCCGGCCAAAGAAACCTGCGTCTTTGACTTTTCCTTCGTCTCTTCTTTGTGTTTAAAATCAACTATACCAAGCTTCTCATCATTTACTATCACAAAAGGAATCCTGATGGTAAAACGGCTTCCCTTATTGTATTCGCTTTCCACATCTACGGTGCCCTTCATAAGGTCCACGTAGCCCTTTACGATGGAAAGGCCCAGACCGGTTCCTTCAATATTGGAATTTCTCTTGGTATCCATTCTGTAGAAAGGTGTAAACAGCTTCTCCATTGCCTCGGGTTTCATTCCGATTCCCGTATCTTCCACCACAAACTCGAGATTCGCCACATTGTTTTCAATGTTTAATAGTTTTGCCGAGAACTTCACGCTTCCTTCCCTGGTGTATTTTATGGAATTGTTTATAATATTAACAAATACGCCACGAAGCTTACTTGAATCAGCCCTTACTGCAGAAGGGATATTCGCATCTATGTCCACTCCGAAGGAAAGTCCCTTTTTCTGTGCCAAAAGAGAAGCCATAAGTCCGATGTTTTTAAAGAAATCCCTAAACCGGACATCCTCTTCCACAAGTTCCATTCTACCCGACTCAATTTTGGAAATATCCAAAATATCGTTTACTATCGTAAGAAGAGTATTGGATGAATCCCTTATATCCTCTACTTCCTCCCTGTTCTTTCCAAGGGAATCCTCATTTAAAAGAAGCTCGGAGAATCCGAGAATAGCATTTAACGGCGTTCTTATTTCGTGGGACATGTTTGCTAAGAAATTTGACTTGGCGGAATTTGCGGAATCCGCTTCCGCCTTGGCCTGCCTTAACGACTCCATGGCATTGTTAAGTTCCGTCATATCCTTTACAAACACAAGAAAGCCTATTGCATCGTTAAACTTATCCTTAATGCGGCTTACATCCAAAGAAACAAAAGCTTTACCCGTAACGGTTTTACACTCTGCCGCCCTGTACATTCCATCGTAGTCAAAAAAGTCTTCCGGAACGTCAAACATATCCTGCAGGCGGTCTTCTGCAGACAATTCTTTATCTCTGTCCTTTTGGAAATATTCTTTGGCCGCCCTGTTAAAAAGTACAAGACCTCCGTCCTGATTAAAGACCAGCAAGGGTTCTGAAATAACTGAGTATACATATTCAGTCATATTCCCAAGGGTTATCTCGGATTTGTTCTTGTCCCACATTGCTTTGTAAAGAACCCACAGGCCTGCGAACTGGGTAAGGGTACTTCCCGGAATCGCCTCCAGTCCCATAGTAGGAAAGATTGTATCAAGAACCATTCCCGAAAAAATAACAATCAGCACCACAACAAACTGTACAGCCGTCTTCTTTTCTCTTCTGCAGTCGGCGTATTTATTCGCCAGAACAACGCTCACTGCCACGTTTATTCCGTAGATTACACAGTAAACCGAATAGATGGTATTGGAAATCCCGGGTGTAAACACGTATCGCATACCTTCAGGAGTATATGTATACACTGCCGCATGAGGTGAAGTGGTTATAAAGAAAACAGGAATCCAGAAAAACGCAAGCACCTTTGAAATGCTTTTCTGCCACCTGGGAATTCTGGTGACCTGTAATAAAGTTCTGTGTGCAAAAAACAGGAATGTACATGTTCCGACCATTCCGACTGCTCTTCCCCAATAGGCCACATTTGTATCTGTGGAAGCAAAAAGAACAGCAAATCCAAGGCTCCACACCGCACTGGCAAAGGCCGTCAGTTCCAAAGATCCGAAATTCATGCTTTCGGTTTTTCTCCGGGAAATGCATAAAAAACCTATAAATAAAGCCGCTGCTCCAAAGCAGGCAAGAATCAGTCCGATAATAAGTCCTATCGTCATTTGCGTATCCTCCGAACACAAACACTGCATCAACCTATATTGTACCAATGTGCAATTAAAAAAAGGGTATCCTCCGTTTTATGGCAATAAATTTCTGCCATAAAACGGAGGATACCCGAAATGTCGTTAATAAAGAACCGGATTTTCCGTCAGTTTAACAATCAAAGCATCATTATACCAATCCACGGAGCCTTCGGCAGGCCACAAAGGCATGGCCGCGTATTCTTCCGACATTACCGCCTCAAGATACTCTGCCTGTGATATGCTACCCACATCTACCCCCAGATAGTTTTTGAAATATCGCTCTCTGCATATTGTCATTCCGGGCGAGCCACTCCAAAACACCGGGCCGGCTTCAACTTCACCCAAAAGGAAAATCTGCCGGTTTTCCATATAAGCTTCCGACCAGTCAATCGCTCCGCCAAGAATAACCTTGGTTTTTCCAAACTCATACCCTTCAGTTTCAAACACATCGGACAGAATCAGTTCGGCTTTCGCCTTTGTCGCATCATATGCAATCTTATATCCCAGTTCTGTGCTGACTGCAGTGATAGAGTAACCGAAAACAAGAGCGAATACATCCAGAAGAACTATCCAACGAAGGCAATTCGATGCAATGCTCTTTGCAGGCATTCGATCTGCGAAGAAAAATGCAATCGGAATTATCATTACATATTGGTACTTCATAACAGATGAAATACCGTTATGCGGAAACAGAATAGCGCACAGATTAATGGCAACCGGCATCAAAAGAACCCCTGCCGCCAAGAGAACCGCGTTCACTATCTTTCCGTTCTTCACAAGTCTTACAATCTGGAATACCATTCCGACCAGAATCAACAGCAGCAAAATCAGATACAGTTTACTTCTTCCAAGTATTTTTTCATTATAGTAATTAAAAAACCATAGATAACAATATCCGATAGTATCCTTGAGCCAGCGAAAAATTTCAGAAACCGAAAAGCTGTCAACCCTTCCTGCTATGGCGACGTCATTGAACTTAGCCAGCAATTCTGCCACATAGTGGTTTGCTAAAACCGCAACAATACCGCTGCCAATATAAATCCCCATATCTAAAAGAGCTGTTCCGGCTTTCTTTTCATTAACCATATCCATTATAAACAGCATAAATACCACTGTTGCAGCCGCTGCAACATAGGCCTGGTAACACCCCATCATAACAATCAGAGAAAGAATTCCCGCTGCTATTGACCACCATTTTCTCTTTCTGAAAAGATATGCAGCCAAAACAACCATCAGAAAAGCGACAGCATAAGCAAGTGCCATATATATATAAGCATATTGCCTGGTGACCACCGGGAAACTCACCATGGCAGCCGTAAGTAAAATCACATCTGTCTTTTTCTCAAAGGAAAACATACTGCATAAAAGACATACCGCAACAGCAATAATCAGCGCATACAGAATTACTATCATGTGGGCCGCAACCAGCTTACGCATAATGCCGTAATTAATATACGGAATTGCCCAACGATACAGGGAGAATGCGTTTACATCGCCATAATAAAAAAAGCATCCCTCGGCAACAGTATCAGGTCCTCCGTAGCCGTTTATCATAAGGAGCAGATAATCGGCCAAAGAAACCACTATGGCTGTAACCAGAATCATCACCCACTGTTTTTTCTTTTTTTCATCCAAAAACATTTTTTCAAGCACTTCATCCGTATCCTGTTTGAAAAAACATCCGATTTTCTGTGCTGTATTCTTAATATTCATAAAAACAATGCCTCTTTGCAAAAAGGGTACAGTCGAAACTGTACCCTGAACTTTTCTTCGTATATTTAAGATTCAAGACTGCGCTTTAATTCTCTGGCTTTTGCACGCTTTTTCTTCATGCATGTATCAAGAAGAGCTCCCACGCCCATTCCGATACATAATCCCAGGCTGATACCAAGACCGATATTTCCGAAAGAAGCTCCGAGAGCGGTTCCTATAGCCATGCCAAAGCACAGATAAACAGAAAGCCACGCTTCAACTTTCTCTCTTACATAACGGGTACCTTCTTCACCGATACCGTCAGGCTTGAACTCAAGTTTTTCCAAAACCTTTTTAGTACAGTGATTGTCATCTTCGGCTTCAGCTTCAATAAAGAAAACACCGGGAGTACTGAATGCCCATTCCAAAACAGCTGAAAGAGCTTCATGAGTATAGCCGTTTCCTCTCTGGTCTTCATTGATTCCGAATCCTATTTCCACGGTATTGTCAACTGCAGGTCCCAAAAATCCCAGTTCTCCAACCCGGGTCTGATCCTTTTTAAGACAAATTTTCCATGGAGCATACCATATTCTGTTTTCCGGATCCCGTGCACATAACTCGAGCATTCTTGCACAAGTATTTTTCATCTTTTCGACGGAAGTAGCTTCAATCGTAGCCCGAATTTCTGCATCAGTCATAGGCCGGATTTCCAGCCTTTTGGTGCGTAACACCGGTTCTCTGTTTGCCATAATTGTCCCCTATTCTTCCCCAAAATCACACCAATGTGCAATTCTACTTTTACAGTTACAATCCTAACAAATATATAAACATACTTCCACAAACCTAACGAAATAGTTACAATATACTCATACATAGTATATATCGGAGTAATAGTTGTGGGCAATAGCGCAAATAGTAAATTAATTTTAGAAAAAAGAGAAGACGGCCTTACATTAACTGACGGAATCCTCTCAATGAAAGGGGATTTCACGGATATGATTCCCCGTTTAAGGCCCAATAACCTTAACGGAGAAATACTGGTGCGCGCAGCCAAAGGCAAGTCAAATGCCGGCGGCGGCCTCTTCGCTATCGATGCCACTGCGGGCATGGGCGAAGATGCCCTTCTGCTGGCCGCCGCCGGTTTCACGGTCCGCCTCTACGAGAAGGACCCGGTTATCGCTGCCCTTCTTGCGGACACAGTCGAACGGGCAAAGTCGGTTCCCGAACTTTCCGATTCCGTTTCACGCATGACGGTTATTCAGGGTGACAGCATCGAAGCCATGAAAAATACAGACATTAAACCGGATGTGGTTCTCTTGGATCCCATGTTTCCAAAGCGTGAAAAATCCGGGCTTATAAAGAAAAAATTCCAGCTTATCCAGCAGCTTGAAAAGCCCTGCGACGACGAAGTCCTTCTTCTTGAAGCCGCCATGGCCGCCAAGCCTTCGAAAATAGTAATAAAGCGCCCGGCAAAGGGTCCTTACCTTGCCGGCCGCAAGCCATCCTACTCCATAAACGGCAAATCCATCCGTTACGATGTAATTGTTTTATAAAAAAGGCGGAAGCAATGCTTCCGCCCCATTCTTTATTCTGCCGCTTCCTTTTCGTCCTGTTCACGCCTTCTTTTTTCATAAGCAAGCATGTGGAAGGTTACCCATGCAATGATGGGAATCCACCACCAAAGTGCTCCGGAGTTTCCGTCTTCACGGACATACAGTAACGCGTATGTTGAGAAATACTTTGTGGAAGTCGTTACCGTATCATCATTCTTATCCAGGTCATAAAGAAGCTTTTCCCGGTGATTGTGTACACGGCTTATGAAATATCTGGTATTTTCAAACCGCATCTCCTCCGGAATCGAGATAACAATATCTATATCTTCCTTTGTTTCATCTACGTTTGTCCATTCGCCGTTATAGAATCTCTTATCAAGCTTTATATCAAGGTATGCTCCAAGGGAAAGACCCGGAATTTCCGGCTGAAGCTCATTAATCTGTCTTTGGATTATCTCAGTGTCCACAGGCCACACTTCCTCTTCAAAAATACGGTTTACGGTAAGCCTGATTTCCATCTTGTTTCCGGCTTTGGCAAGTTCCAGTTCTTCCCGGCTCAAAACAGCCCTGATAATCTGTGACTTATCGATTTTTTCTAAAGCCACGATGTTCTGAATATCTTTTGTGGTTTCAATAGTAACGATAACATTTCCCGATCTGAAAATTTCTTCACTTTCTTCCTTCGAAATCGGTGAATCCTCATCCGGAACATTCTCTGAAACATCACTGTGAGCTTCATTCCCTTCGGACTCGCTTACATCCGCCTGGGCATTTCCTGAAACATCATCCGGTACATCAGCACTCACATCAGTCTCTTCTGTATCGGGTTCCGAAGAAGCTTCCGTCTTTTTGACAGGTTTCTTCTCAACAGGCTTCTCATCATTTGGTGTCACATCATTTTGAGAAACATCCTCTTTCGGAGGAGGGTTTGTAACCACCAAAGAACCGTTCTCAAGGGTAATCTCGTAATATTCCGTCACATCATTTCCGCTTGCATCGTAAATCTTCACATCCGATACGGTACTTGCTGAACTTCCGTATCCATCCTGGTTACCGCTTACGGTTCCTTCCACATAATGTCCCTTAACCAAAGAACCTGCTTTCACAACACAATTCTCCGCTCTGATGGCAACAGGTTTATCTGTCTCAACCTTTTTGCTTTCGGCGGCTATGGTTACCGGTCTCTTTTTCACTATCAGATCTATCGTAATATTCTTGGAACCATAATTCTCGGTTTCTTCATAGGAAATAAATACCGTCGTCGTTCCGGGCAGTGTTCTGCTGTTTCCTGCATACCGGGGTTCACCGTCACCGTTTGATGTGGCAACAAGTTTATGTTCTTCACCGTCATATACAAATTCATTTTCTTCTACGGAAATCGTTCTTGGAGCAATACCTACCAGAAGTTGTCCTGCCACATAAGTAATGTCGTATTGATCCAGAACATCAAGGGCACCCTTCTTAATGGTTACCGTATCTTCCAGAACAATATTTTCACTTTCACCCTTTTCGGTCTGCTGTCCCGAAACGGTAGCCATTACAACATCACCTGTTCCCAGGCCTCCTATAACACTGTATGTATCACATGTTAAAGGTTCACCTGTATATTCACGGTTTGCACTGTCGGCTGCAATGGTTATTGGTCTTCTTTCAATCTGCAGATAAGCACTTCCGTTTGTTCCGAAGAAGTTCCTGGTTTCCGAAACCTCATAAGTAACGGTTTCGCTGCATGTATACATCTTCCGGTTATTTTCCGAATATGTTACTGTACCGTCACCGAATGTTACTGTAGCAACCACTTCATGGTATTCACCATCATAGAACTCTATCACATCGGGAGCATCCACTACCTGTTCTGCCTTTGTCACATAGAGGTAACCGTTTATGTAAGTAATATCGTAGTTGTCCGCAACATTCACTGTTCCTGCTTTAATAACCGCAGCACTCGGAACATTGTTGGTGGAAACATCCAGTACATCCGTTACACTTCCCGTACAAAGAACAGAAACCAGGCTCTGACCGTTAACAAGAGTTCCCGCGGTAATCTCATACTCAGAGCACGTCAAAGCAGAAGCATCATAAACCTTATTGTCACTTCCTGCCGTAATTTCCAAAGGTCTCTTCGTAATGGTAAAGTTCTTGGTAATCGTTCCGCTGTAATTTCCTTTACCTGTTATGGTAATCAAAGCTTCGCCCGCATTGTTGTGAGCCGAATAGGTTACCGTATAATCCTTTCTTTCAACCAGTGTTTCTCCTGTAAGAGTATCAGTTACTACAGGGGCAGGCGTATGATTTGTTCCGTCATACTCAAAGGATTCTATGTCATCCACCGTAATAGTGGAAGCGTAGGAAGAGCCTTCGTTCAAAGGTTTCGCCGTTACCTTAAGGTATCCGGGTGCGTAATTTATCAGATAGTTTGCAGTGGTTTCTTCTCCCGAGGCTTTATAAATTCTGACGTTCGAAGGAGTATTCACCGTTACAGCCGCCTCCACATTTATTACGCTTCCCGAATAAACAATTGCCGCATCGTCAATGTGTTCTCCGGCTGCCAAAGTTCCTGTCAGTTCATAGCTATGCTTAGTAAGCGGAGCATTATCGAATACCTTTTCGTCGGAATCTGCCGTTACTTTGACGGTCAGAGGTTTAATAACAAATTCCTTTTCAACCGTCTTTTCAAAATTGCCCTTACAGGTAATGATAACCTTTGCGATTCCCGCATTAACATTGTTTTCATATGTCACATCATAGTCTCTTCCTTCAACAAGGGTAAGATGATGAACATTATCGGTTACCACAAGAACCGGCTCGTAAGCAGTTCCCGAATAAACCACATCAGAAGGATTTGTGGCCACGATTGTCTTTGACTCAATAATAGTAAAGGTCTTGGTAACAGTACCGCAGTAATTTCCAATACCTGTCATTGAAATAGTTGCGGTTCCCGCATCAACATTATCGTTATATGAAACAGAGTAATCCCTGCCCTTAACAAGAGTTTCCCCTGTACCGGTAAGAAGACCTGTGTCCTTTATCGTAACTGCCGGAGTTATTTCTCCGCCGTTATAAATAATACCGGCTATATCATCCACCGTAATACCTGATGTGTAGGAAGCGCCTGTTCCGAAGGATCTGGGCGCAATGTTAATAACGCCGTCCTGAAGTGTACCGTAATCGTAATCACCGGTTACGTCTTTTCCTTCGGCATTTTCTATAAGAATTGCCTCTATATGGTTTGCTGAAGTTCCCGCGTCCTTTCTTGTGGTTCTTATAACAGGAGACAAAAGAACATCTCCTTCAGCAAGTGTTCCCGATGTAAGATGACCCGTGGGGTTCTTCTGGTATGTTCCGTCATAAACGGAATCCAGTGAGTTTGCGGTATATGTTATCACCCTCTTATTGATGGAGTAATTCTTCTTGATGGTTCCTTCATAGTTCCCTATACCACTGTAAGTTACGGTTGCAGTTCCCGCATGAATGTTGTTGATATAGTTTACAGTGTAGTCAACATTCTTCAACAAAGTCTTTTCGTCACTCTTTGCACCTGAAACTGTGTAAAGCCCGGAATCCTTAACCTGCGGTGCAGGCATATACTCTGTTCCGTCGTATACTCTGTCCGCAATATCTCCTACCGTAATATCTTCTTCATAAACATATAAATTACCGAGAGGCTTTGCGGTAATCTCATATTCTTTCGTAAACGTGCCTTCATAGTTACCCAGCGCGGTAAGCCTTATGGTCGCTATTCCGGCATCCACATTGTTCTCATATACAAAGGCATATTCCGTACCTTCTTCAAGAAGATCACCCGTTGTAGTATCGGTTACCGTTATTGAAGGTTTGTACGCGCTTCCGTCATAAACCTTCGAAGGAATATCTGCTATTGTGACTGCTCCTGATCTGTTTATGGTGAAGTGCTTAATGATTTCCCCGTAATAGTTTCCCTTACCGTTAATAATGATGTCAGCTGTGCCTGCGTCAATATTGTTTCTGTATGAAACCGTATAATCAACACCCTTAACAAGTGTCTTTCCATCGGAAGCAAGACCCACATCCTTTACGACAGGTTCCGGAGTAAAGGCTGAGCCATCATAAATCTTCTCCAGAATATTTGCCACCTGAATTCCAAGTGTATAATCTTCTCCGTCTCCCAGGCTTCTTCCGGTTACTGTAAGCATTCCGTCCAAAAGTGTACCGTAGTCATAGCTTGAAGTAACAACTTCTCCGGACTGATTCTTGATTACAAGACCGGTAATATGGTTAACCGAGCTTCCTATATCTGTCTGTGAACCTGTAATTACAGGAATCGCAACGTCACCCAAAGCAAGCGTTCCCTTTGTAACGCTTCCGGTAGGTTTTGTCTGTGCTTTGCCGTTAAAAGGCGAAACAAGGGAATCGGCTGTATATTCAATCACACGTTTTCTGATTTCGAATGTTTTTCTGATGCTTCCGCCATAGTTTCCTGTACCGTTAATGGTTACTGTCGCTATACCGGCCTGAATATTATTGGTGTACACAACCGTATAATCTGTGTTCAATACAAGGCGCTTTTCAGCCTGAGGTGCGCCTGAATCATTAACAAGACCGCTGTCTTTTACTGTAGTCGAAGGCTCATATGCGGTTCCGTCATAGATTCTTGATTCAATACCATCCACCAGAATGTTATCTGCATATGCAAAGTCATTTCCAAGATTCTTTGCTGTAATAAGGAACTCTTTTTTAAATGTTCCTTCATAGTTTCCCTGTGCTGTAACGCTCACGGTTGCTATTCCTCTGTTGAGATTATTACTGTATGAAACCATATAATCTGTGTCCTTAACAAGAACAAGGCCCGATTCAGTATCCCTTACAACAGGTAAAGGACAATAATGTGAACCGTCGTATACTCTTGATACTATATCATCAAGCGCCAGTGAAGAAGACTTCTTTATCCTGAAGGTCTTTGTTATTTCGCCGCAATAATTTCCCATACCGGAAATGGTAATGGTAGCTGTTCCCGCCAATGTATTATTGCTGTACTCTACAGTATAATCCCTGTTCAGAACCAGTGTTGCCTGAACGCCTGTAGCAAGACCGGCATCCTTTACGGTGACAGCCGGAATATGTGCTCCGCCGTTGTAAACCTTGTCGGAAATATCCTCTACGGTAATTCCGGCATTGTAAGAAGAACCACTGTTTAAAGGTCTTGCAGTGATAGTCAGGCTTCCGTTAATGAATGGTGCTATTTCATAACTAGCTGTTACATCTTCCAATGCCTCGTTCTTTATAACTATTCCCGAAAGAACATTGGTATAAGTTCCTACATTCGTAACAGCCGTATTAATAACCGGATATGCAGTATCTGTTTCAGCAAGGGACGTTTCTCCTGCAGCACTTCCCGAAACAAAACTTTGAGGCACACCGTTGTACTCATAGGTTACCGTTCCCGCTTCGAACGTAAGAGGTCTCTTTGTAATTGTGAAGGTCTTGCTTATTTTCCCCGTATAGCTGTTTATGCCTTCCATATATGCGGTGGCAGTACCGGCTTTTACGTTATTTTCAAAGGTTCGTACCAGACTGCTTGAAAGTGTCTGTGATTTGGGTGTACCGTCATCATTTAAAAGGTCCGTTACCTTAACGGTAAATGAAGGCTCGTAAGGAAGGCCGTCATATACCTTACTGAAGCTTCCCGAAACCTTTACACCCGGTGCATAGTTTGTTCCGTCTCCGATGTTATATGGAAGAATTGTAAAATATACGGTCTTTGTTCCGGTATAATTTCCCATACCCTTTACGGATACTTTAGCCTTTTCACCTGCATTTCTGTTGGCGCTGTATGTATATTCATAATCAACACCTTCAGTCAGTACTGCCTTCGAAACGCTGTCCCTTACTTCGGGAGTAGGTTTATAAAGCTGATATCTGTAGGTAACCGTATCAACGGCATCCACTTCAATATTCTTGGACGCAACTACCGTAAAGTTCTTGATAATGCTTCCCGCATAGTTTCCTATACCCGAAACGGTTATTGTTGCAGTTCCCACATTAAGATTATCCTGAACATCAACAATGTACTCATTGCCGCTTACAAGGGTGCTCTTGCTGTCCTTGACCGTTATAGCAGGGCAAAGAGGAGAGCCTGAATACGTAAGGCTGGATTTGCTTATAGAGAATGTGATTCCTGTATTTAATGTTTCGCCTTCTCCAAGGGATTTAGGTACCACTTCAATTATTCCGGGCACAAGCGTTATCTCATAGCTTGAGGTCACTTCAGAACCGCTTTCCGTTCTCTTGACCTTGAATGCTGTAATGACATTTTCCATTGTTCCCACATCGGTAATCTTACTTTCAGCATTGAAAGTACAGCTCTTTAGAGTATCATTTTCAGCAAGAGTTCCCGAGGTTATCGTATATGTCTTGGCCGTTCTTGATGCCCTGTTATATTCATAAAGGGCATCATCTGCCTTGACTGTTATAGGTCGTTTTGTTATCTGGTAGCCCTTCTTGACAGTTCCTGTATAATTTCCCATTCCCGTTACAGATACATACCTTGTTCCCGCTGTGGAGGTAGTACCGTAATCTACCGAGTAATCATTTCCGCTTACAAGAGTATAAAGGGCTCTTGTTGTGCCCGAATCATCCAGAAGTTTGCTGTCAGAAACGGTCACTTCAGGCGTATAAACCAGACCATCGTATACCTTGCCCTCAACATCGGCAAAAGAAATACCTGAAGCGTATTTTGTGCTGCTTCCAAGACTCTTGGGATTAATGGTGAAGTCTCTGTCCACATATCCTTCGTAGTTACCCTTCGCGGTAATTCGTACGGTTGCAGTTCCCGCATTCAAGTTGTTGTTATAGAATACGTCGTAATCTTCGCCTAATACCAGTACCTTCTTTACAGCGTTACTGTTGGTATCCCTTACTGTTACTACAGGCTCATAATGGGCACCGTTATAAGTCCTTGCAGGTATTTCGTCTATTGCAAGGGTTGATGACTTCTTTATGGTAAAGGTCTTTGTGATGCTGTCTTTGTAGTTTCCGTTACCTGTTATTGTTATGGTTGCGGTTCCCGCATTCTGATTGTCACTGTATGCCACAGTGTAATCCGTTGTCTTTACAAGTGTTGCGATTGTTCCTGTTGCAAGTCCTGCATCCTTTACTACAGGTTCAGGCTTTATGTCTGTTCCCAGATAAATCTTGTCTGCTATATCCTCTACTGTTATTCCTGTAGTGTGGGCTGCGCCTGTTCCAAGGGATCTGGGTGTTATGGTAAGGGAACCGTTCTTAAGGGTAATGTTATAGCTTGCGGTTGCATCTGCTGTTCCACGCTTTATCACTACGTTACTTAAGGTATTTGTTACCGTTCCCACGTTCTTAAGGGTTGTGTTTATGGTAGGTGTAACCGCATCGCTTCCCTGAAGGGCTCCTGCTGTTACGCTTACCGTCTTCTTAAACTGGTTTGTTCCGTTATATACGTATGATTCGCTGTCTGCGGTTATTTCTATGTCACGTTTTGTGATGGTGAAGTTCTTCTTTATGGCTCCTGTGTAGTTTCCGGTTCCCGTAAAGGTTATAGTTCCTGTTCCGGCGTAGATGTTGCTTTCATAGCTTAAAGTGTAGTCTGTTCCCTTTGTAAGGGTTCTTACTTCCTGCGGTTCGCCTGCATCATTAATAAGTCCGCTGTCCTTCACATAAGGCTCGGGCTTATATTCAAGGGAATCATAAATATGGTCTTCGATTGTTCCAAGTGCCACATCGTGAGAATAGGAATAGTTGGTTCCGATGCTCTTGGGATTGATGGTAAAGTCTTCGGATATTTCTTTGTCATAGTTACCTGTTGCATGTACAGTAGCCGTAGCGGTGCCATGGTTAATGTTATTTGTGTAGGTAACCGTATAATCTGTTCCTTCCGTAAGAACCGCTTTGGAATTTGTATCCGTTACGGTCAGGAAAGGTCTGTGCTGTGCTCCGTTATAGGTTTCTGCAGAAATTGCCGCAATACTGAGTGTTGAAGACTTTGTTATGGTGTAGTCTTTCTTTATTGTTCCGCAGTAATTTCCTTTACCCGTAATAACTGCGGTTGCGGTTCCTGCGTTCACATTATTGATGTACTCTACGGAATAATCGGTTCCTTCAATAAGCTTATAATTTGCACCCGAAGCAAGGCCTGTTTCGTAGGCAGTAACTGTAGGCGCATACGCCAGGGTATTGTATACTCTCGAAGGCATATCGTTAACGCTTACATCATTGTATGTATAATTCGTTCCGAGACTTAAAGGAACAATTTCAAATGTCTTTGTAATACTGCCTGTGTAGTTTCCCTTACCTGTTATTGTTATGGATGCTGTTCCCACATTTGTATTGGAAGCATAAGTCAAAGAATAATCCGTTCCCTCTGCAAGAGTTACTGCTGTTCCCGTTACAGCATCCTTAACAACCGGAGCAGGTGTATGCGCTGCACCGTTATAAGTCTTTGCAGAAATGTCATCTACAGTTATTGCGCTTGTATATGCAGATCCTGTTCCAAGGCTTCTTGCGGTAACCGAAAGAGTTCCGTAGGAAGGAGTTACCGTGTAGTTATTGTAAGAAGCATCTTCAGCATAAACAGTCTTTCCTCCGCGTTTAATAACAAGGTCTGTGTATGTATTATTGCTGCTTCCTACCGATGTCTGTGTACCGGTCATTGTAAGTGTGGCAATATCGGTTACTCCGTCGTATGAGCAAAGCGGAGTAGTGGATTTAATGTTCCAACCACCGTTTGTAAGTGCTGCAGCATCGTAATTTTTGGTATCGGAATCTGTTTCCACCACTATAGGATAAGGATTAATGGTAATTGTCTTGTATACCGAATGAACAGAGGAAACACCCTGAGTTATTTCACAGGAATAAATTGCGGATTCCTCAACATATGTAAGTTTATATGTGTCCTCTGTTGCTCCGTGAATCGGTGAACCGTTCTTATACCACTGGAAAGTTACTTCTGTCCCTGAACCGTTATCGTAGGATACGCTTAAGGTAATGGGTGAAGCATCATAAATCTTTGTAGTGGCTGTAGCAACCACGTCTGTTCCGATAAATATAGGACTTGATTTAACAAATTCGCTGTGATCGCAGTTATTTGTATTGCTGCTCTTTGAGCGGACTGTGAATACGTAAATCTTCTCGGGATGGTTAATGACGGATGCAATATCAACGGATGTTCCGGCAATATTGTCCGCTTCGTATTTTGCTTCACCGATTATATTTCCCGCTGCATCGGATTCATAAACCTTTACATTATAAGTAACGGTGAGTTCGCAGTTTTCACCGTTTTCAAGAGGCGGATTTACTTCGTCCCAGCATGCAAGACCGTACTGGGCAGTGTTTTCTTTGGCCTCCATGTGAAGGTTGGAGGGTGCATCAAGCTCAGCCGTCAGAACCACATAAGGAATTGCATCGGTTACCTTTTCCGCATAGTTCTCGGTGGCCTTGATATTTGCACGTACATAGTGCGTTCCCGCATCGGTAAGCCACTGTGAGCTCCATGTGCCTGAAGCCAAAGAACTTTCCGAGAATTCAAGGCTTATGTATTCGTCATAATTTTCTTCCGTTATTTCTTCGCAAAGGTGTGTTGCAAGGGGAATCTTTCTTGCTTCACCGTATACCCAGGTATTGGCAGTTCCGGTTCCGGTAAAGGCAAGCTCAGGATCATATGAACCCTTCTTGATTTTCAAAGTAACCGTAGCTATTCCCGTGGTAGGCTTAGTAAGTGTGATGGTTTCTCCGTTATCTTTTCTGACTGCCGTAACCTTTGTACACTGGAAGTCGTAGGTTCCGGCCTTCGTATAATTTGTTCCGTCGAATTTAACCGGCAGTTTGTAAATGTCTGCTGTTTCACCGGGAAGAAGGGTAAAGGTATCAACACCCATACTCTTTGCCCTGTATTTCCATTCATAGGTATATGTATAATCATCCGTCGTAACATTGTCGTTTACCACGGCAGGTACTGCATAAACATAAGGACGCTCCCATTCATTAAACATATATGAAACGCCTTCTGCCGTGATGTTATTGGCCAAAAGTGAGTATCCCAATGTGGCCGGACGTGCATTCAATGTAACCGTATATGTTATATTCCCGTAAGAAGCAAGGCTTGTTGACATTTCAACTGTATCCGAATATACGCTCGAAGCCGCGTCAAGAGAGCCTGCAACCTTTGTTGTAAGCTTTTCACTGCTTGACGCTGTACTTACCGTATAACCGGTAGAATTTTTAAGGGTAGCACTGACAGAAGCAGTTTCACCTGCGATAAGGACTACGCTTCTTAAGCCTTCGATGCTTACAGGATCACCCGATACTCCGCCTATAGTTACCTGTGCGCCCTTACCGGACTGTACGTTTCCTACTTTATCCTTCAGTACAGGAATAACCTTTGCGGAATATTTATTGTTCTCGGTAGCTTTTGCCCCGGAATTTTTAACATTCTTGTTTCCTTCATTATTTTCGGTGGAAGGAACTGCGATTACCTTAACCGTATATTCACCGGGTTCCTCCTTCATTTTCGCTGAGAAATTCACGAACAAATCTGTAGTATCCACGGAATCCACCGCAGATGAGCCACCGTTTCTGTATAACTTAGCATTGTAGTGGTCTACCGTAACATTTCCTTTTTTAGCGGATGCTGTCCAGGTAACCTTACCGGGTTCTTCATCAACCCAGACAGGAGTCGCCATGCCCATAGCGCTTTGTGTTATTTTCACATTTACGGGAACAAAAGTAATTTCGTAGTTTGAAGCGCTGAGTCCGTAAGGAGTTACGGCATACCCTCCCACTTCGGGATATGAACTGTCTGCTCCGTCATACTCACATGAATAAGCAACCGTTCCGCTGAATCCGTATGCAGCAGTAATGTCTTCTCCCGATACTGTATCGGAATGAGTGTATCCGAAATTATTTTTAACTGCTTTAAATGAATTACCATAGCCCTTGTTCGCAACTGTAGCAGTGACTGTTAAGGGTTTCTTAGTAATATCTGCAGAAGCTGCCCTGTCTGTTGAAGCGGTCTTTAACTCATAACGGGCTGCAAGGTACGTACCAAGGGTATAATTCACCGTTACAGCCTTGTTTGTGCCTGCATTCTTATCACTGTAAGAAGCCGTTGTATTTGTTATTCCTAAAATCTTCTCAGCAGGGTGGTCGGTAAGATACTGTTTATCCACATCATATAAGTAATCAGCTCCCTTGCCCGTGCTGTCGGAAAGTTCGTTAAGCAGCGCTTCCCTGTTTTCGGTGATACTTGACGCTGCAATAGAACTGTTCCCGTCATATACCTTCGATGCAATGCTTATAACATCCTTAAGCTTGCCGGAAGAAATGTAGAGATAACTCTTCTCAATCTTGAAGGTTCCTGTCTTAACGGTGAAAGTATAGTTATCTGTAGTTGCGGGAACATCCTTAAGCCTTATGGTATAGGCGCCGGCTACCGTTTCTCTGTCAATTGTAATATCAGTGGGAGGATTTCCCTTTGTGGTATAAGCGGTTATAGGTGACAAAGCCACACTGATACCGTCTGTATTCTCGTTCTCGCCGTACTTCCAGCCCGAGTATTTCCAAGTCATTTCAGGAATAAGGCCATTATTGTCACCGATTCTGAATCTCATGGTCTTATCATCAGGAGTAACAGTTACGGTTGCCCTGTTAACTGTAAGAAGGTCTGCTGCCGTTACAGGTGAAGCACCGAGTTCCGTTCCCTTATACTTAACCGCGTAGTTATCTCCGGCAAAACCTGAAGCGGTAACGTAAACATCATATTTGCCCACACCCCTTGTAAGTGCATCCGAAATATCATATTCGTTGGCAAAAGAAACCGTTCCGTGTATGTCCGAAAGCCCTTCTCCACTGAAGAATCCATTGAAGGAAACATCATAAGATGAAGGTCCTGCATTTCCGTATATAACCGATTTACCGGTAAATGAAACCTCCAGATCCAGCTTTGTAATGGCTGCATCTATATCAAGCGTACTGTCCGCAAGTACGTAGTTTGCGGTATCCGAAATAACCATATCCGATAAAGTTACTTTCACGGCATCCTTAACATTTGCGCTGTTATAGGAAGCTTTGAAGGACACAAGGTCAAAGCCCGCGTAGTCCTTTGCAAGAACACCCGAAGCAGCATTTCCCGATACACCTGCAAACTCGTAATCTTCGCCCTTAACAATAAGTTCTGAAGAAACAGCTGCGGTCGCATCGTAAGGCTTTACGATGTCCGCTGTCTCAGAAGCTTTGATTGTTACCGGTCGTTTCTTTACGGTAAGTGTCTGTCCCGAAACATCATTCCATGCAAAGTTATAGTCTGCACAGAATAATCCCGAAACATCCGCCCTTATGTCATAAGTTCCCACTTCAATATTTCCGGGAACATATAATACCCATTCATCTGCGACTTTTATTTCAAAGACGGGCGTTCCCGTGATGGTAATATCATCCTTGGTACCCGGTGTTCCATCAGCCTTAACAATATTGTCGTAGTTTGCCACAAACGGAGCTTCTTCACCGTATACGGTTTCAAGTGAAGATACCGTTACCTGAATACAATTCTTGCCTATATAAGCAGGTGCCACAGCCTGACTTAATGAAACGTCAAAGGTATAGTTGTCCTTTGAAGCACCCTGAAGTGCTCCTTCAAGATATGTAATATTAACTGTGTCTGTTCCGGCCTTAATATCGGCAAAATGACCTACAACTTTTTCCGGGTCAAGATACAGTTCATCTTCCTCACCGCCCTGTGTAAACAACGGGTTAAATACTGCCTGAGATACGTCCAGAACAGCCGCATCAGTTCCGTCGTAATCCTTATCCGATGCGGTAATACCCGATACGGTTACGCTTGCGGGCTTAATAACCAGATTTCCTGTTTCATATGTAATCAGGTAGTTATCGTTCATAATAATGCCGGAACCGTTCTTTATAACCAGGTTCTGCATCTTCATATCGTCGTAAGAGCCCGCGTTTATCTTATAAACGGAAGGCTGGGCTGTATGGGTATGCTCGGCAAGAACACCGTCATCTCCTCCCGATACGGATAGTCCGGCAGTGTAGCTTTGTGCTGCATGGCTCTCGCCATCGTATGCCACTTCATCATCAACAGGTCTTACGATTACATTACGTTTTGTAATGCTGTAGTCGCAGGTCATCTGAGCAAAGGTGTAGTCTCCTGAATCAAATGTTGCTCCTTCACCTGCCACAGCAGTGGCTGTGGCGGTATAGGTTCCGTAGTTACTCTGCTTACCCTTTGTATCAAGGCTTATGTAGGCAGCATCAGAGCCTACAACAGGGAATCTTTGTTCTTCTGCTATCGATACTGCGGGTGCATGTTCCTGTCCGTCGTATACGAATGTTCTTTGGGCATCCCACTCAACGTCCAGCTCTCTTGCGGTTATAAATCCGGAGAAAGTTATGGTAGAAGCCGGATCGAATACGTAGTTTCGTACTGTGGAACCGTCATTTTTTCTTACAAGGAACATATTTGAAACATCAAATGTTCTTGCAAAGTTTACGTGAGGGCTGTTATATCTTGCTACCGTAGCATCAAGAGTGTAGCCTTCCACATCAGAATCTCCCGCAACAACACCTACCAGTTCATAGTAATCACCCTGTGAGAAATTAAACTTATCGTTTCCCGAAACAATAACATTACCCGAAATATCGCTAAGTCCGTCGTAAACCTTAGAGAATGTTCTGTCTGTGGCCTCAATGGTAATGTTCTTGGGCGAAATGGTTACCTTTTCAGAACCTGTCAGGTCAGTGTAGTTTCCTGAATGGTCTTCTATATAGAAATATGTAACATAGCTTTCATACTGATTATCGGAAACGTTATACTTGGCGTTCCTGTATTCGGGACGGGTCAGCGAACCGATATCTCCATGGTTCTGCTCTGTCAGCACCACATCAGTGCTGTAATAAATGGTGTAAGCACTGTCATTTCTGTTTGTAAGTGAAAGACCGATCGAGTGGAATCTGCTGTCGAATATTCCTTCATACTTTGATGTTGAAACAGTAATGGCGGACTTATCAACCACAACCGTAGCATCGCAGTATGACGCGCCCGTTCTTTCGTTATCAACACGCTTGTACTCTATCTTGCAGCGGAATCTGTAGGTTCCCGCATTCTGGTTCTCTTCAAAAAGGAATGTGGACGCCGTCTGTCCCTCCAGTATTTCCTCTTTCAAAACAGGATTTCCCGAAACATCCGTTAAAGGCTCTCCTCCGGATACCTCCCGGGTAAGCTTGTACCACTGGTAGCTTGTAACCGTTGTCTGCGCTGCTTCAAGGTTTTTGGCATTTATTTCTTCATCAGATGCACCCGGGCACTCAGCCTTTGTGAAGCGGTGCACGTTTGCCACTGCCATAAGGGTATTGGCACTGGACTTTTCGTATCCGTATACATAAGCGGTCTTTCCCTTAACTTCAAGATCAAGAGGAACCACATCGTTAGGATATACAACCGCAACAAGATCCAAAGGCTTTGTCACAACAGGATGAATGGTCAGACCCTCATATAAAGGTGTCAGACCGTCCAAAACTTCAGCAAGATTATCAACCGGTCCGTAATTTGAAAGACTTGCGGAATAATCATAGTCGGGAGTATTTTCTTTGTCCTCCTTAAGACCTTCCAGTAACTCGTCTGCATCATACCAGCCCATAAAGGTATAGCCTTCCGAAAGAAGTGCACTGAAGGTGGCTGTTTCGCCGTAGTAGCAAATCTTGTCGCCGGAAAGGGCAATCTCTGTTTCTCCGTTATCGCAAGCAAGAGCTGCAAGTCTTACGCTGTAATTTGCTTTTCTTGTATAGAAAAGTTCAACAGTCATTGCATATGTCACTTCGTAAGTGGTAAGTGAAGTAACCTTTTTGAAGTTGTTTCCGCTTCTTACTGTTGAATAGCTGAAGTCAAAAATGGTAAGCGTATCTGCAGCAAAGGTATTACCGGGCACAACATCTTCACTGGTCATGTCCTGCATCTCTTCTATTACCGCAAGATTTGCCTCTTCAAGATATACTTTTCCGGCCGCTTCTTTTGCACCGTCAAAATAAACCGTTCTCCTTGCCGCAGGCTCTTCCACCACTACAGCTTCTATTTCACTGCTTACGTTTCTGTAAACGGTTCCCTGATATTCACGTTCTTTGTAAATTACGGTTTCTGCGGAGCTTACGCAGCCTGCTCCCACGGATTTAATGAATTCCGAAGGATATGAAAGGTCTGCACACTGGAAATAGTGGGTAATCTTCTGCGGGAATGCGGCAGGTGTCCAGACTGCCTCTGCCTTCAGGTTGCAGTCAGGCATGCTGAATACACCTGTGTCTTCATCTATGAAATCAGGTGTGTAATCAAAATATTCCTGAAGAACAGAATTCCATCTGTACCACTTCCAGTGGTCGAAGGTATAACCGTTCTTGGAAGGAATGCCCAAATCAACGGTCTGTCCGATGGAAAGGGTTCTGTATTCGGGATTGCCTGCATTTGTAAGCTTGGCATCAAATTCTACCTGATATTTATCTCTTGCAAAGTATACCTTTAATGCCAAAGAAGTAGTATTTACGTAACCATACGAACGGTTGTCCGTATTTGTTTCGTCATAGTAGAAACCTGTCTTTCCGTAGGCATCCTCGTATGATAACTCATCCTTGTCCTTTGTAAGGTAGATTTCCGAGAAAGCATATGCAGGTCTGGGAATCTCCACAAAAGCAGGTTCCCCGTTGTACATGTAGGTAGTAACCTTAACAACCTCAGAATCGTAGGGTTCGTCTCCCACTCTGTAATAAACAGTCCTGTCGTCCTGCTTGGTTGTGACGGTATATCCTGCACCTGTGATAGTTGCAAGATTGTCCTGTGTAATATAACTGTAGGTAGTATCCCCTATGGTAATGGGGTCCGCTATCTGATAGTAAATGTATTCTTTGTTCTCAACCTTCTGATGCTCCAGTTTTCCGTAAAGGGAACGGTCTCTGTCCATTAAAAGTCCGTCTTCGGGAACAAGGTCAGTATCCGCGCATCTTCCGTTGGTGTACCAGGTTACGGTATATCCGGGAAGTACGGAGCCTGTAAGGTGAAGACATCCTATAGCTTCTTTGGGAACTCTGGTTCCGTAAGGATACTTGTGTTCAGGAAGTGTACAGGTCTGGTTCTGGAAGAAATATGTTATCTGCTTCGCATCCCTGTGTCTGTAGGTTGCGTTCCAGTTAGAGTTGTTGCCATATACATAGCTTGAGCCCCATCCTACAGAATATACATACAAAGCAGTGTATGTTTCATCATATAAGTCCGGCTTTTCAGGATCCGAATGAACAGCCTGGTAATTTGTCATAATGTTGTTAATAAGCTGCCTTTCGGGTGAGGTTCCTGTTGTTTTGACCTTTAAGAGGCCGTTGGAATCGTAAGTAAGATTACCTGTTGTATCCCTGACAAAAGTTATAAGGCTGTTATGATTCCAGGATACATAGGCACCCTGTCTGAATCTGTCCTGGTAGTCAGCGATAAAGATGCAGGGTTCATCTCCGTGGTTACCCGATACTGAAGGATCGTAAAGGTAATAATCTTCCGCAGCTATTCCCGGGAATGCTATATGGGTAAATCCGGGCTTTGTATCATCAAGACTGGTATATTTGTACTTTCTACCCTTCAGGTTTGCAGCGGGATATTCGTCCAGTTCGCCGGCGCTGTTAACCGCAACACAGTTAACAATCTGGCTCATATTCATAACACGCAAAGGATATGAAACACCGTTATACTCAAGCTTCATGTCCCTGGAATCCGTATATACCGAAAGAACATTACCTGTCACATCTACTGTTTCCTGTCTCTTGGGGAAAGCGGATGAATCGGTATTAATCTTACCCGCAAGATAGAAATCTTCTTTTTCCTCTACACGGTTGTAATAGATACGACAGTAGGAGTTGCCTTCGGCACTCTTTATACCGAAAGTACCTGTAATAGTATCCGTAAGACCTGCAGCCTTCGACTGGGCCACTACAGAGCCTGTACCAAGTGTTGTAAGTGTATAGGCAGGGTATGTTGTTGCAGTATTTTCGTTGGCATCAAAATAGTCGTAACGCATCTGGTAGGATACCAGATAGTTGTCGTGTCTGAAGTCCTTTGTTACTGCGGTATTACCTTCTCCCAGCCACGCTGTCTTTTCATTGTTTGTTTTATTGTATGTAATGTCTTTCGAAATATTCTGGCTCTGGTATATCTCGTTATTTTCAAACCAGTCCGTGTCCACGGAATCAAACAAAGCATCCGGGTCCATCTTATAAAGGGTTCCCCATTTACCCTTTAAAGTAAACCTTGCAAATTCCTTGTTTCCGTTGGCAATTCCGTTTCCGTAATAATAGATGACGGTTGTTTCGGTTTCTTTTCTTTCGTAATAAGCCTTAAGAACAAGCTGTGAACCGGCCTGTGCCATTCCTGTTGTGACGGATTCGGGCCTTATTTTGTAGTCATAATATTCGGAGTGGTTTACGGACTTTGAAAGGGTTGTGGAATATACATATGTATCGTTTCCGCTTACAAAATCTTCTCCCGAGCCTTCCAGAATATGTACCACATTGTTCTTTGCGGCTGTAAAGTTAACCGTCGTGGCAAGGTTGAAGGTTCCTATTTCAGCGCCTTCAAGGTAAACCTCTACTTTATATTCCACGGTTTCGTCCGAAACAACATCACGGGTAACGGTAACATTACCTGCGGGCATCTTTTCGGGAGCATTACCTGTGGAATAGTCTGTGTAAGAAGTGAATTTATAGTTTTCGGGCATCACAAAAGCGTTGCCCGTATCGTCGGTCAACGGATTGCTTTCATCCAAAAACAGTGCATCGTTTTCGTATATTGTAGCCGTTAAGGGTTCATCGTACTGTCTGCTTTCGGTCTTGCGGAAAATACGCTTTCCGGGCTCACGGCTGTCTCTGTATACGTCTACCGCAAAGGTGTACACATTTCTGGTGTAGTAATAGTTTATGTACAGCATCTGGGAATTATCGTATGTTACGGTAGCCTGAGAAGTATTGTCTCTCAGTGCATCCAAAGGCATAGCACCGTCTACTGAAGGCATTCCGGATGTGAATACCACGCTGTTTATGGTGAATCCGTTATATTTGGGAGCTACCACTTCGTTTTCAGCAGGCTCGCTGCTCTTGGAAAGATAAGCGGTAATAACCGTGTCATGTTTCGACTTGTAGGTTTCTGCAGTATTTCCGAGAGTATATGTTTCCGCTTTCGTTTCGCCTGTTCCCAGGTCTTCAAAGTGGTAAACAACCTTATATGTGGCGCTCTTTGCCACGAAACGTCCCGAAGCATTAAGGCTGTAAGCAGGCATTGTATCGGGAGCCGTTCCTGTTCCCGAGAAATCCCAGCCCACAAAGTCATAACCTTCGTAGGAAGGCTTTGTAAGCTCAGTAATCTGTGCTCCGTAGAAGTAATCCTCGGTTATTACCGTAGGCTCTTCGGCCTTCGGTAAAGTATAAGTATATGTAATAGTGTACTTTCCGGTCTTATAGTAAATATCCAGTACCTGACCTGCCGTGGTAAGTGTAAAGGAATTATTGTGGCCTTCGGATGTATCAAGACTGTAGTTTGAACGGGGTTTCTGAATTCCCGAATCGTTTACACTTATTAATGCTCCCCAGTCAGCCTGGAAAACAGCCGAATTATCCGGGGTGGACGCGTATGTACCGTCCGTCTTCATGTAGAAGTATCTGACGGTATAACCGATCTTTTCGTTGGCCCATTGCGCGGTAAGAACATCACTCTTGTTGGCTGCATAAACCGCTCTGTCTGCACTGATACCGGTTTCCGCACCGCTCCAGTTTATAAACTTATAACCTGTTTTAGTGAATGCATTGGCAGGAAGGTTCGGCTTTGTATTGGCAAGCTTAAATACAGGTGCCATTTCTCCGCCTGTACCTGTTCCCCTGTTGAACTCAACCTTGTAAACTGTTACAAAGTTTTTGGAATCGGATACAGTAACACCATTATCGGAATCATCGAAAAGACGCAGTCTGTATATTCCGTCTTCCGTAATCTGCTCTTCTATGTTTACGGTTCCCTTTGTTCCCTCCTCCAGAACGTGAAGAGGCAGGAAGCCCTCGTGATCATAGTATGTATAAGTCTTGCCTTCTCTTTCCTCTGTTCTTTCGGATACCTTTTCAAGCTGCCATTCCTTAAGGCCCAGTTCATCAAAAATCTTCGCCGTAAATCTTACGTGGCTTAAATCCGCAGCATTTTCTGCCGTCATATCCGAAACGGAAGGATCCGAATCCGCCGTATTTGCGGTAAATACAATGTTTTCTACGGACTCATTCATCAAAGAGTTCAAAGAAACCCTGTACGCAACCCTGTTTCCATTTTCCAAAAGGCAAGATTTTGAAACGTAGTATTCGTTTCCAAGGTCGTGAATAATATCGGTTGAACCTATAGAAACAAAGCTTCCCTTGTGCTTCTGCACTCCGGTATCAGAGAAGTAATAACCGGCCATCTTGTCTGCCGCTATAACAGCCGACTCACCCTGGATAAGGGTAACTTCCGATACCCCGTTCTTTTTCGTTACTGTTCCTCCTGCGTAGTCTGCAAAGAACAGATCTTCAAGACCGTCTCCTTCACGGTCCTCCATGGTAAGCGTTAAGGTTGCGGTATATAAGCGGGCACTCATTTCCGATTCAGCAGACTCACGGTAGTTAGCCATACCTGTTCCCGAATAAGGAACTGCCTTTACAGTAAACAGGTATGCTTTCTTCTCGCCCGCATTAAAATCATTATGAATATCGGTGCTGAAATCATAGCTTGTGGAAGCCGTTTCCACTGTCTTTATACATTCATCGCCGTTTTCGTCATGTCTGTAGAGCTTGACCTCATAGTGCATGGTTACATTGGGTCTTGTTACGGCTACCCATGTGGCCTTGCCCGGAGTTACTGAACTCCACAATCTGTTACCCGGTGCGGGAAGGTCGGTGGATACAACCTTCAGAACACCGTTTACCGTCTGTATATCGTAGTTTCCTGCATTCGTGGCACTGGAAAGAACATAGCTTACAACATTTTCCACCTCTCCTGCGTTAACGATGGTACCTGTTACCTGGATACTGTGGAAGGACTCGGAAGGAAGTACAAAGGAGCCGTCCTGTGTATAGTAAGGAAGTGTATGTTCGTTGCCATCATATACCCAGGGCTCCTGGTCGTTTGAAGCTGCCGTAAGAACAATAGTCTTCTTTCCGATTGTAAACGTAACAGGGTTCGACTTTGTTTCCCTGTAGTTTCTTGTGGCTGCACAAACTGCATAAACAGTATATGTTCCCGCGTTTTCGGGTTTTTCGGTAGTTCCGCCGGTAAGAAGACCGGGATCCGTAACCGTTCCGTCAAGATAATAGTATGTAACCTCTGCCCCT
The DNA here is from genome assembly GCA_045617745.1 of Lachnospiraceae bacterium. GTDB lineage: Bacteria > Bacillota > Clostridia > Lachnospirales > Lachnospiraceae > UBA1258. The sequence continues at coordinate 5,182 of JAZLJG010000208.1, read as the reverse complement.
CTGGTTTCATCGATTACCGGGGAATCGGGTGTATCACCGTAGGTCCAGCTTCCCATGTATATAGTCGGTACAAAATTGTCCTGCTCGATGGAGAAGGGAACGTACAATGTACCGGTATAGTTTCTTCTGAATTTAATCTTTACTCTGGGTGACTCTTCGGAATCGGACGCGGTACCGCATTCAACGTTGTTTTCATATACAAGTGTGAAATCCTCTTCCGTGATTCTTGCATTTTTGTCTTCGACGGTAACTTCCGGTCTGTGTTCTTCGCCGTCATAGAGGTAGGAGTATTTTGAAAGTGTTACCGTTATGTCAGCGTTTCCGGATACATCCCTCTTTCCTACGGTAAGTGTGCCGTCCACAAAGTTTATTTCGTAGTTTGCTGCCGTGAAGGAAGCGTCTTCCGTTATTGCGTATGTTCCCGCATTTGCATGTTCTTCATCATCAGGGTCATAGACGCACTTAAGGGAGCCCGCTTCAAAACCGGCTCCCGTGTTATCCGATATGTCTTCACCTACAAATCCTTCACAAATATACGTATATTCCGGAGGCGGATCTGCATATGTGATTTCTTTGTTCTCTGCTGTTACCGTAAGAACCGCAGGGTGAATAATTACAGACACTTCATCCCCGTATATGGTATCGGTAACGGTTTCTTCCAGGTCATTTTTATATGTTACTTCAGCCTTCGGGCGGTACAAACCGCTGTCGGCCACGTTTCTTAATGATACATTGCTGTCTGAAGGAATATCCGCATATGAATCTTCGGCGGACGCCCTGTACTGCCAGCTGATTTCCACATCGGCAGTTGTTTCTTCGAAAACAGCTCCCATTGTAAAGGCTTCCCCGGCGTAGGTTCTGTCCTGGTTACCGGAAACGGTTTCGAATGCGAACAGATCCTTATCCCATTTCGCATAGAAGGTTACGGTATAATCCGAAAAGCTTTCAACGCTTGTCAGAGGAGCACCCGAAAATGTGTTGTTATCATACCAGCCTGCAAAGGTAAATCCGTTTCTCTGGGTTCCTTCGGGAATTGCAAGTAACGTATATTCACCGCTTCCTAAGAAAATCTCAGAAGGGTTGCTCCTTTCGTTTCCGCTGTAGTAGCCTTCATAATTGATGACATGAACATCTATGCCCTCGGATTTTGCCACATTACCTTCGGTGTCCTTTGCATAAAGGTAATAGGTTCCGCCTTCGGAAGGAGTATATTCCACAGAAAGAGGCTCTGTTCCGGATGCAGCATTATAATCGTTTACATCCAAAGCATCCTCCCTGGTGGAGAAAGCATATCCCGAAAGACCCTTCTGAGCATCGGTAATGGTTGCAACAAATCCGTTTCCGCTTATCTGATAGCCTTCAATAACCGGAGGATTTGCTTCTGTGGAAAGTGCGGTAAATGTAATTGCTCCCGGGCCTTCGTAGCCTGCGGGAAGTGATACTGTCATGGAAGCATCAAAAAGGCTTGAAACGGTAAGTGAACTGTCGGATGCGACCCATTCTTTAAAGAGCCAGTCAGTTGAAGGAGTTGCCCCAACCGTAGCTGTTTTCTTCGCATCCGTTCCTTCCACAAGAACAAATTCCGTCGAAGCGTTTTCAGAAACGAGCACGGATTCAATACCGGTTTCTTTGGATAGGTTGATTCTTACCGCCCTGGTGGAACCGGTCACTTCAGTATAAGGGGATTCAAAGTGTCTTGAGGTCAAAGAACCCGATGTGACAGCCTTGACATTAAAGCTGTAAATGCCTTCTTTGGACGTTCCCTTAATGTAATCACAGAAGTCAAAACTTGTATCGGACAAAGCATCTGTGGTGTAGATTGCTGTGTTGTCTTTATAGAGTGTGGCTATATATCTTACGTCTGAAGAAGCTACGTCTCTTCCGTTCACGTCCTGTGTAACCGCATCCCAGGTAGCAACGGTTCCTTCTGACCAGGCAGGATTTGCCGGAGTCTTAAGAACGGTTTTGTTTATGGTGAAGTGGTAAAGAATGCGGAAGTTCTCATCGTAGCCGGTGTATACGGTAGAATCGCTCTTTGCTTCAAAATAGAAGTCGATATAGTAAATTCCCGGTTCAAGCACTGTATTTTTAGGATAAGGAAGTGTGTCTGCGCCATCGTCAGACCCTGCATTGTAGTAGAATTCGGTCGTTCCTTCTTCTGTAGCTCCTATAAGGCTGAGTGTAACAATGTCTCCGTAATCAAATGTGGCGTTTTGGGAATTTGTAAGATCTTTAGGGGGATTTCCGCGGTTGTCCTGTCCCATGATGATGAAGGGAAGAGGGGCAGGATCGGGTGAAGGTGCAGGTGCTCCAAGAAGGCCTGCTTTTGAGGAGCCAAGAGGGCTCTTTAAGATGTCTTCGAATTTAGGTGCTGTATTTAAAGCCCCCGATATGTCTGTCTCATCAGGGGAAATATCGTCAAATAAGGGCGCATTTTCCAGAAGCTCCTCGGAAACGGCTTCTTCGTTTCCGGAAACCGACTCAAGCTCCGCAGCATACGCTGCAGCTTCAGTATTGGTAATGAATACCAATGCGGCGAGCAATCCGCTTAAAAAACGCTTAAGCTGCCCGCGAGTTCTAGATTCTTCCATGAAAATACACCACGTTTTCACACTTATCCGCTAAATATATGTTAAAACTTGCGAATTAACCTATGAATAACAACATATAGATGCAAAAAGCATATAGTATCCCCTTTACCCACTATATATATCGACAGTTCTGTCAGATAATTAACCTTTTGCTCAGATTTGTTTATTATCTTCCATAAAAAAAGCACACCCAAAGGTGTGCCAATGGATGTGCTATGAATAAAACCTGTCAATATATGATGAAGCTTCCTCAAAAGGATTGTTTTGCATATCTATCCAGTGAATGTCTTTTCTTTTTCTGAACCAGGTCATCTGTTCTTTAGCAAGATGGCGGATTTCCATGAAAAGCTTATCGTAAAATGCGTCAAAATCCTCGAATTCTCCCCGAAGGTACATAAGAATGTATCTGTATTCCAGACCGAGTTTGTAAAGGAACTCGTCCGTGGCCCCTTCTTTTCTTAAATTCTCAACTTCTTCTATCATGCCCTGCTTCAGGCGGCGGTCCAGACGTTCCCTGATTCTTTCGTAAAGAATATCTCTCGGCCAGGTGACTCCCAAAACCATCGTCTCGTATCTGGGGGCGCTGGGGTTTTCGTCAAACTCTTTTGAAAGGGCCTTCTCCACTGCACGCTCCACACGACGTTTGTTCTGAACATCCACCCTCTCAAGGGCTGAAGGGTTTTCTTTCTTCAAAATATCCAGAAGCTCTTCAAGGGATTTTTCTTCCACCATTTTCCGGATTTCAGGGTCCGGAGCCGAAGCATTCAGATTATAGCCGTCCACTACACTGTTAACGTATAATCCTGTTCCGCCCACCAGAAAGGCAGTTTTCTTTCGCTTCATAATATCATCTATAGCCTCGTACGCAAGAGCCTGATACTGGGAAAGGCTGAAAAAGTCGTTGGGCTTTGCCACGTCTAAAAGGTGATGGGGCACGCCCTTCATTTCCTCGGGTGTAACCTTTCCCGAGCCCAGATTCAGGCCTTCGAAAACCTGTCTTGAGTCGGCTGAAACAATTTCAGCGCCGTATTTTGAGGCAAGCTCTATTCCAAGTCCGCTTTTTCCGGATGCATTTGTACCGCAGATAACCAGTAATTTTTCCATAAAAATCTCCGTTTTTTTAATTCACAGGGTATTATATCATTTCTTGTGCTATAATTACAGACATTGGTCAGGGGTGTAAGGAATGAGGTCAGAACCCTCAGCGAGCCCGTCGCCGTAAATATGTTGCCAAAGTGAAGGTTTTACTGCCGCAAGTAAAGCCGGAGCAATCATCCATTGGGAAACCGAGAAGGATTCACCAAGGCAGATACATATGAGCCGGAAGACTTTACCCCGTCTGTTGTGATAATAGTTTTTACGAACAATGCACGAGTGCTGCATTCCCAAAGGACACATCAGGGCCAAAGAACAAACAACAAAATATATTTTATGGAGGAAACAAATGAAAAAATTTGGATTCAAAAAATTTTTGTCATTGATTCTGATTGCGGCCATGATCATGACTTTTGCTGCTTGCGGCAAGAAAACTTCCGAAAGTGCCGGCACAAAGCACTTCACCTTTATTGCAGTCGACAAAGAAGGTGCAGAGACAAAATGGGACATTTCCACTGAGAAAACCATTGTAGGAGATGCTCTTACAGACGAAGGCCTTATTGAAGGCGAAGAAGGTGCTTACGGTCTCTACGTTAAAAAAGTTAACGGCATAGAAGCAATATACGAGGTGGACGGAACCTACTGGTCCTTCTATATTGACGGCGAATATGCCATGACAGGTGTTGATGCAACCGAAATAGTTGATGGTTCAACATATATGTTTAAGGTTGAGGGACAGTAAATTGAAAAAGCTCACACTGAAAGATATGGTAATCTTCAGTTTTCTCGGTGCATTAATGTTTGCTTCGAAAAAATTTATGGAGTTTTTGCCCAATATACATCCTTTGGGAATGTTTACCATGCTTTTTGCGGTTACCTTCCGCAAAAAGGGAATTTTCCCCGTCCTGGTTTACATCCTTTTGGAAGGTTTATTTGCAGGCTTTTCCATATGGTGGATTCCCTACATTTACCTTTGGCCCTTACTTTTCGGAGTAACGCTTCTGCTTCCCAAAAACATGCCAGCCAAAGTCGCAATTCCCGTACATATGATAGTCTGTGGCCTCCACGGGCTCTTGTTCGGAACTCTCTACGCGCCTTTCCAGGCTCTGGCCTTCGGCCTTTCCTTTAAGGGCACTCTTGCCTGGATCGCTGCCGGCTTCCCCTGGGACTGCATCCACGCAGCAGGCAATATTGTATTCGGCTCACTGATATATCCATTCTCAAAGCTTTTAAAAAAGTGTTACAACCAAACATAACCCCAAGGCAGGTCTTCCCGACCTGCCTTTTTCGTGCCATTGGGGACGGGGGAAAGTGTCATCAGGGAGTGTCCCTAGTGTCCACAGGGGGCCGGTGTATGATGTGTTTTTCTTGGTCTACTCACGCAAAGAACAAATACGAGCCACTTCGGCTGTCCCCCTTGCGGCTTTGTGAAAGCAAGCCGTCTGCGGGGGCCCGTTACCACTCAGCTCTCGTGGCGCATAGTCTATCGTTTTTTT
>JAZLJG010000207.1:0-1951 GCA_045617745.1 Lachnospiraceae bacterium | reverse complement strand
GCCCTAAGACGTGGGATATTTTTTGTTTAGATTAAACTAACTCAAGTAATACTTCCATTGCTGCATCACCCTTACGCTGGCCAATCTTAACGATACGTGTGTAACCACCGTTACGATTTGCATACTTGGGAGCGATTTCATCGAAGAGCTTGTTGGTCTCGTCTGTGTAAAGAACCTTAAGCATCTGACGACGTGCGTGAAGCTTGGAAGGCATATCCTTCTTGATTTCCTTCTCGATTGTTTCGTAAACGGTAACCTTCTTACCATCAACTACTTCTTTAACGCGCTTGCCGTCTTTGTCCTTCTTAGCAACCTTAGCGTTTACTTTAACTGTTTCAAAATTGTCTTTTTCCTTAACTGCTAATGCAATAAGTCCTTCAACAATTTTCTGAACTTCTTTAGCCTTAGCTTCGGTAGTAACAATCTTACCGTTAGCAACTAAAGATGTAACCTGGCCTCTTAATAAAGCCTTTCTCTGTGCAGATGTTCTGCTTAACTTTCTGTACTTTGCCATTTTAAATTCCTTTCATGCGTGCTCTTACGGTCTTACCGCACAATCAACATACATTAGATGAATGATTAAATCATATCATCAGCATTGTTAAGCTGTAAGCCTAACTCTTTTAACTTTAACAATACTTCTTCCAAAGACTTACGACCAAGGTTTCTAACCTTCATCATATCTTCGGGTGTCTTGTTAACAAGTTCACCAACAGTATTTATTCCTGCTCTCTTCAAGCAGTTGTATGAACGAACTGAAAGCTCTAACTCGTCGATGCTCATGTCATCAACAGGTCTTCCCTTTGAGCTGTCTTCCTTACTGGTGATAACATCTGTCTTCTGACCTGCTTCTGAAAGGTCGATGAAGAGTGATAAGTGCTCACTTAATACCTTTGCTGCAAGGCTTACAGCCTCTTCGGGAGCAAGTGTACCGTTTGTGTATACATCAAGTGTAAGTTTATCAAAATCAGTTACCTGGCCTACACGGGTATTTGCAACTGCCATGTTTACTCTCTCAACGGGAGTGTAAACAGAATCGATTGCGATAACGCCGATAGGAAGATCATCGTTCTTGTTCTTGTCTGCGCTTACATAGCCACGGCCCTTGGTGATGGTAAGTTCCATGTAGAACTTAGCATCCTTGCCGCCGCAAAGTGTAGCGATAACAAGATCGGGATTTAATATTTCAATGTCAGAATCAGCCTGAATGTCGGAAGCCTTGATTACTCCTTCACCGGTAAAATCAATATATGCTGTCTTGGGCTCAAAAGAATCGCTTGTATTCTTAATAGCGAGCTTCTTAACATTTAAAATGATTTCTGTAACATCTTCCTTTACGCCGGGAATAGATGAAAACTCGTGAAGTACGCCTTCAATTTTAATCTGGCTTACTGCAGCGCCGGGTAATGAAGAAAGCATGATTCTTCTCAAAGAATTGCCAAGGGTAATACCGTAGCCTCTCTCCAAGGGCTCGGCAACGAACTTGCCATACTTCTTATCTTCGGACACTTCAACAACTTCGACATTGGGTCTTTCAAATTCAAACACAGTAAATACCCTCCTTTAAATTTAAGTGAAATTACATTATTTTGAGTATAACTCGACGATAAGCATTTCGTTAACAGGAACATCAATCATTTCTCTGGTAGGAAGATTCTTAACTGTTCCCTTGAATGCTTCCTGGTCAACATCGATCCATTCAGGAACGAGTCTTCCGCCTGTTACTTCGAGGATATCCTTATAACGCTGTAATTCTTTAGCCTTGTCGGTTAATGTGATTACATCGCCTGCTTTAATCTGGTATGAAGGGATGTTGATAAGCTTACCATTTACAAGAATGTGCTTGTGGTCAACAACCTGTCTAGCTTCCTTACGTGTACGAGCAAGACCCATACGGAATACTACGTTATCAAGTCTGGTTTCGAGCATAACCATAAGGTTTTCACCGGTC
>JAZLJG010000206.1:0-1662 GCA_045617745.1 Lachnospiraceae bacterium | reverse complement strand
GAGGAAGAAAACGAAGATCTTTATGAAGACGAGGAGGAAGAAAACGATGAAGATTAGTATTACAAAGAAGTTAGCCGGAATGGTGATTGCAGGTTCTACTGCTATTTTTACAATGATGCCTATGACAGCATTTGCGCAGGTGCCTGAGGAGGATGCACAGGTTTGTATCTGTGAAACAAAGTGTGATGAGGAGCATATCAATCCTGAGTGCCCTGTGTGCTCATATGATTATGTGTACTGCGAGGGCAAGGAACCTGAAGTAACAGAAGAGGCAACTGAGACTGATGGTGAGAAAGAGGAAGAACCAATGGGGCCTCTTACTCCGGACGGAAATCTTCAGCTTGTAGATGATTATGGTTCACTTGAAGTTGGTGGTAAGCAGTTCATTACTGTTGTTACAAAATCCGGTAATTACTTCTATATCATCATTGACCGTGATGACCATGGAAATGAAAATGTTCATTTCTTAAATATGGTTGATGAATCAGACCTCTTAGCTCTTATGGATGATGAGCAGGTCGAGGAATATATGAATAAGACTGGTGTTGGTGAAAAGGATGGCCAGACAACTGTTGTTGAGGATGTGACTGAAACGGAAGTTGAAGAACCTGAGGTAGAGGTTGAAAAACCAGTTAAGAAAAATAATTCCGGAATGATTGTAATTGTATTACTTGTAATCGGTGGTGCTGCAGGTGGTTACTTCTATATCACAAAGTCAAAGAATAAGAAGTCAACTAAGAATTCCGGTGTGGATCCTGATGCTGATTATAACGAGGATGAGGAAGATTATCTTGGCTCAATTCCTGAGGACGAGGATGATATTGAGATTCCTGAAATCGATGATGATGAAATCGAAGAGGATGACGAGGAGTAACTATTACCCTATATAAATGTATTCCCCTTAAGGGGAATAGTTGGAGGGCGGCTATATGGTCGCCCTTTTTGAATGGAGGAAAACAATGGGTAGAAAGTCAAGATACACAGAATATGCCAAGGGCATGAGTAAAGGAACTGTCGCAAAAAATGCGACAACCACAAAGAACAATTCTATTAAAAACAAACTTCAGGAATTGAAGGAAAAATCACAGAAAGGAGTGAAATAATATGGCAGATTTTGATAAGAGTAAATTTGATCCGAAAGCTGCGGCTGAAGCCAGAAAGCAGGAAATGGACCAGATGGCACAGAAGCTTGAGGCTGGTGTAAAGGATGTGTTCCAGGGGGAAAATTATAAGGCATATTTGGATTTTTGTGCCAAGATGCCAAGGTATTCTATTAATAATCAGATTTTGATTATGATGCAAAAGCCGGATGCAACCATGTGTCAGTCCTTTACCGGATGGAAGGAAATGGGTCGTTTCGTAAAGAAGGGTGAAAAGGGTATCCGTGTCATGGCACCTGCTCCATATAAGATGGAGAGAGAACAGGATAAGCTCGGTGCTGATGGAAAGCCTGTACTTGATAAAGACGGTGAACCTGTGAAGGAAGTAGTAGAGGTTAAGGTAAATGCTTTTAAGCCGGTAAGTACTTTTGATATCTCTCAGACAGAAGGTGAGCCTGTGCCAAGACTTGGTGTGGATGAACCCACTGGATCCGTGGAAGGATATGCAACTGTTATGGAGGCAATTAAGCAGGCCAGTCCGGCTCCCATTTCTTTTGAGAAT
>JAZLJG010000205.1:0-1922 GCA_045617745.1 Lachnospiraceae bacterium | reverse complement strand
AGATAGCGTAAATCTAATGTAGGAATTAAATAGACAGAGATGTCCTTGATCTGGTTAAGATTAAAATCACCTGCTTATTATATTCCTCTTTTTCAAAAATGGAAACCTTCCGTCCGCTTCGCTACCGGAAGCTCCTCATTTTGCTTATACGCAACCTTTTTGTTGCATAATTATTCTTGCTTGTGCTTGGCTACCTTTTTAATCTGCTGAATTTGGATTGTCAAGGCCGTAGCCGCGCAGCGGTGCTTTGCAGCCTTGACTATCCAAATCGGCAGATTTTTTATTAATCAAGCACAAGCAAGGATAATCAGGTGCTCTGGCACCTTTTTTCAAAGGCATAGAATCTGGCTTCCTTTATAATCCCCAAATATGATTTTTTAATGCTGCAATCTTTTTTATCTGTGGATACGGAATGCTGTAGATTGGTATATCTGCCAAATTTCCTAGTTTCTTTCTGTTGGCATTCTCCATTCTTATCATATCAGTTGCAGTATATATAACCTCTTCACAGCCTGCGGCAAGTGGTAATTCTTCACGCTGATATCGGACCAAATCCAACATATTTCCACCGTTTAGCCAATAGATTCTTAATCTTGCCATTTTGTCTGCTCCCAAACGGCACCATCCAAGCGGTCTTGAACTCATTCTGTCTGAATAAGCATGGCTTACATGGCCTTCGGCACTACAACGTATGTTTTTATCTTTTCCTCCCATCGATAACATTATTCCAGGCCAGTTCCCCAGGATATAATTCTTTGATCGTTCAACTGCTTTATATTTTGACTCATCCTCTGTTACTTCAAGGATATGATTAAATACACCCTCGGCCATCCATTTCTTTTTCTTATGAATGGCTCTGTATATCTCAGCAATGGCATCCTGTTTGGAATCCTTTAGATGAGAGGTCGCTGTCACCATATATTCACACATATGATATTTATCGAGCACAAACTTTGCCTTGGCTATGTACTTGGCTCCCGCCTTAATCCATGGCGCTCCGTCGCCATTAATGTATATCTGTTCAATCTCATCAACATCATACGCTGACGAAATATAAGCATACACCTCATCCCAAAGTTCTTTTACGCCTTCACTTCCTTCGTATACACCGCCGAAATACTTGATATTCATTAGTTTGGGGCGGCCATCTTCTTCGATATCTATGCCATCATAAACATAAACTATATATGGCATAACCGTGTTTTGACGTGGCTTCTTTATATCGCCCTTCCTTTCCAGATACTGGAGTGATACATGGTCTTCGTCTGCATCTATGTATAAATGTTTTACTTTTTTCTTTTCTTCTACGTGGGCCAGAATTTCCGGAAAATTCAGTACATGAATCTTATTCATGACAGTTTCTTTACTTACATATCCGCCATCAATACAGGCATTCTTTCCGCCTTTTCGGTAACAGCTTTCTACTGCTTCATCAAGTATTCTTGCATAAGCATCCTCGGTGATAAGTTCCCTTTTATCAAAGCCCATAAGTCTGTCGGCAAGATAAGTTCTTTCTCCGGTAATCTTGTTTACGAAAAGTGTTCTGGAATAGGTGATGTCTCCAAGGCTTGTGGTTCGGGTAATATCGTCTTTTTTTACGATATTCCAATTCTTTCGGATATCTTTTCGTTTCCGAAGAAGTTCATCATAGGATTCCCATTCTTCCTTGATGATATTTCTTCCCAGTTTATGGATTTCCTCCGTTACTCCGTAGATCATTTCAGCAGTCTTAGTTAAATCATCAGTATATTTTGAAAAAATATCTGTTAAGTTTTTAACTCCATCCACCTGAAACTGTTGTATACTATTAACCATGAAAGCACCCTCCTTTGGATATTTGGTTTGGTCACCTTAATCCTAACACAGGATCCCGGTGCTTTCTTTATGTCTTTTTAATTTTCCTACAAAAACTTTACCCTACG
>JAZLJG010000204.1:0-7502 GCA_045617745.1 Lachnospiraceae bacterium | reverse complement strand
CGGTATGCCTGTTGTATTCCCCGCAATTGCTGTCTGCGATGGTATAGCAATGGGACACATCGGAATGAAATATTCTCTTGTTACAAGAGATCTTATAGCCGATTCGACAGAATGTATGGCTATTGCCCATCAGTTTGACGGCCTTGTAATGGTTCCCAACTGTGACAAGAACGTTCCGGGTCTTTTGATGGCTGCTGCCAGAGTTAATATTCCCACAATCTTTGTATCGGGCGGTCCTATGCTTGCAGGACGTTACAACGGAGAAAAGAAGAGTCTTTCCGCAATGTTTGAAGCAGTCGGCGCCGTTGCTGCGGATAAAATGACCCTTGAAGAACTTTCCGAAATGGAAAGAAAGGTTTGCCCTACATGCGGCTCCTGTTCAGGTATGTATACTGCAAACTCCATGAACTGTCTTACCGAAGCTCTTGGTATGGGCCTTAAAGGCAACGGAACAATTCCCGCAGTATATTCCGAAAGAATCAGACTTGCAAAGCATGCGGGTATGCAGATTGTTGAACTTGTTAAGAAGGATATTAAGCCCAGAGATATCATGACAGAAAAAGCATTCCTTAATGCACTTACAACAGATATGGCTCTCGGCTGTTCCACAAACTCCATGCTTCATCTTCCTGCAATTGCACATGAAGCAGGTGTCGACCTTAATTTTGAAATCGCTAATGAAATCTCTGCAAAGACTCCTAATCTTTGCCATCTTGCCCCTGCAGGTCCCACATATATGGAAGATCTTAACGAAGCAGGCGGCGTATATGCTGTAATGAAGGAACTTACCAAAAAGAACCTTCTTAACCTTGATGTAATGACCGTTACAGGTGAAACAATGGGTGAAAATATCAAGAACAGCTTTAACCTTAACGAAAATGTTATCCGTACTGTTGAAAATCCTTATTCACAGACCGGTGGCCTTGCGGTTCTTAAGGGAAATCTTGCTCCCGAAGGCGGTGTAGTTAAGAGGTCGGCAGTTGTTCCCGAAATGCTGGAACACACAGGCCCCGCACGTGTATTTGACAGCGAAGAAGATGCTATTGCAGCCATAAAAGGCGGAAAAATTGTTGCCGGAGATGTTGTTGTTATTAGATACGAAGGACCTAAGGGTGGTCCCGGTATGAGAGAAATGCTTAATCCCACATCTGCGATTGCCGGTATGGGACTTGGCTCTTCCGTTGCACTTATTACAGACGGAAGATTCTCAGGAGCCTCCAGAGGTGCATCCATCGGACATGTGTCTCCCGAAGCAGCGTTGGGCGGACCTATCGCATTTGTTGAGGAAGGCGATATGATTCACATCAATATTAACGAGAACCTTCTTGAGATTCTTGTTGATGATGAAGAATTTGAAAAGAGAAAAGTCGGCTTTGTGCCCAAAGAAACAGATATTAAGTCAGGTTACTTATTAAGATACAGGGAACTTGTTACAAGTGCTGCAAAGGGTGCTGTACTGAAGGTTCCAGGAAAAGACGCATAAAGGGGAGAGTATTATGCTTTTAACCGGTTCAGAAATAGTAGTTGAATGTCTTAAAGAGCAGGGAGTAGATACCGTTTTCGGTTATCCCGGAGGAACTATTTTAAATATTTACGATGCTTTATATTCCCACAGTGAAATAAAGCATATACTTACCAGCCACGAGCAGGGTGCTTCCCATGCGGCAGACGGTTATGCAAGGTCTACCGGTAAGGTGGGCGTTTGTATGGCAACATCAGGCCCCGGTGCCACAAACCTTGTTACAGGAATTGCTACGGCCTATATGGATTCTGTTCCCATGGTAGCCATTACCGCAAATGTTGTTTTGCCCTGGCTTGGTAAAGATACTTTCCAGGAAGTTGATATTGCCGGTGTAACCATGCCCATTACAAAGCACGGTTATATTGTTAAGAATGTTAAAGATCTTGCTGATACCATAAGAAAGGCCTTTGCAATCGCTAAAAGCGGAAGACCCGGTCCTGTTCTTGTGGATATTACAAAAGATGTTACGGCTGCAAAATGCGAGTATACCCCTAAAGAAGCCTCTGAAGTAAAGCGTATTGATAAATTTACCGAAGAAGACATTGCTAAGGTTGTAAAGCTTATAGGAGCCTCTAAAAAACCTTTCATTTACGTGGGCGGTGGCGCAATTGCCAGTGGAGCCTATGATGAAGTAAAAGAGTTTGCTGAGCTTGTGGATGCGCCTGTTTGCGATACCTTAATGGGAAAAGGCGCTTTTGATGGTTACAGTGAAAGATATACAGGCATGATAGGTATGCACGGTACAAAGGCTTCCAATCTCGGCGTAAGTGACTGTGATTTGCTTATTGCACTGGGTGCAAGATTTTCTGACCGTGTAGTAGGAAATGTGAAGACTTTTGCGTCAAAGGCCAAAGTAATTCACTTTGATATTGATGCTGCTGAAATAGATAAAAACATAAAGACTAAGGCAAGCGTTATCGGCGACTTGAAGTCTGCTTTGACGGCTGTTAACAAGGTCCTTACTAAGCAGGACCATAAAGAATGGATGGATTATGTTCAGGGCTTAAAGGAAAAGTATCCCCTTGATTACGATCATTCAAAGCTTACCTGCCCTTATGTTATCGAGGAAATTGACAGAATAACCAAGGGTGAAGCAATCATTACAACAGATGTGGGACAACATCAGATATGGGCTTCGCAGTATTATCATTATACAAAGCCCCGTACATTCCTCTCATCCGGCGGCCTTGGTACTATGGGCTATGGTCTTGGAGCGTGTATTGGTGCTAAGGTGGGTAATCCTGAAAAGATTTGTATCAATATTGCCGGAGACGGTTGCTTTAGAATGAATATGAATGAACTGGCAACTGCTTCGAGATTTAATATTCCGATTATTCAGGTTGTTATTAACAACCATGTCCTTGGAATGGTCAGACAGTGGCAAACTCTTTTCTATGAAGGAAGATATTCGCAGACTGTTCTTAATGATAAAGTCGATTTTTGCAAAGTTTCTGAAGGACTTGGCTGTGATTCTTACAAAGTTACTAAAAAAGAAGAATTTGCACCTGCACTTGCTAAAGCGCTCGCAAATAATCGCCCTTGTGTGATAGAATGTGTTATAAACGAAGATGATAAGGTATTCCCCATGGTTCCCGGTGGAGCACCTTTAAGTGACGTGTTTGACGAAAAGGATTTGAAAAAGGGCTAAGAGTTCATGAAGAAAAAACTTATAAGGTTTGTCATTGGAGTATTGGGGATTCCTTTAATAGCTTTTATAGGTTTTTACATTTTTGTTTCTTTGTATTATACAAAAGGCTTTTCTTTTAATACCCGGATTAACGGTATTTACTGTACCGGTAAATCTGTTGAAGAGGCTAACAAAGAGCTTCTTAAAAATTATACAAGAGACAGGGTTAGAATAAGCTCGGACTATGGAGAAGATGAGTTTATTTATCTTTCTGATGTGGATTATAATGCGGATTTTAGCAATTCCCTAAAATCGATTCAGGATAATCAGAATCCCTGGCTTTGGATTTTCAATTCAACCCAATTTGATTTAAAAGAAGAACTTAAGCCGAAAACCTCCTTCGACAGTGAAAAACTTTTTGAAGTAATCTGTTCTTTGAAAATCGCCAAAGAGTATTCAGAAGAGAGAGAACAATATACCGAAATCCGCTATTCTCCGGAAAAGGGCTATTTTCTTTATGAAGATACCAACAAGCTTCTTAATACTGACGACTTATACGAATATGTTTGTGGAAAAATTAAGGATTTTGATGTAATAGAAGTTCCCGGAGAACTTTTTCAAAACAGAACCCTTTCGGAAGATATGCTTCGTGAGAAAGAAGTATGGAGAGAGGTGTCAGCCTTCTTTTCTACCAAGATTTATTATGATATGGGAGCGGAAGTTATTCCCATAAACAGTTCGGTATTAAGTGATTTTGTGGTTTATGATGCGAGCCGGAGGGATTTTTTAAGAAACGAAGACGGTTCGATGTTTATTGATGAAAGTCTTGCAATTGAATATATAGATGATTTGTGCGACAGGTATGATACCTATGAAAAACCCAGGGATTTGGTGACTTTTGACGGGGTAGAAAAGCATATCGGCCATTCGATTTACGGAACTTTACTTGATAAAAGGGCGGAAGAGCAGTTTTTTGTGGAAGCCGTTAAAACAGGAATTTCAGCAAGACATGTTCCGAAGTATTTGAAAAAAGGATATGTAAGAGGACTTGACGACATAGGAGATACTTATATTGAAGTGGATCTTACAAATCAGGTTATGTACTTTATAAAAGGCGGTGTTAAGGACAGTACTTTTGATATTGTCAGCGGAAGACCTTCAACAGGGAAGGCGACACCTGAAATGGTTGCTTATGTTTATCAAAAGGTTCCGGGTAAATATCTTCGGGGAGAAGACTATGTTTCCTATGTGAATTTCTGGATGCCTTTTCACAGTCATATCGGTTTTCACGATGCCAGCTGGCAAAAGAAATACGGCGGGGACAGATACCTTACCCATGGCTCTCATGGTTGCATAAATATGCGCTATGAGGACGCTG
Organism: Lachnospiraceae bacterium; assembly: GCA_045617745.1. Taxonomy (GTDB): domain Bacteria; phylum Bacillota; class Clostridia; order Lachnospirales; family Lachnospiraceae; genus UBA1258. The sequence continues at coordinate 2,975 of JAZLJG010000204.1, read as the reverse complement.
AATATCTTTATAATGCAATAGAAGTTGGCATACCTGTAATAGTATATAAATAAATTTATGAATAATTATGCTTTTTAGTTTGACAACAAATTAACATAAGCGTATTATACAAATTAAAATATTTTTAGGAGGAAGAAAAAGTGTCCAGAGTGTACAATTTTTCAGCAGGACCGGCTATGATGCCCTTACCTGTACTTGAAGAAATCCAGGCTGAGCTTCTTGACTACAAAGGAAGCGGAATGAGCGTAATGGAGATGTCACATCGATCTAAGGTTTATCAGACCATTATCGATGAAGCTGAAGCAGACCTTCGTGACCTTATGGGTATTCCCGATAATTATAAGGTACTTTTCATACAGGGCGGTGCAACTTTACAGTTTTCAATGATTCCCATGAACCTTTGCAAGAACGGTGTATTTGACTATATCGTAACAGGTGCCTGGTCTAAAAAAGCCGCTGCCGAGGCAAAGAAATTCGGTAAGGTTAATATTATCGCTTCCAGTGATGATAAAAACTTCAGTTATATTCCGGACTGTTCAGATCTTCCTGTTGATGATGACGCAGACTATGTTTATATCTGTGAAAACGAAACAATTCACGGAACAACATTCCAGAAACTGCCCAACACAAAAGGTAAGATTTTGGTAGCTGATCAGTCATCAATGTTTTTATCAAAACCCTGTAATGTTTCCGATTACGGAATCATCTACGGTGGTGTTCAGAAGAACATCGGACCTGCTGGTCTTTCAATTGTAATTATCAGAGAGGACCTTATCCGTGAGGATATTAAGGCCGATACTCCTGTTTATATGCGCTACGATACTCATGCTTCAAACGGTTCCATGTACAATACTCCTAACTGCTGGGCTATTTATGTATGCGGTAAGGTATTTAAGTATTTAAAGAAGCTTGGCGGACTTGAAGCCATGAATGAAATCAATAAGAAAAAAGCAGCTGTTTTATATGACTTCCTTGATAATTCAAAGATGTTCAACGGAACAGTTGAAAAGGAATTCCGTTCACTTATGAATGTTCCTTTTGTTACAGAATCTGCTGAAAAGGATGCAGCTGTTGTAGCTGCTACAAAGGCAGCCGGTTTTGATAACCTTAAGGGTCATAAGAGCGTTGGCGGTTTGAGAGCATCTATTTACAACGCAATGCCTATTGAAGGCGTTGAGGCTTTAGTTGCTTTCCTCAAAAAGTACGAGGAGGAAAATGCGTAATGTTTAAGTACAGCTGTTTAAATCCTATTGCAGCAGTAGGACTTAATAATTTTACCAATAACTTTGAAAAAGTTGATGATGTAAATGAAGCAGAAGGTATTCTTGTAAGAAGTGCCGTTATGCATGAAATGGAATTTTCCGATAATCTTCTTTGTGTAGCCAGAGCCGGTGCAGGAGTTAACAACATTCCTCTTGATACGCTTGCAAAGAAAGGTGTTGTAGTATTCAATACACCCGGTGCAAATGCAAACGGTGTTAAGGAGCTTGCAATCTGCGGTATGCTTCTTGCTTCCAGAGATGTTGTGGGCGGTATTGATTTTGTAAAGGGCATCAAGGACGATCCCGATGTTGCAAAGCTGGTAGAAAAAGGTAAGAGCAAATTTGCAGGAACAGAGCTTCGCGGTAAGAAGCTTGGTATTATCGGCCTTGGAGCTATCGGCGGACCTCTTGCAAACGCTGCCAAGCATCTTGGAATGGATGTTTACGGTTGCGACCCTTACATTTCCGTTGATGCTGCATGGAATCTTTCAAGAGATGTTCATCATGTAAAGACAAGATATGAAATCTTTTCAAACTGTGATTACATTTCCGTTCACGTTCCGCTTATTGACAATCCTGATGTTAACGTTAACACCAAGAAGATGATTAACAAAGAAACTCTTTCCATGATGAAGGATGGCGTTATCATTCTTAATTTTGCAAGAGACCTTCTTGTTGATGATGAGGCTATGGAAGAGGCATTAAAGAGCGGTAAGGTTCGTAAATATGTTACCGACTTCCCCAATGCCAAGACAGCAGGTATGGATGGTGTTATTGCAATTCCCCATCTTGGAGCTTCCACAGAAGAATCCGAAGACAACTGTGCAGTTATGGCTGTAAGCGAAATGATGAATTACCTTGAAAACGGTAACATTGTTAACAGCGTAAACTATCCTAATGTTGATATGGGTTACTGCGACAAAGCCGGTCGTATAGCTATTTTCCACAAGAACGTAGCTAATATGATTACCCAGTTTACAGCATCCTTTGGTGATCTTGGAATTAACGTTTCAGACCTTTCCAGTAAGTCAAGAGGCGAAGTTGCTTATACAATGCTTGATATTGACGACCCTGCTACAGAGGCAATTGTTAAGAAGCTTGAATCCATTGAAGGAGTTTACAAGGTTCGTGTAGTTAAATAATTAATTTGGCCCTGTACTTTATGTACAGGGCTTTTTTTATTGTTAGCCCTTTCGTTTTTTGGTAAAATAAATATAAATATTTGGAGGATTTCCCATGGCATTAATAAAAGCATTTAACGCAGTGAGGCCTGCTGCCGGTCTGGAAAGTAAAATTGCAGCACTTCCATACGATGTTTATAACAGGAAAGAAGCAAAGGAAGTCGTTTCAAAAAACGATATGTCCTTTTTGAAAATAGACAGAGCCGAAACCCGGTTCTCCGACGACGTTGATACATACGATGAATGCGTCTATAAAAAAGCCCGTGAGATGTATGTGGAAATGTGTGAAAAGAAGCAGTTTGTAAAGGACGAAAAGGCTTCTTTGTACCTTTATGAGGAAACAATGGACGGACGTTCACAGACCGGTCTTGTATGTGCAGCATCCGTTGATGATTATATTAACAATATTATTAAAAAGCACGAGAATACCAGAGCGGACAAAGAAGTGGACCGTATAAAGCATGTGGACACAGTGAGTGCACAGACAGGTCCTATCTTTCTTGCATACAGAGCGAAGGATTCTTTGGAAAAG
>JAZLJG010000203.1:0-21148 GCA_045617745.1 Lachnospiraceae bacterium | reverse complement strand
TCTTTCCAAATTACAGTGAACCGCTGGTTCAATGTACCATTGGGGACGGGGGAAAGTGACATCAAGGAGTGTCCCTACTCCCCACAGGGGGCCGGTGTATAATGTGTTTTTCTTGGTCTACTCACGCAAAGAACAATTACGAGCCACTTCGGCTGTCCCCCTTGCGGCTTTGTGAGAGCAAGCCGTCTGCGGGGGCCCGTTACCACTCAGCTCTCGTGGCGCTAAGTATTGTCGTTTTTTATTGCTTCCGTACGACCCTGCGAAAATACACATTATACACCGGCCCCCTGTTGACAGTAGGGACACTCCTTGCTGACACTTTCCCCCGTCCCCTTTGGCACACTCCCTTGCTGACACTTTCCCCCGTCCCTAATGGCACATTGAACCAGCGGTTCACTGTAATTTGAAAAGAGTGGTGGTATAGTCTTGTTTGTAACGAAGAGAAAGTGTTTATGGAGGATATGAAGATGAGAATTACTTCAGCATTGGCAAACAAGATGATTAAGCAGTTGGACGAGGAAAAGTCCTTTCTTTTGGACGAAGAACGTTCCGGGAGCTTTTACGACGCAACCGAGGACGAGGAACCAATTGTTCCTGATTATGATTACGAAAAAACCTCTGAAAAGTTAGCAGAGATTGACAGAAAGATTGTCAAAATAAAGCATGCACTGAATGTGCAGAATACCTGTGCAAGAATTCAGGTAGGAGACAAAGTGATGTCTGTGGACGAGATACTTGTGACTCTTTCGCAGCTTAACTCCAGAAGATGTTCTTTGGGCCACTTAAGAGGAGCGGTTTCAAAGGAAAGACTGGGCCTTCGTTTCGCTTCAAGCCAAAGAACGGTTGTAACTGAGTACAGATACGCTAACTTTGATGTGGAGAAGGCGAAAAAGGACTACGAAGCTGTTTCTCAGAAGATAACGGAAATGCAGCTTGCACTTGATACTTATAACCAGACCGAAATGTTCGAAGCGGACATATAGGCAGGTTTATCCGTACAAAACATGAAATGGTTTTTAGGAGAGAATGGCGGTGAATGTGTATTGGTTATTGCTTTTCGGATTATTTCTTGTTTTTTGTATATAAAGGTGAATGGTGAACGATCATGGATAATGTTGATTTGATTTGTACATCGTTTTGTAAAAAACTTCCGGCGAAGGAGTTTTGCTCCTTCGCCGGGTAAAGGAAAGTTCGGTTATACCTTTAATCAGTAATCCATGGCCTCAAGAAGGCTGTCGAGAAGCTTCGCGTTTTTAAGGGAGAAATCCTTGGAAACGTGGGGCTTTTCTTTTTTAAGAATTGCATTCCCAAGATTGGTAACCTCTAAGGAGTAATTCTGGGGAGTGTTTATGCTCCGGTAGATTTCTTTGCCCTCGGAAATGATGCGGTAGGAAAGCATTCCTTCTGCGTTGTAAGGAACGTAGGAGAAAATGTCTCCCTTTGTACCGTGTACGAAAAGACGGTCAAAGCGGGCGTTAGAGTTTTCACCAAGAACCATACCCACCGTGAAGGAGGCCCGTACACCGTTTTCAAAGCCCATAATGGCAGAGGCAAGGGAATCCACGTCTAAATCGGTTTTCTCACATACAGCCTTTACGTAGGAAGGCTTGGAATCGGCCAAAGAAAGGATCATGGTAGTGCAGTAGCAGCCAAGATCGTACATTCCGCCGCCGCCAAGCTCCTTGTGAAGGCGGAAGTCTTCTTTGTAGCCCTGGGAAAGGAATGCGGTTTCAATGTATTTAATGTCTCCTATGATGCCCGACTTTACATCTTCGATAAGTGACAGCATATAAGGGCTGTGAAGGTATGCAAAAGCCTCCATAAGTATGCAGCCGTTTTTCTCTGCGGCCTCAAACATTTCTTCCATTTCGGAAGAATTTAAAGCCATGGGTTTTTCACAAAGAACATGCTTCTTGTGGTTCAGGGCTTCTATAACCCATTTCTTATGAATGTCGTTGGGAAGAGGAATATATACTGCCTGAACTTCGGGATCCTCTAAAAGGGCATCGTAACCCACGTATGCCTTTTCAAATCCAAACTCTTCTTTAAAACGCTCAACTTTTTCCGGAGAACGACCTGCAATTGCGTACAGTTCACAGTTTTCTGCCAATTTCATACCGGGAATGGTGCAGCCACGTGCTATGCCTGCAGTTCCCAAAACGCCCCATTTGATTTTCATAATTCACCTCTTATATTTAATCAGGATTTAATAATACTTGTTTATTTTACGGGCTTTCTGCCTGAAACAATAAGCTCTTTTTCGAATGCATCTGGATTTTTAAGGTAGTAATCCTGATGATATTCCTCGGCCGGATAAAAGGATTTGAAGGGCTCCAAAGCAATGAAGGATTTTCTGCCTTCGTCTTCTTCAAGGGCTTTTACGGCCTTTGAGGCCAGAGCCAGTTCCTCTTCATCCGTGTAGTATACAGCCAGGGTATAGGAGAAACCTTTATCTATGAACTGCCCTTCGGAGTCGAAAGGATCCACGTTGGAAAGGTATATTTCCAAAAGGGTTTCGTAAGAAACCTTGGAAGGGTCGTATTCCACGCAGATGGTTTCACGGTGACCGGTTTTCTGGGCTTTTACATCCTCGTAAGAAGGATTGACCTCGTCTCCGCCGCTGTAACCGGCTGTAACGTTTGATGCACCATAGATTTTAAACATGGGAGTAATGCACCAGAAGCATCCTCCTGCAAAGTAAGCTTTTTTCATAAAAACCTTCTCCATATTTTTAAATATTCTACCATGTAAGGGAAATATTTGGTACACTTATAAAGAAGACGGATTTATATTGATAAAAGAAGGACAGATTATTTTAAAAGGATAAAGAACGGGTGTTATCCAAACGAATAACCTCGTATTACAAGGAGAAAAGACATGCTTAAAGATTTACTTCCCAAGTACTATTTTGATTCAAATTACAATTGTGCGGAATCTGTTTTGAGAGCCGGAAACGAATACTATAATCTCGGGCTTCATGACAAGGATATGATTTTAGTAGGAGGTTTCGGAGCAGGAATCCAGAGCGGAAATACCTGCGGAGCGGTTCTTGCGGGAGTCTCTGTTCTTTCCATGAAGTATATTGAAGCAAAAGCACATGAAAGCGCAGACATAAAGCCTGTGGTCAATAAGCTTCTTGCAAAGTTTAGTGAGGCATACGGTTCTGTTCTTTGCTCAGAGATAAAGCCTCAGACATTCAATCCCGAGACCAGATGCAAAAAGGCGGTTGATATGGCCTGTGACATTATTGAGGAAGTTATAGCCGAATATGAGGCTGAAAAATAAAGGAGAAGTTTTTTATGGGTAAGCAGGTTACAAAAAAGGAGTATTTTGCGTACTGTCTCTTTTTCCTGGGACAGAATATTTTGTGGGGATACGCAGGTTACATTGAAACATTTTTAACGGATATCGGAATTGCTGCAGCAACTGCAGCGGCTATTCTGATTATTCCCAAAATATGGGATGCTGTTAATGATGTTTTGTTCGGTTATCTTATGGACCGCAATACATTCAAAAACGGTCAAAAGTTTATGCCCTGGGTCAGAATAGGAACTTCAGCCATCGGTATTACTACTGTGGCCATGTTCGCAATTCCAAAGGATGCAAGCCAGGCGGTTAAGGTTGTATGGTTTTTGATAGCATATGTTATCTTTGATGCGGCTTATACAATTCTTGATGCTCCTGCTTTTGCGGTTACTACTGTAATGACTTCCGATATAAACGAAAGAACAAAGGTTATAGCAGGCGGAAAGCTTTGGGCTATGGTGGGCGGAGTTATCGCAACCGTTCTTGTGCCTATGATAAGATCCTCTCTTGGATGGCTTACGGCTTGTATAGTTTTTGTGGTGGTATCGGTGATTATGATGATTCCCATGCTGTTTAATGTGAAGGAAAGACACAGTGAAACAGCAGTGGTTTCTGAGGACCCGAACCTTAAGGATATGTTCAGATACTTAAAGAGCAATAAGTTCCTTATTGTGGTTCTTGTTTCACTTCTTTTGCTGGGTCTTGCAAGTGTGGAACAGAAGATGGCAATTTACCTTGGAAGAATATGCTTCGGAAAAGAATCCATGGCGACACTTGTGGCAGCCGGAGTAGCTGTTGCGGTTATTCTTGTTTCAGTGGTTGTTCCGATTATTTCCAAAAAGTACGATAAATTTAAAGTGCTCTGTGTGGGTCTTGGATTTGCAATTGTTATGGATGTGGCTGCGTTCTTTGTGGGATACGGTAACTGGATTACAGCCCTTGTAATGATAATGCTTAAGTGTACCGGACTTGGATTCTGGCAGGTTATTATCTACATGCTGATAGCGGATACCGTTGAATACGGAGCTTACAAGTCAGGTACAAAGGCAGCCGGAATATCATTCTCTCTTCAGACATTTGTTGCCAAGCTGAAAAACGCATTAATCGGTTCCGTCATTTTGTTCAGCTTAAACGGAATCGGATTTGTGGAGGGTGAAAATGCTGTACAGCCTGAAGGTGTTGCTGATGGGTTGTGGAAACTTTTCTGCCTCTTCCCTGCTGCAGGCTTTGCAATAGCGCTTGTTATCTTACTTCTTTTCTACAGATTGAGAAGCAAGGATGTTCAGGTAATGGCTGAATACAACAACGGTGAATTGAGCATAGAAGAAGCCGAGAAGGTATTGAAGGAAAGATACGGAGAGGCTTACAGAAAGTAAATGACGGAAAGCTTTATAAAGACTTATAAGTATGATAATGGTGAGATTCAAAGAGTCCAGGTAATAACCTGTGACTCTTTTGACAATCTGCGGTTTTTTAAACCGGAAGGGTCTCAAAGAGCCTTTGAAAAAATTGTGGATTTGTACAGGAATTTTATTGTTCCCAAATGCCCCTGGGTATTTAAGAAGATGGTTCTTTTTAAAGCAGAGGATGACATGAGCCCGAAAGATATTGAGTTTCTTCGAAAATCCGTAAGGGTAAAGGTCGGAAAGGCTGTTTGCAATAACGGAAAGGCAGACGGGATAATCAGGAAGCTTGAGGAAAGCGGAAAACTCAGCGTAGTCTGTGGAAAACTTCCGGGTACAAAGCTTTTGCCTGTGGGAAATTCTTTTGGGTTTTTAAGCGAAAGCCTTTTGGATGCAAAGGTGAAGGTAAACTCCAATTTCTTTATTATGGACTGCTTTGATGTGGGCTCAGTTTATGACAGAATCGGAACTCCCTTAGGCCTTATGGTAAAGGACGGTAAGGTTTTGAATCCTCCTCTTTTTGACAGGGAAGCGCTTATAGTGCATGGAGATGATTCGGTAGAGGTAAGGAGTATAAGCCTTAAGGAGCTTACATTTTCCATAGGGGGCAGGGAGTTCAAAGAAGACGGGACAGCTGTTATTCATGAACGACCGAAAACTTGCAAAGTGCCTAAAAGCATGACGGGAAAATTTCTTGTCATTGTGGGATGCAGGGTAGAGGCTGTTATTTTAAAGGGCGGATTTGATGTGCCCTCGTCGGGATTTGTTTTGAAAATTCCGGAAGATGCAAAGGTTAATGTAGGTGATAACGTAGAGTACAAAGGCCTTGAGGACGTGAAGTTTGCAGTGCAGGTGGGAAACAGCATTGTGGTGAACGGAGAAAAGACCGAAGGCTTTGTCTCGAAATTTTATAATATTTATAAGAAACTGGGAAGAAGGGCGTATCCGCCCAGTTTGTATCCTTTGGATTATGAGAAGGCCAGGGCGCCGCGTATGGCGGTGGGGGCAGGCCGGGACGGGAAGCCCTGTCTTTTCTGGGCCGAAGGCCCGAAAAAGACAGGCTACGTCCCGGGCGCCCAGAGCCGCGGCGCCAGCCTTTCCGAAATGGCGGATATCGCCATTGACCTTGGCCTTTACAATGCGGTAAACCTTGACGGAGGAGGCTCCGCCCAGATTCTTTTGGATAATAAACGAAGCTTAACGGTTTCAGACAGAAACCCTTCCGACGACAGCGATGCAGAGCGTGCTGTACCTGTCGGAATTTACATACAATAGGAGAGAAAGATGCCCTTTTTTATAGTTAGAAACGACATAAGGAATATGGAAGTTGACGCATTTGTAAGCGTCAATAATAAAAATCCCGGCAAATTCCGGGCCAAAAACCGCATAGATGTTGTTCCGCCCGTTTATTCCTATAATGACGGAAAGGACGAGGAAGCCCTTAAGGAGTGCTATCGGGAATGCTTTGAAAAAGCAGTGAAACTGCAGGCAGATTCCGTGGCTTTTCCCCTTATGGCCTCCGGTTCCTTCGGATACCCTAAGGATATAGCCATGAAGGTGGCTCTTTCTTCAATTGAGGAATTTCTGATGAATTCCGATATGACCGTTTATCTGGCGGTTTTTGACAAGAAAAGTTTTGAACTTTCCCAAAAGCTTTTCGGGGACATTGATGCGTATATCGATGACAATTACGTGGAATCCCAGCCGAAAAACAACGTAGCATACAGAAGAGTCGGAAGGAAGATGCTTGTAGAAAGCAGCAGTATGCCTTCCGGTGCACTTATGGCTATGCAGTCCTTCCCGATGGCAGATGCAGAGGCCTGCGAAGCGCCTGCCGCCATGAAGGAGAAGATCTCCGGCCGTTCCCTTGATGATATAACCCAAAATCTCGGTAAAACCTTTATGGAAATGGTTTTCATGCACGCAGACCGGAAGGGTATAGATGATGTACAGCTGTATAAAGGCGCCAATATAGACAAAAAAGCCTTCAGCAAGTTAAAAAGCGGTGTAACTAAGAAGCCCAGCAAAAACACTGCGCTTGCTTTGTGCCTTTCGTTGGAGCTTTCTTTGGACGATACAAGAGATCTTTTGTCCAGGGCAGGTTATGCACTTTCTCCCTGTTCCAAAACAGATGTTATCGTTCAGTATTTTATTGAAAAAAACACTTATAACATAAATGCGGTGAACTTCGCACTTTTCGACCACGGCGAACCCTGCCTCGGCCAGAAAGCGGAGGACTGATAAAAGTCGCCTTGCAAGCGACCAAACTTGTTTGAAAAAAACATATGATTACCTCAGAAACAAAAAACAACACACAAACGGAGGAAATCATATGAACAACATTACAGAATTAGTTTTTATCTTAGACAGAAGCGGCTCCATGGCCGGCCTTGAAAAGGACACAATCGGAGGCTTCAACTCTCTTATCAACAAGCAGAAGAAAGAAGACGGAGAGGCTTACGTTTCCACAGTACTTTTCGACGACAGAACCGAGGTTATTTACGACAGAGTGGATATTGCCAAGGTTGAGCTCATGACCGACAGCCAGTATTACGTAAGAGGCTGCACAGCGCTTCTTGATGCTGTGGGCGGAGCAATCAATCATATTAAAAACGTTCACAAGTATGCGCGTCCCGAGGATGTTCCCGAGAAAACAATGTTTATCATTACAACAGACGGCCTTGAGAACGCCAGCAGAAAGTATTCCCTTAAAGAAGTGAAAAGCATGATTGAAAAAATGCAGGAGAAGCACAACTGGGAATTCCTGTTTTTGGGAGCCAACATGGATGCTGTGGAGGTTGCGGGAAACCTGGGTATAAAAGCAGGCAGGGCAGTAACTTACGAATGCGATTCCGTTGGTACGGCGGTAAACTTTAAAGCGCTTGATAAAGTTATTTCCTGCGCAAGAAAAGCATATTCCTCAGGAGCAATGCGCGAGGTCATGGATGAATGTAACTGGACCGAGGAAATTGTAAACTACAAAGAAAAGCGCAAATAACAGACACTATCCCTTCGGAATATACACTTCCCGCCAAAGAAACGTACCCGGACAACCGGATGTAAAGGAGAAAATCATGGATGAACTGAAACTGCTTATATCAGGCATTGTTCTTGTAAACGAAGAAAAAAAGGCCTGTGTACGCTTTGAAGACAGTACCCGTTTTGCGGAAGGGTATATTCCGGACTGTAAGATCAATTCTCAGGAGGGTTTCACTGACGAAGAAATCTCTCTTCTTGAGGACTACATGAAAGACAATATCGGAAAAATCAAAAGACTTGCCGCAGAAGTGGATCCCATACTTTCCATGGTAAGAGAAGACAAAAACAAGGAGGAACAATAAATGCCCTCAGATGTAAGTCCTAAGCTTAAACTTCTTTATCTTATGAAAATCTTTCTTGAAAAGACTGATGAAACCCATGCCATCACTATGCCCGAGATTCTTGCCTCTCTTGAAAGCTACGGTATTTCTGCCGAAAGAAAAAGCATCTACAGCGACATAGAAAACCTTAGAACCTACGGAATGGATATTATAGGCGAGCAGCACGACAGAGCCTTTTACTATCACGTAGGGGAGCGCCGGTTTGAACTTGCGGAGCTTAAGCTTTTGGTGGATTCCGTTCAGTCTGCGCGCTTTATAACCCAGAAAAAATCCAACGCTCTTATTAAAAAAATAGAGGGCCTTTCCAGCAAATATGAGGCATCGAAGCTTCAAAGACAGGTCTTTGTTACAGAACGTGTCAAATCCGATAACGAGATGATTCTTATTAACATCGACGCCATCCACACAGCTATTTCCGAAAATTCCAAAATCAGGTTCCTTTACTGTAACTGGAATCTCGAAAAGAAGCTGGAGCCCCGTCGAAACGGTGAATTCTACGAATTAAGCCCCTGGGCCCTCACCCTTAGTGATGAAAACTATTACCTTGTTACCTTTGACAGCAAAGATAACAAAATCAAATATTTCCGTGTAGACAAGATGCTTCAGATTTCCCTTACAAACACCTCAAGGGAAGGTAAGGATGAATTCGAAAAATTTGACATCGCCGCCTACGCCAAGAAGCGCTTTTCCATGTATGACGGGGAAGAGAAAACCGTTAAGCTTCTGGTGGAGAATTCCTACATCGGCGTAATTATCGACCGTTTCGGAAAGGACATACCCATCATGAAAAAGGACGACACCCACGTATTTGTAAACGTGAACGTGGCCGTGAGCCATCATTTCTATGCCTGGGTTCTTTCCATGAACGATAAAATTGAAATAGTGGGACCGGAATCTGTACTGGAAGATGTGAAAGACTTTGTAAAGAATATTAGCAGGCAATATTCCTGAGTTAAGGCTTTGTATATTTCACATTAAGCGTTAACGCTTCTTTGGTAAAATATCAAAAAATACAATGCCGAGGTTTTGGAATTGAAAAGGGAAAAAAAGAGAGATTACAAAAGATTTCTTATTGAAAACTCAAACTCAAGAATAATAACGCTTGATGTGGTAAAGATGTTTTTATGGATTATGGTTATAAACAGTGTTGTTTACGGCATAATCTGGAACTTCTGGTTAAGGCCGCATTTTAACGATAATCCCATGGGACAGCTTTGGTATACGGCGATTCCCATGGTTGTTGAGTACTTTTTCCTTCTTCTGACATATATCTGGTACAGGATAGGAAAAAGAAATCTAGGCAATTCCTTCCCTGATTCCGATGTTTATATTTTCTTCGGATCATTTCTGTATGCTACCGAATACGGCGTAATGGTTTACTTTTTCAGGAGTTTTGCTTTTGCTCCTCTCTACTTTGCAGCTGCGTTGATTGCGTTTACCGTATACAAATCTCCCAAATGGGCTATTTATACATGCTCCATTTCCTGTATAGAGGCGGTTTTGATAGTCACGGATGTTTTTGAAATAGACGCCTACAGAATCGAAAACATGCCTCTGGGAGCAGATATCATGTTTTCTGCCCATCTTGTTCTTTTGCTGGGCGGCATTTCTGTTGTTCTTTTCAGCCTTCGCAAAAACGCTGACAATACCGTTCTTGAAGTAACGGCTAAAGAAAAAGCAAAATCGGAGCTTCTTGCCTCCATGAGCCATGAAATCAGGACTCCCATAAATGCAATTCTTGGCATGAACGAGATGATTATGAGAGTTAATGATAATGAAGAGATATCAAACTACTCGGCTAACATCCAAAGCTCGGGAAAAGCTCTTCTTTCACTGATTACGGATATCCTGGATTATTCCAAGATTGAAGCGGGTGAAATGACTCTTAACGATAATACGTACAGCCTTGCTGAACTGATTCAGGATTCCTACAACTTATGTATTCAAAGGGCAGAGAAGAAAGGACTTACCGTTCTTTTGGACGTGGATAAGAATCTTCCCTCCAAACTAAACGGTGACGAGGGGAAAGTACGTCAGATACTTATAAATCTTCTTACGAACGCTGTAAAGTACACCGAGAAGGGAAAAGTAATATTCAGGGTCCGTTCCTTTGGCGGTGGAATCAATGAGGTGAAGCTTAGATTCGAGGTGGAAGATACGGGAATAGGCATCTCAAAGGATAATATTCAGATGCTTTTTGAACCCTTCACAAGATTTGATGCAAAAAGGAATGCCACAATAGAAGGAACCGGGCTTGGCCTTGCCATTGCGAAAAAACTGGCACTTATATTAAACGGTAATCTTTCGGTGGAAAGTACGCCGGAAGTGGGCTCTACATTTTCACTTGAAATACCCCAGAAGGTTATTGATAAAACACCTGTGGGAGATATATATGGATTTTTAAACAGACAGAAAAAGAGCGAATATCACGCCAGGTTTAAAGCACCTAAAGCGCAGATACTTGCGGTGGACGATGTGAATGTAAACCTTCTGGTTTTAGGCGGACTGCTAAAAGGAACCATGGTTAATATAACAAATGCTGACAGCGGTTCAAAGGCTTTGGAACTTGTAAAAAACAATCATTACGATATAATTTTAATGGATCACCTGATGCCTGTTATGGATGGTATAGAAACCTTCGAAAAGATTAAGGCACTTGGTGATGAATGCGCCAACAGCGATACTCCGGTAATTGTTCTTACCGCCAACGCTGTTGCAGGTGTGAAAGAAGAGTATCTGGAGAAAGGCTTCACGGATTATCTTTCCAAACCTATAGACGGAAACGAATTGGAAAATATGCTTATGAAATACCTTCCCAAGAGACTTGTTGAGAAAGTGGAGGATTAGTGTTATGAAGTATTCAGTAGGAATTGCGGGCATGATGTGTGCAAAGTGCGAAAGTCGCATGGCAAAGGCACTTGCTGAAAAGCTTTCAGCTAAAAATGTGGAATGTTCCCATGAGAAAAACGAAGCTCTTTTCGAAGCCGACAGGGAAGTAACCGAAGCTGAAGCGAAGGCTGTTGTGGAGGATACAGGGTATCAGTTCACAAAGTTTGCGGCACTGTAGAATATTGATAGTAGAGAGGACTTGAGGAAATTATTTCCCCAAGTCCTTTTTTAACGCTAAAAGTCATCGGGAAGACAAAGAGAACTCTATATCGTTGACTCAAAAAAATTTTTTTTGAAAAAAGTCATCTATTGCGAAAGAGAATTTGCTTTTCGATGACAAAAAACAAAAAAATTTGGGAAAAAGCTGCTTTTGATGGATGCTGAGAGGCAAAAAAATGAAAAAAAGTCATCGGGAACAAGGGCAAAAACAAATATCCGATGAAAAAAAGAAAAAAGTTTTTTGAAAGTGTCATCGGGAGAGGCAATTCTTTCAGTTAGCGATGACTTTTATAAAAATGATAAAAAAACGTCATCGGACCTTCTTTGTATAAGAAAATCCGATGACTACGGTTGACATAACTCGATATCGACGAGGCTTAACCGACTGCCTCCTCATGCTTTTTACTCTTCCTTAAATACAATATGAATACCACTACCGTAAAGAAGAAGAAAACTACTGAAACCGATGTTGTTATAGTCCACTTCTGAAGCTTCGTAAGGAAGAAAAAACTGTTTTTGTTGGCTAAAAGACGCATTTCTATAAGGTGGGTTACGGCCCAGTCATATCCGAAATGGACACCGGCACAACACCATATGTTTTCTGTAAGAAGATAGAGCACTGCTTCGAAAAGTCCTATAAAGAACAGGAAGACAAAGGCTCTGAATTCACTGTAAGCACCCGTAACAAAGTGCATGAGGTCAAATGTGAGGGAAGAAATGATAACTCCGAGAATAATCTTTTTTCTCTTTACAAAGAAATTGAATAAAAATCCTCTGAAAATATATTCTTCCGTAATACCCACAAAAAGATAATAGAAAAAGCCGCTGATGATTGCGTACCACACTCTGGGGAATAACTTGTTAACCTTTAAGGCGGAACCGTAAACCTTCATCTGGAAAAGAGCAATAAACAAAACAAATATGATTCCGATAACCACAGAGATTATGAAGGGAAGAAGCTTCTTCTTGTCCTTCGAAATATTCAATTCTTTTAAAGTGAATACTCCGCCGTTTTTAAGAGCATGGCAGGCGATAAATGTAAGGCAGGTAAATATAGCCATAACAAAAGCAGTGCGGGCTGTTTCCAAGGGCGCTGCCGTAGGAAAAGGAAAGGCCAGAAGCTTTTGCATGGGCGGGAACAGATAACAGAGTTCGTTCAAAAGGTTGTTGGACCAGTCTGCTAAAAGGGAGTACCCGCCAATGGCAAGAAAAGGCGCAAGAATGTATTCGCCCACCTTCTTTTTTGCTTTGGGAGCCGGCTCTTCTGAAGGAACTTCCGAAACTTCGTCTGAAACTGCTTCTGAAGCTTCCATGGCTTTCTTGGCTTCGAAATCCTTTGCAAAAAGATTCTTTCTTCTCAGCAAATAGATAACTGAATAAACAGTGAATACTATCCTGGCTACCAGAATTCCAAGCTCAGTTGAAAACTCTGTAACAGGTGCATTTGCTTTAATCGCCGCACTTATGGGGATTAGTATGTTGAGTGTCATGAAAATGTCGGAAAGTATTACCCAAAGAATACTTAACGGCTTGAATTTCTTCAGGGTAAAGGCCGCTGCACCACTGAAATATGCAAGGGGCACGGCAATCAGTAACGCGTTCAGATTGCTTCTGTCATAAAAAAGCATGTTTGAAGCTGCGAGTACCCTCAGAACAAAGAACACCGGGAAAAAGAACCCGGAAAGGAAGTGGAAAAATTTGAGATTCTCAGAATCTCTTGATGTGATTTTTGACATAAACCCTCCAAATAGAATCTTCTATGAACAAATTATACGATATTTCAATTATCCAAAATACAGGCTCTTTATGGGATTAAAAGGTTTAATTTATTAAAATCGACAAAATAAGCGGACGACAAAATGTAAAATATACTTGACAAAAAGTAATCTATGTTTTATCTTGTGATTATCAAATGACAAGGAGAATGGTTATGGACAGACAGATTGAAAACAAAGTCGGAATCAGATATGCATTGTTTGCATTAATTGCTATGCCTTTTCAGATAGTGATTGCGCTTGTAATGAAAGAGCTGTGTCCGGAGTTTTTTACAGAGAACTCGGCCAATATTTCACTTATAATCCCTATAGTGCTTTTGGATATTATCGGTTTCCCGCTTCTTCTTCTTTTGCTCAAGAAGCTTCCCAAGGGGGAAACCGAAAAGGAGAAGCTTGGCGCAGGCGGATTTTTTGCGTGCCTGTTCGTATGTTATTTCCTGGCATTAATCGGAATGCTTATCGGAACCGTTGTAAGCAATGCACTCGGGGCTTCTGAAGTAAATATTGCGCACGTGATAGTGGACTCTTCCGTTATACCCAGAATTCTTTATGTGGGAATTCTTGCTCCCATATTTGAAGAACTGATTTTCAGAAAACTTTTGATAGACCACCTTCTTCCGCGAGGAAAGTTTTTTGCAATCATTGTTTCAGCCCTTTCTTTCGGGCTGTTTCACGGAAACTTCAATCAGTTTTTCTTCGCAACACTTTTAGGTTTGGTGTTTGGCTACGTATATGTTAAAACCGGAAAGATTTATTATTCCATGGGCTTTCATTTCATTATCAATATGACCACCACAGCAGTGGTTACATTGATTACCTCGAAATATAACATGGAAAGTGCTGAAGGCATTATGCTTTCAGGATTATACGGTATGTACTTTTTGGTAATGGCTGTTGCGGGAGCGGTTGTGTTCTTTGCGCGGTTTAAGAAAATAACACTTGTGGAAGAACCTGACGGATTAACAAGAGGCGGTGCTTTTAAGGCAGCCTTTACAAGCCCCGGACTTTGGGTATTTTATGTAGTGTGTATTTTCATGTTTGTATATCAGATTCTGGCAGTAAAAGCCGGATGATAAAGGAGAGAGAAAGATGAGTAAAGGAAAAAAGATATTATTATTGTTTGGCGCATTTTTGGTGCTTATTGCGGTGGTGGGGTTCCTGCTTACTTCTTCCATGGAGAAGGATAGTGTGGTTTTGAATGCTCCTGTAGAAATAGTAAACGGAGAAAGCACACAGGATTATTATCAGATACCTATAGAAATTTCCAAGGCCGGAAAATTCTTCTTTGATGTTGAGTTCTGGCCCGAAGAGGATCCGGGATTTATTACAGGCCTTGTGATTGAGGGACCCGACGGTGAAGGTGATAATGCGGTAACGGGTAACAAGCTTATGTGGAACGGACCCGACAAAGAACTAAAGAAGGGCACATATACTTTCAAGTTCTACATACTTGAAAATGATGAGGAATATATCAAATTTGTCAGAACCTATATTCCGAATGCAGGTGAGATTGAATGTAATTTTGAAGGATTTTCAGACGGAAAATGGGATATGGAGTACGCTGTTTCCCTTGATAGATCTCAGAAAAGTTCTCTCATTGCTATAGCTGTTATTTGTGCTTTGTTTGGTGTGTTACTGGGACTTGTGACGATATCTTTGTTTAGTACGGATGAAAAGGCGAAGCCGTATTATGATGAGAGACAGCAGATTGAAAGATACAAAAGCGGATTTTGCGGTTTTATAACAATAATTTCCCTTGTGGTTTTATGGGGGCTTTTGGAAGTGGCACAAATAAGTATTCCGGCACAACCCGCTGCTATTTGCTTTACGATAGCAGTAATCGGAATGTTGGTTATGGTAAGCGTCGGAATATGGAATGACGGATATTTTGGAATAAATCAGAAAAAGGAAGGCCTCAGGATATTCTTTGGTGTTCTTGGTATCGGACAGCTGGCACTTGGAATTATTGCTGCGGTTAGAGGTGCGCTTGTGGAGAACGGAATACTAACATTCAGAGTAATAACAATTGAATTGGGTATTGTCCTGACATTTTTAATAGTGCTTTCGTTTATAAAGGATCATAAGGATGCCGGGGAGAGTGAAGAATGAAAAACCTGAAGCTTAAAGCAGCCAGAGCCGGGAAGGACATGTCCCAGGACGACCTGGCAAAGGCGTGCGGTGTTTCCAGACAGACCATAAATGCCATAGAGAAGGGGGACTACAATCCCACCATCAACTTGTGTATAGCTATCTGCAAGGCTTTAGACAAAACATTGGATGAGCTGTTTTGGGAATAAGAATGTGTAAATTGTAAATATAGAGATTGTTCACTTTGTTGCGATATGCTAATCTTTAGTTAATAAACAGTATGTTAATTATGCGTTTATTATTATCATTTATAGTATGCTTGTACGGAGGTGAACAACATGGCAATTTCCTATAACAAACTTTGGAAGAAGTTAATCGATGAGAAGATGAGTGCAGCAGAACTTCGTAAATCTGCTGACATCTCCCCCAATACTATGACAAAGATACACAAGGACGAACCCGTTTCTATGGACGTTCTTTGCAGAATATGTGATATCTTAAATACAGACTTTGCGGACATTCTCGAGTATACGCCTGAGAAACCCAAGAAGAAATAAGGAAGATATTAATCGGGGGATTACATATAGTTTAAAGGAGTCGATACTGCGTTAGGCGCGGCAGCGGCTCTTTTTTCGCGATAAGCCGGCCTGCAGAAATCAGAAAGATATTTAGGATTTATTTTAGAATAGGCGTGCAGGTTCAAAACCAAGCAGTTCACTGTTTGGTTTTGAACCTGCCCGCCTATTCTAAAATTCATAAGTTGAAAGCCTTCAACTTATGAATTTCAGCGTTTTTGGAAAAAACACTGAAATAAATCCTAAATATCTTTTTGATTTCTATTCGCCGGCCAACGTTCAGTTTTAGACATCACCGCACCGCTGATGTCTAAAACCTGCAGCGATAATCTCCCTTCGCACCCCTTCGCTCCTCGCTATCCTTCCTCCCCCACGTAAATCCCCACATCCTTCACCAAAAATAAAAAAATTATCGAAAAACGATAAAAACTTGTTGACAAACATTTCCACCCGTGTTATTGTACAGTTACAAGGTTGTTAACGACAAACGATAAATAATTAATGAAAACAATAATTTGAATAACACAACAGAGAAAAATAGGAGATAAGGAAATGGAAAACAACAAAATCGCAAACATCAAGAAAGCAAGTAAAGCAACAGAAACAGTATTAAAGATTTTTGAATCCCTTTGTGGTGCAGTAGCAATTATCTGCCTGGTCGTAGTAATCGTTATAGCTTGTAACAAAGCAAAGATCAATTCGGAAGCAGTCAGCAACAATATAAGCATTGAGAACTTCTCATTTACGGAGAAAATGGAATTTGGAATCTTTTCTTTCGACACACACTATGTTGAAAGATACCTGGCAGAAGGTAATTTCGCAGGCTTAGCAATGTTCTGCCTGGGCTTTGGAGCATTAGCCTGTGTACTTGCAACAGCATTCTTTGAATGTGTCAGAATCATTTTTGCGGCTTTACAAAAGAGCGACACTCCTTTTACAAAGGATATTTTGAAAAAGATCAAAGTTTACGGAATCATCATTGCTGCAGGACTTCTCGCAGTCGGCCAGCTTGGTATGTGCCTTGTAGTGGTCCTTGCAGGCTGGAGCCTGTACTGCGTATTCGATTACGGCTGTGAACTTCAGAAAGAATCTGACGAAACATTATAGGAGGTATTTATGGGCAAAATAATTTTAAGACTGGACAGGGTTATGGCTGACAGAAAGATGAGCCTTAACGAACTGGCGGAGAAGGTCGGAGTTACAAACGTGAACCTTTCCAAGATGAAAACAGGCAAGATAAGTGCCATCAGATTCTCCACTCTGGAGTCTATCTGCGAGGTGCTAAAGTGCCAGCCCGGAGATATTCTGGAGTACGATCCAAACGCAGTTTCCGATAACGTGGAAGAGTAGTTTTTAAGCGACGGTTTAGCCCATATTTCGTGGACTAAACCGTTTTTTTGTGTTAGAATTTCGTTAAGATTACGGAGGTATAATAACATGGAAGAGGTATTAGAATTTTTAAAGAAGTGCGGCACATATTATCTGGCAACCGTTGACGGAGATCAGCCCAGAGTACGCCCCTTCGGAACTGTAAATGCATTTGAGGGAAAACTTTATATCCAGACAGGCAAGGTTAAACCTGTTTCTAAGCAGCTTCATGCAAATTCCAAAGCTGAAATCTGTGCTTTTGACGGATCTACCGGAGCATGGATTCGTGTAAGCGGAAAGCTTATTGCAGATGACAGAAGAGAAGCTAAAAAGGCAATGCTTGATGCATATCCCAATTTAAGAGGTATGTACAATGAAGACGACGGCAACACGGAAGTTCTTTATTTTGAGGACGCGGAAGCCGTATTTTCATCATTTGCGGGAGCTCCCAGAACAGTAAAATTCTAAATTCTTTGAAAGTATGATTGGGCGTATGGGTTGATTAACATTTGTGCTTGCGGGGGTACCTATGACAATCAAAGATATTAAAGAATTAATCAATCAGGAAGGACGTTTTCTTCGGGACGAAGAAATAAATGAGGCCATAGAATTTTTCAAAGAAGATTCCGACGATGAAGTGGAATACATCAGCGAATTTCTAAGGTTTTGTTTTCTTGTGGGCAGACAGGATGCCAAAAGTTTCATGGATGATCTTCATCTTTGCAACCAGAAGTATGTTGTTTCCGTCAGTAAAAAGCCCGATTTGAAGAAAAAGCATCTTTCCTATCTTCTGATTAAGGATCTTGAATATTTTACGATTGTTAATTCTTACTCCGAATGTGTACGAACCATTAATGAAATCATGGACCTGGAGGACGTGCCTGATTACTGCATGGGCGCATGTCTTTCCCAGGCCATGGAAATCTTTATGGGCTGCGGCCTTAAAAAGGAAGCGGAAAAGTACATTGAAGCCACACGTGTTTTCTCGAATATCTGCGATCTTCCCGCCAGAAACCTTATCATGATAGATTGTAACCTTCTTCAGGCCTATGCTAGTCTGGGCCAAAGAAGCCAGTACGAATACTTTAGAAAGAGTGTTTCCAAATATCCGGAAAGTGCTCTTGATGAAGGCGTAATAAGCCTTGTTAAGCTTTATGTTCTGGGTTCGGAAGCCATAATCGACAGCGATAGCGAGCCCTCAAGAGAGTATGTAAGAGAGTTTTGCGAGCTTATGGAGCAGGGTTCTTTCCACACAGGGCTTACTGCAGATTTTTCCGAGATGATGGTTCCCATTCTCACATGGATTAAGGACTATCTTCCCATGGAAAGAATTGTGGGATATGCATTGAAAATGATTGATGCTTCCGAGGTTACGGCAGACAAACTTGATATGTATGCCCTTCTTACGGATACCTTTGAGGTAGACAGATATAAGTATGCGCAGGTTTATGACGCATATTACAAAACTTTAAAAGAATATTATGCCAACGACTGTGAAATTCGCCGCCACGAAGTGGTGGGCGAAATGCTTTCCTACGAGTTGGAGAAACAATACAGAGACCGAGCTCTCAAGGACGAGCTTACCGGCATCGGTAACCGCCATGCATATGAGAGTGAAATTGACGGAATTGTGGGAGAAAGTGCTAACGGTAAAGTCCCGGATGATGTTACAATTTTCTCAATGGACGTTAACGGACTCAAGCATGTAAACGATACCTACGGTCATCAGGCCGGAGACGATTACATCAAAGGCGCAGCGGACAGCCTGAAGACCGCCGTAGGCAATTACGGACACATATTCCGTGTAGGCGGAGACGAATTTGCCGCAATTATCCGCATAAAGCAGTTCCCTTCGGAGCGCATCATAGAGGTTTTACGACAGACCCTTTCCGAGTGGAGCGATTCTTACGGAAACGAGCTCACTATGTCAGTGGGTGTTGCTTCTTCTTTTGAGAATCCGGGTTGTTCTTTGGAAGAGCTCATAAGCTTTGCGGATGAAGCAATGTATAAAGACAAAAGAAAATATTACCAGCAGACCGGTAAAGACCGTCGTCAGCGGTAAAATATACAGAGGTTATGGAGGAATTGAATATGCCTTGCAAAGCTGTAGTGGAAAGCGGAAAGACGTTTTCTTTTTACAACAATGTGGATTTTTGCGTAGGTACAGGCCGTTTGGGACTTGCACTTACAAAGGAGTATCTTGACGAACTCAAATTTGTCCAGGAAGAGATTGGTTTTAAGCATATAAGAGGCCATGGTCTTTTCCATGAAGACATTTCTATTTATCACGAGTACACCGAGAACGGTGAGACCAAGGTTGAGTATAACTATACATACATCGACCGTATTTTCGACGCTTATCTGGAACTGAATATCCGCCCCTTCATCGAACTTGGCTTTATGCCCAAGAAGATGGCCAGCGGCGAATCCTGCATTTTCTACTGGCAGGGAAATACCACTCCTCCCAAGGATTACAAGCTTTGGACAGACATGGTAGTGGCTCTTTTAAAGCACCTTGTAGAGCGTTACGGTGAAGAAGTTTATGACTGGCCCATCGAAGTCTGGAACGAGCCCAACCTTCCCGGTTTCTGGTTCAAGGCAGACATGAAGGAATACTTTAAGCTGTTCAAAGAAACATTCCTGGCCATTAAAGCCTACGACAAGAGATTCAAAATCGGCGGACCTGCTATTTGCGGTGTACGTGACGAGGAATGGATTAAAGCATTTATGGAGTTCTGCCGTGAGAACAAGCTGATGCCCGATTCCGTTACACGTCATCATTATTGTGTGGAATTCCCCGAGAATACCGGTCACTACGACTATTCGAAGCTTGAGGATTCAGACTTTAGAATCGCTAACCTTAAGACCACAAGAGACATCATTGATTCCTATGAGGAGTACAAAGGACTTCCTATCCACATTACTGAGTTTAGTACTTCCTATACTCCCAAGGGCGTTATTCACGATACCAATATTAATGCTGCTTACCTTGCAGGCCAGCTTTCCCGCCTCGGAGAGTCCAACGAATCCTATTCCTACTGGACCTTCGGTGATGTATTCGAGGAGCAGGGTGTTCCCTACACTCCTTTCTACGGAGGCTTCGGTCTTGTGGCACAGGGATGCATTCCCAAGCCCACATTCTGGACCTTCTCCTTCTTTAAGAAGCTTAAAAACTTCGGAAGCGAGTGTGTGTTCAAGGATTCAAATACTGTTATCGTTAAAAATGATAATGGATATGCAGGTGTTCTTTGGAACGTGGACGGAGAAAAGTTCGAAAGAGAAATTGAACTTCCCGTATCCGCTTCTGAGTACACACTTGTTACAAGAACTGTTGATGAAGAGTGCTGCAACCCCTTGAAACTCTGGCACGATCTTGGTGAGCACGCAAATCCTTCAAAGGACGAGATTGCATTAATCAGATCCTGTGCAAACCCGCTTGTAGAAAGCGCTGTTGTTGCCGCTTCAGCCGGCAAGGCAGCCATAAAGGTTCCCGTAAAGAAAAACGGTGTAGTATACTTCGAACTCAACCCTCGTAAGTTTACTCCCGACAGAGGCTACGACTACGATAAAGTGGTTAACTTCCACTAATATATTTTCCTTAAAAAGCGCTCCGTCCAGTCCACGGGGCGCTTTTTGTGTGTCAAAGGGGGACGGGGGAAAGTGTCATCAAGGAGTGTCCCTTCTGTCAACAGCGGGCCGTTGTAAGATGTGTTTTTCTTGGCCTACTCCCGCAAAGAACAATTACGAGTTACTGCGGCCGGAAAATGGGTATTGACAAAAGAGTAAGATGTGATACAATGTGTGTTATAAAACATCAGAATTATTCTTGTTAGCCGTGGTCGGTTAATGTGGGAAGTTCTTCCCGGTGATTCTCAGTTTTTAATAATTTGACAGATGATTTCCGGGCCCGGAGTATATCAGTCTGTTGTAACTTGTTGTTTTTTTATAAGGAGAACCATTATGGTACAAAAAGCACAGATTAACACTGCATTTATGCACATCAGTAAGCTTGCTGCGGGAAATGATCCCATAAGCAATCAGGCGCTTTCAAAGGAAAGTGTATTTAACAATCCTGAAATTATCAGAACTATGTTTGTAGTAAAGGAAATTCTGGAAAAGATTAAGGAATCCGGTATTCCCCAGAC
>JAZLJG010000202.1:0-1672 GCA_045617745.1 Lachnospiraceae bacterium | reverse complement strand
TATTGCAAGCAGCGGCCTTGCCGCCTCGGGAGCGGTAAGCTCGGCCATAAGTTCGGCGACCGTTGGCATCTGCAAGGCTAAGATGCTTTCCAAAGGCTGGACAAGGGTAGCCACCGTAGCCGCAGGCGGCCTTTCGGGCGGCTTTACCTCCAGCATGGCCGGCGGCGACTTCTGGGACGGCTTGTGCAACGGACTCATCAGCTCCGGGCAGAACCATGCAATGCATGAAATCACACAACTTCCAGTAAGGCAGCGAACAAAACAGTTTAGAATTAATAAGATAGGCCGTATGCCTCTTGATTCTGATACAAAAGGTCTGACTTATGGTGCATTGCAGACAGCAGATTATAAAATGCTATACAATGTTACTGCAGCGGATGTGCCTTATTACGATTCTGATGGGAATTATATTGGAACACAACGTATGCTTACCGTTTCAGCAACTTCTTTTAATACTGCGGTTGAAGGAGATGTGCAATCTTATGCAAAAGCGACTGTTATTGCCGATGGCAAAGTGATAGGCTCCAGTCCGTTGCAAATGAAATCGGGAGAAACGCTTCCAATTATGCCTGAAGGATCGGTATATGTTGGAGAAGCCACTTTTTCTATACCTAACACAGGAAATGTTTACTTGCAAATGGAAGGTGGATGGAGTGTCTTTATGGGTGTTGGGAGATATGTTCCGTCAATGATAGGAATGCCCATAAATGCCGACATGCTTATTCCAATTTCTCACCAGATTAAATAATGTACCAATACCGTATACAAATATGAATGCAAAAATAAGATTATTGTTTTTTGTTACCGTGCTTTTTGCTCTATCGTCGTGTACAAGTCAAGGCGAGACAAAAACAAAAAAAAAGGATGTCTGTTTAAATGATAAAGGCTTTGAGTTTCTGCAAGCATACTATGATGAATGCGATGATAATTATCTCGATTCGGCTCGTTTCTTTTTGGAAAAGGCTTTAGAATGCAATGACGGTAATTCTGTAGCTTTTTACAACTTGATTTTGGTTTTAGGAGCTCAAGAAGAATACGGAGAAATGATAGACCTATATCAAAATAGACTAAACCAGATTAGAGGGAATGCCTATTTGGCAAAAGCCGAAACATATTCCGAGTTGGCTATGTTATATGGAAAAGCAGGAGACACTATTTCTTGTATCAAAATGACACAGTACGCATCCAATGAGTTCGAAAAATGCTTTAGCCAAAACCAAATTACTGTAGATTTGATGGTCTCATTCCTTTTATTCTCAGCCTATAAGGATGGAAAAGAATCGGCGATGCTAGAACTGAAAAAATACAAAGATGTTTTTCCAAATGAGGATTATTATTCTGCTTTTGAAACCCAATTGATGGAGTTTAATCCAAATGACTATTTCAGTTCAAAGTGCAACTAAAGCTATTCATTTTTGGTGCGGCGGCTGCACCCGCCGCACCAAAAACTCTTTCTTGCAAACGAAACGCAGCAGGAAAACCCATTTACGAAAGATTCTTGTCAGATTTATGTCCAAAGAAAAGAAAATCTTCCTAATTTAGCGCATCGAAAAAGAACAAGGCATGAACGGTGAGCCAAACATAACATTCGTTTCAACTATTTCCTGGGGCAACTCGCGCGACCCGAACACGCAGAAAGTCACGAACAACAAAAGGCTGTCCGTTTGGGCAG
>JAZLJG010000201.1:0-1586 GCA_045617745.1 Lachnospiraceae bacterium | reverse complement strand
AATCGCTGAGTACATTGATTAAGAGTGATTCATATCCGGATATTAGTTTCGGTATAAAACTGATTGATGGTAATATAGGAGTAGATGGTAATATTCGAACATTTCCCCATTATCTTACATTCCTTTTACGAGAATACTTATAATATGAGTCGTAACTTTATCGCTTTAATGTGTGATGGGTTATTTATGAAATTGTTATTAATATGTATAAGTGAAACTGTCAGATCTTCGGGTCTGGCAGTATTTTTTTGCCCTTTTGCTGACAATCCCGGGTGGGAATGTCAGAACATCCCGACTATACGATGAGTTTGTCAGCAGGCGCATGTATCTTATTGTCCGGGCACAACAATACATCTCTTTTTGCCCCAAAAGTTTCCGCTCAGGCAACTTTTGTTTCCGTAAAGGGCGCTGAATCCGGCGCTATTTTTCCATAGAATGTCATTGTAAGCAAAACAAAGCAAACCGGTTTCGCTTTGGTAGACATTAAGGAGGAACTTATGATTACCGGAGCAATGATAGTAACAAAATATGGAGATTCAACCAAGGAACGCAGATTGGATATGATATGCAAGTATTATCCTTGCTTCCTGGAAATTGTTGACAGTTTTATCGAAGATATGGAAGACGATATCCGAAATGAACAGGATTACAACAGGCGGGCTTCCTTAGGGGACCTGGGAGTAAGGGTTCAGACATCGGGGTTATCCAACAGAACTCAGAAGGAAGCAGTCAGAAATGTAAGCCTTCGAAACGCCATCCTGAATGGTGATTTTGGTGGAGGAGAACTCGATGATACGGATCACACCGAAGACTTCATCTATAATTCCGAAACCGTAAGGAGCATGATTGCGGACTATAACAAGTTTCAGAAGAAAATTGATGGATTGCTTCCGCCGGATAAAAAACTGTTTCTGGCATATCTTCAGCAGGAAACGGATCTTTCGCAGATAGCGGAAGAAAGCGGAATCGCTTATGAATCCGCCAAGCAGAAGATTCGCAGAATTAAGGTAACAATTAAGAAGGATATTTTGACACCGACATATAAGAGAGGATAACAGACATGGCTAAGAATATAGAGATTAAAGAACTTGAAGAAATGGAAAACGAAAAGAGAATTAAGCAGTATATGAATCCCGGCAGATCCAAGTACATTCGTCAGATTGACGGCCCAAAGGTGTATCCGATGGGAAGACATTCTTTTGACAAGATTGCCAAAGATGCAGGCGCAGTGCTCAGGATAAGCGGAATGGTTCTCGTTGATACGGAACTGTTTGACAAATTCCTGGATGCAAATTTCAGAGAAGAGTCGGCATTGTTGTAAGGAGTTTCTTCCTTAATATATAGAAGCGTTGGAACATTGGTTATTGACTCGGGTAAAATACATTAAATATAATGATGTTGTACCAATGCATATGCAATCGGAAGAAACCTTTGGAATCCCTTCGATTGTGAAAGCAGAAAGTAAATGGCTGACTGTTCCTCGCTTGAAAGGTGAGGTGATAGTATGGCAGAAAAAAGAAAAGATAAAAATGGTTATGTGCTCCGTAGAGGAGAATGCTACAGAGCCGATGGCAGATATTCTTATT
>JAZLJG010000200.1:0-1411 GCA_045617745.1 Lachnospiraceae bacterium | reverse complement strand
CTGCAGACGCGGCAGCACTGGTGCGTGATTAATTACGAGCGAGATGTTCCAGGTAAGGGTTTTTCAGTGTTTTCTTCGCTTATTCTACATTTTTAGGTAGCTTTCAGTCAGAGAGGAGTGAAAGGTAAGTCAGGAAGCAGCTTTTCTTGATTTGACTAAACAAATTCTCGTTTAAATTGAGGTTAGCCTTCTGGAAGCTGCATCGCGTGAAGTATCTTGACGTAACCCTTCTCTTTTCATCATTTTTCATCATGGGGCTATTCTCAACGACTCTAGCAGGTTTTTTCTTTCTGCAAGATGTTCCTTTCTCATATAAAATACCCATATGAGGGTCATCTGAAAGTAAAATTGCCTCATATGGGTATTTCATATGAAAAAGGAACATCCTGTAGAAAGAAGAAACCTACTAGAGTCCTCGAGAATTGCCCCATGATGAAAAATGGTGAAAAAAAGAAGGGTTACGTCAAGATACTTCACGCGATGCAGCTTCCAGAAGGTTCACCTCAATTCAAACGAGAATTTGTTTGGTCAAAACAAGAAAAGCTGCTTCCTAACTTACCTTTCACTCCTCCTTGACTGAAAAGTACCTAAAAATGTAGAATAAGCGAAGAAAACACTGAAAAACCCTTACCTGGAACATCTCGCTCGCAATTAATCACGCACCAGTGCTGCCGCGTCTGCAGGCGCACTATATTTACCGTGAAATCTACTCGACTGTACAACATTTTTGGACTGACAGTTACTATGATTCTGTTTATAAGTACAAATTTTGAAACCAGTAACTCCAGAAATCACGTAATTATTGTGGGTGATCTTGTTACATACTATGCATGAGGATGTACAATTTTTGCCCTTATTATCATTTCCAAAGTTCAGTAGGTTGTATGTGCCGGATACCTTACGTTTATAATATACAGTACCCTGAAAGTAAGAATTGTTGTGGTCATATGTTCTTGTTTTGTTTTTGAGCCTAGATCTAACAAAGGAAGGACCCTCAGTCGAAGTGAGGTTTCCATACGTATTGCATATCGTTCTGCTGGTCTCGGGACGCTGATACTAAATCGTGTTTCTTAGCTGCTCAATGATCATCTGGAAAAAGTTATGAGCGATAGTTCCCCCAGGATAACTGCCTCACACTATAAGTCTGATTTGCCAAGGAATTTACAGGTGTGGATAGATGGCTGGGTATAGTCTGCGGAGACTATAGAACAGGTGGTGAAGAGTTCGCGCTCCCCTATGTAGCCAAAACTCATGCATTTTTGCAAATTGTTTTTTTGAATTCGCTGGAGAGCTGAATTTTCGCTGGATTCATAGAAAACAATTTGCAAAAATGCATGAGCTTTGACTCCATAAGAGAGCGCGAATCTTCACCACCTGCTCCATAGTCTCCGCAGCTTTACGCGGCCATCCG
>JAZLJG010000199.1:0-6557 GCA_045617745.1 Lachnospiraceae bacterium | reverse complement strand
TTTTCTGTTCCCGTATGCTTGAAACCGAAAGTTTCATACCAGTTTTTCAAAACCGTGTTTTCTTCTACAATTCCGATTTTAAGTCTGGTTCTTCCTACTGATTTTACCTTTTCAAAACTATCTTCCAGTAATCTACGACCTATATTTTGATGACGATATTCAGGTAAAACCGAAAGATTGTTTAGTTCTGCTTCTTCCTCATTCAGAATTGCCAAAGAATAATAGCCTACTATCTTTTCACCCAAAAGGAAAACAAACATGGGCCTTTTCTCCACACAGAAATGATATCTGATTCGCCCTTCATCAGTGGCAAAGGCTGTAAAACGGGGAGCATTCTCTTCTGTAAAGCCAAATTCAGCCGCTACTGTTTTAAAGGAATCCCTGATAACCTTTACGCAGTCAGGCACTTCCTCAAGCGACGCATGCCTTATCAGGCCCTCTCCATCGGATACCCCATCCGACAGGTCTATCCAGTAACGCTGTATTGTTTCGTCGTCCACAACCGCTTCATTTTCCAGCACACCGCCGTTATTCATAATGCTTTTAGCGGAACCCACATTGTCTTTGTTGCATACCATTAAAACCCTGTATATGCCTAATTTTCTGCATTCGTCCAAAGCCATGCCAATCATCTTGGTAGCTATGCCTTTTCTTCGTTCAGATGCCCTGACTCCGTCTCCGATATGACCTCCGTCAAGAAGAAGGGATTCATTAAGGTAATGTCTGATATTTATAGCACCCACTACCTTATCCCTGTCCTCATCGAGGCAAAAGAAGGTGGAATCCGTCACTCCCCATCCTGATAAAATATTCCTGTTTTCCAGGTTCTCACAATAATATTTGAAATCATGGTAATCGATTCTTCCGATAACAAAAGGAACAATCGTTTCTCCGGATTGATACCACTCATCCAGCATATCCGATATCTGCGTCTGATATTCCATAGATGCCTTAATTAGTTTTAATCTCATATCCGTTCTCCGAACTGATTTTTCAAAAACGGGAAAGCCGGTAACGGCTTTCCCTCTGTCAATCAGCTTGTTTATTTTTCAAATTTCTCTGCGAAAATGGCGCCGATTTTATCAAACTCTTCGTCGTCCTCTATCTCTGAAAGAACCTTTTCGCCGTCCTTAATGATTTCTTTCAAAATGAGGGGGTAGTCGTCTTCGGATTCATGAGGCACAAGCGCAAAATACCTCTGACCGCCTTCTTCCAGAACATCCAGAAGTTCGTAAAGAGTTTCCACTCCGTTTTCATCAGTTAACTTATAGGTTTCGATATCGTTGTTTTTCATTTTCTCGTACCTCCGATATTATTTGCTGCGGTCACCATGGCATCCGCAGTGGCGGAAACAAGTGTAGCAGCGGCCATTTTAGGGTCTGTTAAAGGTTTTGCATACTGAAGGGCATTGATAAGTGCCTTATCTTCAGAAGAAGTCCTAAGCGAAGAGAATGCAAGAGATACAATTTCGATACCTCTTAATTCCATCCATGTATCGTTAAGCGCTCTTGTAAGATCCTTCGTAAGTTCCGGTACAAGTGCCGCCATTTCGAAGGTTCTCTTTCCTTCCGCCGAAAGCTTTGCAATGGCTGTCTGCATAACGGAAGCAAATTCCACGTTCATGGTTCTTAAAACTGCACTTGTGGTATAGGAACCGGAAACATTTCCGGCAACCAGCTTATAAAATTTAACGGGATCCGCAACCTTAAAGGAATAAATTCCCGAGCACTCAATTGTGCAGTCAACATCAGCTCCGGTATTCTTATCAAGGAAATGATAAGCTACGGCAACAGGACCGAAAGAACCGCCCTGGATGTGCTTTGTGTTCATGTAATATATACGTTCTACAACAGCCGGAATGTCTCCCGCATAAGCAAAACGTCTGGAAGCTTCTTTGAAAAATCTGGAAATGCCGCCTTTTTCAAAAACGCTGGCGGAATACTCACTTTTATAAACATGCTCACCGGGTTCAAGACAACAGTCTACGACCTTACCCTGGCTGGTTACGATTGCCGCCTGGCCGTCTGCTACCGCGAAAATCGATCCGTCAGTAATGACGTTGTCGTCACCCTTATTATTTCCTGCAGTAACCTTACGGCCTCTGACCATAATTATGTCGTTTGGAAGAGAATCACAGTAAAAGAACTCTTTCCACTGATCCCTTGCTGTCCCCGAAACGGAACTTGCAGCTGCTTTTAATAAACCCATTATAATATTCCTTTCTCCCAAATCTGTATAAAGATAAACTGCCAAAAACATTTTATCCTATGGAAATGCCTGTTCGCAAGGCTTTTTAACGAAACTTTAACGTAATCGAAAGTATATCATCCTCGAGCTCTGCGGTAATAAAACCGCCCATGCTCTCCGTTAACATACGAGCTATAGAAAGACCCAGGCCTGTGGAGCCCTTTGCGGTCTGTACTGTATAGAAACGTTCAAAAAGCTTCTTGGCATCCACCAAAGACATGCCTTCTGCCCTATTGCTTAGAACAATACTCCCGTCTTCTGAAAGAAGCACCCTGAAATCTCCCGTTGAATATTTCAACGCATTATTGAAAAGGTTGCTTAGAACACGTTCAAAAGCCTTCTTATCCAGCATTTTGAAAACCAGCTCCTCAGGAATATCTATCCCCGGCTCGATTCCCGCGGTTTTGAAGGCTCCGTAAAAATCCGCAAGTACTGCTGCCAGTGCATCGTTCAAGCATACTTTTTCATACGTAAAGTTCTCTTTCTCAATTCCCGCAACAGAATAATCAAACAGTTCATCAGCAAGCTCCTTAAGATTTTCCGTTCTTTCTCTTATGACAGCCAGCCATTTTCTTTCCTTATCACCAAGATCGGCCTCTGTGAAAAGTTCCAGATACCCGTTAATGGCAGTAAGAGGTGTCCTGATATCGTGGGCAATATTCGTAACGGCATTCTTTAATTCTGTGTTCCTGCTCTCGTACGTTATCCGTTCTTTCTTCAGTCTCTGAAGCTGAAGGTTAATGTCGGCCGCAAGTTTTTTCGTATAGCGATTAAGACCTGATATTGTTACCGGTGTATTGGTATCAGTATCAAGCCTTTCTCTTAATCCTTCATCAATTTCACGCATTGTTTTTCGCAATATGCAGAGCCTTCCCGCAAGCACAAGAACAGTCACTGCAAGTATTGCGATAACAATGAAAGCTACGTTCTCAGACATCAGCTGATTTCTTTTCTCCTGTAAAGGCGTGCTCCCCCGAAGGTAAGCAGCAAAATCAAAATATTATCAAATACAATATACCACACAAATCCTGTTTCAAAATATCCGCATAAATCCACAAGCTGCGCTACCGGAGAAATTCTTAAATAGGTTTTCAAAGCCTCTCTGTAAAATCCATCCGGTATATAACCGGGGTTTTGAACCTCCTTTTGAACCAGTGAACTGATAAATACTTCACTGTCTTCTCCTGCAATGATTATACCATCGTCAAGATTCACGTATTCACCGTCTTCAGTAAAGTACTCCAGAAAGAACTCCGGTGCTTTCAGCCTTTCAATGGTGCTTATACTATATATGAACAGTAATAAAAATATACCTATCCCCACAGTCACGGAAACATACCTTGATGTGATAAACATAGAAACAATCACAAACAACACGATTACAGAAAAAAGTGCAACGTATACTTCAATGCAGAGCAAAGCATCTTCCCAAAAACTGTTTTCAAATCCCAGTAACAAAGATCCCATGGTCAGAAAAGAGATATTCCAAAGAGTCAGAAATATACCTCCTGCTGCCAGCATGGTAAGCATATTTGAAAGAAAAACCTTTTCTTTTCCATGACCTACAATCAATTTGTTTCGTATGGTTTTGTCGGAATATTCAGCCCCTATAAAGAATGGTACAAGAACCATCATGCAAAAAGCTCCCAGCATTCCGCCCGCAAACAAATTCCCTTCCGTATAATAGACAACGCCATATTGTTTTCCGTCCATAACGGAAGCAAAAACACTCATAACCGAGTATGCAATCATAAAAAGAGCTTCCGCCCAGAAAAGTTTTCTTTTGAAAAGTCTCGAGAAGTCAGCACGTAAAAGTCTATTCATGGCGCTCACCTCCTAAAAGATTAAGATAGAAGCCTTCAAGGGATTCATCTTTTTCTTTAATGGAAACAAGCGTGCAATTTTCCTTTGAAAGGGCGTTGACCAAATCAGTCACTGCAATCTGTGAATAAATATCAGCGCTTTCGTCATCTTTAATGCGGTACTCGAGTTTCTTCTCTTCCATTACCCGACAGAAAGCTCGAATATCGGACACCTTTACGTTAACGCACTTTTTCAATGCGGTTTCCAGTTCTTCGCTGCTCATTTCCCTAAGCATGCGACCCGAATCAATAAAGCCGTACCAGGTAGCAATCCTTGCAAGTTCATCTAAAATATGGCTCGAAATAAGAAACGTAATATTCTCTTCTTTGTTAAGCTTCAGAATCAGTTCTCTGATTTCTATAATTCCCTCGGGATCCAGTCCGTTAACAGGCTCGTCAAGAACCAGAAAATCCGGCTGTCCGCACAAAGCAATTGCTATTCCCAGTCTTTGCTTCATGCCCAAAGAAAAATATTTTGCCTTTTTCTTTCCCGTATCCGAAAGACCCACAAGTTCAAGAAGCTCCTTTATCCCTTCAAATGTGGGAAGCCCAAGAACCCTGTATTGTGCCTTCAGGTTTTCTTCGGCCGTCATATCAAGGAAAATGGAAGGAGTTTCCACTACTGCTCCCATTCTGTTTCTTGCCTTTGATATCTTGGCATCATCATCAATGGATGCTCCAAAAAGTTTTAAGCTTCCGGAATCAGGCCTCTGAAGACCGCAAATCTGCCGAATCAGTGTAGTCTTTCCGGCTCCGTTTTTCCCTACAAACCCATATATGGAGCCCTTGGGAACATTCATATTGAAATTGTCCAATGCTTTGAAATGTTTGTATTGTTTACAAAGATTTCTTGTCTCAAGAACGTATTCCATTCTCTGTATTTCCTCCTTAATACCCTTTGCGGGTTCTTATGAAGGTATCATATCGGTTCTTTTTTAAAAAACGGTTAAGATAACGGTTGAGAAACAGTTGAAATATCCGCCATTTTAAATCCGATTCCCCAAACAGCTTCGATGTAGTCGTTTCCGTCTACTGCCTTCAGTTTGCTTCGAAGGTGACTTATATGGGTTTTCAAAGAACTGTCTGTGCAGTCAGGTGTGTCGGAAAAAAGGCTGTCCAGAATAACCGCTTTTGTGAAAACCTGAGTGGGGTTTTGTATCAAAAGCTTCAAAAGCGCATACTCCGTTCGCGTAAGCAAAACCTGTTCACCCTTTACAGTCACCGTATGTTCGGAATCGTTAACCAAAAGATTACCGAAAGAATATGATAACTGTCTGCCTACAGGTCTTCGGATTTGCACCTTGACACGTGCCACAAGTTCTTTGGGCGAGAAGGGTTTAACCAGGAAATCCGCTGCTCCGTTTAATAAAACGTCAACCCTGTCATCAACATTTCCCTTTGCACTTACAGCAATAACCGGAATGTCTTTAATGTACGAAAGGAGCTCCTCTCCCGACATTCCCGGAAGCATAAGATCCAATATAATAACATCCGGTGTTTCGTTTTTAAGCACAAGTAATGCCTCCGTTCCCGAATAAGCACGAACACAGGCAAAACCTTCCTCTGTAAGGACCTCTTCTTCGAGATTTCCTATTTTCACATCATCTTCGATAATCAGTATTTTATTCATTTGATTCCTCTTCCAGATAATATTCTTTGGCCTTTTTACTGCAGACAGTCAACGCCGCAATAAGCGTCACAATCATTGTACCCATCCCTATATAACCATTGAAGACTATGCTGATGAAGGTACTTATAAGGCCTGCGATAACGAAAACCTTACCGGCGTAGCGGTTGGTTTTGTATCTTACGCTTTCGTTACGATCAGTCCATTTGCATGTAAAGCCCTGCCCTTTTCGTCTGCATAAAGGCATATAGTTTCCTAAGAAAATATACATAACACTTAAAATAACAGCCAGAAGCTTAAAAAGACCAGCCAAAAATTCCCCGGTTTCTCCATCATCCAGTTTCATGGCGGAAGGCATCAACACATACAGAATGCCTAACCACATGGCAAAGAACTCCACTGACAGGAAAATAACCGTATAAGCACCCACTCTGTCTGCAGACACAATGCCGGCTCTTTCCTCTTCATCTTCCGTCTTGTCATACTTTTTCCGATAATAAACATCCATAAACTGAAGTCCCAAAACAACAAGGAAATCCACTACCGGAAAACAAAGGGCAAAGCAATATACAAATACCGGTGAACCCTCCGGAAACCAGGTAAGCGGCTTTACCCACACCACAATAGCTGTAAATATAATCGAAATGAATGAAATGAGCAAACCGATCCGATAAAATCCTGTAATCTTCTTATTATTCATTTTTCTCTCCTTCAAACTGCTTAATCCATATAAGCATATCCGTAAAAACGGTAGTATTCAGTTCGTAGTAAATAAAATTTTTCTCACGAAACTCCATTATCAGTTCTGCCTGTTTTAAAAG
>JAZLJG010000198.1:0-1433 GCA_045617745.1 Lachnospiraceae bacterium | reverse complement strand
ACATCGTCGCCGTAGAGTTTTCCTGCCTCTTCAACGGAGGATAGTCCGTCCCTTACGAACTGAAGCAGGATAAGACTGAGTACGGCTGGACGTGATGCGCTCATCTCCGTAATGGTTATGAGGGCTGTCTGAAGATTGAATATATAGGGATTCAGTCCGAACTGGGAGAGCAGGGTAGGGACAGGTTCCCTGACTTCGGAATCAGTCAGACCTTCATCTGCCGACAAAAGTCTTTCAACAAGACATACAACCCCTTCGAACTCTTCCTGTGGTATTATTTCATGGGTATGCTCACCAATCTGTGCAAGCAAACCCCGTATTTCTTCGTGTTGTAACATACAATCAGTGTTTTCTGGGGTGCAAAGTTACAATAAAATTTTGTGGAATGAAAATATTTTCGTTAGGGTGGCTTGTTAATTTGTTAATTTGTTAATTTGTTAAAATCAAGTGCATTCAACTATTTTCATGGAAGGACAAGCGTATCTCATCATCACTCAAAAAGGATAGTGGTCTCGGGCAGGCGCACCCGGGCGCGCGCGTCTAAGCTTAATATGTAGAGTATATATTATAATATATATATATAATACCCCTATAGGGTAAAAAGAGAGTTGAAATTAACAAATTAACAAATTAACAAATTAACGTCTTTGTCCAACTGCTTTAATATCAATATGTTAGGTGTAAATAAAAAAATTAACACCGTAATTTTGTTGCATAACGTCTGTCCGAGACCGACGTAAATGTATTTTGTACAATTTTACCTCCGGCAATATAAGCCATACGTTACTGACTCATAACTGACAAAAAAGCCTTTGGCTTTTTAAGTGAAAAGTGAAAAGTGAAAAGTGAAAAGTACTGGGTGAAAGCCAATGGAAGGCCCCCTAGCCCCCTCAAGGGGAAAAAGCTAACGGCTAATGACCTCCTCCCTAGGGAACTCCATAGCATTTGCCTGGAAGGCAATACAGCGAGCCTTGGCGAGCGGTGAGTAACCGTGTGCGCCGAACGTAGTGGCGCTCACGGATCGAAAAACGACAAAATACCTTACCTTAGCCCACAACCCGAAGGGGTGTGCCGTAGCCCTCATTGACTCGTTGACTCGTAGACTCCAAAAAAGCTAATGGCTAATGGCTAATGGCCTCCCCTTCCCCCTTGAGGGGGTCAGGGGGCCTTCTCGTTGACTTGTTGACTCAAAAAAAGCAAATGGCAAAAACAACAAGGCTTCGTTACTGACTCATAACTGACAAAAAAGCCAAAGGCTTTTTAAGTGAAAAGTGAAAAGTGAAAAATACTGGGTGAAAGCCAATGGCTAATGGCAAAAAACCAAGGCTTCGTTACTGACTCATAACTGACTCATAACTGACTCATAACTGACTCATAACTGACTAAGGCTGCGCCTACGAAACGGCAAAAGGCTTTGCCTACGAAACGCAGCA
>JAZLJG010000197.1:0-3027 GCA_045617745.1 Lachnospiraceae bacterium | reverse complement strand
GTAGAGGAAGTAAAGATATCATCCGAACTGCGCTCAAAGAGGTGGAACACGGAGGTGACCGAAAGAGACCGTCTCTATCTCACTAAACTTGGCATGGATTCGGTATAATTGTTTTGAGTGTGTATAACACGACTTTTAGGTTTTTAAAGGAACTTGAAGGGTCACGAAAGACCACGGAGAATGAGAGAAAAATCTGATAAAAAGTTCCCAACGATGAAGTCCATCGATAAGTAAAAATCCTTATTTTATGCGGGTTTGCGGACTTTCAAAACCCCTAAAAAAGTGATTTTTGTTACAAATCCGCATACGAATCACGCGGATTTACGCGGTTTGGCGAGGATTTACCTTACCAACAAGGTCATATGACCCCATCTATATAAATGTTGATTTAGGACATTTTTCCGAATTATTTTTGGAAAGATGTCCTTTTTTGTCGTTGTCAAGCCGGCAAAATCATATTACAGCGAGAAGGCGGTCGAAGTATCACTTGAGGGAAGGAGGAACGTCAGATGCTCAAGTACAGACTGCAGGGAACAAACAATTCAATTAAGATGGGAATCCGGATTATTCTGCGGAGTGACAAGGTCGAGATCATAAACATTTCCGACCTGCTTCCGGAGAAGGGCTCCACAAAATACCACAGGGTATATGTGGATGTGGAAAAGGTTCCAAGAATGCTCGGTATTGATACCGAGGAAATCCGGGTGACACTTGCCACACTGCTTGAGAGACTTATTAAGGACGAGGACATTGAACCGGGGGACGGGAAGATTACGGATATCGAAGGAATTGATATCATTCCTTCCAACATCGAGCTTGCTGCTCTTGAGGCATCTCTGGTAAATGTAATGAACCGCGAGAGGCTTCTTAAGGATTATGTTTCCATGCAGAGACCTTTTTATGATTTCATTATCATTGACTGTCTCCCTTCCCTGGGAATGATCACCATAAATGAAACAAATGAAAGCAGTTTTGAAATTCATACTGAAGGGTAGCCTGATTGCTCTCTGGATGATTGTATGTTATTACTTCTGCATTAAGCCGGAAGGATTTGATTATTTCCTGTACTGGATCTTCTGCGGATTTCCGTTCGGATTCCGGAAGATGAGCCTCTGGTTCATGCCAAAGGGTCTCGGACTTGCCGGAACAGTCGGTATGTGGGCACTGAGAGCGGTTCTTGGGGGCATGATTGGCGGAGTGATTCTGATGTTCACTGTATTGAAAATGCCTGTTGATTTGGTGCGGGAACTGCAGAATAAATGACTTTGGGTCAGACTGACCTGAAGTGATGAATTGCCATTGTGATTTGAGAATGAAAAGGGTATAATAATTCTTGTCGATTATTTTGGCCAATTCACATTTGTGGAGGAAATCGTATGACATATTGTGGTATGGATTGCTGCAAAGAATGCAGCAAAGCAGCGCACTGCGGTGGGTGCGAAAAGTGTAATGGTCATCCATTTGGAGGAAGCTGTATTGCAGAAAGAAACAAGAACTTCGCTACGCTGAAAAATAGCCTGATTGACGAGATAAATGCCCTAAGCATTGAAGGATTGACAATAAGCGAACTGTTTTTGCTGAATGGAGCCTATGTGAATCTGGAATACCCATTGTCAAACGGAACGACAGTAAAGTTCCTGAATGATAAAGATGTATATCTGGGTAATCAGATTGAAAGAACAAACTCAGAGCGTTGTTATGGTGTTGTTGCAAATGAAGATTTTATTCTTGTGTGTGAGTATGGGTGTAATGGTGCTGACCCAGAAATCGTGATGTATAAACACAGATAAATCCCAGTTTATGAAATTGATGTAATAGGTGGAAAAAGAGTTATTTATATGGAGAGAATATATGGGAAGAGGTATAGCTCTTGTTGGACTTAATGGAAGTGGAAAATCAACTTTAGGGCATGCATTAGCAAAAGAGTTGGGATATTTTGAGATTGATGTTGAAGATTATTACTTCCCAGAGCAGAAAGAGTCAAGGCAAGCTGCTTTGGAAGGGGAATATGACGTTAAATGTAATTATCTCGGTGAAATACCATATTCAGAGGCAAGAAATAAAAGTGAAGTAAATCAAGCTATTGCAAGGGATATAGCATCACATGAAAAATACATTTTATGTGGTGTCACGATAAATTGGAGTGATGAGATTCTTTCAACTATACAGAAAGTGTTTTGGCTTAAAGTAAACTCGGCTGAACGGGTTCGGAGAGTGAAGAGTAGGGAAGAAAAACGTTGGGGGGAAAGGGTTCTTGCTGGTGGAGATATGTATGAGCAACAAGACTCTTTTAGAAATCTGATAGGAGGGTTTTCTGAACAGAAAGTCTTAGATAGCCTTAGTGATTTTAAAGGTGAAATTGTTGAGCTTGATGGAACTCTTCCGATTTCAACTAATATGCAGATAGTAAAAGAAAAATTGGAGCAAATAAAATAGAATTTGTATAAGCTATGGAGGAATATTTATGGCAAAGATAATAGCAATCTGTGGGAAAATATGTTGTGGAAAAACCTATTACGCCAATCAAATAAAAGAAAATGAGAAGGCTGTTATTTTATCGTGTGATGAATTAACAAAGGATTTGTTTGATAATGATTTAGGTGAGAAACACGACGAAATGGCTTTAAGAATTTGGAGCTATTTTAAGAAAAAATCGGTGGAATTGGTAAACATAGGGTGTACTGTAATTTTAGATTGGGGGTTTTGGAGTATAGAAAACAGAAGAAGTTTAACTGAATTTTGTCACTCTCAGAATGTTCAGTGTGAATGGCATTACATTGATGTTGATGATCAAACATGGAATAAAAATATCGAAGAACGAAATTGTAGGGTGTTAAATGGCGAAGGTGGTTCAGATTATTATCTAGATGAAGGTCTTTTGGAAAAATTATTGTCCATGTGGGAAACACCTTCTAAAGATGAAATAGATGTTTGGTATACATTAGAAAGAAAATAGAATTGTTATATAGAGAGTAATAAATCCCAGCTTGTCGAGCTGATGCGTTAGACAAGAAACTTGTAATTTGG
>JAZLJG010000196.1:0-1497 GCA_045617745.1 Lachnospiraceae bacterium | reverse complement strand
GAACAGCATGATACAAGCTTTTTCATTTTACCCAGCAGTGTGCATGAAATTCTCCTTATTCCTGCGAATGAGGAGATGGATGTTAAGAACCTTACTGATATGGTTCGTGAGGTAAATGATACGCAGGTATCTCCTGATGAGGTATTGTCCTACAACGTATATTTCTACGATAAGGACGAAAAGCAGCTTATGCTTGCCGAAACCAAGGAACCTATGGAACTTAAGGATCCTTCGAAGGATATGAAAGCCCCGGAGAAGAAAGATCCCGAAAAGAGTGAAGCAAAGTCTATTAAGGATAAGCTTTCCGAAGGAAAGGCAAAGGTCGCGGCCAAAGAAGCCGAGCCCAAGGAGCCTAAGGCAAAAAATAAGGACCAGGAGCTTTCATAAGCTTATATTAATTTGTTAATGGGGGCGGGCAATTTTGCCCGTTCCTGGAAAGGAAAAATGTATGGAAATTTCAGTAAAAACGAGTAAGTTTGAAGAACCCCAAAACGGAATAAAGGGTCTTGCCACAATATCTTTTGGTGATGTGTTCAAGGTACAGAGTGTATCTGTGATAGAAGGAAAGAACGGATTGTTTGTATCAATGCCATCATATAAGACAAAGCAGATTGATGATGAAGGAAAGGCAGTATATAAGGAAATCTGTAATCCTATAACAAAGGATTTTAGAGCTGAACTTTATGATGCTGTTCTTGAATCTTTTGAAAAGGGAAAAGAGGTTAAGTTTACTCTTGATACCGGCAAAGATAAACCGGAAATCGGAGTAAAGGTAGTTCCGCTTGATAAGGGAGGCAGCACTAAGGCATTAGGTCGTATTTATCTTGATGATGTATTTGTTGTAAACAATGTGGCTGTTAAGGAAGGAAAGAACGGATTATTTGTATCAATGCCATCATATAAGACAAATGAAGTCGATGAAAACGGCAAGGCAGTTTACAAGGATATGTGTTATCCATCTGATAAGGATTTCAGAACAGAACTCCATCATGAAGTAGTAGAGAACTATCTTGAAAATTCTACAGGCGTTAAGGCACCTGCGGAGAAGACTGCTTCCAATGATGGATTTATGCCGGTACCGGAGGACGAAGACCTCCCTTTCGTTAATGGGGAGGAGCCTTTAGAAATCTCTTATGGCAAAGAAGAGAAAACGGAAGCGAAAAAGTCTTCTCCCCAGAAAAAGGATAAGGAATCATCAAAATCATCAATCAAAGATAAACTTGCTGCTGGTGAAGCAAAGAAAAATGCTAAACAGGCAGAAAAGGCTGCAGAACCCAAAGCACCCAAAGTAAAAGATGCCGAGATTGCGTAGGTGATGCTTATGGGAAAAACATTTGTAAGACGTACACCTGAAGAGAAACGGGAACAGATAAAAGAGATAACGGACAAGCTTGATGCGGAACTTAAGAGTTTTGTAGATAGTGATAAGTTCAAAAATTATCTTAAAACGATGTCCAAGTTTCATAATTACAGCTTCAACAACACAATACTTATAGC
>JAZLJG010000195.1:0-1458 GCA_045617745.1 Lachnospiraceae bacterium | reverse complement strand
AGATATATTTGCAGATATAAATTCATATATCTTCCGGACAGAGGGCGTGGATCTTGAACACGCATATATAGACGGCACAAAAATAGAGGCAAATGCAAACAAGTACACATGGGTCTGGAAGAAGTCATGCATAACGAACAGAAACAAGGTATTTGAAAAAATAACGAATTTGCTGGGGAGAATCAACACCGAAGTACTATTTTACTTTGGAGTAAAGCTGGAGCCGCGTGAAGAATATGCCGTAGAATATGTGGAACTGCTGCTTCAGCGCTATGTCGAATTGACCGGGTGCAGTTGCACGGATTTTGTAA
This sequence comes from Lachnospiraceae bacterium, assembly GCA_045617745.1. GTDB lineage: Bacteria > Bacillota > Clostridia > Lachnospirales > Lachnospiraceae > UBA1258. The sequence goes on along the minus strand of JAZLJG010000195.1, from coordinate 1,147 downwards.
GAGGAAAAGGAAAACGGAAAAGCACAGAGCAAAAGCATTACGAGGAGCTTCAAGGTTATCTGAATCGACTGAGGAAGTATTCCGAGCACATTCATATCTGCGGAGAAGAGAGGAACAGTTATTCAAAGACCGACCATGACGCAACATTTCTCCGTATGAAAAAAGACTATATGGGGAATGACCAGTTGCTGCCCGGATACAATATGCAAATGGCAATCTGTGATGAGTACATAGCAGCTGTTGATGTAAAGAGGTTTGCCTCAGATATGGACTGCTTCATTCCACTGATGGAAAAATTCAAATCCATCTATGGACATTATCCCAGATATCCCATAGCAGACGCCGGTTACGGATCTTACAACAACTACCTGTTCTGCGAAAGGAACGGGATGGAGAAGTACATGAAATTCACTATGTACGACAAAACCGTTAACAGTGAGAAGTACAGAAACGATCCATTCCGGGCAGTTAACTTCAGATGCGATGAGGCGGGAAATCTAATCTGCCCGAACGGCAGAAAGTTTGTTTTTCAAAAAACTGTACCCGTTAAGGGCAACAAATACGAACGCACAGAAGAAATCTATGAATGTGAAGACTGCAGCGGCTGTCCTCACAGAAACCAATGTACAAAAGGACGTAAGAACAGGACCATCCGCTTAAATGAAGAACTGACATCCATCCATGAAGAGGTACTGAGTAATCTCGAGTCTGTCCACGGTGCGTTGCTTCGCATGAACAGAAGCATTCAGGCTGAAGGAACATATGGCATTATTAAGTGGGACAGACGCTACGAGAGAGTTTACAGAAGAGGGATAGAATCCATAAAACTGGAGTTTCTTTTGATTTCCTGCGGTTTTAACCTCTACAAATACCACAATAAAAAGAACCGCACAGCACAGGCCGCTTAAAGTATAGCCATTACCAACACAATATTTTCTTTCAGATCTGCAACCTGAGCTGCAGGTCAGTCGACGTTTGCCCAAATTCGCCATTTTTCATCAGAAATGAGCAAGACACTGGAATTACGTTTTGTCGTATCCAGTGTCTTGATTTTTTGGGGACTTTTTTTACAGCCCCCTTTTTTGTCAATAGATTTCCAAAAGAAAAGAAGGCGTTGTCTCAAAATAGCTTTTAAGGCTAATGCGAG
>JAZLJG010000194.1:0-21186 GCA_045617745.1 Lachnospiraceae bacterium | reverse complement strand
TAATCCTCCTTATTAATCAGCCTTATATCAGATTTCGAAAGTGCTCATCGATATATTCAAAATAAGGCTTTCTGTTCACTTCTTCCTTATGCTGCAGATACCACTCTGCCGCATCCTTCAAGCCTTCCTTCATAGGAATGGCTTCTGGATATATTTTACATTGACGGGACACATCCAGACAATACTCATAATCGTAAAAGCTGAAATAATTACGCTGCTCGATGTCCTCGTATACATTTACAAAAGAAGGGGTTTTGCCAATACACTTACTTCGTATCCGGCCTTCACGAAATACTCTGCCACATATTTACTTACAAAAGTAGTTCCGCCTGTAACCAATAATTTAATCATAGATTGTCCCTATTTCTCACCCATTTTCAAAACATAAATATCCGATTCGAATGTTTTGCTTCCATCACTCTTTGTGTAGGAAGAACTTCTGTCGTAAACCATACCAAGCTTCTGCATAACCTTTGCGCTTCCGGTATTTTCCTTAACAAGCATCAGTATATTGATTTTGGATGTTGGGTCCTTCTTAGGAAGCCATGCAAGAGGTTCCTCAGGCGCTTTACATGCTGAGCCCAGAAGATACTTATAAACTCTTTCATCCATGTCCCACGCGGACATCGCAAGATAATCTTCAGGCCTTAACCGCCTCATTATGAGTCTTTCGGTCTCTATTACCTCTTCGCCTTTATTATAAAACTGTTCTTTGTTTATATTTCACCTTTTAAACTTTCTTTTCCACAATGGCTTTTCCACGCCACTTGCCACGATACCACCTTGTCATGGTAAGAAGTCCTCTAATAAACTCATCCGTGGCAGTTCCCATAAATACACCTGCAACGCCTATGGAAAGAACAACACCCATCGTATATCCTACTGTCGCTCCAAGTCCCCACATGGTAATAAGGCCCACAATAAGCGGGAAAACATAATCACCCGCTGCTTTAAGGGAGCTTACAAAGGTCATGTTAAGGCATCTTCCGATTTCGATGACTATATCCACAAGCATGATGAATGAACCCATTTTAATAATATTTTCATTGGATGTAAACAGCCTTAATGAATAGGGGCTTAAAAGCCAGTTTATCAAAGAAAGGCCTATGGTAATAGGCATTGAAACCTTCAGCGTTGTAAATACTCTCTTGTACGCCGCATCTTCTTTGCCCGCTCCTACAAGATGCCCCGTAATAATCTGAGTCGCCATAGCCGACGCATTTGAAAACACCATGGACAAAGAAATCAGCGATTGACTGTAAACCTTTGCATTTACTGCATCCTCTCCCATTCCGTTAATGAATGAAAGAAGCACTATCTGATAAAGATTATAGGACATATTTTCGCCCGCCGAGGGAAGCCCGATCTTTACCATTTCCTTCAAAAGCTTTCCGGGGAAAGGCTTAACAAACCGTATGGACATCTTTCCGATTTTCTTACTGTAAAAGAATATGACAGAAGCCACCAGCGCCACAAGCCTTGCCAATGCGGTTGAAATGGCTACACCGGCCACACCAAGTTCCAAAGACTTTAAGGGGCCGTAAAGGAAAGTATAGTTTCCTACAATATTTACCACATTTATGGCTACCGAAATATACATACCAATCTTCGCATATCCGTTACAGCGAAGTATCTGAAGCATAACATTGTAGCAGGCCTGGAACACCAGCGTTCCACCCACTATATTGATATAAATACCCGCTTCGCTTCTCATGTTTTCCGGGACTTTAATTAATGCCATAATAAGTCCCTTGTTCAGGACAAATATGCCGCTTAAAACTATTCCCGAAATAAAGTTCACCCCAAAGGCAAGGGAATATATGGTATTCATTTTTTCATACTGCTTTGCTCCCAGGTACTGGGCTACCACAACAGAGGTTGCCGTGGCAATAATATTAAACATCAGTATGAGAAAGAACATTACCTGGTTGGCATTTCCTACAGCGCCAACACCGGTTGCCGAATAATGACTTAACATAAGGGTATCCATATTGTTTACCAGTATGTTAAGCATAAGTTCCAAAAACATGGGACCAGCCAACACCATAAGTGGTGTCTTTTCGTTTATTTCGCCGTTAATCGTCTTCATCCGATTCTCCATTCATTTTTCATTACCCCAACAAACAATTATTATATAATTCTCCTATTACATAACAACAAAAAAAACGGCTGAAATTATCACAATTTCTGCCGTTTTAAAAATTTAAACAATCATTTAAAGACCTCTCTTTTGGTCCACAATCTTCTTTGCCTTTTCGAAATTCTCACTAAAGCGGTTAATCCACTCAAAAAATTCGTGGTCAAGGGGTGTTAAAATTGCAGGGTCCGCATCCTGAAAAATCTTCATTACTTTTTTGAAATGCTCAACCCTTTCTTCGACCGGTTTTTCTTTTTTCTTATACATTTCAAAGATACGGGAAGTACCTTCGTCATCGATAACATAAGTGGTCACCGCATTGGCGTACACGTATATATCATCAAATGCTTCATTATAAAGAACCAGCGTTTTGGGATGAACCACAACCATACGCTTTATGGGAATAATAAGCGGTTTAGCTCCCGCACAATAGAAGTATTTCCTGCCCATATAAAGGTCGTCAATGTTTTCGGCATTTTTCATGTCTTCATCCAGGTCTTTACGGTCTATTCCATAAGCTTTCATGCATTCTTTGCCCTGCCCGATATTTATTCCGCATATGTAAAAGAATATATTTATCACAGTCAGAATAACAAATATTCCCAAGAGCAGCAAAAAGAAGACAAAAACACCTATATTGAAACGGCCCAGAATGTAAAAAGCTATACACAAAAGTGCAAAATCAAGCATGGGCCCCAATTTTCTCTTTAGCAAATGTTTCCTGAATAATCTGTTTGTCATAACCTAACCCCCTGATAAATCATATTTTCACAACCCATCCTTCAGGTTGCCCATTATCTTCCCCAAAAACACTCTTCCCGACTCTCTTAAACGCTGGTGCCCGATTTTCGTGGCATCAAATTTAACCGACCGGAATGCAAACTGCATAATAGGTCCGCAAAGGAATGCGCAAATTAAAGTTCCTATTCCCACAGGTCCCCCTAAAAGGAATCCTGCCAAAGTCGCTGTTCCCAGAAGAAGAATGCTCACCACACCTATGGGTATCCTTTTCAGTCTCTTCTTTAAGCCTACCAAAAGGGTATCTCTGGGCCCGCAGCCAAGAGCTGCACGCATATAGAAAAACTGGGTATAACCCATAATCGTAAGGCCTGCAAGCTGCATAATAACGGCCCCCGGAAGCGTCCCCGGCTTTGGCACGATATTTAAAAACTCAAATAAGTCCACAGACTTACCTACCACCAGAGAATCAATAAACATTGCTATTCCTATAGGTTCCTTCAAAAGGACGTCTATTATCAGGATAGCAAAAGAAACCGATATGGAAGCAGTTCCGTACAAAATTCCAAGTGTTTTGGAAATTCCCAGGTTAAAAACATCCCAGGGCCCCGCTCCTATATCGGCATGCATTGTAAGATATACTCCAAAGCCGTTTACAAAAAGAGCTGCTGCCGCCTGGAGCATATTAATCAAAATCTTCTTTATAGTGTCATTGTCACTTAAATTACTACTCATTTTAGTTATCCCCTGAAAAAGGGACATCTTCCTTTGATACACTGATTATTTTGGGCAGAGTGAATGCAACTCACATCCTCCCTTTCCATTTCGATTCCGAAGTGTTCTTTGACAAAATCCACCGCAGATAAAACCGCCAGATACGAATCTCTCTTACAGCACCTTGGACCGCCTACGCTTCCTATGGCTTCAAGGGATAATGAAGTCATTTGGTTAGAAAGACCCCAGGGCTTTTCCGTTAAAGGCGTAGAGCCTGAAATAATGGACACAAACATTCCGGAACTGATTCCCGCGCCGCAGGCTCCCCAGAATCCGCACGCTCCTCCGGGAACCGCTTTTCCGCGCTTAATCATTTCCGGAAGGGCTTTATCCAGCTCCACATCTCCCCCTGCATTTTTATATGCCGTAAGTAAAGAAGCTCCTACCATTACATGATGCTCCGGACCGTGCATATGGCAGAAGGGCTCGTTCATCATCTTTCTGAGAATCTCTATAGGATTTTTAGATGTTTCGTTAACACAATGTCCTATTATACAGTCCAGACCCGCCATATGGCAATCATCACATACATAGTGCCCGTTTATGCACCTTGTCCTGCTTTTTCTCTTTATATGGCAGATCTCGCACTCCATCATTTCTTCCTCTGTAAGATACTCAAGAGGTGCTTTGCAAATAAGGCATTCTTCACTCATACATAATCTCCCCTATGTAACCGTTCTCTAAATCTATTTAACGTCTTTCTTCATTTTTGAGGTAAACACTATTACCGCCAGAACATAGATGACAATTCCGAAGCCAAGTGTCCAAAGAAGATGTACCGGCATTCCTTCAAAGTTGTCTCCAAAGGGCTGCCTCGCAAGGGTTACTCCGTGATAAAAGGGCATTGCTTCTGCAATCTTCTTTAATGTGCCACCTATTCCGTCAATATCCATCCATATGCCGCCCAGCATTCCGGACACCGAAATGATAATCGAACCAAGTCCCGGTGCTGCTTTCTCGTTTACAGCCGTTCCGAAAAGTATTCCCGTTCCCACAAACATAAGCATTGAAGGAATCATTAACAAAATCGAAAACAGGATCTCAGGTATGGAAAATGTGTATCCCTGAAATAAACCCACTATAAAAGCTGCCACAAAGAAAATAATCATCTGGGCAATTCCCAAGACGCAGGCCGGAAGTGTATATCCTACCACATAGTATACCGCTTTCATGGGTGATGCGTAAAGTCTTAATAAAAGAGCTGTTGTTCTGTCCTTTGAAACCTGAATGCTGGTAAACAGCATTAAGAAAGTCAGTCCGAAATATGAAATACCCGGTGCCAGATTATATATATGGAATACGGTCATATTGGCTTCTTTGGGAATACTGCTGTCAAGAATACTCATAACAGCCAGCATCACAATGGGAAATCCCAGACAGAAAATATAGCTTAGCGGGTCTCTTCTTATTTCTTTGCCCACACGACCTGCAAAAATAATGCTTTTCATATTATCCCTCCACAATCGATACAAAAATATCTTCAAGTTTTTCTTTTCCGGTCTTTGCACGAAGCTCGTCCAATGTACCCTCAGCCACAAGATTTCCCTTGGACATTACGGCTATATAGTCGGAAAGAGCTTCCGCCTCTTCCATGTAGTGAGTGGTAAGAATAACTGTTACCTTGCCTCTTAAAGCTTCGATTACTTTCCAAAGTTCCCTGCGGGCCAGCACATCAAGCCCCAGCGTAGGCTCGTCAAGATACAAAACCTTCGGATCCGTAATAAGCGCCATTGCAATGCTCACTCTTCTCTGCCAGCCGCCGGAGAGGGTTTTCGCCTTGGAATTTACGACTTCACCAAGTTCGAATCTTTCTATCACTTCATCCGCTTTCTTCTTTACCTCTTCCTTCGGATAACCGTAAATACCTGCGATAAACTCCAGGTTTTCACGAACGGTAAGATTAGGAGCAACAGAAGTTTCCTGAGGTGAAAGGTTACCGACCTTTTTTACCTCTTCCAAATCCGTCAAAATGCTGTGCCCAAGTACCTTTGCATCTCCCGATGTAGGTTTTGTAAGTCCTGTAAGCATTCTTATGGTTGTTGTTTTGCCTGCACCGTTAACTCCCAGGAAAGAAAAAACAATGCCTTCCGGAACGCTTAAATTCAGATTGTTAACTGCGGTTTTAGCTCCAAAATCTTTTCGTAAATTACTAATCTCTATTGCTGTGCCCATACTATTCTTTCTCCTCACATAACATCACATTGATTTCATTAATATCCCGTCTGCAAATTCTGTACATTATTATCCAGCAGATGCTGTATGTTACTATAATACTGATGGTAGTTATCACCATGCTTATGACATATTTGTAAAATCCCCATGCAATGCAGGCAACCGGAATCCAGGAGCCTAAAATAATGAACAGGAAAAGAAGGCTTTGAACCAGAAGACCAATCCTTTTTAATTCAAATACTACTGTTCCCGCAGAAGTAATTCCGCTCATAATACCTATAAGTATCAGCTGCACCACAAAAGCTGTTACCTGGCTTTCAAATCTTGCGGCAAACTCCGGTAACATGGGAGTATCCTTTATTGAAATCATCTGTATCCCCTGAATAACCGTCGTAATAGCTATTGAGTAACAAAATCCGTTTATGAATCTTGTGATTATTCTCTTAAACATTCTACAACTCCTTTGTTAATAACTCTTTGATTCTGCTTACATATCGTCTGGATACGAAAGTCGTGTCACCGTTTTTCATATGCATTTTGATGGTTCCCGCATGACTCATATCCAGTTTCAGGATTTTTCTGATATTCACGATCTCCGAGTTTGAAATCCGTACAAACCCTTTCTTTGAAAAAGTCTCTTCCAGTGAATATAGTCTGTCACGCACCTCGAACAACTCTTCCCCTGTTCTAAGATATACTTTCTTATTCTCCGAGAAAATTCGTACTATGTCGTAACCTGCAACCTTCTGCATCTCCTGTTTTTGGTACACAGTAATTTTCTCGTCTAAAAGCTCGTCAAGGGTATCCTTTAGCTTAATAACCTCTTCGTTCTTCTGACTGTTGCAGATATGAATTTCCGGTTCGGTAAATTTCTCACTTATTTCCAATAAAATTTTCATGAAGTTCTCCATGCAATCGATTTATATTCATAATATCCCCGGAAAAAAATAACACAATACTTTTACGACGGACGGTACTTTTAAAAGGATAAGTGGTACCCCGGGATACATGTATCAATACTATTATACCCAAAAACACCCTCTTGATTATTACATCAAAAGGGTGTCTGGTAAACTAATCCCGGAAGTTATGTAATTGTTCCTCAACCGTTCATTTCTTCCACGAGAAAACTTTTAAATTTTATTATGCGTATTCCTTTATAGTCTTGGCAACATTCACAAGATGATCCGCAACTCTTTCCGAATTAGAGGACAGTGAAAGATAATGAGCACCTACAACCGGAGTACAAATTCCTTCCTCAAGTCTTGTGATATGATTTGCTTCCATACGGGCCGTTATCTTATCAATCTCAGCCTCAACCGCTTCGGTTGCGTCAAGTTCCGAAAAATCACGTTTGATATAAGCGTTCATTACGTGTTTGAAAAGGTCCGTAACTTTTTCCTGCATATAACGAATTTCGGCAACAGCTGAAACGGAGAATCCTTCTTTTGCCTCTGCAAGGCTTTTGGCGTATCCTACAATATTTTCAGCATAGTCACCCACACGCTCCAAGTCGCTTATGGAGCGAATTGCAGTTGAAATGTAATCATGGTCCTTATCACTCATCGGAAGTTTTGAAAGCTTAATAATAAAATTCACAAGTTCTCTGTTTATGAAATTGAGTTCTCTTTCATTGGCTTCAAATTCTTCCTGTCTTGAAAAATCAAGCTTACAGATGGTATCAAGGGCTATATCAAAGTTATTTACGGCAATTCCCGCCATGTTAACAATTTCGTACTTAGTCTGGGAAACAGCAATAGGAGGAGTCTTTAACATGTTATTGTCAATATAGTAAAGACGTTCTTTGGGAGCCTCTTTTTCGGGCGTTTCAACCTTCTCAACCTCGGGAACAAGAGCCTTAACAAATTTAATGAGAACACCAGTAAGAGGCATAACCATCAAAACAGTCAGCACATTAAATATTGTATGGAACATAGCAAGCTGTGTCTGCGGTGCAGACGGGAACATTCTCTCAAAAAGGACTCCATAGCTCAAATCCCCACCCGTCACAAGTGACAAAACAAGTCCGATTATTACAAATACAACCACACCGCTTACATTAAATATCAAGTGAATTAACGATGTACGTTTAGCGTTCTTGCTTCCGCTTACACCTGCCAAAAGGGCTACCACACAGGAACCGATATTGGAACCCATCGTAAGATAAATACCCTGATTCAGGGAAATAAGCCCTGCCACTACCATCGTAATGGCAACGGATGTCATAACCGACGAACTCTGTACAATAGCTGTAAGTACCGCACCTATTATTACCAGAAGGAAAATATTCGTAATCTGCGCAAGGAATTCTTTAACCGAATCCAACTGTGCAAAGTTCTCCATCGCTCCGCTCATCATGGAAAGACCTACAAAAAGCATACCAAAGCCTGTAAGTATTCCACCGATTAGCTTTACTTTATCCTTCTTTGCAAACATCTTTATAAATGCACCGATACCTGCCAGTCCGGAGAAAATAATCGTAGTCGAAAGCATATCGCCGCTAAACATACCAAGCGCTACGATCTGACCGGTTACGGTAGTACCTATGTTGGCACCGTAGACGATTGTTGCTGCCTGTTGAAGTGACATGATACCGGCATTTACGAAACCGATAACCATTACGGTTGTAGCACCGGAGCTCTGAATCGCCGCCGTTCCGACTGTACCGATTCCTACCCCAAGCCATTTGCTTTTAGAAGCCTTTGAAAATAAAACCTTCAGTCCTTCGGAGCTAAGTGATTCAAGATTCGAGCTCATCATCGAGCAGGCAACAAGAAAAATACCGATACCTGCCAAGAGATTCAGGACTGCTGTTAACACCATGTTTACGTTCATGTATCAATCTCCTAGAATAATTCTTTTTACATCATATATAATGTTTATTCTCAAAGTCAACAAATTTTTATCTGTCTGTTCCGACGTTCTTCCATTCGTAACTCCATCCGGTATCGGCACCGCAGGCGCAGCAGAAATTGACTGTCCTATCGCCTTCATTCCATAACAAAAAAAGCATACGCTTGTATGCTTTTTACATCCTATAAGAAAAACGGTCTTACTATTATTCCTACAGCAGCAGAAAAAACTATTATCAATATCGGATTTATCTTTTTCTTTAGTCCCAGAAAAAGAAGCCCCAAAAGAACTGCTCCAGCCAAAAGTTCCACCGGATGAGCCAAACCATCGATTGAACTGTACAGGGTTTCACCCGTAGACAGAAAAGCTGCCCCGATAAGCCCTACCACAGCACCTTTAAGCCCTACCATGGCACCGTTTACAAACCTGTTCTTTTGGAATCGTTCATATGCACGGGCAATAAGCAAAATGATAACAAAGGAAGGCAAAACCACGCCAAGGGTTGCGCACACGGCTCCTGCTACACCTGCAGTTCTCATACCGATGAAGGTTGCGGCGTTTACGGCAAAAGGTCCCGGCGTGCTTTCGCTGATAGCAACAAAGTCTATCAGTTCTTCTCCTGTAAGCCAACCGTTTTTTATAACCTCCTGCTGTATAAAAGGAAGCATAGCATATCCGCCGCCGAAGGTAAATGCTCCGATTTTTAAAAAGGCAAGAAAAAGTTTAAGTATCAGCATTCTTTTTTCCCTGCCTTTGTCAGTTGATATATGATTCCTGCCACAGCGGAAGCAATGATAACAATCATTACATTTATTTTTAAAAAGCCCACGCAAAGAAGTGCAAGCGCTGCTACCGCATAAGAAACGGCATTTTTCGGGCACTCCTTAATCATCGTAAGCAAAGCCTTAAGCATAAGTGCCAGCACAGCAATTCTTATGCCCCAGAACGCATTCTCCACAACCGACGCAGTCATGAATCTCATAAAAAGAAGCGTCACAAGCATAATTATTACCAGTGAAGGAAGCACAACTCCGACTGTAGCCGCAAGGGATCCTTTAACCTTCTTTACCTTATAGCCCACAAATGTTGCGGCATTTATGGCAATCGGCCCCGGTGTTGTTTCCGCAATTGCCACAACATCCATCAGGTCCTTTGATTCAAGCCACTTCTTCTTTTCAACAATTTCCCTCTGAATCATCGGAATCATGGCGTATCCGCCTCCGAAAGTGAACGCTCCGATTCTTAGGAAAGTCACAAAAAGCTGCCATACTTTTTTATCATTTATTTCTGTACTAATATTCCTACCTGCTTTCATTCTGAGTCCTTAGTAACACTTTTTACACCATACCAATTTGCAAAAGCAACATTCTTCCAGTCCATTGGATTACTATCAATATCGTCCATATACAAAAGGTAAGGTCGCACGTTATATTCAGGAAGAACAACATCTCCCTTTTCTTTTTTTAGGATCTCCAGACGTTCTTTATACGTCGAATAATAGTCTGCAGCTTCTCCGTTCTTTATTTCCACATAGGCTATATATGAGCTGTACTGGAAGATACTCTTGTCCGAAAGCTTCATATGAACACCGAGTGACAGTGCCAAAATCATGTAAAACCCAAGAGCGATAACAGTAAATCCGGCTCCGTTTTTACCTTTGGCCTTTGTACATATCTTTTCAATCATGCCATCGAACAAGGGCCTTATAGCGCAAATAACAAGAAAACAGTTCATAACAACCATTAACTGGAACCAAAGCTTACATATATTTTCCTGTCTGGCAACGCCGCCTCCTCCCATTGCAAAAAACAACGGAACATTTAACGCAGCATGAAGTCCGAAGGAAACCGGAATCGAAACAACCGGAATCCATCTCTTTTTTGAAGAATCCGTCCTTTTTGCAATAACATAAAGAACAGGAATAATCAAAAACAAAATAATCCAAAACTGTATATCTATCCAATGAACGACATCATACAAGGCAAGTTTTAAAGCCTCAATTATCGCTTCAACAGGGCCCTTTCCGGCAAAATTACCGCCGCGCACAGAATTACCCGGTGCCAGTACGCTGACAGCAAAAGAAGCCCCGTAAACCGCAAACGGAATAATCTGTAAAAAGGCCTTATAAAATACCATTCCAAGCACCACGCACAATCCCAGAATGCATCCTGTCAAAAGGGCTGTGGAATAATTGGCACCACCACATAAAAATGCGAAAAATGACGCAGAAATAATCTGCACTGCTTTAAACGCTGTACGATTTCTGTTCTTACATTCGCACCAATATTTCAGTATGTTACTTACTAAAATAAGCATGCAGGCGTGCATAAACCAGTAATGCACCGAACCATTAAACCAGAACAATCCGTTCACAGGTGAATACATGCTTTCAAGCATCCAGAAAGCTGTTACTGCTGCCACAAAAAAGCTCATCCACTTTTTCGCACCGAACACATAAACAAAAACCGCATCGCAAACACTGATTACGGAAATAAGCAGCATAAAAATCATAATCCACGCTGACAATCCATAGCTTACCGAGCCCTCAAACACAGCCGGTGACAACGCCATCAGGAAAATAGACGTATGTGTTCCCTGCCATGAATAATATGAATCTTTTACCTGCAAAAAAGCCTGCTTTATCACTTCAAAAAACGAATGAGAATCGCCCCATGCCCTGTGAGCCAATAATCCGTATGTATAATCATCCGCACATGGATGCGAATAAAGCGAAACAGCCACAAGCGGTGCAATTGCCGCAATAAGCATCGCTACCGCTCCCAGAACCATAAATAACGGCAAAAAATCTGTTACTTTTCTTTTCAAACCCACTTCTCCATTCATTCTTATATACTTAGCCGTTCCTACCTGCTTTCATTTCAAATACTAAACACAAAGAAATACCGTATAGACCGCCATCGAAACAATATCAGCGATAATCAGCACGCATCCCAAAACTCTGAATGTATTTATTATGCTATTCGTGGAAGCAAACCCTCCAAAAAATCCTTTCTTCGGTTTTGCCTTCTCCTTTTTCAATTTATCTTCTGCTCCTGCCAAAGAATACTTTGTTTCAACATGATATTTCTGTTCTATGTTTAACGCTGTTTGCCATCTGATGTTAACATACAGACGGGCTGCATCATTAACACATTTCCACCTTTCCGTCACAACAACTACTACAGCCAGTACAAAAAGAATGAATATATGAATCCCATATATAGCTATTACTATTGAAGTCTGCTTAAAATCACATCCAACAATGTTCGAGAAAAAAATAGTAACCGCTATGCCGATAGCCGAGAAAATCAATGAAAGGAAATTAAGGTACTTCGAATCACGTTGTTCGGCCATTTCGTCCTCATGAACATATTGTCTCCAGGCTTCTTCATAAATAATCTTTAACATTTCTTCGTTCTCGGCATCCCGAACATCATCTTTTTTTTCTTTGCCATCCATAAATATTCCCTCACTTTCTATACTATTCTTTTCCATTCCATCTGTCTTTATATTATCCTAAAACGATTCCGTTTTCTTAAATTCGTCAAGCACCACAAATACAGTGCCTGCAACCATAAATGCCAGCGCAGTAAAAAACAATCCGGTCAGTTTTTCTCCATTTACCAAAAATGCCAGAAAAGCGGCGACAAAAGGAGCTACCGCATCATATGCGCTTGTTTTTGCAGCGCCAATATCTCTCTGCGCCCTTATATAAAGAAAAATACTTAATCCGTAAGCCACAAATCCGAGTATCAAAACAGTGGCAATATACTCCGCCTTCGTCTTCATAATAACTTATTTTTCTATATTTCTCCAAGAGAATGTCAACGCTTAACGTTCCTGTCCACATCCGTCACTATATGAAGCACTTTGTCGCTTTTAACAATCTCTTTTAAACGTTCTTTTAAGAAAGAAGGCTTAACATTGTAACTTTCGATATCCTCAATAGGAATCCATACCATATGTTCCAAAGCCCCGACAGCGTTGATGGAATTGCTGTTAAGCTCAGTATTTCCCTTACTCTTCATCAGAAAATAGAATTCCAGGCAATGGCAATCCTTTCCTTCCATACTCCCGCCGTGTCCGTCAAAGAAGTTTTCAACTATAGCGGCCAGGTGGTCCACGTCATAATCGACGCCGGTTTCTTCAGCCACTTCCCTCTTAACGCAATCCTCCGATGACTCTCCCAAATGAACACCACCGCCTACCGTATAATAGTAATCGATAGTATCATCTGTTACGAATAAAGCCTTATTATCCTCCACAATAATAGCTCCCGTACGATATCTGAACCAGTTTTTTCCGTTTACAAAACAGCAATCTTCGATAATCTTCTCATCACGTGCCATTATATCTTCCTCCGAAGTAAAAATCTGAATAGGCTCCTTCTTCTTTTGGGGCTGTCGGCTGACATTCTTTTCCTATTATCCAATAATGCATTGTGCAAATCAAGTCCATAGATAATTCCGATAGTCAGAAAACGGGCCGGTCATTAATATGACCGGCTCCGTGAGAGCCGGTCTTGTGTATTGACGCTATTTAATTCAAAATCCAATCAGGATCCTCATTGATGGTGTCTGCTATAAATGCATTAAAATCTGACGGGATAATTATGCCTTTTCCATATGCTATCAACAGATACTTAAGATTGAGCGAATCAAAGAAATACTTTGAAATCGGCTTCGCATCTTCATAGTTCCAAAGCCCGTATTCTTCTATGTCTGCTGCTTTCTTCTCTGCATCTATTATTAAATCAGGTCCGAAGTCTAAGGCATTTATAAATCTGTCGAAGACTCCGTCTTCACATGAAAGCATTCCGTTCGCAATGCAGTTCAGATGCTTTTCAGAAGCGATTATATATGAATCAAGTTCTTCTTCAATAAACTCAGCACGCTCTAAAGTATCCCACCTGTCGTTTTCGAGATTATAGAACTTGTGGCCTATATATTCCGAAACGTTATCACGCGTAACAGGTACATACCTATTTGCTTCCTTTTCAAAGAAATCATGTCCACCCATGACAGTGATATCCGTTCCGCCTGAGAAATACAGTTTCATTCCGGTTGCGTGCTTTTCAGGGTATTTCCACAGGCTAAACAATTTAGCGGTTGTGATTTTTCCTGTTTCATGGTCGAATACCATTATTTCATCGTCAAGTTCAAGGTTTTCAACAGGTTTCTTTTCTCCATTGGCGAGAGTTATAAGCGTACCTGCTGCCAGGCATTCAGAGGAATCCCATTTGGCATATAACGTAAGATCGCTTGTCACTGTATCCTGATCAAACAACCATTCTTCGTTAAATGAAACGTCCTTATACCAACCGAGGAATGTTGAATTATCGTGCGAAGGATTCGGAGAAGGACGGGTTACATAGCCATTGTTTGCAACGTACTGGGTCTCGGGAACAGGTTCCCCTGCAATATTTAAAAGATCAAAGGTTACTACCCAGATAGTCGGTGTCGGCGCAGGCGCAGGCGCCGGTGCCGGCTCCGGAATAACAAAGTCTTTTTTTCCTTCTTCGTAGAACGCATTGAACTGAGGCCGACCATTTTCATCGGTTACAGTATATTGTTTTTCCTTAAGGGCTTTTGTATTTACTCCTATTTCTTCCAAAGCTTCAAAGGTTGATAGGTCTCGCCCTTCATTCCGGCCGAATTCATAATTGTGTGTGTAGTAAAGAATAACGTCCGTGCCAAATGCTGCAGAAAGGTCGTTGTAGGCAGCGGCATAAGCGGTTACGTTGAATTCTTCATTCGGCTGTCTCAACTCGTATAAACCGCATGTGCAGAAGTGATCGAACAGAGCCGCTTCGTCCATTCCAAGCTGGTTTACTACGTCGGGATTTTGAAGAGCGTAATAATCTGCATCGAACATGCTTCCGAGTATTTCGATTTCCTTCGAAGTAAGTGACTTATTGCTTATTTTAATTTCGGAAGGAAGCCTGATACTTTGCCCGGGGAATATTAGATTTCTGTCGGAAATATGGTTCCACGTTAATATAGTATCGACAGATACGTGGTTTTCTTTTGCTATTTTCCCGAGAGTATCTCCTGCTTTAACCGTGTATGCATAGGAAGGAAGATTCACGGATAATGCCAGTACAACCGAGAGAATAATGGCATAAAACTTAATGACAGGTTTTCTCATATAACTCCTCCTAATATAGTTTTTACGTTATCAGAAGAATATCACATACCAATTAGTGCATTATTAGTTTTTGTCCTTTATGACTGCGAATATCAGGAAAAAAACGGCAAAAGAAACAGTCAATGTTACCACAAAGAACCCGAAAATGTTCCTGTTAAAACTAATTCTTACGTCTTCATGAGGAGCCGAAGAAAGATGCGCATTTCCCACGGTCATAGGAAACATTTCAATCATGTTAGTAAAAACAGAGTTCTCATTTTCTCGATATTGAAAGTTTCATTTCACATTGATTGAATATAATTGATTACCGACTATTTTCTGTTTCCATCTTCCTTATCTTCACCGCAAGCATTACAGCCACCACAACCAGCGAAAGCACATCAGCCACCGGCTGTGCCCAGATGAGTCCGCTGGCACCAAAGATGCCCTGCAGTATAAACATTGCAGGAATAAAGATGACTGCCTGTCTGATTATGGATGCCAAAAGTGCCGGAACTGCCTCGCCCATCGCCTGAAGCGTATTCTGGCAGATTGCAAATGCTCCGATAAGCCATGCAGTGCTCATAAGAATTCTCGTAAACTCAATTCCTTTCTCATACGCCACAGCATCCGTAAGGAATATATCTACAATTGGTCCCGCAAATACAAAGCAAAGAATAGCAGCCACAAGACAAAGTGCCAGGCCAAAGAAAGTTGAAAACTTTAGTGTGTCAAGAAGACGCTTCTTGTTCTTTGCACCGTAACAATATCCAAGTATCGGCTGTACTCCGCTTCCGACGCCGATTCCGAACAACGTAATAATCATCAGGACCTTCGAAGTAACACCGTAACCTGCAACGTACATATCACCGTATTTTACAAGCTGACCGTTTGCTATAATCGCCGTAACGCTGGCAAGAAGGTTTACCAGTGATGCGGATATTCCGATTGCAATAACGTCGGTTGCTATGCGTTCCTTCATTGAAAAATCTTTTATACGGATACTTAAGGATGTATTTCCCTTAAAGAAGTATGCAAGGTAGTATAAAGCACTTACCACATTTCCGATTACCGTTGCAACTGCAGCACCTGTGATTCCCCAGCCCAGCGCAAGAATCATAATCGGGTCTAAAATAACATTCAAAAGGTTTCCGATAAGTGTTCCTGTCATAGCCTTCATCGGCTCGCCTTCGGTTCGTATTACGTTCGAAAGGCAGTTTGAAATCATTGAAAATGCTCCGCAGCCTACCGCAATGCGAAGGTAACTTCCTGCGTATTCCATCGTGTTTTCACTGGCTCCGAGCATCAGCATGAGATCATCTAAGAATACCCGGATAAGTGCCATGAACACTACTCCGATAACCGTACTTGCCCAGAAACAGAAGGAGCTTGCCTTCTTCGCATAATCTGTTTTCCCGGCGCCGAGCGCTCTTGAAATAACCGAGCTTCCGCCCACTCCGAAGAGGGTTCCCAGGGACATAAATATCATGAACACCGGTGATGCGAGTGAAACCGCCGCAACCTGCAAATCGTCCCCCGTAAGTCCTATAAAAAACGTATCCGCAAGGTTATAAACCATTACCATAACCATCGCTATAAGCGCCGGTATACTGTTTTTGATAACTACCTTTGCTATCGGATCGTTTGCAAAGGATTCAATCGATTTTGTGTTGTCTTTCTGCATTTTTATAACTCCGTTTTCTGTTTTCGTCCGTTTTTATAAGTTCAGACTATCCTTTTCTTTCATTACACTCATATAAGCCGGTCTGATTATCTTGTTCATACAGACAAGCTCTTCTATTCTGTGCGCACTCCAGCCAACTATACGTGCCGAAGCAAATATCGCAGTATATAATTCAGCCGGAATATCCAGCATGTCATAAACGAATCCACTGTAAAAATCAATATTCGGACATACGCCTTTATATATCTTTCTTTTATCTGCAATGACAAGCGGCGCCAGTTCTTCTATGTTTCTGTAAAGAAGAAGTTCCTTTTCCCGTCCTTTTTCAGCAACAAGTTTTTCAACGTATTCCCTGAAAATTCTCTCACGCGGGTCTGACAAAGAATAAACTGCATGTCCCATTCCGTAGATTAATCCACTCCGGTCGAAGGCTTCTTTATCAACAAGTTTTTCAAGATATGCACGTACTTCATCCTTGTCCGCATAGTCTGATATGTTTGCCTTAATATCCGCCATCATTTCCATAACCTTGATGTTGGCTCCACCATGTCGCGGACCCTTAAGTGAAGACATAGCGGCAGCAATCGTAGAATATGTATCTGAGCCCGAAGAAGTAACAACCCTTGTAGTAAATGTGGAATTATTACCACCTCCGTGCTCCATGTGAAGAATCAGCGCAGTATCAAGTACCTTTGCTTCTGTCTTGGTATATTTTTTATCCGAGCGAAGAAGCATGAGAACATTTTCTGCAGTCGAAAGAGACTTATCGGAATGATGTATGAACATACTGTCATCCTTAACATAATGACCATAGGCATTGTATCCATATACTGCCAGGAGCGGAAAAACACTTATGAGCTGGACGCTTTGGCGGATAACATTTTCAATGCTTGTGTCCTTCGCCTTCTTGTCATACGAAGAAAGCGTAAGCATGCTTTTGGTCATCGAATTCATTATGTCTTCCGTCGGAGCCTTCATAATAACATCCCGGACGAAATTCGTCGGAAGCGTTCTGCATTCTCCGATTAGTCCCTTGAACTTTCTGTATTCTTCCCCATCAGGCATTTCTCCCATCAATAACAGATAAGCAACCTTTTCAAATCCAAGTTCATCTTCTCCTAATGATTCAATGAGGTCCCTGATTTTGTATCCTCTGTACCAAAGTTGTCCTTCGGCCGGCTCCCTAACACCATTAACCGTTGAGAAAGATGTAATCTTTGATATGTTTGTAAGTCCGGTCAACACTCCGTTTCCATTCTTATCGCGCAAGCCAAGATTTACTCCGTATTCATCATACAGGGAGGGCTCGATGGAATCATTTTCTACGCATCTTGTCCCCAGCTGTTTAGCATATTCACGCAAAAGATTTACTACATTTTCCTGTTTCTCACGACTGTTTTTCTTATTCTCCAAATGGTACCCTCCTCTTTGTTCTTTTACACTTTTCCGATTCCTTCTTCCTGTAACCTCTTTGCCGCGGATAAAAGCCGCCGGCAATACGATTCGAACTGTTTCTGTTCTTCGTCGTTCAATTCTCTCATAACCTTTTCAACCCATTCATCATGGATGTGCAAAATATGTGAGAATTTCCCTTCTCCGCCTTTTGTAAGACTCAAAACATGTCTTCGCTTATCTGTTTCATCGGGAATACGCTGCAACACACCCATATTTTCAAGTATCTGCATTGATTTTGTCACCGTAGTCTTGTCCATGCAGAGAGCTTTTGCCACATCATCCTGTGAGCAATTTTCATGTGCGTAAACATATGAACATATCATACACTCAGTATCATTAAGTCCGCTGGCCTTTATCTGCCTATGGGCAAAACCTTTCGTCATCTTCATCAGTGAATTCAACATCTGAAAATCCATGAGAGCCTCCTATCCGGTAGGGAAAGAAAATTATAGTTTGAATTATAGTTGAATTTTCAACTATTGTAAAATTAAATTTTTGTGAACCGGATTAGGTACAGAAAAAGACCGGCTCAATCGAGCCGGTCTGTGAGTTTATCTGCTTTTCTTTTTCTTGCTTTTTTCATATGCTTCGATGGACTCGTCCACCATTTCGTAGGCCTTGGCCGTCAAATCGTTGAAGCCTGCCTCGATGATGTCACTGTCCCCCACCGTAATATTGTAGATATTATTATCAATCATTCCGATACTGCCGCTGTCATCCGCCATTTCACCCAGATATTCTCCCACTACCTCTGTAACTATTTCGAAATTGGCCTTGTTCACTGTTTGCCCGGCATCTTTGATAGCCTCGCCAAAAGATTTTCCGTCGATTATGGCATTCGCTACAGCCTCGGCTGCCCGGCCACCTATGACATAGAAACCCTTGTAGTCTGATTCTCCGAAATAATCCTTTCCAATGTTGTAGAGGCTTCCGGTTGCCGCTTTTCCCGATGCGGCAAGCATGTCCTTATCATTGACATACGCATCTGCAAGCGCTCCGGCCTGATCGCTCAAGAGCACATAGGCTACTTTTCCGGTTTTACCCACTGTGCCGCCGTACTTCCCGAAGAAATCAAATGCCTTGTCAGCTCCGTACTTGACAACGGTCGCAGCCCAAAGGGCGGCGTTGTACATAAATGCCTGACGTGCTGCCTGGCGACTCTCTATCGCATGAATTCTCTGATCCCGCGCGATAATCTCACGGATATGCGCTTCATCCGTATCGAGGGTTCCGTAATGCTTCAGATTGTACAGTATTTTTGCAGTCTCTTCTTCGATTTTGCGCTGCTCTTCGAAAAATGCGGCATCGCCCTCGTGAAGCTTACGATCAAAGTCCGTATCATGCGTCCTGAGTTTTTCGTTCTGTTTATTTATCCACTGTCTGTCGTTCTGTCGTTGAAGGATCCACTCCGCCAGATTGCTAAGATTAAGTATTGTCTTTTTGTCGGAGCTTACCCATTCGCCTGTCTTTCTATCCTCTGTATAGAATTCCCGGGCACCGGTGGCGGGATCTTTAATGAAAATGCAGTCGCCAATCTTGAAATTCATTTCCACTTTGTAGATACCTTCAAGGTCAAAAACAATCACAGCCTCTTCAGGAATAGGGTCCGCCATAGGCGCTGAAACAACTGCTCCCATGTAATCCCCGGACATCTGCTTACTGGTCAGACTAAGATAGGTCTTTGGATAAATGTTGATACGAGCCGTAAGTGACGGATCGGTCTTTTCGGAACCGTCCGGATATACTGCAACCATGCGGGCGTATACAACAGCATCGTCGCCAACGTTGATTGTGTCTCCGAACTCTTTGTAAACGCGCATTTCGTAGCTTACTTCTTCTTCCTCGTCCTCTTCCTCGTCTTCTTTCTCCTCTTCAGACTCCTTCCGGTCCTGCTTTGCGGCCTTTTTCTTTTTGCCTTTACCTATGATTGTGCCTCCGCCAATCAAAACCACTGCAGCGATAGCTGCAGGGATTACAAAGCCGGGCATTTCGCCCTTGTCCTCCGATGCATCTGTATGAATCACAGTTTCTGAGCCGGAATCATCAGCTTCTCCGCCGGCCACATCATCTCCTATAAGCAGTTCGAGAATGACCTTATCGCCTTCGCTGGACGTAATCTCGGTGATAATCTTCCCACTAGTGCATTCTTTGGATACAGTAAACGTATCCCCGATATTATAGTAGTCTCCGTCAGCGTACGCAGAAGCTGTTTTTCCGGAAACTTCTTTTTCGCCTTGATACTGTATGAATTCCTGAGAGATTGCATCCCCAACCGAAGCACCGGGCGCATAGCCCCCGACTGTAAAATACACTGCTATCAGCTTGCCTTCGTCCTCTGCATCGTATTTCAGGATCCTGTGGTAGACATGATACCCGTCTTTATCGGTATATTCTTCTGCATCAACGGTTTTCGGAACAAATTGAGTTGCCTTCGTTGTAGTCCAGTATCCCCAGTATGAAAAAAGAATACTGTTATACTGCTCATATTCCGTAGTGTCCTCATCCTCAACAACCGCAACATCCGCACTATCCGGCAGATTGTCAACCGACTGAAAGGCATAAGCCGGAAGGGAAAAAGCCGAAATGAGTACAATGCAAAGCATCAACGCGGAGATTCTGCGAAGCTGCCTGGACAGAAGCTTTTTCTGTGCGTCCGGAAGAACAATCCTTCCTTCGCCTTTTTTGTCCGGGGCCTCTATACGAACCGTCTGAGATACCGCTTTGACAGCCTGCTTCACTGCTGCCTGGGGTGCGCTTTTCACCGACTTAGGCACAGACACTGCGGGTTGCTTTTCCTCTGCGTGCTCCGCTGCTTTTCTTGCTTTTCGCTTGCTTGCTCTTTCCTTTATGGCGGAAATAACGGAAAAAATCAAAAACACAAGTGAAATAAAGCAGCCGTAGATAAACGAATGCGCAAAATCGGACTTCCCACTGGCAAGCCCGTAAATGATTGCTCCGGGTATGGGAAGCAATATGATAAAAATTGCACATCCAAATCCCTTTTTCTCTTTCTTCTTCATAACCTTCTCCCTATTTTTCTTCTATATGCAACGCTCATTCACTCCGTTTTCAACCGACACTTAGTTCTTTTTTATATATTTTGCGTTCACATACTTTGTAGCACGTGCTTGCCCTAACTTTATGACAGATCCAGTCTTAACCATTTTGCCTAATACAGACTCTACTGTTGTTGGGCTTACATCTTGCAAAATATCACATATTTCTGATTTTGAAACTGGCAATACAC
>JAZLJG010000193.1:0-4501 GCA_045617745.1 Lachnospiraceae bacterium | reverse complement strand
CCGGAATCTTTCCAAATGCTTTAACTTACCCTTGTCACAGGCGGCAAAAGAAAGTTCTCTCCACTCCCTTTCATCGTTGCAAAACTTGGGTCTTGTCTTGGAATTTTCCCTTGAATAAATATCAAAAACCAGTGCTTCCCGTAACATATCCCTTTTCGAAGCATCAAATCCCTTTTCGTCAAAAAACTCAAGAAGTATCTCGCACCTTCTTATACGGGTATGGCTCACATCCATATACCCTTTCTTCTCATAAAACTTACCTAACGCTTCATAAAAGGAAAATGCATCCTCGAAAAAGCCTTCCAAAACCTTAACACCCATCTCATACTGATGGCTGTTGTAATAGACCTCCACCATTTCTTCCACTGACTTTAACTTCAAAATGTCCCTGTAATCTATCCATTTTGTGGACCTGACTTCATAGGGCGGAGTGTCCTCGTATACTATACCGTAATCCTTCACGTGTTCATACATAAAGGATCCCTTTAATACCTTCAGAAATCCTAACTGAAGCTGCTGGGGATATAACCCATATACCCTGTTAAAGGACTTCTTAAAGCTTTCCATATCTTCATAAGGAAGTCCTGCTATAAGATCCAGATGCTCGTGAATATTTCCAAATGACTTAATCCTCTTTACCACTTCCTCAAGTCTTTCAAGCTTCATGGTTCTGTGGATTTCCTTTATAGTCCTTTCGTTTACGGACTGAACTCCGATTTCAAGCTGAATAAGGCCGGGCCGCATATCCTTCATAATGTCCAGTTCTTCATCCGTCAGAAGATCTGCGGAAATTTCAAAATGGAAATTCGTAACTCCGTTATCATTTGCCTTAATAAACTTCCATATTTCCATGGCATGCCTGTGGTCACAGTTAAATGTCCTGTCCACAAACTTCACCTGCGGAACCTTCTTGCTTATAAAGAATCCCAGTTCCTTTTTAACGATTTCCGCATCCTTAAACCTTAATGCCTTATCAACACTTGAAAGACAGTAGCTGCAGTTAAAAGGACAGCCTCTGGAGGACTCGTAATACACAATCCTGTTTTCAAACTCCTCCATATCATCATAGGCAAAAGAAAGTGTATTCATATCCGCACACTCTCTTGCCCCCGTATATACATACTCATCACAGGCTCTGTATAGAATTCCTTTAATATCCCTTAATACTCCGCCGTTGTTGTAGTATCTGCAGACCTCGTAAAATGTTCTTTCGCCTTCCCCCACAAGTACTCCGCAAAAAGCAGGGTTCTCCTGTAAAAACTTCTCCGTTTCAAAAGAAACCTCCGGTCCTCCTGCCCAGATTGGTACAGTAGGACACAGTTTGTGAAATTCCCTTGCAAGGTAAGTCACATACTCAAGATTCCATATATACACACTGAAAAAAAGCACACTGGGCCTTTCTGAAAAAAGGCTTCCCAGAATGTTTTCCTTTTGGTTATTTATGGTAAATTCCCGTACGGTAACCAGGTCCTTGATTTCCCCGGCTGAAGCCTTCAGCGAATATACCGCCAAATTTGAATGTATGTATTTGGAATTTATGGCTGTAAGTAAAAACTTCATGTATTTCTTATTCCCTTTAAATAATACCAGTAGTAAAGAATTTTCTTTTCTTCCCGTAATATAAGCTTTATCCTGTCAAAGGATTCTTTTATGAAAGAAAGCTCCTTTGCCCCGGTCTCTTCTTCTGAATATAACATTTTTTCGTAAAAAGGCAAAAACATAACAGCTGTTTTTGATACTTCTTTTCCGATGCGTTCCGAAAACTCCTCGAGTGTCTCTCCCGCCTTCAGCTTATATCCGCAATATGATAACATATTCATATTTGCTTTGCATAAAAGTGCTGCCTTTTTCGAGAGTCCTGCCTTTCCGATTCTTCTTTCGAATATATTTAATTCCAGCACAAAGAACCCTGAGACAAAAAGGATAATACCCACAAGCGGAAGAACGACCACATACCATTTTACATGAATTCTTTCTTTTTCTTCCTCCTCAGGCTCCCCTGCTTCTTCCTGATCAGCAACCAGCTCCTCCTCTTTAGCAAATATATTACTTGGATACTCAGCCATTCCATAGAGACGGCTTTTCTCTGAAGAAGTCTGCCAGTAATTGCCCACCTCGTAACCTGCGGAAGGGTCAAAGGGTACCCAGCCTGCTCCGGGGAGATAGCATTCCGCCCAAGCATGAGCCATATTGGAAGTTACCATGCTCTCTCCTCCCTGTATAACAGGAACGCAATACCCTTGAACGAATCTGGAAGGTATTCCCATTGCCCTGGACATTAATGCAAATGCTGTGGCGAAGTGGGAGCAATACCCTTCACCGGTTTCAAAGCAGAAATAGTCAAGAAAATCCGCCGGAGTTTTCACATTTTCCGGAAGTTTTCCGGGCGTGCGGGTATATACAAGATTCTTTAACTCCGCCTCCAGAATGCAGAGTCTTTCGTAAGGGTTATCGGAAAGGGACATAATATACTCAAGCTGCTTCCTCATTTCTTCGGACACTTCAGTATAGGGAAGATATTCTTTGTAAATGTTTTCTTTGTACACCAGAAAATGTTCATAGGAAAGCTCTTCTCTTTTATTAAATCCGAACTGGGCAAGATAACGCTTATAGCTCTCTTCATCAACACTTATATTCTTTGAAACCAGTTCATTTATGGCATACTCATTTCTGTTAAGTCTTGAAGAAAGAACTCTGTATACGGTTTTGTAGCCCTTTGTATCATCAAAAAGAAGACTTCCCGTATTGAACTCTGTCTCCGCCGTGTTTCCGCCCAGACTGATCTCTATTGTCTTTGAAGGAGCAAAGGCATGCTTTGTGGAAAAAGAAAGAAATGAAATATCCATTTTCTCGGTTCTTACATAATCCGTAACATGGGTACTGTCCAAAGAATAAGCAGCAGCAAAACCTTCTATACAGTCAAAATAACACGTGTTTTTGTTTTCTGACCCACTGTTTTTCCACTCCGTATCCTCAAAGGTATCAAAAACCGTTCCTACAAGATAGATATTGTCTCCCGGCTGACGGCTTGAAACCACCTTCATAATCTCGTGCCCTTCACCGTCTTCAAGGTTTCCGTTTATCCTTCCGTCTTCACTGAATCCTATCATGACAGCTTCGTAATCTTCATCATTATTGTGGAAAAGCTTCTGCTTTATTTCGAAAGATTTTTCCTTAATATTCTCCCATGCCTTGATAAAGTGATGCCAGTCATAGGGGTCCGAAGGAGCCTTGGAAATACTCAAAAGGATAGAAAATGCCAGAAAGACCGGGAACAGGTAAACCATGTATTTCTTTATTCCCTTGCTTCTTCCCTTCTGAAGAAGCTCACTCAAAAACAAAGCCGTTCCCAAAAGTGCCATGGAAACGCAGAACGCCGACAACTCAATTCCAGCAAAAAGGGATATTAAAAGCCCTGCTATATTTAAGAGAACGTATGTTATTTTGCCTGCGATAAAGGATTCCAGGAATACAGTTATTATGCTTACTGCCAATCCTGTCAGAAATTCCCACAGAATGAATAAGCCGTACTCCCCCAAAAATTCCGGATTTAAACTCTTTAGCGCAAAATACACTCCCAAAAGGACAAATATACAGACTCCGCTTACGATAATCCGAAGCTGCATGGAAAAATGTCTGTATATAAGGGCAAAAATACAGCCTGTTGCCATCAGAAGATAAACAGACAGTTTCAGTTCTTCGCCCAACATATATTTATTTACAAATGTACCGGTAAAAAACACCAATGGAAGTGAATACAAAAGATCATACAAAAATCCTGTCATCATATCACCTCCTCAAGTTCCCCGTCAGTGGGGACATTAAGAAGTCCGGTTGCCGGAAGTTTCGAGAAGTCAATATCTCCCGTTTCGTCTTCCCCGACTTTATAAATATAAACCGAAACATTGTTTCCGTTTAAAAGTTCACACGCATAATAAAGCTTTGGTGTCAATCTGTTTACCACAAAAAATACCACCCTGCTTTCAAACAAAACCCGGTCACTTAAAAGACTATCAAGAAGTATTTCATCAGTATAATTTTCTTCAAAGCTTACATTGCAAAACTTTTCATATATACCTTCGAATTCCGAAACGGAGGCAATGCTGCCCTTGACTATTTCGTCCTTTAAAAATCCCGTGTTTACAGGAGTGTTCTTTCCCGCATAGTAAAGGATAAGTGCCAAAGCGCATTCCAGCATCCTGCTTTCCACAGGTAAATAATCCATGGGCTCCTTGCTGCTTCGGAAAGTGCTCAATACCACGCTGATACCCTGCTTTTCTTCGCCGATATCATTTCGCACCATAAGCTTTCCCGTGGAAGCGTAGAGCTTCCACCTGATTTTTCTAATATCGTCTCCCGCTTCATACTCTCTTGAAAGCACATCTGGAGTATTCTTGTTTATAAAGGAATCCCGTGCAGACATTAATTCCGAGCTTTCGCTTTTAAGTCCCGGAACAAAAATCATTTTCGGCCTTACGGTAACCCTTAATGTTTCTTTGTT
>JAZLJG010000192.1:0-1897 GCA_045617745.1 Lachnospiraceae bacterium | reverse complement strand
CTGCCGAGGGCGTCCTGCGGACAGCTCGGGCAAGCCCTTTTGGACGTGTGCTGACGCAACGACAGAAAGAGAGGGCAGTGTATGGCAGTTAAAAGTATGAGTACCCGAGCAAGTATTTGTGGCAGAGGTGGAGGATGCAAAGGCGGACATTCCGCTGTCGGGCAATCTTCCTATATCAGCCGTGAAGAAATGTATTGCGAGTATGATGGATTGACTTACTACCCTAAGTATTCCGAGGACCTTGTGCATAGCGAGGTTTTGTTGCCGGAGAATGCACCCGAGGAATTCAAAAGTCCGTCTGTCTTATGGAACAATGTAGAACTGTATGAGAAAGGAAGTGATGCGCAACTTGCCAGAACCTACAAGGTAGAGATTCCGAATGAGTGGAGTTATGAACTTGCCACGGAAGTGATGCGCGACTACATTCAAAGGAACTTTGTTGATAAAGGAATGTGTGCTCAGTTCGCAATACATGATTCTGAAAATCCAAAGACCGGACAAAGAAATCTGCATTGTCATATTATGCTTACGATGAGGAGTCTTGATGAACAAGGCAAATGGATGCCAAAGCAGAAGAAGGTTTATCTCACTGATGAAAACGGAGAACGGATTCCGTTGATTGATAAAAGAACCGGACAACAGAAGGTTGATAAACAGAATCGTAAACAATGGAAATGCGCCACCGTTTCAACCAATGATTGGAGTAGCAGGGAGAATGCCAAGGTATGGCGAAAGGACCTTGCCGACACGATAAATGCCGTGAATGAAAAGATAGGAATGACGGAAAACTTTTGGGAACATCGTTCATTCAAAGACCAAGGACTTGATATCATTCCACAGATTCATCTGGGTGAAAAGGCAAGTGCTATGGAACGAGCAGGAATCCGAACGATACGAGGCGACATCAACCGAGATATTATTGCAAGGAATGCGGTTATTGATGCGGCCCGTGTTATGTATGAAAAGGCTAAGGAAGGATTGCAGGCTGCTAAGGCAGTTCCGGTCACTGTTGTTAAGGCAATCAAGAATGAGATTCTTGATGTGATTCGAGCTGTTGCCGAGCGTAACAATGCACGCTTATCTTTGCCAATCATGGGGGCAAAATATTTCCGCCTTGTTTCTGACAGAAGGAAATTCCAAGATAAAGAATATATGGAAAAGTTCGTAACAGAAAAGGGATTTACTACCTTTGACGAAATGAAGGAATTTAAGAAAGAGCAGGAGTCGAAGTATTCAAAGATAGCGAAAGAACGCACCGGAATAAAAGAACGAATGACATATCTTGAAAATCTTCTTAGCGTTTATGAAAAGTACGAACCATATATCCAATATCATAAAGAACAGTGGGCATTGAAGGGTTTTGAACGAAAGAAGTATGAGCGGAAGCATATTGCGGAATTATCATATTACGATGCTTATAGGGAACGCCTTAAGGAAATGATTGTTGAACCGGACAAGAAGATAACAGCCGGAGCTTGGAAGAAGGAACTTGCTACCTTAGAAGCAAAATATGAAAAAGGCAAACAGCCGTATGCAACTGTTGTTACGGACCTTGCTTGTGTAGAGGTTTTGCAACATAACAAAAAAGACCTTGAAAGACTTTTGGCAAATGAAAGGAATGCCCGAGAAAGACAAACCACCAAAAGACGCGATGAACAGAGTCTTTAATCATATTACGGAGGAGCATATTATGGACGGACAACAGAATACTGATGCAATAAGAAGTGGGTTCAGCCGACAGATAGGCAGGACCCATTTTTTAGTGAATTTTATATTCAAAGAAGGTGCCAAGGATGGCATCAAAGAAAAAACCAAGAAGCTGATATGGGCTGAGGCGACCGGAAAGGAGGTGATTCCGAATAATTCTATGCAATTAAACCAAGTAATGTCTTAAAAA
>JAZLJG010000191.1:0-10089 GCA_045617745.1 Lachnospiraceae bacterium | reverse complement strand
GGCACGCTCCCCGTTGACACCTTCCCCCGTCCCCTTTGGCACGCTCCCTGTTCGCCTAAACTATTCCCATCTCTTAATAGGTTTGTCATGAAGGTCTTTACTGATATAGACACCTTCGCTGCTAAAATCGATAAATCCATAATTTGTGTCTTCTCTGTCACATATTCCGTAGAAGAAATAACCGAGTTTGTCATCATCCATGTACATAAGATTCAGCTGATGCATTACTCCGTCCACAATATGCTGTCTGGATACTTTAGGCTTTACAAATTTTCCCCCGACTAATGTCTGAAAATCTTCATTATCGTAAATAGACCCTCTGCCATAATATTCGAGGAGAAATTCATCGTCAAAAATAATATT
Organism: Lachnospiraceae bacterium; assembly: GCA_045617745.1. Classification (GTDB taxonomy): domain Bacteria; phylum Bacillota; class Clostridia; order Lachnospirales; family Lachnospiraceae; genus UBA1258. The sequence goes on along the minus strand of JAZLJG010000191.1, from coordinate 9,726 downwards.
CATAAGTCTGGAACCGACTTCTTTGTAGTTTCCTTCAAGCGCCAGATCCCTTATCATTTCCATCTCACACGCTTTGGAAAAAAACACAAAATCTTCATCGTCGGGATACTTGTCAAATTCTTCTTTGGCCTCAGCAAAAGAAAGTGCGTAAAATTTCTTGCTGCCTATAATCTTCGTAAGATCTTTTACAACTTTTTCGGAATCGGAATAATCTCCAAGGCTTTCAAACATAGCTCTCAGTTCTTCTTCCCTGCTGTAATCATTCATATCCGTTTCAAAAGCATTATACATATCAAACGGGTCTGATTCATGACCGTTTTCTTTTTCCTCAATTGCAAGGGCTTCTTGCGGAAGTTCAATCTTCCCGTTCCATTTCCAGGGATTACCGAACTCATCATAATCTATGCCCCAGCCGGAGTAAAAAACGAAAGACTTGTATGCAGGCACAAGATTCATTACCGCCATGAACTCATCGTATCTTTCACCCTCAAGTTTTTCCATGCCCCTTCTGAAATCGCACTCCAGAACCATATCCGAAGAATCCTTAAAATCGGAAATAGTGTTAAACAGCGCTTTTGCGTCATCATACGCTTTTGCATTCAAAAGATCTGTTGCTTTATCATAATCACATTGAAAAACAAGGTCCGAACAGTCCTTATACGAAACAATTGAAGAAAACAGTACTTTAGCTTCATCGTACTTCTTTTCTTTCAAAAATCCGGATGCTTTCCGATAATCACACTCCAAAACAAGATCGGATGAATCCTCAAACTCGGAAATTGATTCAAAAACCACCTTTGCCTCGTCTGTTTTTCCGGCATTCAAAAGTCCCAAAGCCTTAGAGTAATCACATCTTAGCACCATTTCGTCGGCTGATTTGAAGCTTCCCATTTTCTCAAAAATGACTTTAGCCTCATCAAATCTGCCTTCATTATATATTTTTTCTGCCTTACCATACCTTAACAGTAAGAAAGCAAAAAAGCCCCCAGCCAAAACTGCGAGCGCTGCAAAAACCACTAATACTTTCTTTAACAAGGTCCATTTTTTCTTTGTCTTTTCCATAACCCTTACCTCATAATCAAAAATAGAGACCGCGTCCCCTTATCACCCCTTATACCTCTACTATTCACGAGGTAATCACAACATCATCAGAAGGCAGTTTGCAAACATCAACCCACTGAACAAAGCCCGATGTTTTCTCAAGTTCTTCTATTGAAAGTTCCACTGCACTGTTATCGCTTCCGCACGCTGGATAAACAATATCAAACCGTTTCAAAGATTCGTCAAGATATACCTTTACACCCTCCCTTATGCCAAAGGGACAAACGCCACCAACTTCGTGGCCTATAAGTGTACTTACCTCTTCTCTGGTAAGCATCCTGGCTTTTTCATGAAAGAAAGCCTTATACTTACCGTTATTTACCTTTGCATCTCCAGCACAGATAATCATTACGGGGTTGTCATTGACCATAAAGGTCAATGATTTTGCTATCCTTTCAGGATCCGTTCCCACTGCCTCTGCCGCAAGCTCCACAGTGGCGCTGGACACATCAAAAACCTTTATTCTGTCTTCAAAACCAAGCTTTGAAAGATGTTCTTTTGCCTTTTCGAATGCCATAATATTCTCCTCATTAACAATATGAGATAAGTATGCAACAGCAGGGCTATTCTTGCAATCACTTTCTCTCTCTACTCTTCTCCCCGCTCTACTCTTCTCCCTTTCTCCCATGTTTTTTTCCTGTCTTCAATGGCACAAAAAACCGGGCGGTTTCCGCCCGGGAAGCTCTCCTTTTTATTCTACTTTTGTACCGCAGGAGCCGCAGAATGCTGCGCCCTTCTCAAGCTTTGCACCACACTGTGCACAGAACTTTGCAGTGTCTGCCGCAGGCTCTACAGCTTCTGCCGAACCCGGTTCCACAGGAACATTGTCCAGCTTCTTCATTCCCGCAAGCACCATCACCGCCAGAACAAGTATCGCAAACATTACTATCAGACTTACCGTATACCAGCCGGTCTTTTCAAATTCGCAAAGGTTATCCTCTGCAAGCTTCTGTGTTACGGCTTTAAATCTGTACCATACAACCAGATCCACTACTGTACTTACCATAATGTAACCTGCGACGGTTTTATCTGTTTTGTTCTTTAAACAGGTAAGCGCAATAACAAGTATCGGCACCAGAATAAGTACCAGTGCAATAAGGGGATGGCTGCTGCCTTCTACCTTTTCTTCCATAAATTTAACGCCTGTTAAAGCCTTAAAAGCGTTTATCTTTACAGTTTCACCTGAACATGAAACCATAAAGGACGGACAGAACACAAAAATCAATCCTAAAAGTCCCAACGCTCTCAGAGCTTTTCTTATGGAAATGCTTCCCTTTGTTTCAACCTTTACACTTAATTCTTCACTCATAAAATATCCTCCGATATATCATCCTTTACAAAGACATTTTACAGGAAAAAAGTGAAAAAAATCAAGACACAGGTTCAAGGCTCTTTTTCTTTCTCTCCAAAATTCCTAAAACCGCTTTTCCCAAAAGCCATCCGAGAAAGACTCCGAATGTATTCAGTATCAAATCATCAAGCTCCGATATTCCTCTTCCGAGAACATATTGCATAATCTCAATGAACAATGACAGAAAAAATCCTCCGGATACAGTTCTCAGCACAGACCGCTTTTCAAAGAACACCCTGTAAAATCCAATGGGGACAAACCATCCTATGTTTCCTCCGAAAAGATATACAAACATCCAGAAATTTCTTCGAATCATTCCTTTGTATTCTTTGAAAAAAGACAAGTTTACGGTTCCGTCCATAAACCGGATGCTTCCGTTCCAGGGGCGTAAAACCGTAATAAGCAATATGATAAAAATGTAAATACAAAAACCTGTTTCCAGTATCTTTTTCTTTCTCATATACTTCTCCACAAACAATAGACGAGATGTCTATCATTTCGCCCTAAAATCAACTAAGAAATGCTATCAAACAGTCAGACTTCCTTTACTCTCCCGTCAGGATAATAATCTATAAAGCCATAATAATCACCTTCTCTGTCGGTAACCCTGTAATAAAACGCATCAAGTACAGATTTATCGTAGAAAGACATTAATCCGATTTCGACCCCACCATGGGCTATATACTGTCTGCAATTGGCAATCTCTTGGATTGTATTACCAACCCATGTGTGAAAGTCGTCCACATCGCGATACTCTCCATAATACCAAAGGAGGAAATCTCCATCCTTGATGATTTCCGCAAGAATCGCACCAGCTTCAGAATACTTTCCGGAAAGAGCCAGGTTTCTGACCAGTTCCATATCACAGCTCTTTTCCCAAAGAGCCGTTTCTGAACGGTCTGAACACTTTCTGAATTCTTTTCTGGCTTCATTGATTAAATTCTTCTCCAAGAACTTCCTTCCGATATCAATGGTTATCTTATCCGCCCTGTCTTGAGAATCCAAGTAGTCTCCCAATGAGACAAACGTATCCCTTGCTTCCTCAACATTCCCCTGGTCTTCAAGACAAATCGCTTTTCTGTAATCGCACTCTTTAATCATATCAGAGGCATCCCTGTATTCTGATATGGTTTCAAAAACAGCTTTTGACTCATCAAATAAAGATCCGGAAAGAAGATATAATGCTTTCCTATAATCGCATTCCTTAATCATATCAGAAGCATCACTGTATCCTGATATGGTTTCAAACAGCGCCTTTGACTCGTCAAATGAAGAATAACCGAAAAGGAGATATTTCGCTTTTCTGTAATCGCACTCCTTGACTTGAATTTCAGAATCTTTATAGTCTCCGATGGCTGAAAAAAGTTCTTTTGCTTTACCATATTGTCCATCATTCAACATCTTCAATGCATTCTGATAGTCACACTCAGTAATCTTCTCAGTGGCATCACTGTAAGCTGATATAGTTTCAAAGATATGCTTTGCTCCGTCAAAATCGCCCGAAGAAAGCATACATCCTGCTTTAAGATAATCGCAGTTTGTCGACTGTACAGAAGAATCCTTGTAATCGGATATTGATGTAAACAGTTCTTTTGCTTCATCATAAGAACCACTTTCAACAAGTTTGTTTGCTTTTCTGTAATCACATTCCGTCACCATTGTCGCAGAATCCCTGTAGCCCGATAACTTAGCAAATGTTTCTTGAGCCTTATCAAAATTTCCCTCTTCCAAATACGAGAAAGCATTTTGATAGGTAACGGATTTGTAGGCAAAAACTCCTCCCACAATAAGTCCTGCGCAAACAAAAACGCCTGCGACAATCAATATTAATCTCTTATCTTTTTTCATAAAAACTATACCCCGTAATTCTATTGTCCAGCCAATGCCATAATTAATATAAACAAATACGGCCGCTTTATCATGTAATCCCGATTAATGATTTTTTAAGAAACCTTTAAACAGAGGAAAGTAAAACCAATATGAGCAAAGTAACAAGCGCTGCCAGCAAACATGCTATGATTAACACCTGATGCCTGTGCTCTGCTATCCATGGATGCTTCTTCCCCAGGAAAAAAAGCGGTACGCTCAAAACCAATTCCGCCACAATTATGACAATAATTCCTCGAACGGGTTTTAAGAAAGTCTTCACGTTCCATTCCCATCCGATCAGGCACCACACTGCTCCCAAAATTGCAAGAGCCAAAAGAGTGTTAAGAATACTTTTCTTCGGATCGTACAGGTTTCCTTCCTTGTCTGCCCATCCGAAGTAGCTTAAGATAACGTTCTTCTCAACACGGGCAATATCCTTTGCAACGTCAAAGAATCTGTTTCCTTTCTTTTCCTCTTCATCCACAATACTCCAGTAATCTTCCGTATTAAAGGAAGCCATGGTAACCGCTTCCTCTTTCAGTTTCTTACTAAGGTAAAGAGCACCTTTAAGCTCCTCGAGACTCTTTTCAAGGTTAGCAATGTTTTCATCCAAAACTCCCGGAAGCTCAGCTGCCCCGTCCAGTAAATCCTCTATATCACTGACGGACAAACCGATTTTTCTGAAAATAACAATCTTCTTAATCCGCTCCACATCCTCAGAAGAATAATCCCTGTAACCGTTTTCTTCCCTTGAAGGCTCCAAAAGGCCTTCCTTTTCGTAAAACCTTACCGTTGCCCTTGGAATATTAAGTTCTTTTTCAATCTCTTTAATAGTCATTAATCATCCTCCAATCTTTATTATGGGCAAAGAATAAGGTATAAACAAGGTTTACAGTCAAGAAGTTTTTATAAAAAAGCAAAAAAAGTCCCGACACCTCTGTCGGGACTTTTGATAACACGCGTTAGCGCTGCACTCTTGCGCCGGCGCCACCCATAAGGGCTTCCACTTCCTTTTTGGAAGCCATGGTGGTGTCGCCGGGAGTTGTCATGGCAAGAGCACCATGAGCTGCTCCGTAGTTCACCGCAAGCTCTGCGTCACCGGTAGTCATAAGGCCGTAAATAAGGCCGGAGGCAAATGAATCTCCGCCGCCTACACGGTCAAGAATCTCAAGATTGTCATACTGTTTTGCTTTATAAATTTCTCCGTCTGCCCAACAGATAGCGCTCCAGTCATTAATGGAAGCGGTCTTTACCTGGCGGAGAGTTGTTGCAACAGCCTTGAAATTAGGGTATGTCTTGGCTGCTTCATTAATCATTTTCTTGTAGCCCTCAAGATTCAGGGTCTTAAGATTTGCATCGTTTCCTTCGATTTCAAAGCCAAGGCATGCTGTAAAGTCTTCTTCGTTACCGATCATTACATCCACGTACTTAGCAATTTCTTTGTTCACTTCACGTGCCTTTTCCTGACCTCCGATAGCACTCCACATGGAAGGACGGTAATTTAAATCGTAGGATACAATTGTTCCGTACTTTTTAGCTGTCTTGATAGCTTCAAGAACCGTTATACAGGACTGTTCGGAAAGTGCTGCGTAAATACCGCCCGTATGGAGCCATCTTACGCCAAGTTCACCGAAAATGTAGTCAAAATCAAAGTCTTCGGGTGTTGCTTTGGAAATAGCTGTGTTGGCTCTGTCGGAGCAGCCTACCGCTCCGCGGATGCCAAAACCTCTTTCGGTAAAGTTCAAACCGTTTCTGCAAACACGGCCGATTCCGTCCGTGGGCATCCACTTTATGAGAGATGTGTCAACTCCGCCCTGAAGGATGAAGTCTTCCATAAGTTTACCGATTTCGTTGTCGGCAAAGGCTGTGATAACGCCTGTTTTCATGCCAAAGCATCTTCTTAAGCCACGTACAACGTTATATTCTCCGCCACCTTCCCATGCTGTAAAGTGACGAGCTGTTCTTATTCTGCCTTCACCGGGGTCAAGTCTTAACATTATTTCCCCCAGGGAAACCGCATCATATCTGCATTCTTTTTCAGGTTTCAAATTCAAATTCATATTCTTTCTCCTTAAAGATTATTTCAGCATGTCAAAGCCGAAGTAATTTACTGCGTTGTTGTAGGAAATGTCGGAAACGATTTCTCCCAGAATATCATAATCCTCAGGGAATTCTCCGTTTTCTACCCACTCACCGATTAAGTTGCAAAGTATTCTTCTGAAATACTCATGTCTTGTGTATGACAAAAAGCTTCTGGAATCCGTAAGCATACCTACAAATCCGGAAAGGTTTCCTAAGTTAGCCAAAGAAACCATCTGGCTTTCCATTCCGGTTTTGTTATCGTTAAACCACCATGCACTTCCCTGCTGGATTTTGCCAACTGCGTCGGAATTTTGGAAGCATCCCAAAACAGTACCGATAGCTGCGTTATCCGAAGGATTGAGGCTGTAAAGAATAGTCTTGGGAAGGGACTTGTTGTCGTTTAAGTAATTAAGGAAATCAACAAGTTCAGCTGAGGGAGTATGATCGTTTATGCAGTCATATCCCGTATCGGGGCCAATCTTTTTAAACATTTCGGAATTGTTGTTTCTCTTACATCCGTAGTGAAGCTGGAGAACCCAGTTTCTTTTCGCGTACTCAGAGCAGATAAATACCATAAATGCGGTCTTAAACTGAAGTTCCTCAAGTTTTGTAACCGTTTCCTTTTTAATGGCTTTTCTGAATATTTTGTCTGCTTCTTTTTCCGAAACAGGCTCAAACATAACGTAGTCAAGACCGTGGTCGGAAACGGTACAGCCCATGGATGCAAAGAAATCAAGCCTTGTTACCATAGCTTTCTTCAAATCTTCAAAAGAAGAAATGGACACATTGCTTACCTTAGAAAGCTTTTCTATATAATCCGCAAAATCGGGCTTTTCAACACACATGGCCTTGTCGGGTCTCCAGGCAGGAAGAACCTTCACATCAAAGGTTTTGTCCTCTGCTATCTTTGCGTGCCATTCAAGTGAATCCACAGGATCGTCCGTTGTGCAGATAAGGGTAACATTTGACTGCTTAATGATATTTCGCACACTCATGGAAGGCTGTGAAAGCTTTTCGTTGCAAAGATTCCATACTTCTTCTGCTGTCTTTTTACTGAGAGCACCCTTATATCCGAAGTATCTTTGAAGTTCCAGATGGGACCAGTGATACAAAGGATTGCCTATTGCTTTACCAAGGCACTCGGCCCATTTCATGAATTTTTCTTTGTCCGATGCATCTCCGGTAATGTATTTTTCCTCTACACCGCAGGAACGCATAAAACGCCACTTATAATGGTCTCCCCCAAGCCATACCTGGGTAATGTTCTCAAACTGTCTGTCCTCTGCTATTTCACGGGGATTAATGTGACAATGGTAATCAAGAACAGGCATTTTTTCTGCATATTCATGAAAAAGTTTTCTGGAGACTTCATTCTTCAAAAGAAAGTCTTCGTTCATAAAGTTACTCATACATCCTCCAACTGTATATATTACAAGGTCACGCCCTGCTTAAAAATTGCCATATCATGGAATCCCGCTTTTTCGCTAAGAACCTTTTCGCCCGAAGCCACTTTAATAACATAGTCAAAGAAGCTGTCTGCGGTTTCCTCCATACTCTTGTCCTCCAAAAGGACTCCTGCGTTAAAATCAATCCAGCCGGCCTTTTTCAAGGACAATGCGGAATTGGTGGATATTTTAAGGGTAGGAACGGGACATGCGAAGGGTGTCCCGCGTCCGGTGGTAAACAGCACAATCTGTGCTCCTGCTGCTGCAAGAGCTGTCGCAGCCACAAGGTCGTTACCGGGAGCCGACAAAAGATTAAGACCCGGATTTTTAACCCTTTCACCATAGGAAAGCACTCCTCTTACGGCAGAGCCTCCTGACTTCTGGGTACATCCCAGGGATTTATCCTCAAGAGTGGAAATTCCACCCTTTTTATTTCCCGGTGAGGGATTCTCATATATTGTCTGATTATTATCAGTATAATACTTCTTAAAGCCATTGATAAGACATACAGTTCTATCAAATATTGCTAAGTTTTCACATCGGTTCATTAATATGGTTTCTGCCCCGAACATTTCCGGAACTTCCGTAAGAATCGTAGTACCTCCCTTTGATACCAGCATGTCGGAAAACCTTCCCACAAGGGGATTTGCGCTTATTCCGGAGAAGCCGTCGCTTCCACCGCATTTAAGTCCCACAATAAGTTTTTTAACTGAAACCGGCTCCCTTTTAAAGGTGGATGCATAAGAAGCAAGCTCCTCCAAAAGTTTCAAAGCCTCTTCTGTTTCATCCTCCACATCCTGACATACTAAAAACTTAACTCTTCTCTCATCATAATTTCCAAGGTAAGGCTTAAGCGTCTCAATTCCGCTGTTTTCGCAGCCTAAACCCAGCACAAGAACGCCTGCTGCATTCGGATGATTTATTAAGTCAGCAAGTATTTTTCTGGAATTTTCCTGATCCTCTCCCATCTGGGAGCATCCGTAAGGATGTGAAAAGGATATGATGTCGTCCACGGGATTTTCAAGATTTTCAGCAACATCTGCTAATTGGGCTTTTCCTAACTTAGCAATTGTCTCGGCAACCTTATTGACACAGCCTACTGTGGGAATAATCCATATTTCGTTTCTCACACCTGCTTTTCCGTCCGGACGGTTATAACCCATAAAGGTCATATCTTCCGAAGGTTCAATAGCCGTGTCCACAGGTTCATATTTATAATCCAGAATATCTCCCAAAGCGGTTTTCAAATTATGTACATGCACCCATTCCCCGGCCTTGATATCTTCCTTGGCAAGGCCGATGGGGTAGCCGTACTTTATTACCTTTTCTCCCGCTTTGATGGGGGCTGAAGCCATTTTATGGCCGGCAGGTATCTCCTGCAGGGCGCATACGCCCTGCAGCACCCTGCCGGCCTCAATATTCTCTAACGCAACAACCACGTTGTCCTTTTCGTTAATCTTTATAAAGTCTTTCATCCTTAATCCGCCTTATGAAAAGTACGCTTCCATTGTCTTACGCATTCCGTTTTTGCGAATATCTTCCAAAGCTTTGGAAACATATTCCTCCACTCCGGGAAGAAGTGTTAAATCCCTGCCCCAGAAGTCCTTATTTGAAAGAACTGCCTTTGTATATTCTTTTGCGTCCAAAGAGCTCTTCTCTTTAAAGAATTCCAAAACCTTAGCGTCATCCATAATTCTGTATTCTTCACCGTTTCTGTTTCCGATAAGAGCGTTGTCCTCGATTCTGTTTCCTGTATAGAAAGCCATAAGGGCTGCAAGTGAGAATGTCAAATGTTCAGGGAGTTTGCCCTCATTATTGATGTAATCAATAAAGCTGGGCATACATCTTGCACACCACTTAGAAACTGAATTAAGTGAA
>JAZLJG010000190.1:0-2651 GCA_045617745.1 Lachnospiraceae bacterium | reverse complement strand
AATAATACTTGCCTTCCGTAACCAATTTGAAAACATAGTTCGTCTTATCCACATATTTGAATCCCTTGTTCCTTAGGTCCTCAAAACTCTGTATCCCGATTGGCAGTTTCTGTCCCATAACCGTAACTGTTTTTGCTGTTTAAAATGCAAAAGTAGAAATTATTTGTCTTTTGGAAACAAATCTATCATAAATCCTTCATAAATCTTTTCTTCCACCCGCCTGCCGCTTCCTAATCGGAATTACAAAATCTTTCGGTGCCGCTTGCGCGGCAATGTGCGTTCCCGTTTTCTGAATAGTTCTATAAGTTGGTATCGAAGATAAGAAACCGCGATGCCAATTGCCTGAACGTGAAAGAAGGAAATTAAGGTCTTTCTATGGTAAATACTTCAATGACGTCTTAATCCTTGTTTTAATGGAAATCTTGTGAAGACAAGCGCAGAGACAAAGCCCCTAAAGGCTTGGGCTATGCCTTGGCAAGCAAGATTGGGCTTCGCCAAGTAGGTCTCGGAGGTTTCATCCATTATAATGATTGCTCCTATATCTATTGTCTTAATCCTTGTTTTAATGGAAGTAGGTCTCGGAGGTTTCATCCATTATAATGATTGCTCCTATATCTATTGTCTTAATCCTTGTTTTAATGGAAGTAGGTCTCGGAGAGTTTTACTTATTAAACTTATAGAGTTTTACTTTATGTCTTAATCCTTGTTTTAATGGAAGTAGGTCTCGGAGAAAGTAAAGCACAGTAAAACAAACTGAAAAATAAAAGTCTTAATCCTTGTTTTAATGGAAGTAGGTCTCGGAGCTGTCTTGTTTGGGCAGAAGATGCCATTTTGGGCGAGGTCTTAATCCTTGTTTTAATGGAAGTAGGTCTCGGAGACTGTCAAAGGCGAGGGAACTCTCGTCATCTACAACTGTCTTAATCCTTGTTTTAATGGAAGTAGGTCTCGGAGGTATTCAGTATTCTCAAAATCCGCTGATTATAGCGAAGTCTTAATCCTTGTTTTAATGGAAGTAGGTCTCGGAGAGGTAAATTTGCAAGTCGCTATGTCAAAGAACCTTAGCATGTCGAAAACGCCCGTTTTGCCGTTTTTCGCCCGAAAAAAGGGGTCGTTTTTTGAGGGTGCAAAAGTACACAATTTTTCAATATGTCAAAGAACCTTGCGGAAAATTTAGCACTGCAAAGATAATGTTTTTCCGATATTTCAAGGAAAAAGTACAGACGGCAGGACTATTCGCTGTCATTGGATAATTCCTCAAACCAATCCTTTAGGGAAAGAACATCGATGGACACTTTAAGCAGACGTGGAACTTGGCCTCTAGATACCTGTTCGGTATATACCAGTTGTCTGTCGAGCTTGATGGCAATCGTCGACATTACTGCGGAAACCGCAGCCGTGCCGGGACTTGTGTGAACTACCGTGTAGCAGTCCTGCCCTTTTTCCTTTTCCTTTTTCCTAAGCTCCTCGGTGACAACTTTATAACATTCTTCAAAACTATTGTAATCCACCTCCTGTAGCAATTGTATCTTTATCTTTTTACCGTGAATTAAGCGAATATACTCAGAGATGATTTCTGTAAATTTTTCTTTTTGCCATCGGCCACTATCAATAAGATTGTTGTATTCATTTATCAGTCGAACCAGTTCTGGTATCTGGTGTTTTTGGCTTACATCATCATCAATTTTCATTTTACGCAATTCATGCGATGGCACAATCATCCACTCTTCTATGGCAAAAGCATCGTTTTCGTTTCCTGAATTGTCATGTGGAGCTTGAACAATGGGCCTAATGGCACCTTCAATGTTGAATTCTTTAATCGTGCCAGAACCGGAAAAACCGGACAGCAGCAATCTGCATTTGCCGGGAGTTATGTCTTTTGCTTTCGGAATGGAAAATATCACGCCAATGGCAAAGAGGACTGCTATTGAAACAACAAAAGCCACCAGCCATTTCCAATCAGGATCCCATTCCACAAACAGTTTTCCACCAAGGTCAAAACACCAGGTAATCTGACCCAGAAAGACAAACAGCACAAAAATGGAATACGGATTTGATTTCGTTATGGAACCGACAAACAGTTTTTGTATAGTCACCTTGTTGAGGCTAAACGGTGCTTCGCTCTCCTTGCGGCTATAACCTATAATGAACACCACAAGCCAAACGATAAATGCAATGAAAAGCCATAACCCAAAAGGACAGGAAAACGGCTGCAACGAGAACTCTTCGTTACGCAATATTTGGAAACCGAAGAATTCCATCGTCATCAGCCAAAGAATAAGGACAACCCGGCTCGGTTTTTTGTTCAGGATGTCCCAAATCTTTTCTTTCATGCTTTTACTTTTCATACGCTCTGAATTTTACGAAATTAAAAACCGATCTTTTTTCTCCATCAACCTCGGCGACTACCCGTTCGGTAGTTGCTGCAATGCAGCTGATGCCTTTTGCGTGAAACCGTTTCACGAGGGAGAAGGTCAGTGTCATTTCCCCCATCAGATGCACGACGGCAGGCGCACCGCCAGCCAGTTCAAGCACCTTGTTGCAATACTCGTCGGCCAAAGCCGCGATATAGTCCTCATCGCCATCAGGCGCGACTACAGGGAAAGGCAGGTCGACGATTTCGCCGTAACGGTGAGCGGCTTCAATTTGTTCTT
>JAZLJG010000189.1:0-9086 GCA_045617745.1 Lachnospiraceae bacterium | reverse complement strand
AGCCCCTTCGAAACTCGCTTGAACCACTAAGAAAAGTAAAAAACTTTTCTAAGTGCTTCTGCGCTTCAGACATTCGTACGGGGCTAAAAAAATAATAGTCGTTCGCCTCGAAACCTTTAAGTGCATCCGTTTAGAAATTCTTCAAGCAAACCAACAAACGGCCCGCCCGGGAGAGCAAAGAGAAAGGCACTTTTACACCAAAAAGAGACAGGGTTGACATATTTTGAAATGTGTGTTAAAAAGTAATTGTTCGGACGTATTATTTCAGAAATAATATCGACGGATATTATTTCATACAAAACACAAAGGAGATAATTATGGCACAAAAAGAAGTACATTCACACACACCTGAAGAACACAAGAAGAGAGGAATTAACTCTACGGTTAACGAGGCTTTGGGATTTCCGATTGGTGATTCTTTTGACAAGGCTATTACTGATATTCTTGAAAGCGATGCGGAAGCAGAAGGTGAAACGGTAGTAATAGCACTTATTGACCTTGATGAGTTTGCACGTATCAATAAGAATTTCGGACATGAAGAAGGCGACAGGGTTTTGATTGAAACCGGTAAGTATATTCAGTCTAAGATTCCGAAGGAAGCTACGGTGTACAGAATCGGCGGAGATGAGTTCGGTATCATTTTCAGAGGAACAGAGGAGAGGGAGGACATTTTCCTTTTCTTAAATGAATTGAAGAAGGACTACAATCTTGTTCTTGGTGACGGCTCCAAAATGTCAATGACAATCGGAATGGCAACCGCTTTTGAAGATGCCAACAGATGCGCAGAGTTAATAAGAAAGGCTGACGGTGCATTGTACAGAGCTAAGGTTACGGGAAGAGACCGTGTTGCAATGGCAAAAGAAGAGAAGATGGTTCCCAAAACAAGTCATTTCACACAGGACCAGCTTTCAAGACTTGCAAAACTTTCAAAGCGTGAAGGAATAGGCGAAGCAATTCTTCTTAGGGAAGCTCTGGATATGCTTTTAAAGAAATACGACATTTAAAAGATAAGGAGCTACGAAATGATATACAATGTAAAAATCGAACAGACCTGGCATGAGACCAAAAGAATGAAATACATTGCGGTAACTGACAGCTACATTGAAAAGGACTGTACAAGTCTTTCCGCGGACAGATTTGTAAAGGAGCCTTATGGGTGGATTATGGAGTCCGGAACTCCTCCATGCGAACACCTGGATGCTCTTGTTATGACCGATAAGGATATGAGGCTTGGTGAAACCATTTCCGTCAGAGTCATAGGCGTATTCAAAAGAAATGACAACGACCACAAGCTTGTAACCGTTCCTTTGGAAAGAACTGAGCAGGACTTTTACGAACTTCCCGAAAATGAAAAACAGGATATGTTCAGACTTTACCCTATAGCCTTTGAAGGTGAAGGGTGGTTTGGAAGAGATGTGGCGGAGGGAATTGTTGAAGAATTTTTTTGCCGCAAGAAAAGAAAACGCATTATTATGGTTCAGCATACCCAGTCGGAGCACCATATAAACGGCCATGCGGGAGGCGGGTTCGACTGGAACCTTACAGAACTTGGAAGACAGCAGGCCTTTGAGATCGGTAAGTACCTTGAGAGAGAAATAAAGGATAAAGATTTTTACATGTATGTTTCCTGCCAGGCAAGAGCTAAACAGACTGCAGAGGAAATGAACAAAACACTTGGCCTTCCCATGGAAATCCGGGAAGAAATCCGTGAAGTAAGTGCAGGTGAAGGAAACGGAAAACCCTGGGACTGGTTTCAGGCCCATAAAAAGCCTGAGGACGGTTTTGACCCGGATTACAGACCATTTGAGGATGCTGATTCGGACAGGGATCTTTGGAAAAGAATATATCCTTTTTACCAGGAGATTATTTCCAATGATAAGGAAAACATCCTTATAGTGTCTCATGGCTGTACTTTGGGATTTTTGCAGACCATGCTTATGGGATACAGGTTTGAGGACAGAAGAAAGTCAAGATTTTCAGGTCCTTCCGGCGGAATTTCAAAGTTCAGCGTGGATATTTACGGAAGGGTTACCGCAGAATGCATTAATCAAAGACTGAATCCTTAAGAAAGTGAAAAAGCCGTGGCAATTTCTGGTATGGAAGAAATGCCACGGCTTTTTAATATTTATTGTTTTGACAAAAACTCCAGATTCTTTTTAATAAGTTCACAGCGCTGTTTTACGCAGTCTGCGGAGCGAAGCGGGTCGGAAGGTGTGTTAAATACGTAGTCAGTAAGCTTTTCAAGTGTTGTGGTAGCTACGTGAAGCCTCGTATCAGAGGAAGCGTAGTATATGAATACTTCATCTTTTTCGTTTACTATGGCCCCGTTTGTGAAGCAGACATTTGATACGTCTCCCACACGCTCGGAACCTCTGGGGCCTATTAAAAGGCCTGAAGGCTCGGCGATTACCCTGGAAGGGTCATCAAGAGCCGTAGCAAAAGCGTAGATTACGTAGCGAAGGCCCGCAGCGGTGTTTCGCACTCCATGTGCAATGTGAATCCAGCCTTTCGGAGTTTTTATGGGAACTGCGCCGGCTCCGTTTTTAACTTCCGTTATGGTGTGGTATTTACGAAGAGAGGTCATTTTTTCTTCATCTATTGCAGCATGGGTGATGTCATCACAGAGACCAAAGCCGATACCTCCACCTGAGCCTGTATCGATAAAGTCATCCATGGGACGTGTATAAAAAGCATATTTTCCGTTTACAAATTCAGGGTGCAGACATACATTTCTTTGCTGGGGAGAATGGAGTGTAACAAGGTTAGGAAGTCTTTCCCAGGTCTTCAAATCCTTTGTACGCACGATTCCTGCGGCTGCAACAGCGGCGGAAAGGTCCGAAGAGGAAGCGTCTTTGCTTTCTGAACAGAAGACACCGTAAATCCAGCCGTCTTCGTGCTTTGTAAGTCTCATGTCATATACATTTGTTTCCTCGGGACAGGTGTCCGGAAGCACAACCGGGTAATTCCAAAACTTAAAGCCGTCGATTCCGTTTGCGGATTCTGCTACGCCAAAGAAGGACTTTCTGTCATCGCCCTCTATTCTTGCCACAAGATAGTATTTTCCGTCAAGATATATGGCACCTGAATTCATAACGGCGTTTACACCAAGCCTTTTCATAAAATGGGGATTGGAAGAAGCATCCAGATTGTACTGCCAGAATGGCGGAATGTGGTCCCTTGTAAGAACGGGATACTCGTATCTGTCGTAGATTCCGTTGTAAAAGGATTCGTCCTTTTTATTCTTTCTTTCAAGCAGTTTCTCGTATTTTTCCTGCTCGTTAAGGTAATTAACATGTAACATGGTAAGCCCTTTCCTTTCACATTATAATTTAATATTATCACTACAAATTGAAAAAGAAAGCAAAATAGATTACAATAGTGGAGCAAATTCGATAAGGACATTAATATGGGAATTATTAAAGATATTAAAGAAGAAATAAATATCATAAGAGAACGTGACCCTGCCATCCATTCCAATATGGAGGTTCTTTTGTACCCCAGCTTTAAAGTTATGCTTAGCTACAGGCGTGCCCACAAGCACTATATAAAGGGTCATTACTTCAGAGCCAGACTTATTTCCCAGCGTGCTGTAAGAAGGACCGGAATCGAAATCCACCCCGGCGCACAGATTGGAAAGGGTCTGTTTATAGACCATGGAAACGGAGTAATAATCGGTGAAACCACCATTATAGGAGACAACTGTACCCTTTATCAGGGCGTAACCCTTGGCGGTACAGGCAAAGAACAGGGAAAGCGACATCCTACCCTTGGAAACAACGTAATGGTCTCCGCAGGAGCAAAGGTTCTTGGTTCTTTTAAGATTGGTGACAATTCCAAAATCGGTGCAGGTTCCGTTGTTTTGGAGGAAGTACCGGCCAATTCTACTGTTGTGGGTGTTCCCGGACGTGTGGTAAGAAGACGGGATGCCAATCTTCCTCAGGAAGAACTTAACCAGATTGACCTTCCGGACCCCGTAAGAGAAGATATTACTGCACTCCAGCAGTCAAATACCGAACTTATTAATCGTGTTCTTGAGCTTGAAGCAAAGGTTAAGGAGCTTACGAAATAGTGGATGATTTGTATTTAAAAATAAAAGAAACCTACGGACTTTCGGATGTGAAGCCCGAAGAAGTGGCGCCACTGATTCTTGCCCACATCGGAGATGCGGTTTATGAGGTGGTTATCCGGACCATAACCCTTTCACAGGGAAACAGAGCCATAGAAAAGGTTCACAAGGAAGCCACAAAGTACGTAAATGCAGGCACACAGGCGAAGATGGCAGATAAGTTATACGACCTTTTAACGCCTGAAGAAGCTGAGGCCTACCGTCGTGGAAGAAACGCAAAGTCCGCCACAAAAGCAAAGAACGCCAGCATCAGCGATTACAGAAAGGCCACAGGCTTTGAAGCACTGATGGGTTACCTGTATATTTCGGGAAAAACAGACAGAATGTTAGAACTTATAAAAGAAGGAATGAAAGATGCCTAAAAACGAATCACAGATAGAAGGACGCAACGCCGTCCTTGAAGCTTTTAAATCGGGAAAAACAATTGACCGTCTCTTTGTACTGGACGGCTGCCAGGACGGCCCTGTCTTAAGCATTAAAAGAGAAGCCAAAAAACAGGACACCCTTATTAAATACGTGGACAAAGAACGTCTGGACCAGATGTCCGAAACAGGACACCATCAGGGCGTTATAGCCGTAAGCGCCGCTTATGACTATTCGGAGATGGAAGACATATTTGCCCTTGCAGAGAAGAAAGGTGAGCCTCCATTTGTTATTATTCTTGACAATATTGAAGATCCTCATAACCTGGGGGCTATCATAAGAACCGCAAACCTTGTAGGTGCCCACGGAGTTATTATCCCTAAAAACCGTGCAGTGGGTCTTACCGCTACGGTAGCCCGTACCTCCGCGGGAGCACTTAACTACACTCCTGTAGTAAAGGTTACCAATATCGCAAAAACCATCGAAGAGCTGAAGGAACGGGGCCTTTGGTTCGTATGTGCCGATATGGAAGGAGATTTAATGTATGACTTGAATCTTACCGGCCCCATCGGGCTTGTAATCGGCAACGAAGGCGAAGGCGTGGGAAGACTTGTTAAAGAAAAATGTGACTTTGTAGCGTCTATACCTATGAAGGGCGACATTGATTCTTTGAACGCATCTGTGGCAATGGGAGTATTAAGCTTTGAAATTGCAAGACAAAGACTTAAAAAATAAATATGCGGATACCCCTGACGAAGAACTGATTTTAAGAATCAGGGAAGGGGAAAACGGAATAACTGAATATATTCTTGATAAGTATAAAAACTTGGTGCGAAGCAAGGCTAAGTCCATGTATATTCTCGGTGCCGATTCGGAAGACCTTATCCAGGAAGGAATGATAGGCCTTTTTAAAGCCATAAGGGATTACGATATAGGCCGTGATGCCAGCTTTTCGACCTTTGCGGATTTATGCGTTTCAAGACAGATGTACACAGCTGTAACTGCTTCAGGTCGAAAGAAGCATATGCCGCTTAATACGTATATTTCTTTGAGTGCTTCTTCTGAGGATGGGAAAGATGAAAACGGTGCAGAAACCCTCGAAAATACCATTTCATCCGGAGCGGATAACCCTGAGGAAATAATGATTGACAGGGAAAACGTGGAAGATATAGAGCACTTTATCGACACGGAGCTTTCGGGTTTTGAAAGGGAAGCTGTGGAGCTTTTCTTAACGGGAATGAGTTATGTTCAGATAGCAAAGGTCCTGGGAAAAGACGAAAAATCCACCGATAATGCCTTAAACAGAGCCAAAAACAAAATAAAGAAAAAACTTTCCGAAAGGTAGAATTTTATGGATACGATTATTGATATTATTGAAAATATAGTACAGGTTGTTGCCGATGTTATTGAGGCCCTTGTGACAAAAGGCAAAGGAACAAAGGATGTTCTTACGCTTAAATCCGAAATCAATACCTGTGAAAGCCTTATAAACCGTTCTTACTCCGCAATCGGCAGAAAGTATTATGAGATGCACAAGGACGGTGATTTCGATCCGGAATTTGAAAAGCAGATGAGAGAGATTACAAATGCCCGGCTTGCGATAGAGGACCTTAATAAAAGAATAGAAGACATTAAGAGTAATTCGTAATAAGTTAAGGAGAAGACAAAGGTCTTCTCTTTATTTTTTGGGAATTAAACTATTATATCTTTTGCTTTTTGACATGTATTTGCTTTCTGCATGGAGGTAAGATTACAGTATCAAAGCAAAGGAGATTATTTATGATTTGTCCATATTGTAATAAAGAAATGAAAAAAGGCAAGCTTCACGGCGAAGGAAGAGGTCGTATGTATTACACAGAAGAAGGAAAAAAGGTTAAATTCATTGACAGAATTTGCGGTGTGAATACTGTGAAAGCAGCCGTAAACGGTCCCTGGGGACATTTTGAAATAGAAACATACTTCTGTGAAGGATGTAAGAAAATGATTATTGACACTGATATAGAAAGATAAAAACACATAAAAAAGTCTGTCAAGGGGATATAAACGGCTAAAAACCAGCTACCCATGACAGACTTTCTTTATGTGTTAACAGGTAATCAAGCGATGAATGAAATGATATGTCTGTTTCAGGCCTTACAAGATAGTGGTTAAGGCGAATCATCGAAATAACAGATAAGAATAGTTCTATTTTAATTTTATCAGCAAAAAAGAGACTATTCATGGTGTTATGTAAACTCATGCCTTTGCAGTGGAATAACAAATTGCGAGTTGTTCATACAAACTTGAGCAGGTGCTTATTTAAAGGCTTCTTGTACTGCTGATAAAAAGTGGCAATTGACTTTTTTATAAGTGAGGCCTAAAAAAACGGGAATATTATGTTAACCAAACAGTGGTTTTACCAATCATGTGTTAACATAATATCGGGTTAAGGATGTACATGACTTACTAAATCCTTCGGCATCAGACTTTTACCGGTACAAAATAAATGTTTTGCCTCCATTCTATATAATCACCATGCTAATACTTACTATTAGGTCTCAGTGAATTGCGAACCTCGGTTCTGCTTAGTTTACATAACACATAATTTGGGCTGTTCTGTACTGGCATAATCTGATAAATACAACATTTAGCCGGTCAGACTAATATATTAGCTTATTGACCACACTAAACATCTTGCGATACGCACAGTATTTCATACATTACCTGATTGCCTGTTAACACATAAAAAAGTCTGTCAAAGGAAGCTGTTTTTAGCTGTTTATATACCCTTGACAGACTTTATTTTTGTGCTTCAATTGCAAAAGCTATGTATTTACCGGTTTGCCTTCAAACTGAAGGCGATGTCTAAGACATCGCCCATTTTTATCAGTAAACCACAAGTGCATGGCTTCCCATCTGGCTCCAGACCGTTTCGAAGGTTGAACGTTTGATGGTTTTCAAACCTTCTCCGTAGATGGGATCTGTAATGGTAACCGTACTGTCGGAGTATCCCGAAAGAACCATACAGTGAAGGTTACGATAGTAACCGTTTGCATAGGCTCTGGGAGTTCCCCATCTTAAGGTTCCCCAAATGACTACGGGATTTCCGTTATCAATTTCCGCATAAAGGGAAGACACGTCACTTCCCGTGAGGTTTCCGTAGGTTATTGCCGTATTGTTGGCGGCATTATAATTATCAATTGTTTTCGAAAGACACGTTGCAAAGCAGTACCATCCGCTGTCGGCTCCGCCTTTGTTTCGGGGATTACCAAGATAGTATGCTTCGGAAGTGTATTCTTCGTTCCAGACAGAAGTCTTCGGAAGATAGTTATCTGACAAGTCGCATTTATCTACCGCATAACCCTTGTAGTTTAAACAGATTGCCAAAGAAGTCACTTCACAACCATTCGGAAGTTCCGGGTTCTGAAGGATGTTTTGAACGTCCAGAATAACTGTTTTCGGAACGTCAAAAGTAAAATAGTGTCCGTTTAAAAAGGCACCGTTATCCAAAACATAATAGGGATAATCGTTCCACCTGTTAGAGGTAACTTTCCCTACTACTATAGGCATATCGCCTTCGTGCAGTGTTCCTAAAAGGTTTCCTTCCGATGTGGGAAGGTCACGAAGGTTAATGGTACGGTTAACGTACACCTGCACCGGTTCCATACTTTCAACTGTGTAGCCGTCGTATTCTTGTGCGTAAGCAGGAACAGAAATGGTCAAAACCAATGCGATTGTCAGAAGAAAAGCTTTAATCTTTCTCATGGATACAGTCCTCCTTCTGATGAGTAAAATTAAAGCATTCCCTTATTAACCGCGGGTGCGTTGATTATTAACGAGTTGCTAAATGGCGTAACATGAAGAATATAGAACGCCCGAAAGCATGAGGCTTTCGGGCGTTAGTGTTGTTATTTTGAGGATGTTTTCTTCTTCCCTGTTGAGGAGGTTGTTTTCTTCTTCGCAGAGCTTGAAGAGGAAGTTGTTTTCTTCTTCGCAGAACTTGAAGATGAGGTCTTTTTCTTTGCTTTGGGCTTTTCCTCTTCTTCTTCCTCGGCTGATGTATCAAGAAGACCTCCGATGGTTCCTAATAAATCCGAGTTGCCGAGAAGTCCGCCCAGTAAGCCTGAAGCCTGTGAAGACTGGGCTGCGGGTTTCTTTTTGCCTTTTCCGGAGGAAGGTTTTTCGTCATTTGTGTTTACAAGTGAAGTGATGACAGGAAGCAATAATGTAAGTATTTCTGTTACCTGGGAAAGGTCGAGGCCTGTTTTCTTCGCAACCTTGCCGCTGGCGGTTTTCTTGTCTTCGCCCTTTGCGATTAAGGGAAGGGCTGCGGTAATTACGCTTGTGATGTCTGATTTTGATGCGCCTGTTTTTTTGCTGACATCGGAAACCTCCGATGCTGAAAGTGCGCTAAGTATTTTTGCTAAATCCATAATATTCTCCTTTGATTAGTCCCCAAACTCCGAAAATATTATCTTATAAAAATCAACAAAATTCAATCTATTGTATTACTAACTTTTATCCGATATAATATCCGTATGTGCGAAATCGTTTGCACAAGGGAGAATTTTGAAAAAGGAGAGTTACACCATGGCAGAACACAAATTAGTTAAAGCCG
>JAZLJG010000188.1:0-13275 GCA_045617745.1 Lachnospiraceae bacterium | reverse complement strand
CCTGATGATAAAATAGCATCAGAGGTATTCACTTTATTTTTATGGAGGTAAAGTATGTTTAAATTTTGGGGAGACGGCTCAGACTTTGCAAGAAGCTTAGTTGACGCTGTCAAGGTTAGAAGTACCGAAAACTTCAATTGGACATTTATATTTATTCTTGCCGTAGTCTTCTATGTTTACTGGTCTGAAATCCAAAAGAAAAACTACGACGCAGTCTGCGCAGGTCTTGCGCTTTACGGTGTTCACTGGATGTACGAGATTGTAAATGCCATAATAGGTCACATCTTCGGCTATCCTTTATGGACCGTAAGCAATGAGTCCACCACCTTCATTCTTCTGATCGGTGTGTGTTGGGAGCTTTCCATGATGTTCTCCCTTGCGGGAATTATCTCCTTTAAGATGCTTCCCGACGACAGAAGCAAACGCTATTTTGCCAAGAACGGCAAAAATGGTATCAGCTGTAAGCTTGTGGGCGCTTTGGAAATGGCTCTTCTCTTCGCTCTTTTCGAGTCCTTCCTGGCAGGTACATCCAACAACTCCTTTATCTGGGTTTACAAATGGTGGGGCGTGCTTCCCGTATTCATCACTACCTATGTACCTTTCTTCTTAGCCAGCAACTTTGTTCCCGACATGGAGCCAAAGAAGAGGAAACGCTTCTTAATAGGCCTCTGGGGACTTGTGGCAGTTCTTTTAATAATCCTTATTCCCTGCGGAATAATCTAAAAAAAACCGGCGAAGCCTTTCGGCTTCGCCGTTTCTAAAACCTTTCCTTAAAAGCTAAAATGCATATCAAAAAAAGTGTAGCTCTTTACCAAAAATAATACGCCGGGATATTCTTCTGCCAATATCAATAAAGCTTCTTCAGGATTAACCAGTTCCGGATGCTGCGCAATCTGTAATTCGAGTTCAATATTTTTTGCCAGATAACTGTTCCAGTCTGAATAGGCAGAATCTGTAGACTCTAAAATAGCTTCCAAAAATCTCTCGTGGTCTTCCGACAGGTCGGTAAGATCAAATCCAAGATCTTCATAGCACTCTCCCAATCCATTTTCAAAAGTGTTGACAATCTCAAACAAAGCTTCAGCTTCATCGTGAATAACAGTTTCCTCTTCTCCCGTAACTCTGGCATACTCTTCATATCCATCGGGACCAAAAAAGATTGTAGCTCTTTTTATATCCCTGCCAAGAAGATATTCAGCTGACAATATTTCCGCAACATTTGTCATTTCATCAAAGGTTTCAAATCCGGGAAAATCGTAATCATCAGAAGACAACATTTCTCCTGTAAGAATATTGCCAAGATGATTATCAGGGTTCGAAGCAAATGCTCTGATTTCTCCTACAAAAGTATTTAACAAAGCAAGCACTCTGGGGCCCATAAGTTTTCCGTTTATGCCTGCACTCTTTGCCACTACCGCACCTTCCTGTGTTCCGGGAATTTCATCGCTGTGGAAGGAACCGATGTATTTTATCTCGCCTGTACGCTCAAGTGCCTTCTGTATTGTGGTTGCTTCACGCTTCTCCTCGTTCTTTCCTATTGTTGCATAGTGAAGGAACAATGCCTTTACAAGCTCTGCCTCGGAAAGACCCTTTAAGTTTTCCTGCAAATCTTTATAGGCTGCATAGTATGCGTTAACGTTAAAGTCCTTTGAGGGCTGTCTTGTTTCCCACATACCATGGGTTAAAAAGTGTGTAAATAATGCATCCTCTGAGTCACCTACACAGGCTACCACGTCGGGATTTTCTTCTTTGTACCACTGGGCATCAAAAATAGTTTTGATTGCTGCTTTTTCTTCCGCGTTAAGGGATGCACGGGAATAGTCCTCATCCTTCGGTGCTGCAAATGATGTAAGGCCCATACCAAGAACCATTACAAGAGACAGTACTGCCGCAAGAATTCTCTTAACTTTTTTAGTTTTCATAGATAACCTCCTGTACCATTTCAATCGTTTCCGATACTCCCCAATGCATAACATATCATCCCCTTTTACCGCTATCAACAGGTTTTCCCAATGAGGTTACTTATAGTTACCGCTTTTGCAAAAGGAGTAACTTTTTGTTACCCCTTTTTGCGGAAATTTGCTATACTAAAGCCTATGAAAACAAAAGCATTTAAAGCAGCGTTCCCATACACCCTCCCCATTTTTGCAGGATTCTGGTTTTTGGGAATAGCTTACGGAATCTATATGAAGGTCTCGGGATTTTCCTGGATATTCCCCCTGGTGATGAGCACGGTGATATTCGGAGGAAGTCTTGAGTTTGTGTGCGTTGAAATGCTTCTTAGCCCCTTTGCGCCCCTTCAGGTTTTTATAATGGCGCTCCTTATTCAGGCACGTCATATTTTCTACGGTCTTTCCATGCTGGAAAAATACAAGGGTACCGGGTTAAAAAAATGGTATCTGATATTCGGTCTGTGCGATGAATCCTTCTCCATCAACTGCTCGGTAAAGGTTCCCGAGGATGTGGACAAGGGCTGGTTCTATTTTTTCGTAACCATATTAAACCAGTTCTACTGGGTGTCCGGAGCCACACTGGGCGGCATTCTGGGAGGCTTCATTAAATTTGACACCTCCGGAATCGAGTTTATCCTGACCGCAATGTTCGTAGTTATTTTCCTGGACCAGTGGCTCAAAGAAAAGCATCACATCTCAGCCTATATCGGCCTTGGCGCATCCGTTCTCTGCCTTTTGATATTCGGGCCCGACAGTTTCATGATACCCACAATGGTTCTTGTAATTGTTCTTCTGGCAGCCTTCAAAAAACCTATAATATCAAAGGAGGTGTCCTAAATGAGTACCCTCCGAATGATAATCACAATTGCCCTTTGTGCTCTTGCCACCATGCTTACAAGGTTTCTTGCCTTTGCGGTCTTTTCCGAGCACAAAAAAACACCGCAGTTTGTGCAGTATCTGGGGAAATATCTCCCCTCCGCAGTCTTTGCGATGTTAGTAGTATACAGTTTAAGAAACGTCAAAATCCTTGAGGCCGGCTCAAGTCACGGGCTTCCCGAACTTATTGCCATCCTCATAACCTCAGGCCTTCACTTCTGGAAGCGCCAGATGCTTCTTTCCATAGCCGGCGGAACCATAGCCTACATGCTGTTAATCCACTTCGTATTCTAGCGTGCCAAAGGGGACGGGGGAAAGTGTCATCAAGGAGTGTCCCTACTGTCCACAGAGGTGCCGGTGTATAATGTGTTTTTCTTGGTCTACTCACGCAAAGAACAATTACGAGCCACTTCGGCTGTCCCCCTTGCGGCTTTGTGAAAGCAAGCCGTCTGCGGGGCCCGTTACCACTCAGCTCTCGTGGCGCCAAGTATTATCGTTTTTTTATTGCTTCCGTACGACCCTGCGAAAATACACATTATACACCGGTCCACTGTTGACGGAAGGGACACTCCTTGATGACAGTTTCCCCCGTCCCCTTTGGCACAACTAAATTTTGTCGTAAAGTTTATAAAGGGTCTGCACTCCGTTTTCCATTATCCAGTAAAAGCGGATGTAGGGAACAAGAAGGACTATAAGGAGTGCGGTAAATATCAGGGTGGCCATTGTTTCGCTTATTACCACAAGAATCATTCCAAGGGTCATAAGAATTGCCACCAGAGCCATTACGATAAGGTGAACAAGGCGTTCGTGCTGAAAAAAGCCGATCTGTACCAGTGCTTCCTCTTTCAAGGCTTTCCGTTCTTCGGGTGAAAGCTCTTCAAAATTCAGTTCCTCAAGATATTTAATATAGTTTTTTATTCTTTTTTCCATATCGATCTCCAAAAATTAAGGCGACAGGTCACTGACCGGTCGCCTTATATTGTGCCTATTCGGTTCTTCTGGAAAGTTCTGTGTACGTGCGCATATAGGGCAATTCGTAGCTTTCATTTCCCTTGGGGAGACGTTCTTTAAGAAACTTATAAATGCCGGCAATAAGCGCTGCCAGAAGAACAATTTTGAATAATACCGCTATAAAGGATTTTGATTCACGTTCCATACATTTGTCCCCCTTCATAGAGATATTATACAACATCTTGTGCAAATGGGAAAGAGTTTCAATTCTAAATTATTTCTACAATATTTTCTGAAATTCTTTTAAAATTCTTTAACATTTCGGGATCATGGGACGGAAGTGCTATCCAGCCTTCCTTTGCTCCGCGCTTTGTGAATTCCTCATTCTTTTCGGGATCCATTTTTCCTCCGGAGGGAATGCCCCTGGAAAAAAGCTTGGTGCTGAAGCACTCATCACCGGTTATGCAGTAATGCTTTCCGTCTTCTTCAAAATGAATGACGCTTGAGTCTTCACAATGGCCGCCTATGAGTTCCAGGTGGAACTTATCGTAGACGGTGCCGGCGCAGCCGGAGGCGTGAAGAAGGCCCCGGCCCTGAGCCCGTGAAAGGTATCCTTTCACGTCTTCAGGGCCGTGTGCCATCACGCCTTCAAAGCTTGCGCCGGTCATATACACTTCGCAGTCCTCATACTTTACAATATCTTCGATATGGTCAAAATGCCTGTGGGTTATCACTACCGCATCTATCGAAGGTTTTCCGCCGAAAACCTCCTTCATCTCGCTCTCCACGTCAAATAACGTAGTACCTGTAACAGCGGCTTTCTTACTGTCCGAAAATCCCACATCAAGCAAAATCCGCTTTTCCTCATACTCACACAAAAAATAATAAAACGGAAAGTCCCTCAGCTTCGAAACGTAATACCCCTTCGCATACCTTATACCAAATAACTTCATTCTCTCTCCTACGTGCCATCAGGGACGGGGGAAAGTGTCCTCAAGGAGTGTCCCTACTGTCAGCAGGAGGCCATTGTATAATGTGTATTTTCGCAGGGTCGTACGGAAGCAATAAAAAACGATAAACTAAGCGCCACGAGAGCTGAGTGGTAACGGGCCCCCGCAGACGGCTTGCTTTCACAAAGCCGCAAGGGGGACAGCCGAAGTGGCTCGTAACTGTTCTTTGCGTGAGTAGACCAAGAAAAACACATTATACAACGACACCCTGCTGACAGTAGGGACACTCCTTGAGGACACTTTCCCCCGTCCCCTTTGGCACACTATATTTTCTTTAATTCGTAAGCTCTTGTTCCAAGGCCGATTTCTTCGGAGTGCTTAAGGCAGGTCTCCCACTCCGTGTCAGGATGAACTACGTTAAACAGGTCTTTGTGGTCGTGGTGATGGGCCTCGGCCTCTTTGAGGCCGTCGTCGAACTGGCTGCCGGTTATGGCCGGTTGCTGCATTGCAAGGTCAATGCATGCCTGGTCCAGGGCAACCGGGTCAAAGGATGCCAGCATTCCGATATCGGGAATAATCGGGATATCGTTTTCGCTGTGGCAGTCACAGTTAGGTGAGACGTCGCAAATAAGTGAAATATGGAAGCAGGGTCTGTCCTTGCATACTGCGTATGCATACTCGGACATTCTGTAGTTAAGCATTGTGGATGTGTTACTGAAATCTACCATAACAGCGTCAACCGGGCAGGTTCCGATACATCTTCCGCAGCCTACACACTTGTCCTGGTCGATGTTAATCTTTCCATCCACAAATGTAGGTGCATCGTGAGCACAGATTCTTGTGCAGGCTCCGCATCCTATACATTTCGAACGGTCTGCGGTGGGCTTGCCGTCGCAGTGCTGCTCCTTCTTGCCTGCTCTGGAGCCGCAGCCCATTCCGATGTTTTTGATGGCTCCGCCGAATCCTGCAAGCTCATGGCCCTTAAAGTGGCTTAAGGAAATAAATATATCCGCATCCATAATGGCCCGGCCGATTTTTGCTTCTTTGACATACTCAAGATTTATGGGAACAAGTGCCTCGTCGGTTCCCTTCAGTCCGTCAGCGATAATAACATGACAGCCTGTTGAGTAGGGTGAAAATCCGTTCAAAAGAGCGGTATCCATATGGTCCAGCGCGTTCTTGCGGCTTCCCACATAAAGGGTGTTGCAGTCGGTCAAAAACGGTCTTCCGCCCAGTTCCTTAACATAATCAGCCACAACCTTCGCATAATTGGGTCTTAAAAATGCCAGATTTCCGTATTCACCGAAGTGAAGCTTTATTGCTGTATATTTGTTCGCAAAATCAATGTCTTCAAAGCCCGCTGTCTTCATAAGACGCTTTAACTTCTGAAGAAGGTTTTCTCTTTCGGTAGCCTTGAAGCTTGTAAAATAGACTTTTGACTTTTCCATACATAATCCTCCATGGTAATATATTGAATTTATTATAAACGCCGCAAAAACTCCTGACTATACAAAATATGTCCCGTTTTTTGCATAATATGTTCAAAGAACCAATCCCCGCACTTTCAAATAATACCGAAATGTTGTATAATTATGCCAAATTTCAACGAGGTTGGTTTATGGAAAGTACTGTTAACCTTACAGCGATATATATAGCAAATTTCCTGGGTCTTCTGACCCTTCTTTTAATGCTTTTTCCCAGCTGCTGGAAGTTAAAAGAAAACAGCGAAGAAGCCAGACTGCTTAAAGTGTGCATTTTTATAGGCATACTGGGATGTCTTGCAGACCCCCTGGCCTTTTTTGCAGACGGAAAGCCCGGACTTTTTGCCAGGATTCTTGTATATCTTGGTAACTCTCTTTTCTATATGGCCAACGTCACAATATGTTACATTTGGGTAAAGATGATTTGTCTTCACACGCTTGGCAAAATGCCCAAGCTTCATGCGAAGATACTGGGTATTATCGTCCACATTCTTTTTGCAGGATTATTTATTAATCTCTTTGTTCCCTGTGTATACATCGTTGATGCTGAAAATATATACCACCGTTCCTGGGGCACTGTAATCTACACCACCGTAATGCTTTCGCTTCTTCTCGACGGAATAATAGTATATCTTGTTGCCCATAAAAAGGGCGGCATACTGACCTTCTTCCCTGTACTGGGCTTTACGATTCCCATGGGAATAGGCTTTACCCTTCAGATACTTTTTTACGGTATTTCCACCATCTGGCCCACAGCCGCCATTTCCATATGCGGAATGTTTCTGGGGCTTCAGAGTGAACTGGTTTTCAAGGACAACCTTACAGGCATATACAACCGCTTCTATCTTGACTGTTTAAAGGCAAGAGCCGCAAAGGCCAAAGAAACCAGATTCTACGTTATCATGATAGATATGAACGGCTTCAAAGCCATAAACGATAACTTCGGTCACCTGGAAGGAGACTTTGCCCTTAAAACCATGGCAAACCTTCTTTCCACTGCAGTGGGCACCCTCGGAAACGTTATCCGCTATGCAGGCGATGAATTCATCATAATTCTGAACACTCAGGACAAAAGCATCGTAGATGCTACCATAGCTTCCATCAACAGCCTCATAGAAGATTACAACGCAAACTCCGGCAAAGAATACAAGCTTTCTTTGTCTATGGGTGTTGAAAGCGTTGACCTTTCAGCTGAAGGTGTTGACATGCTTCTTAACAAGGTCGACGACCGCATGTACGAAGCCAAAGAACAGTATTACAAAGAAAACGACCGCAGACGCTAGCTATAGAACCACGTCAGTTCGAGACCTTCCTGACGTAAAACAAAACTAAAGGAGATTTGTTCCAAATGCAAAACAGTAAAGCTTTATACATTACACGGGCTGCCATGACGGCAGCCGTTTATGTGGTGCTCACACTCATATCCAACGTTTTCGGGCTTTCAAGCGGCCCGATTCAGGTAAGAATTTCCGAAGCGCTTACCATACTTCCGTATTACCTGCCTGAAGCCGTGCCCGGACTTTTTGTAGGCTGCCTTCTTTCCAATATTTTTACAGGCTGCCTTCCCTGGGACGTGGTTTTTGGCTCACTGGCCACTCTGCTTGGTGCCCTTGGCACCCGCTTTGTTGCCCGCAAGTTCCGCAAAAAGTTCCTTGCCATCATTCCCCCGGTTCTTGCAAACGCCATAATCATCCCCTTTATACTTCAATACGTATACCATCTTCCCAAAGCCTACTTTTTACTTGTTCTTTTAGTAGGCATCGGAGAACTTATTTCATGTTCCATAGGCCTTCTTCTGAGCCATTGGGGACGGGGGAAACTGTCATCAGGGAGTGTCCCTTCCGTCAACAGCGACGAACACACAAAGTAAAGGAGAATCAATGAGAAAACAGGAAACAGCAAGAAAAAGGTTATTTGAAATAATAACCATCGGAACCAGAGAAGATTCTTTAAGCAGGCTTTTTGACATTGTTCTTTCGGCCACCATTTTCCTGAATATTCTGATTACCATTCTTCTTACATTTAAGCGTTTTGAATCCTTATTCAGTGTTTTTCGAATCGTGGAAATTGTGACGCTTTCTTTGTTCTGTGTGGAATACGTTTTAAGAATTTTCACCGCTGATTTCCTGTATCCGGAGGTTAGCAGACCAAAGGCAATTTTGAAGTTTGTGCTTTCTTTTGACGGTATCGTGGATCTTCTGACCATCATACCTTTGGTTTCCCTTACGGGCTTTGTGGCCTTCAGACTTTTAAGAGTCGTAAGAATACTTCACCTTTTCAGAATCAATGCAAACTTCGACTCCTTTAACGTTATTGCTCTCGTTCTTAAGGATAAAAGCAAGCAAATTATTTCTTCGGTTATAATCATTTTAATATTCATGCTGGCCTCTTCCCTTGGCATTTACTCCGTGGAGCACGAAGCCCAGCCCGATGCATTCCAGAACGCCTTCTCAGGCATCTGGTGGAGCATGTCAGCCCTTCTTACTGTAGGCTACGGCGACATCTATCCCATTACGGTTTTAGGCAAAATAATGGGTATCATAGTAGCTTTTCTGGGTGTAGGCCTTGTAGCCATTCCCACCGGTATCATAAGTGCCGGTTTTGTAGAGCACTACTCCTTTAAGGTCCAGTCTGAAAAGAAGATTCCCGACATCCGCGATATCGGCGAAGTTTTCCTTTGCCCCGGCCACGAATCTATCGGCAAAACCATAGCCGAAGCCACCAAAGACCGTACAGTCAAGGTTCTTCTCATAATCCGTGGAGACCTTCAGTTAATTCCCTCACCTTCCCTTGTTTTGGAAGAAGGTGACATCGCCATCGTCGAGTCCGACCGCATCGTAAAGAAAAAACATTAGGCGAATCAGGGACGGGTTCCTATTCGCCAAAAGGCGAAAAAGGGACAGGTAACCGGCTGACTTTTGCAGCTGACCACCTGTCCCTTATTTTTTTATTTACTCATCCATACCTTGAATATACCGTTTTCACAGGATATGACAGACTTATATCCATGCACATCCAATATGCTCTTTACGATTGAAAGGCCAAGGCCCGAACCACTTCTTCTGCCTCTGGAATCATCATCCTTTACAAATGGTTGCCAAAGTTCATCAGGTTTTCTTTGAGGAGCTTTAATAACCTCATTTAAAATTGAAAAACCTCCGCTCTCTCCTATGACTACGACCGCTGTTCCTTCCTTCGAATACTTTATGGCATTCATCAGCAGATTATCCAAAACCGATATCATTAACTGTCTGTCAGCTTCAACCTCATAGCTTCCTTCGCATTTTAACGTAAGCCTTTGTTCTTCTGAAAACACCCTGTTCTTTTCCCATATTTCCCCGGCCAAAGAAACCAGATCAAATCTTGAAGTTTCAAGTTCTATGTTCCGGCTTTCGCTTTCCGAAAGCCTCATCACATTGTCTATGATAGAATCCATATAGTCGGTATTTTCTTTAATGGCCCTGATATAGTGTTCTTCCTTCTCCGGCGAAACTTTATCGCAAAGATTCTGTGCATATCCGCTTACCACTGCCAAAGGAGTTTTTAAGTCATGGGCAAGATTATTCATAAGGTTTCTTCTGAAGTTTTCCTGTTTCCAATCATTCTTCTTTTTCCAATACTCTAAAACAATCGAAAGAACCATCAGAAGAAGGGATACCATTCCCACCAAGGAAAGCACGGTAAAATATCTTGTTCGATTTTCATCTATTACGTTTGTATACGCAAATGTCCGATATATACAGCTGTAAGGCACTATACTGCCCTCAACAAAAACCTCAACATCCCCCAGTCTTTTCTTGTGCTCCACACTTTCGCATTTATCATTGATTTTTGAAAAAACAGGGCTATCCGACGGTACTCCGAAAACATGGTTGTACATAGCCAGGAACCGCTCTGCTCGCCTAAATTTGTGTTCATTAATGTACCTTGAAGGTTTTTGGGCAAGCCACGAAAAATCCAGATTTCCGTTATCATACTCTACAACAGCCTGCAGTTGCGAACTTTTGAGAGTATCTCCGGCAAACAGACCCGGGACAAAATTCCAGCCATCTGTAGTATATGCAGATAAAAGGTCAATCCTGTTCTCAAGGCTGTAACAGTAGTCTACCGGAAAATAAATTTCCGGCACATGCTGATAAATCTCTTTTAAATCTTCCTCATCTTCCTTTTCTTTTTCCCGCTCTTCCTTAAACCATTTGATAAATTCTTCTTCCTCGCACCAGTATTTTACAAATTCCATGGAAGAATGCTCACCTATGTAATATAGCGTCTCTACCATGGGAACCGCTTCCTTTGCGGAAACTACCAGCTCACTTTTTTCACTGTCACTTAATTTTACCGTTCTAACCAGTGCAGCGTATTTAAGCTGTGCATTTTTGTTGTCGGTATAATTCACCAGCATTTCTTTTGCGCTGGAGCAAAAGCCTTCTCTGTTATCATAAACTCCCTGATGATGATTATTTAAAATGTCAATTCCAAGTTTCTTACCGTCAACTTCCATGCTTTTTTCACAATTGCTTTTATCAACATTCAGCATTACAAAAAACGTACAAATAACAGTTGCCGCACATACCAGAACCATTATTACAAATTTGCGGACAAAAAATCTCTTCTTTTTGCCTTTATCCATATTCATTCCTCCATAAGCTTGTAGCCCTTTGATATCATGGTTTTAATCTGCTTTCCGCCTTCTCCAAGTGCCCGGCGAAGACGTTTTATATGATTATCAACCACTCTGGTTCCGCCATAATAATCGCTTCCCCAGACTTTTCTGATGATTGTGTCACGTTCCACAACCCATCCTGCATTTTCAAGAAGGCAAAGAAGAATTTTGTATTCTATAGGAGAAAGGTTCACTTCTTCTCCCGAAACTTTTACCGTCAAAGCTCTGGTATCCACCTCTATGGCTCCACAGGTTATTACAAAGGACCTTACCATATGCTTATCCCTGTTAATGAGTGCAAGAGCCTTTGCATACAAAGCTGCGGTTGAAAAAGGTTTAGTAATATAATCGTCGCAGCCTAACTGATAACCATAAAGAACAT
Organism: Lachnospiraceae bacterium; assembly: GCA_045617745.1. GTDB lineage: Bacteria > Bacillota > Clostridia > Lachnospirales > Lachnospiraceae > UBA1258. Next base: position 2,020 of record JAZLJG010000188.1, on the reverse strand, counting down.
CGTCCTCTCTGGTTCTGGCTGTAAGGAAAATAACAGGGATATCACTATTTTTCCTAATACTTCTCATTACCGAAAATCCGTCAATTCCCGGAAGCATAATATCCAGGATCACAAGATCGAATTCCTCACTGAGAGCCATTTCAAGTCCGGTAACACCATCCTCAGCACAAAAGAGCCTCATTGAATTTTCGCTTTTGGCCATAAAGCTGTCTCCAATGATTTCCCTTATCTGACTGTCATCCTCAATAAGCAATACCTTATACTCCATCGTTTACCTCCTCTATGCTGCCATGGTATCAGTCTGATGTGTCATTCGTGTATCATCTCTATACACTTTTTATATTATTTTACTGCTTTTTTGCGAATTTCCATATATAAAATCGAGTAGGAGGCTAACCATTAGTTGATTAGCCGGCCTCTCACACCACCGTGCGTACGGTTCCGTACACGGCGGTTCCTTAGTTTTCATAGACTATTAGATAATAGTCAAGCATGGATGTATATCCTAGCTTGGCTATTATTTTATTCGAAAAGATTTGGTTCAAGACTTTTGCCATTCTCCAATAACCTTTTCTACTGTTTGCAAGTTCTTTTGCTTTCCAATCTTCAAGACCTAATGCTTTCAGCATTCGATACCTTGTTTTGATTTTCTTCCATTGTTTCCAATAGACCGCTCTAATTCTACGCCTAGCCCATTCATCTGTTTCTCTAAGAAGTCCCTTCATATCTGCTAGTTTGAAGTATTCCACCCATCCTCGCACATACTCTTGATATTTCTTCTCTCGCTCTGCGTTGCTTATGCCTTTGCTTCGGTCAATAAGTTCTCTGATTTTATTTCTCATCTTAGTTACCGACTTGGGGTGAACTCTAAATCTGCATTTGCCCTTGTATCTGTAAAAGGTATATCCAAGATACTTAACTTTGCTGATGTATGCCACCTCTGTTTTCTTCCGATTTACTTTGAGAAATAGTTTCCCCTCAATAAACGGAATGATGTTTTCCAAGGTTCTCTCTGCACTCTTTCTGCTCTTACAGAAAATCATACAATCGTCTGCATAACGGACAAATCTATGTCCTCTGCGTTCAAGTTCCTTGTCTAACTCATTAAGCATTACATTGCTAAGCAATGGACTTAACGGACCACCTTGTGGCATCCCTACCTCTGTACGTTCAAACATTCCATTTGCGATTACTCCCGCATTAAGATATTTGTGTATCAAGGATATGACTCTACCATCTTTGATGGTTCGTGACAACACCTCTATCAGTTTACTTTGGCATACAGTGTCAAAGAACTTTTCCAAGTCCATATCCACTACATATACATAGCCATCATTTACATTCTTTTGGCATTGTCTAAGGGCATCGTGTGCCCCTCTCTTTGGTCTGAAACCAAAACTGTTTTCTGAGAATTGCTCCTCATAGATTTGCGACAGTTCCTGTGCAATTGCCTGTTGTATAACTCTATCGACAACTGTAGGAACTCCTATCCTTCTAACCTCGCCTTTTGTTTCTTTGGGTATTTCTACCCTTCGGACTGGGTTGGGTTTATATTTTCCTTCCCTTATCTCTTGAATTAGGGTATCTTGGTTTTCTCTCAGGAAGGGCAAAAGTTCATCCACCTGCATACCATCGATTCCACCTTTCCCTTTATTTCTTTTGACTTGCTTATAGGCGTCATTAAGATTGTCCTTCCGCAAAATCAAGTCCAAAAGATTGTTCGTCCAATAGTTTGTGATGACACCGCTCTTTTCAGCAATCTTTGAGTAGTCGAACACTTCTTCATACTCTTTCTGTTCCGCAGATACTGTTTGCAGATAGTCTTCTATATGAAGTTGTCTGTTCTTAAATCTACTTTCAGTTACATTCATTGCTTGTATCTCCTAAAGTTCAGTCCTTCACTGATGTTTGCAACCATTCAGCTACTATGACCTCTGCTGACTTCTCGCCATTCGTTGTTACTGACGGATTTCATACTCTGTTTCCATCCGCTGACGAGACCTCCCTTGGTACCACACGT
>JAZLJG010000187.1:0-1596 GCA_045617745.1 Lachnospiraceae bacterium | reverse complement strand
AGCTGTGGAGCAACGCAAAAAGTATAAGGGACTGTACGCGCAATACGTGAAAACGCCTGACAAAAAGAAGGAAGCATTTTACGAAGCCAATCGTGCAGAACTGACCTTGTATGAAGCAGCTATCCGCAAGATCCAGGACTATGAATCTAACGGAAAGGTATTGAAAGAAAAAGATCTCAAGGAAGTCCTAAAGTATCTGTCACAGAAACAGTTTATACTTTCTTTTGACTTGAAAAGAATGAAAGATAAAACGCATCATATGGAAATCGTTAAGCATGCCTTTATTGACGACAAAAAGAAAAGAGAGGTTACGCGTAATGAACTTATTGTGTGAACACAAATCAAATAGCCTACATAACTTCAGCAAAAAGACTACAGATATACTCACAAACTGGATGCCTGTTCGCTTTTCAAAAAGAAAAACGCATCAAAGGCATTCATCTATATCACCTATGTTGCGTTATCTGGGAAAGGATAAAGGGAAACACATAGTATGAACAGAATTATTATTGAGTGTGATAATGTATCCCAAATGAAGGATTATCTCGACAGGATGAACCTTGATAACTGCACAACATATAGTAGTGATGGCATGTCATATTCGGAGGAAAGCACTGATATGGCAAGCAAATTCAACAAGCATTATTCGTATGTTGATCCGGAAGGAAAACCGCAAACGATTCGTCTGTACGGTAATACCGAGCAAGAAACAGATAAGAAGTTTCAGGAGTTTATCCTTAACGGTTGCAAAATGGAAAAAGAAAGCGGGATGACTTTACGCGAATATACTGAGAAAGTATACATCCCGACATACTTTCCCACATTGGCAGAAACAACAAAAGCCAATTACAACCTTTACCTGAAACTGTACATTTTCCCGGTTCTCGGAGATATGAATCTTCAGGATATCCAACTGGAAGACATACAGAAATTCAACAACTGGATGGCAGAAGCCAAAAGCCATGGCAGACAAAACGATTTGAACAGAAAGACAATAGAGCGGGTGGATGGACTGCTTGGCAGGATTCTGAGAATTGCTACCGCCAGTGGCAAGATTGCAAAGGATCCTTACTGCAAAGATCTTCTCCGTAACAATGGCAAGCAGGCAGGACACCATGAAGCATTGCCCGACGACGAAGCTGATCGGATCAAAAAAGCGATCCCGCTGCTTTCTAATGAACGTCAGCGATTGTACATGGCTTTACTCGTGTTCAGTTCCGGTGGATTACGCAAAGAAGAAATTCTCGGGCTGAGATGGGAAAACGTTGATCTTGAAAAAGGAGTAGCATTTATTAAGCAGGTGGTCACCTACGGTGAAGGAAAGCGTACAATCATCAAAGATGAACCAAAAACAAGATCCTCAAAACGTTTGGTCCTTTTGCCTAAAGTATTGTGCGATATCCTCGCCGCATCAAAGCAAGAAAGTGGCTTTATCATTCACGGTCGGGAACCTGATCAGCCGATCAGCAATGCCACATGCAAAAGAATGACTGGTGAAGCTTTTGAAAAGCTCGGTATGAAAGGTAATTATACCAGTCATGACTGGCGTGCAACACAAGCCACCGCGCTTATTGAAAACGGTATGACTTCAAAAGC
>JAZLJG010000186.1:0-80045 GCA_045617745.1 Lachnospiraceae bacterium | reverse complement strand
CCGCTTCCAGCTTGTCATAGTCGTCCAAAGAAAGGGTAATGGCCACTTCCACCAGTTCATTTGCACTCAATATAGGATTCAAATCATCAAGCGTTCCGATAACTTCTACGCCTCTGTACGTATATCCCTTTTGCTTAGTCTCATCCAATATTCCGTAAATGGCGTAGCCCCACTGGGGATTATCTACTATACGCTCAATAAAGCTCTCTGCAGCCTTTGAATAACCGATAAGCAGAATATGCTTCTGGTTATAGCCTCTTTTTCTTAAAAACCTGAGGGCTTTTCTGAGCGCCACTCTGAAAAACATACCCACAAAGAAGTTACAGCATGCAAATAGGAACAAAACGGAACGTGAATAGTTTATTTCCTTGAAAATAATGTAGATAGCAATGATAGCTGCGCCGATACCGAAAATATTTGCCTTAATAAGGTTCGCGCATTCCACTTTGATACGTGAAGTACGCTTGGGATCATAAACACCGCAAATAAAATATATCAGCATGTATACCGGTACAGCCAGCCCCAAAAGAGGCATATAAGAACTGAACGGAAGTCTTGAAACAGCCTCCGGTGATAAAATTTTGAACTTTATGAAATAAGCAACAGGCATAGAGCCTATAATAATCAATATATCTATTAAGACAAATAGTCTGTTGAATACCCTCTGATTATCTTTAATCAAAACGATTCTCCTTTGTCTGTGCACTAACATCCCGCTTCATCTTTATTATGCCAAAAAAGCCTTTCAAATCCCGGCTGTTTATATTAAAGATTTCTTAATACGCACAGACACCCCTATACATTCACGATTATACCACACAATCCGCGCATGTGCCATAGGGGACGGGGGAAAGTGTCATCGGGGAGTGTCCCCATTGGCACAAAAAAAGCCCCGCGAAGCGCGGGGCTTTGATTATCAGTCTGAAACTATGTCTTCGGGAAGAGCAATCTTTTCTTCCACAACCTTCTTCTTCTCATAACACTTGAAGGAGAAATCAATTTCGCCCTTGTCCATCTTAGGCGTAATCAAGGATACCAAAGGAACTACCACAAGGCCTGCAACCATTGAGATTGCACCGGCGTTGATGGGTGAAGTCCAGCCGGCAAACATGTTTGCCACCGTAATGCCCACGCCTGAAACAAAGCCTGCCCAGACACCTGCACGGGTAACGCCCTTCCAGTACAAACCATATACCAAAGGAGCCAGGAAAGCACCGGCAAGAGCACCCCATGAAATACCCATAAGCTGTGCGATGAAAGTGGGAGGATCCAAAGCCAGAACTACGGATATTACAATAAATACCACAATGAAAACTCTCATAACGAAAAGCTGTTTCTTTTCACTCATGTTCTTTGAAATATTGTCTTTTATAAGGTCAAGTGTAAGTGTAGAGCTTGAAGTAAGCACAAGGCTTGAAAGTGTGGACATTGAAGCCGAAAGAACAAGCACTACCACTACTCCGATTAAAACGTCAGGAAGCTTGGAAAGCATTGTGGGAATAATAGCATCGAATACAATCTTTCCGTCAACAGTTACTTCGTTAACGTCAATAAGTCTTGCAAAACCGCCCAAGAAGTAACATCCGCCTGCAACAACAATTGCGAAGAATGTGGAAATAATGGTTCCGCGTCTTATAGCCTTCTCGTCCTTGATGGCGTAGAACTTCTGAACCATCTGGGGAAGTCCCCATGTACCAAGGGATGTAAGAATTACAACACCGAGAAGGTTTACGGGATCGGGTCCAAAGAATGAAACAAACGCACCCTTAAGTCCTGCTGTTATAGCAACATCACTTTCCATCTCGGAAAGCTTAGTGTATGCTTCGAAAAATCCGCCGTTTCCGTTAATAACGGATACTACAACGGCTACGATACCGATTAACATTATAATACCCTGGATAAAGTCATTAACTGCAGTAGCCATGTATCCGCCCAGGATAACGTATACACCTGTAAGAAGTGCCATAGCCAGTACACATACAGAATAGGGAATATTGAAAGCCATTCCGAAAAGTCTTGATAATCCGTTGTATACGGAAGCTGTATAAGGGATTAAGAATACAAAGGAAATGAATGCTGCCACAATTCTGATGGCCTTTGAATGATATCTCTTTCCCAAAAAGTCGGGCATGGTAGCTGAATTCAAATGCTTACTCATTACTCGTGTACGACGACCAAGGATAACCCAAGCAAGAAGAGATCCGATTAATGCATTTCCAATACCTATCCAGGTGGAAGAAAGACCGTATTTGTAACCGAACTGACCTGCATAACCTACAAATACAACTGCCGAGAAATAGGAAGTTCCATATGCAAAGGCTGTAAGCCAGGGTCCTACGGAACGACCACCAAGAACAAATCCGTTAACGTCGGTTGCAGACTTTCTGGTGTACACACCGACGCCAATCATAACTCCGAAAAACAAAATCAATAATATAATTTTACTAACCATTTCAACATTTTCTCCTTTTTAAGTAAGTCAATAAACAATATGAGGGCCGGCGCGTTCCGCGACGCCATCAATATCGGTATGCCTCTTTCTCAAAAAAAATAGATGTTTTCATGTAAACTGATTTCCTTTTCAAATTATGTAAACTTTAGCGGTTAAAAGCGTTACGCTTCAACGCTTTAAAGCACATTAGTAATATAATCCCGAATCCCCTTCTTGTCAACCCCTTCTTTCTCCAAATCTGCCTTTTTCCGGTTTTCCTTATCAACTCGTCCTTTTCTGTCCACTTAATTCATCGAATCATTCATTTTACACGTTTCCCGATGACTCAGAAAAAAGTCTTTTTGATTTTGTCATCGAAATTATTCTTCTTTCAAAATATCGATGGCGTTTTTTGAAAAAATCCCGAGGAAAATTAAAAAATGCGCGAACTCAGCACACTAACAGACCGTTTTTATCATCGCAAAAGACATTAAAGTAAAATTCCCAATGATTATTCCGCAAAAAATTTTTTTAACCATCATCGGCTTTATCCAATCTTCAATTATTCGATGACTTTTTCAAAAAAAACTTTTTTTGCTTCATCGATATGTCCTAACAACTTTGATTTCCGATGAAAAAAAAACTACAAATTCATATCTTACTCTTAACTTTCTGTTTTCACCCCCTTGCTATTCCCTTCACACATCGTATATACTGTTTTCGACTTCAGAAAGGAAATGGCCAAATGAACAAAGGGAAACAAGTATTAAGCTTCTTTCTTTTAATATCTGTCATTTTGTTCGGGGTTTATGTAGGGAAAGCCAACATAGACTCTCTTCCTTTGCGTGGCTATTCATCGCAAAGCGGTTCTGCCCATTCCACTCTCTCAAGTATCCAGAGTGCCAATCTGATACCTATTGAATATTCATCCACCAGGTATTCCGTTAGCGAAGAAACCATTCTCAAACCCCAAAACAAGCACATTCAACCGAGAATAGTTATCGGAGCCAAAGAATACACAGTGACATTAATATTCATAATGGCTCTGTGTGCACTTCTAAAAAGGATTGAACGGTTTGAGTTTTCTCTTCCCTTCAAATCTTTTCTTTCGGTTATTCATTACATCCACAACAAGGATGGTTCCAAACCTGTTTTAGAATAACAAATTTTTATTGGCCGCTCCTTTTCAAGGGGCTTATTTGCGTTGCTATAAGGAGACACTATGGCAGAAACAATTTTTGTTATCTTCCTGATAGTCGTGGCCGCAGCCGCAGGCATATGGACATGGCTTAGGGAAAAATAGAATGGAGAAAAAATGAATATATTTACATGGATTATTATTATCATCGGAGGTCTTGCCGGAGCTCTTTCCACCGGGTACCTTGTAATTGCTTTACCTGTTACAATCGTGTCAAAGATTGTAAGAAAAGCTAAATATGGCGAAAAGATATTTTAAGCGCTGAAGAACATACATCAAAAAGGTCCACGGGCAGTAGCCCATGGACCTTTTTTCTTTTACACATTATTTTTATTCGTAACGAAGAGCCTCAATAGGATCCATCTTCGCAGCCTTGTTGGCAGGATAGTATCCGAAGAATACTCCGATTGCCATGGAGAAGGAAAGGCTTAATACGATACTGAATATCGAAGGAACAGCCGGTGTTCCCAGGACATTTGCAAGAATAATTCCCGCCGTAACACCAAGTGCTATACCTATTATGCCTCCCACAATACAAATTACCACTGCCTCAATGATAAACTGCATTCTGATGGAGCTGTTGGGTGCACCGAGCGCCTTTCTGGTACCGATTTCACGGGTTCTTTCGGTAATGGATACCAGCATGATATTCATAACACCGATACCGCCTACCAAAAGGGCAATACCTGCTACTACCGCAATTGCCTTTGTGATGGAACCCATAAGTGAACCCATGGTTTCCACTACCGAAGCAAGGCTCATAGCCTCCACCATAAAGTTTCTGTTATCCCTGTAATAGGTTGCAAAGAAACTCTTCGCAGTAGCGGCAAACTTATCCGAATCAACCTCCGGTTTGGTAACTACGGTGAAGCTTGAAAAACCTTCCTTGTGGGTCAGATTTCTGGCTGCCCTGAAAGGAATATAAAGGTTTGTGGTCACATCACGGCCAAGTCCCATCATGGCTGAGAACTGGTCCTGTACGTACTCATAAACACCTACTACGGTTACCTTATAAAACTTGTCTCCGATATAGACGGTAACTTCGCTTCCAATGGCTTCACTGTCGTCTCCGCCGAACATCTTTTCAACCGCCTTGCTGGAAATGATACAAAGCATTGCTCCGTTGTCCATTTCAGCCTGTGAAAAGAATCTGCCGGACTGCATTTCAACATTGTTGGCGGCAAAATAACCTACGCTTGCGCCCATCATGTTTACATTGGCATACTTTTTGCCTTCCATTATTTTTCCGGAGCCAACGCTTTCGTTTACGGAAATCGCATATATTTCATCGGGATAGGTTTCCACAAAGGTATCTATCATTTCCCTTGAAATCATGTCTGTATCTTTTACAGAAAAACTGCCTGAAGTCTCGGGGAAAATGTAGCCTTCTTCAGTCACCTCATCTTCTACATCTTTATAATTCACATAGATGTTTACGTTATTGGCACCCATGGATGACATGGAATCCGTCATCTGGGATGTGAGGGAATTACCTACCGTCATAATGGCAATAACCGATGAAATACCGATTATGATACCAAGCATTGTAAGTAGTGCACGCATTTTGTTGGCAAGTAAGCTTGTAAAAGCAAGTCTTACGTTTTCAAAAAACATCATGCTTCACTCACCTCCTCCTTCGAAGGTTCGATAACAGGGGCACCGCTTCCCTTTCTTTCGCCTACCACAAGACCATCCTTAAGAGTGATGATTCTTTCGGTCTCCTCTGCAAGCTCGGGAGAGTGGGTAATAAGAACAATTGTCTTTCCCTGCTCCTTGTGAAGCTTATGGAAAATATCCATTACAAGTCGTCCTGTCTGGGAGTCCAAAGCTCCGGTCGGCTCATCCGCAAGAATAATCGCAGGATCGTTAGCCATTGCCCTTGCTATGGCCACACGCTGCTTCTGTCCGCCTGAAAGTTCCTCGGGAAGGTGCTTCATACGTTCTCCCATTCCTACTATGGTAAGAAGTTCTTTGGCCCTCTCGGCTCTCTTTTTCGCACTCATGCCTGCATAGAGCATGGGCATTTCCACGTTCTTTAAGGCATTTGTTTTGGCAATTAAGTTATAAGTCTGGAACACAAAACCAACCTTCGTATTTCTGATTTTGGAAAGCTCTGCGTCCTTACTGTCAGTAACATTTATTCCGTCAAGAAGATAGGTTCCTTCCGTAGGCTTGTCCAAAGAACCTATTATATTCATAAGTGTGGACTTACCTGAACCGGAAGCTCCCACAATAGCCACAAACTCGCCTTCGTAAACACTGATGTCTACGCCACCAAGGGCAGCAAGCTCGTTAGGAGTGCCTATGAAGAATTTCTTGACGATGCCTTTCATGTCAATAATTTTCTTTCGTTCCATTTTAACTCCTACATTCCGCTGGTGGGTTCTATCATAAACTGGCTTAAATCAAATACGCTGGAGGCTTCTCTCTTTACTTCCACCTCGTCGCCCTCTTTAATAGCGTCGCCTAATATCTGAGCATAGTAAGATGTCTTGATTCCTACCTCTACATAGACCTTTTTGGTGGTCTTTGCGCCGTTGGCATCTACTCCGCCGTCATAGACGTTTACAAATTCTCTTCCGTCCTCTTCATCAGTCTGAATTGCATCTATGGGAACGGTAATAACATTTTCACCGGACTCAAGAACGATACTGATTTTTGCGGTCATATCAAGTCTCAACATATCGTTTTTCGAAAGAACGGAAATCACTACAGTATAAGTAACACCGCCGGATGACATTCCTGCCATGGAAGATGTTGCGCGGGGAGCAACTGTCTTTACTATTCCCTCAAGCTCCTCTTCGCCTGTTCCGTTTGTCTTAAATACTACCTTCTGTCCGGGTTTGATTTTACCGATATCGTACTCATCGATTTCAGTTGTGATTTCAAAACTGCTGGTATCTTCGATGGTAACAAGGCTCATACCTGTGTATGAAGTTCCCTCAACAGCATTTACCGATGTAACCATTCCGCTTATGGGAGCAGTTACCGTACATGCTTCAATCTGGTCTTCGTATGTATCAATCTGCTTTTCCATGGAAGCAGTGCTGTTTTGTGAAGAAAGCTTTGCGGATGTAACGGAATCCTTGCTGGAAGCTATAGTGGATTCATTGGTACGAATGGTATCGTCACGACTCTTCTTAACGGATTCAAGTGTGGCTTCAGCCTGCTTTAATGAAGCGGTATGTGAAGAAACATCGGCAAGCCACTTGTTGGCATTTGCCTTTGCGTTATCTACATCTCTTGAAAGAGCAACTAGATCAGCTTTGTTTGCCGTTTCCAATGCTACTTTCGCTGCTGCAACCGCAGCCTTCGCTGCGTCCTCATCGGTAGGATCTCCTCCGCTTACATCAGCAAGAAGCTTTTCTGCTTCCTTAAGATTTGCCTGTGCGGTTGATATTGCTTCCAGGGCCGCTTTATACTCAGCTTCTTCTATAGCTGCCTGTGCGGTCCAGGCTGCGTAGTTCTTCTCCGCCTGCTCTTTTAACTGTTTATAATCTTCAGCATCCTTTGTAGCCTTTTCTACCTGCTCATCCATCTTTGCCACAGCAAGATTTGCTGAAGTGGATGCCTCGTTAAGTCTTCTCTGTGCTGAATTGATGGAAAGATTTGAGCTCTTTTCTGCATTCTCAAGTGAATCCTTTGCATTCTGTAAGCTTTCCTCGTAATCAGAAGAATCAAGAAGTACTAAAATATCTCCTTCGCTTACCATATCTCCCACAGAAACGTTTACTGCATTAATTTTGGCTCCCTGAGCCTTTGAAGTAACGTCTCTTGATTCAAGACTTGTGATTTTACCTGTTGCGGAAACAACGCTTACCAGGTCACGCCTTGAAGCAACGGCTGTCTCCGTTGACATGGCGTTTGTTAAAAGTTCCATTCCCTTTTTGTAGGCTGATTTAATCCAGATAACCAGAGCAATAATGATTGCTGCTATTACCCCAAGAATAATCAGTCCTTTCTTATGCTTCTTAAAAAAATTCATTGCATTTCTCCTTGAAAATTCTTTATTTCTTGTTTTCAGTTGGAATATACACCCTGAAAAAACGATTGTCAACAGAATTTTATCGTTTCTCGATAATTTTTTAATCTTTTAATAAGAATTTAATAAATTCAGAAAATGGGGACGGGTTGCCATCCGACAACCTGTCCCCTTTCGCAAAAATCCTTTATATTCTTCTTATATTGAAATCCGAGAACTTGGAAACACCGCTTACGGTAAGCTCTACCTCAGGAGCTTCTCCGTTCTCAAGGGACATGGGTTCCTCGTTAGTATCTCCGAAAACGCATCTCACCTGATTTTTTACAACCCAGTTTTTCGGAACATATATCACTATATCTGAGAACTTGCTGTCAACCCGCACCTCAGCTTTTCCGTCCTCCACAATTGCACCGTTAAAGTAGAAGGAAACATCACCGAATGCATTATCAATGGCAGCTCCCTTGAAAGGCTCCTCATTAACATACTTTGTAACATCTCCGAAACGGTTATGAATATAGTAGAAACCGTCTTCTTCGCTGCATGTCTTTCCTTCAGTATCTACCTTAAATTCGTATTTAAATTTCATACCGGGTGAAAAAATACATTCACAGGCAAGAATCAGAAGAACCATTACAAGTATCAGCACAGGAAGCTTTACGGAAATTCCGAAAAGACTTTCATACATCTTAAAAAGTATTCCGCAACAGATAATGATTCCTTCATAGGAAAACTTTAAAAGGGATTTCAACAGAATATATGCCACGATAACCGTAATAACCAGTTTCATGGTGGAAACCCCGGGAATAAAACTTACTTTAAAAAGACCTATTGAATTTAAAAACACGATAACTGCCAGTGCCAGGCAAACAATGCCCCATATTGCTTTTTTGTTTTTCATATTTTACCTCTCTATTCTTTTGAATCAGAACCAAGCTTTTCTTTTAATGTTTTGTAAAAGTTTCTGGAAACGTACACCACTTTACCCGTTCCGCTAAACTCAACCTTACTGGAAGCGGAAAGATTTTTTGTTAGTCCGTAAACCTTTTTGGTGTTAAGTATGGCTGACTTGGAAACCCTTAAAAAGAACGCGGGAAGTATTTCCTCCAGTTCATAGAGTTTCTTTCTGACAAGATACAAATCGCTTACGGTATGTGCAAAAACCTTATCACCATCCGTTTCAAAGAAAAGAATATTTTCAACCGGGAAATAATATTCCGTCTCATTCTTTTCAAAAACGATTTCTCCCTTATGGGCGGCCATTCCACTAAGGGCCTTCTGTATTTTCGCCACTTCGCTGTTCAATTCTTTTGCCCTGATGATTACTTCGCTTTCATCCAAAGAATCATCAATCTGAATTTCAATCTTCATCTTGTCCCCGTCATTAACTTTCTATATACGATTCTACACATTCCAAAGAAAAAGGGAACATCAATCCGCCAAGAGGTGGTTTTTTCCCTTCAAGAAGTAAAAAATACCGGGTATAAATGCAAAAGCAGGCGGGAATCTTTTTTCCCGCCCGAAATATCTTTATTCACTAACCTCTTCCAAAGGTACTGCCGTAGCAGTTTCGTTATTACTCATATTTCTGTAAGCTATTCTTGCAAGCAAAACCGTAACAACGGTAATTAATGCGGTAACACCTTCGGAAATCCAGTTTACGGCATTCTGGTTATCAATAAATGCCACAAGGTTCGTAGCTACTATCACTACCAATGCGTCTGTCAAAAAATGCATCAAAAATGCAATTGCGAAATATACCTTTTTGCCGGTCTTTACGCATGCCCATACAAGTACACTCAGGGAAATTTGTAAGGTAATGGCTAAAAGCCTCTCCACAAGACCTATAAGCACTGTCCATGAAGATCCGGTAACCAATGTGGAAATACTTGCTAACTGGACCGCGATTGAATTCTCATCCAGACCTGACATTTTCAAGGTATTGATGGTGGTGGCGATTGCTCCGGAATTGATTAACAGAGCATAAAGCAGATTATTTATCATGACAATACTGAAAAGTGCAATGGCTTCACATCCGCCATGGCCTGCACCATACATAAGCCCTACATTCTTATCACCCTTACAATCCTTCAGAAGGAACTTCATGCATACAAGTCTTCCGCATTCCTCGAAAAGTGCTGCCATGAATCCGCCATACGTTGCATACAGCCAGATATTTGAAGTAAGTGCCGATCCCACACCTGATCTGAGAATAACGGTACGATTTATGAATCCCTCGATTATCAAAGCAAAAACTATAAATACAAGCGCACCAAACCAGAATGCCTTGATTTTGGTTCCGTATTTCTTTTTGAAAACTGCCATAAGAATAAAAGGCAGTGCCAAACTGACAATCAGAAAAACCGCACACAGAATAATAGTTAACTGCGGTACCTTACCGTTTAGCAAAAGATTTGAATAGTATTCCATAAATGATCTCCTAAATAAATTTTTTATTTATCTTTATTGTTCCGACTATGCCACCCACCGTCAATATAGCAAGAATAGCCAGAAATCCGAAAGTACCAAGCTTTATCCAGAGGCCTCCTTTTCCGGCTATGACAGACATATAAAAGCTCATTGCTCCGAATATAAACATAAAGCCTATAATCATCCACATTGTTATTTTATAAATAAAAGGCGCTGCTGCCGGGTTAATGGTTTTCATAGGATAATTCCATGTCTCAACCGGTACAAATCTTATTATGACCGACGCAATCAGGTTTGTAATAATAAAAATGATTGGTAAAATAATCATTTCCATAGGATCATCGTATGCGTCAGGCTCACCTGCTGCATTAAAATGAGTTGCTACGGTTCCAATCTCATGGTTTTTTGCAAAAACAACAATGAAAACAATGCTTCCTATCATAAGCACATAGGACAGTATTTCCACAATTTTCATGGCACGACTAAAATATAACCTGTTTACACCCATAAAGGCCTCCTACTTAATATCAATGTCCAACGGAGCATCAATATCTTCACCTACGTATTTGCCGTTCTTTTTTCTTTGTTTAACACACTCTGTAAGAAGGTACTCAATCTGTCCGTTTACGGAACGGAAATCGTCTTCGGCCCACTCAGAAAGTGCGTTATAAAGTTTTTCATTTAACCTAAGTGGCACCTGCTTCTTTTCAGCCATCTTTCCACCTTCCTACATTTTAATACAAACTTCCCGAATTAACTATAGGCTGTGCATCATGATTTCCGCAAAGAACAACTAAAAGGTTTGAAACCATTGCAGCCTTTCTCTCCTCATCAAGTTCTACTACATTGTTTTCGCTAAGTCTTTCAAGGGCCATTTCCACCATGCCCACTGCACCGTCCACAATCATCTTTCGTGCATCGATAATAGCTGATGCCTGCTGACGCTGAAGCATTACTGCTGCGATTTCCTGAGCATAGGCAAGATATGTAATTCTGGATTCCACAATTTCAATACCTGCCTCGGAAACACGGGCCTGGATTTCGTTCTTGATTCTTTCGGCCACTACTTCGCTTGAGCCCCTCAAAGAGCCCTCATCAGCCTGTCCGTCGCCTGTGGTATCTACGTTTTCGGAAACATCATAGGGATAGATTCTTACAATATTTCTTAAAGCAGCGTCACACTGGAGTGATAAAAATTCTTTATAGTTTTCTACATTGAAAACAGCCTTTGCAGTATCCACGATTCTCCATGTAACTGCAATACCGATTTCGATAGGGTTACCAAGGCAGTCGTTAATCTTCTGCTTTGCATTGCTTAAAGTCATAATCTTTAAGGATATCTTTTTACTGGGCATTACATAGCTTACCTGATTAGGAGCAACCGGAACAGGACTCTTTACTCCCACATCTCCGCTCTGGGAAAGCTTTGTATACGCTGCGGGATTCAATGCAGAACAGAAAGGATTCACAAAATAGAATCCGTCTCCCTTAAGTGTTCCCACATACTTACCGAAAAGTGTCAGAACCAGAGCTTCCTGGGGCTTCAAAATCTTAAGCCCCATAAACATGATCCAGCCCATTGAAAGCCATAAACCGCAAACAACATCAAGTATCACAATATACTTTTCAATACCTACTACAAGCCCCCATGTTGCAAGGCCGTATGATGCCAGTAAAAGTAACAGTACCAGCATTCCGTTCTTTTTACCCTTCAAAATTTTCTCTTCCATACTCAATCTCCTTTATAATTTTTTCGTGGCCAAAGAAAGCGACCACTTTAAACATATATATGATAACAAAAAAACTATTACAGTAAAAATACCTACCAGAATATTTCCGTTCATCTTCAGTCCCCAAAATACGAAGCCTACAATCAGAAACATTACGACAAACATATTGGGAAGAATGTACATTACCATGGCAGCTCCCTGTTTTACCACTTCCACGTCATTTTCGAATTCCAGCTTTATAAACTTAATACCACAGACCAGTCCGAATGTAGTCGAGAAACAGCAAAGTGCAAAACCACATACGACATAGAGTAATGCATTCAAAACCGGAACCTTTCCCGAAATGCAAAGGCATATGGTAGAAATAAGCATCGAAGGAACCGCAATGCACATATTAAAAAGCATCTTTCCCAGGCAAAGGTCCTTAATCCTTATTGGCAGGCTCTTTATAATCCAGAAGTTCTTTCCTTCCAAAGAAGGCGAACAAGCTGTAGTGGAAATCATACCGACCATCAGATAAACCACCAGAGGAATTGCGGGATAAATCATTTCCTTTGTTACATTGACGCCCTGTACAATCGTTGAAAGGGCTTTCTCAATTCCCACAAACAGTGAAACGATTCCCAGAATTATTGCCAGGATATATCCGATTGCCGCATTGGTAAGATATACCGTGGAACCGGTCATCCTCTTAAATTCCTTAAAAGCCACTGCTTTGATGACGTTGCCCTTTTTGTACTTAGTCACCTTGTAATTCTTCTTAGCCGCATGTGACTTAAGTGAGGAATTAATCTTTCTGTAGGACTTGCTTATTATGGTAAAGCATATTTCAAAAAGCAGTACAGACGAGCCGATCAAAAGAAGAATGCTTCCCACTTCAGGCTTTGTAGCACCATCCGCAAACCACTCAGCGGGGAAATAGTATGTGGAAATATTAACGGTAATATCCGACATATTTCCCATAACATCTTCCAGTTCGTTGTTTTTAAACACCCCTTCGATGATAAATCTCATAGAAAACGAAAGAATGACAACAGCCATTACAAGGACCATCTGAATGGCTTTTGTATGCTTTTTTGCCCCTGCTCCGATTTTCGCAATCAGGAAACCTAAAAACGTTGCAAAAACCATGGGGATAACCGGAAGAAACAATGAAAGAATTATCCACAAAGGATAAACTATCAGCGCAGGTCTTTCGCTAACCCCGTAGCCCACAAGAAACGCTACTGAAATACTTAAATTCCAGGGCAGGTTCTTTATGTACATATATAAAAACTTGTCTGCCACTATTGTCTTTACGTTAAAGGGAAGGGAAACAATCATATCGTATTCTTTGAATTCGAATATGTAAGCGTTTGCCTTCAGAATCGTAAAAATGAAGGACATTCCCGAAATGAGTATTGCATTTAGAATCGGTATCGCCGAAGCCATTCCAAAGGTCCCGAACCCGATACTGTTCAAAACGCAGTAGCCCATAAGGAACAGATAAAGAATTGACAGGCCCACCAGGGAACCTATTGCGTTACCTTTCTTTTTCTTATCCTTGCTGTATTTTAAAAGGTTAAAAAGGCTTGTGGACTTTACGAAAGCCTTTAATAACACAACATTTTTATTTTTCATCAACAACCTCCAGGAACACTTCCTCAAGTGACTGGCCCTTTGTTAAATCTTCCATCAGGCCCGCATCAATGATTTTTCCCTGCTTGATGATTGCCACCTTATTACAAAGCTTTTCAGCCACATCCAGAACATGTGTGGAAAAGAAAACCGCTGAACCCTTTTCACACATTTCTCTCATCACTTCCTTAAGAGTATATGAAGCCTTGGGATCAAGACCCACAAAAGGCTCATCAAGAACCAGAAGCTTCGGCTCATGAATAAGTGCCGAAATAATGGCAACCTTCTGCTTCATACCATGTGAGAAGGAACCGATCAGGTCTCCGAGGCTTTCCGTGATTTCAAACATATCACCGTACTTTTTGATTCGCTCGGTTCTGTCTTCCGCACTTATATCAAACACATCAGCTATAAAATTTAAATATTGTATTCCGGTAAGGTTTTCATAAAGATCCGGGTTATCGGGAATATAAGCAGTAACCTTCTTGCATTCCATGGGCTCATTCTTTACCGAATGCCCGTCAATTAAAATTTCACCTTCCGTAAAATCCAGAACACCCACAACCGCTCTTATGGTGGTGGATTTACCTGCTCCGTTGTGACCTATAAAACCGTATATATCTCCACTTTCTACGATAATGGACACATTGTCCGCAGCCTTCTTGCCTTCACCGTATACCTTTGAAAAATTCTTTATTTCAAGTACGCTCATTGCTATCTTTCTCCTTTTAGAAACTCATCACGTATTTTTCTTGATATCAAAATGATATCACAAAATAGCATTTTGTCAAGTAGGCGAATCGGGGACGGGTTCCTATTCGCCATTTGGCGAATTAGGGACAGGTTCCTACTCACCGGACTTCGAATTTACACCGGCCACAAATTATGCTATTCTTTAAACTGCTATAAGGTTATGGAGGGTATCATATGAATTCTTTAAAGAAGTTTCTTTTTATCGGAACTTTTCTTTTTATACTTATTTTTCCGGTCAAAGCACACGCTTCCACTACAAGTCTTGGTTTTTCCCAATACGGAATAAAAAAGCTTACCGTTCCGGAAGGCTACTGCGCAATGACCAAAAGTGATGTCTTCGCTCCCGAAAACTTTCACAGAAATTCACTTGACTATTCCGTCGCTGCCCAGAAAGTGATGGAACAGCAAAAGATTCTGCTCATACTTTTCCCCGAAGAACCCGATTCAAAAATATACGTACAATATTCCGAGCCGGAAGCTCCTGCTTTCAGAGAAGACCTGGAACTTATTTCAGAAGAAATGTTTTACGAAAAATATGTTTTTACCCCTGAAGGTACTGATAATTGTTCTGTATCGAAATATGAAATCGGTGGTAAATACTGTCTTGCAAAAAATTACCACTATGTTGCCTCAGACGAATACTATTACGTTGTCTTCTTTCATACCGCCACTTCCGGAAAATACTATAGCATCATTTTTACGCAAATAATCAGTGGAAGGGAAAGGACAAATGGAGAAAGCAT
Organism: Lachnospiraceae bacterium; assembly: GCA_045617745.1. Lineage (GTDB taxonomy): Bacteria > Bacillota > Clostridia > Lachnospirales > Lachnospiraceae > UBA1258. The sequence goes on along the minus strand of JAZLJG010000186.1, from coordinate 65,164 downwards.
CGTTCTCGATCAGCTGGTCCGAAACACTGTTATTCAGGAGTCAACCATAGACAGTCTCAATCTCAAACCGGTCCCCGAAGTAATGGATTTCCCCGATTTTGGAATATACAATGTGAAAATACCCGAAGGATTCTCAGTATTTACAAATGATGGTGACTACGTTACAAAACAATTTTACAGCCAGTTCCGCGGTTCATTTGACTACATACATGAAACCTTTGAAACTGCCCCTCGGGTAGCCCGCATAATAAGTGACGACTATAAGTATGAAATAGATATAAAAGCTTACCCCACAGATGCCCTTGACACCATCCTTCGGGAAACCGACATGCCGGATAAACTTTTTAAAAAAACATATCCGCTGGTTTTTGCCAACGGCACACAGGACCTTACCTTCAGCAAAGGATTTCTTTGGGGAAAATACGGAGCAGAGTCCAGGTTCTACAGAGAAGACCAGGATTATTACTACCACAAATACAGTTTTTCAAACGTAGTATCCGGACAATACTACAATATATGGTACACACTGAACGGATATAATACGCCCATATCTGAAGAGGTTGATACACTCTTTATGGACAATGTTGAAAACATGTCAATAGAGGAATTTTTGAAGCCTGCAAAGAAAGTTTCATTCTTTCGAAAAATCCTGAATGCTTTGTTCGGCCCATAAAATCACTCTAAAACCGACAGTATAAATCATAATTTAACTTTCAGAATGTTTCAAAAAAAGAGCCCTCCTTCGAGGGCTCTTTTAAAAAACGCGCGTTATATATGCTGTAAAACTGTTACTTCACTGTTCCCATATACTGAACCGCAATCCTGTTCTCAGGCTTAACATCCGTAAGATAAAGCACGATTAGAAAAATCCATTCCAAAGGCTTCATGATAAAGTAAACTATGTCAGCGGCTGTTTTTGTTTTGATAAGCTTCGCAATGGGAAATCCGTAAGTATCATAGAAATGTCTTACCCTCTTATGAAACTTAGGTGTTCTTTCTTCCAAAACCTGTTCGAAAGCATTTGCCACACAAAGCTGCCTGTTTACTATAACCCTGTGTCCATGGCGTACGCCGTAACGCTGGGGTTTAACAACCTTTTGGTGGCCACCCGCCGCAACCGTGCAAAGATAGTGCTCATCTTTAATAACATTCTGCGGGCCCTCCATCTGCGAAAGATTCCAGTCAGCCGTTTCCGTAAAAGCTCTTACAACCGAATCCGGAGCCTGACCGAAAAGCACAAGAATTCCGATAATAACCCCTAACAAAGGAAGCATTGCCACAAGCCCTAAAAGAGGCCACTTCTTCGAATCGTACAATAAGTCATTGCAGACCTGCAAAAAACAGTTCTTTGAAATCTTTTCGTTGGAAATATCGTATTCTTCCCACTCCCGTACCTTCACCAGTATGGTTCTTACAGTCATAAACACCATACAAACGGGAAGTATCAGCATGGGAATATCTTCCTCACTTCTGAAATACTGAATCGTAAAAATAATATTTAAGATAGGTCCCATATAAATGGCACCAATACACAAAACAGATAAAAGCGGAGGCGTTTTACTGAGGGGTCTTAAATTCCAGAAAATGTAACCTGCAATGGAAACAGCCAAAAGAACACCCACCGTAAGCCATGTCTGAGTATTTACCGGAGTGTGGACCTCATTATTGTAAAGCTGTGCAAACCAGTCCTCAAAAATAACTTCGCTTACAAGCCCCATATATATCCACTCATATACATATCCGAAAAAGAACGTTGCAATATCAAATGCAAATGCACCCCTTCTGCTAAACTTCTTTCCTCTTAATGCGGCTACAAGTGAAAACAGTTCTCCCGTAAACAGCAAAATCGGCATCAGTAAAAAGATACCCACCAGAATCCACAAAAGAAGCTCGTTAGGTCTGTTTTCCGGAATAATATATGTAACAAAAACGTTCACCATGAAGATTAACCACAGAATCAGACCTATACATAATGCTAAACCCAAAGGCTTTTCTTTTAATCTTTTTAACATATCTCCTCCATAAGTACCATTTTATTCTATTGCCATTATAGGCGTAACTATTTAAAATAGGATGTAGTAATTATTAAGATATTTAAATAATTCGGGGAAGTAAATGGAAACACTTAAAAAGATAATTGTTTATGTTCTTGCCCACTTAATAGTTTTCTTCCGACGTGGGAAAATCTATATAAAAGCCTTTAACCTTGTTGTCAAAAGAAGGCTTTCCAAGTATCCGAAAAAAACCGTTATCGGATACGTTACAGGATTTCTTGCCTGTATTGTTCTTTTGATTGTTGCGATATGCTTCTTAATATCCTTCTTCAGAAAGCCCTCTGATATTTCCTCTGAAGGAAACCATTGTCCCTACGATTTTGAATTGTTAAAGGAATCCGACGAAAACATTTTCGCCTGGCTTGAAGTTCCCGGAACATCCGTAGACTACCCTGTCCACATGTTGAAAACTCCCGGAAAAGACAATGGCTTCATAAATTCTTCGGGAAACAATTTATCCAAGCCAAATCTTTTTATATATGGCGCATATTCCGAAAACAGCAAGGAGTTTTTCTCTACTCTTCTGTCTTTCCAAAATATTGATTTCTGTGTTCAAAACCGCGTGTTTACCCTTTACGCGCCCTCAAAGCAGTACGTCTACGAAATTGTGGCGGTACTGGAATATCCCGACACCGATATAGAAAACTTCTTTGACTTTTCTACCTTCGAGGGGAACAAAAACTTTTTGGATGTGGTGGAAAAGAGACGTGGCTCCGATAACGCCCTTTTGTTCGAAGAAACCTTATATTCCCCCGAAACTCCGTATGTTACTCTGCTTACATCCGCTCCCGGAAAAACCGGATATAACTTTTTAGTCATCGGGAAACTCCTGGAAAAAGCTGATTATTAGGCCTTTGCAAATGTTTCATTAATATCTTTGGATAAAATGAAACTATGGCACCCTTTTTTACTTCCAATAACTGCATAAAGCGTGGCATGTACGTTTTGGACGAAGAAGCCTACAGCAAGATAGAAATACCCTATCATCTTCCCAACGTACCCGTACTGAAGAAATACCTTTTTAACCTAAGCTATGAGGAGAAGTATCGCTTTGGTATTCTCACTGTGTACGAGTATTACGAGTGGATGAAAGAACTTGCCGAGGAAGCCCAAAAAGAAGCCGGAGAAGCCGAAAAGTCCACAGAAGGTCATACCTTCTGGGCCGCAGACGGTGGCGAAAGAAAGAATCTGGACTCAGACGCATATAAAGATTTTCTTGCCAACAACAGCGTCAGTGTTTCCAACAGCACCGCCTTCGATTTCGATGCCCTTGCAAAGGAATTTTCCGGATCCGACAGCACTACGCCGGCCGAAGGCTCCGCTCCTGCCGCCGAAGAAGCCTCTTCACCCGCTCCTGCCGCCTCCGATGAGGTCAACATGGACGAAATCCTTGCAAACGTTAACAAGGATCTCCACGGTGGAGACGCAATTCTTACCCAGGAGGAAATCGAAGCCCTGTTCGCCGCAGCTGCTGCGGGAAATTAAGCAAAATACAAACCCCGGAAGAACGAATCGTTCTTCCGGGGTATTTTTTAGAAATTCTCCACCTCTTCAGGTGTTACAAAATCAAACTCCTTATCGGATAAAGCCTTCACGCACAAATCCTTGTCCGAAGGCTTGATAACTATACAGGCATTGGAATCCTTTGTGGACAACGCATACATATACTCAATATTGATTCCCGCATCGGCAATCTTCGATAAAACCTTCTGAAGAGAACCTACTGTGTGGGGAAGCTTAATGGCCAGCACATCTGTAAGATGTGCGGAAAGGCCTGCCTCCTTAAGAACTGCCTTGGCAGTGTCCGCATCGGAAACTATCATACGAAGCATTCCGTAATCACTTGTATCCGCAAGGCTCAAAGAAACAATATTTATGTTTTTATCCTTAAGTACGGTAAGGGCAGAATCAAGTCTGCCTGCACTGTTTTCAAGAAAAACAGAAACCTGCTTAATAAACATATATTACCCTCCCAATTAATCGAACACACGCTTATCAATAACGTGAACACTCTTTCCGTCAACACGTTCAAGTGTTTTAGGCTCTACAAGCTTAACCTTTACCGCAAGACCGATTGCTGTCTTAATAACATTTTCAATCTTTTTGGTGAGCTTTTCAAGTTCTTTGATCTCATCGGAGAAGAATCTTTCCTCGACCTCCACCTGAACTTCGATGGTATCAAGATTATTCACTCTGTCTACAATAATCATGTAGTGAGGTAATATTCCGTCCATTTCAAGAAGCGCAGCCTCTATCTGTGAAGGGAATACGTTTACTCCCCTAAGAACCATCATATCGTCTGAACGTCCTTTGAATCTGGCGATTCTTGCGGTGGTACGTCCGCACTCGCAGGGAGTTCTGTCTATGGATGTTAAATCCTTTGTCCTGTATCTAATAAGGGGAATTCCTTCCTTTGTAAGGGTGGTGAACACAAGCTCACCCAGTTCTCCGTCCTCTACAGGCTGTAAAGTCTTGGCAGACACGATTTCAGGTAAGAAATGGTCCTCCTGAACATGAAGTCCTTTATGGTAAATACAGTCACATGCCACACCGGGTCCCATTATTTCGGAAAGTCCGTAAATATCGTGACAGTTAACATGAAGCTTCTCTTCTATCTGGCGTCTCATGTTTTCTGTCCAGGGCTCTGCTCCGCAGACTGCCGTTCTCAACTTAATATTATTGATTTCCCCTGTTTCCTCAAGGGTTTCAGCAATATGAAGAAGGTACGAAGGAGTACACATGATACCGGTAACTCCGAAATCCTTCATCATAGTAATAAGCTTTTTGGTATTTCCGGTGGACATGGGTACTACTGTCGCACCTGTGTTTTCAACACCGTAGTGGGCACCAAGACCACCTGTGAACAGGCCGTAACCGTAAGCTACCTGGACAATATCGGTTTTTCCGATACCGCACTGGGTAAGGGCACGTGAAACGCACTCAGACCAGATTTCGATATCACGTCTTGTGTAACCTACAACGGTTGCCTTTCCTGTGGTACCGCTGGAAGCGTGTACACGGACGATTTCCGACTGGGGTGCTGCGAACAGACCGAAGGGATAAGTATCCCTTAAATCATCCTTTGTGGTATAGGGAAGCTTGGTAATATCCTCAAGTCCGTTAATATCACCGGGCTCCACTCCCACTGCCTGCATTTTCTTACGATAATATTCCACGTTATGATAAACGTATTTAACCTGTTTCTTAAGTCTTTCACCCTGCAGGACGCTTAACTGGTCCCTGCTCATGCATTCTTTTGCTTCATTCCAAATTGACATTTTTTTATTCTCGCTTTCTGTTATTATTCGTCAGGATTTACGAACTATAACCCCAAGCAAGGAGTCCCGGTCCCTGCTTGGGACCTAAAACTCGAATCCTTTAATGAAAGCTGCTTTATTGATATCAATAGTCTTTGCGGGAACAGTCTCTTCAATAACCTTAAGCCACTGCTCCTTTGAAAAATCCATGTGCTTAGCTGCAAGCCCAAGAACAATAATATTGAATACCTTTGAATTACCCATCTTCAAAGCTTCCGACTGGGCATCAATGGAATAAACCTTATATTCCTTTGAAAGATTTTCAATAATGTCCGAAGGGTACTGTGCTGCACCTGTAACTACGGGCATGGGGTCGATTCTCTGGTCGTTTACTATAAGAACGCCGTCCTTTTTCAGAAACTGCTTATAGCGAAGGGCTTCAAGCCTTTCGAAAGCAATCAGAACATCTGCCTGGCCTTCTTCCACAATAGGCTCCGAAACCTTCTCACCATATCTTACGAATGTTACTACAGAACCGCCTCGCTGTGCCATTCCGTGAACCTCCGAAAGCTTTACGTCATAGCCTGCGCCAAGCATTATTCCGCCTAAAATTCTGCTTGTTAAAAGTGTTCCCTGACCGCCTACACCTACTATCATAATATTCTTAGTTTCCATATTGCGGCCTACCTTTCCACGCACCGGATTGCGTCGAACTTACACATCTGTTTGCAAAGTCCGCAACCGTTGCACATTGTAGTATCTATAGAAATTGTTCCGTCTTCGTTTTTGGTAAGTGCGGGACATCCGGGCTTTAAGCAGGCTCCGCACTTTTTGCACTTTTCGGGTAAAGGCTTGCACACGTTAGGGAACTTTTGTCCCTTCAAAAGTGCACAGGGTGCTTTACAGATAATAACCGAAACAGCATCCCTTGCCGTCTCTTCCTTAATGACTCTTGTAAGTTCAGCCTGGTCAAAAGAAGAAACCTCCACAACATTTTCAATACCCATAGCCTTGCAAAGATTATAAATATCAATAGCGTATGTGGGCTCGCCCATAAGTGTCTTTCCTGTTGCAGCGTGATCCTGATGACCTGTCATACCTGTTGTGGAGTTATCAAGAATCATTACTGTACCGGTAGCCTTATTATACACCATGTTCATAAGTGAATTAACACCGGTATGTAAGAATGTGGAATCACCGATAACCGCAACCCAGTTCTTAACGTATTCTTTGCCCTTAGCCTTCTCCATTCCGTGAAGAGTAGAGATGGAAGAACCCATGCAAACTGCTGTATCAACAACATTTAAAGGAGCAATGGCTCCGAGAGTATAGCAACCGATATCTCCCGCTGCGTGAATTTTCAAATTCTTCAAAGCGGTATATACGCTTCTGTGAGGACATCCGGGGCAGAGAATCGGAGGTCTTGCAGGAACATCCGCAGGCTTAACGGAAGGCTCCTCGTTAAAAAGAACCTTTCTTAACATGTTTGCGGAATACTCACCCTGAACGGTAAATACTTCCTTACCGATACATTCGATTCCCATAGCCTTAACCTGTTCCTCTATAACAGGCTCAAGCTCCTCGAAAATGTATAACTTATCAACCTTAGCCGCAAATTCCTTAATAAGTGACTTGGGTAAGGGATTAAGAAGTCCCAGTTTAAGAACCGAAGCGTTGGGGCATACTTCCTTAACATACTGATATGCAATACCGCTTGTAATGAAACCTATTTTGGTATCTCCCATTTCAACGCGGTTAATAGCCATAAGCTTTCCGTCTTCGGCCATTTCCTTTAAACGTTTTTCTACAAATACATGGCGCTGTTTTGCCATGCCGGGCATCATAACGTTTTTAGCTATATTTCTCTCATAAGGCTTGTCTACAGGCTCAACTCTGTCTTCCAAGGTTACAAGCCCCTGGGAGTGTCCAAGTCTTGTGGTGGTACGCATAATTACGGGTGTATCGTACTTTTCGGAAAGGTCAAAGGCAATCTTAATAAAATCCTTTGCTTCCTGTGAATCCGAAGGCTCAATAACGGGAACCATTGAAGCTCTGCCGATCATTCTTGTATCCTGTTCGTTCTGGGAAGAATAAAGGCCGGGATCGTCAGCCACTACAAGAACCATACCTCCGTTAACACCAATATAAGAAACTGAATAGAGCGGGTCACTTGCCACGTTAAGTCCTACATGCTTCATGGAGCACATGGAACGCACACCTGACATGGAAGCTCCGATTGCCACTTCACAGGCAACCTTTTCGTTGGGACTCCACTCACAGTAGATTTCCGGATAATTAACAAGGTTTTCACTGATTTCGGTACTGGGTGTACCGGGGTAAGCAGCTGAAACCTTTACGCCTGCTTCGTATGCACCGCGGGCGATTGCGGCATTTCCAAGCATAATTTTCTTTTCCACTTTAAATCCATCCTTTCGGAAAAACACTTTAGCGATTTAAACCATTGATTTGTTATTTTAGCATTGTAATACTGCTTCGTCAAGCCTTTATAAAGGAAAAATCCTTCCCCGCTACTGCAGGAAAGGATATGTAGAAATCAGTACCTGACCTCCGAAATAAAGAAGGAGGGATGTTAAATACCAGCCGTAAGTACTTCCATAGGTTCTGTTACGTGCAAGAATCCAGTCCGAAACTGCCAGACAACATGCCCCGGTTCCCACAAGAACAAAAGCTGGATTACCGGTAAGTATAAGCGGAATCGACAAAGCAAAAGAACCGCTTATGGCGAAATTATAACCTATCAGCAAAAACCTGTACTTTTCGGAAAGCTTTGTACATGTAAGGTAAGTTCCCAAAACCGTCAGAATTACGTAGACTACTATTGCAATAACAGAAATCCCGTCCTGCAAAAACAAAAGGGTTATTACATATAATATATGTCCCGTAAAAAAGAGAAATCCGCCTTTGATAAATCGTATCTCAAGGATAATATCTCCTGCCCCGCAAAAGAACATGGCAGCAATCAAAAGCCAGTTAACAACCGTAGCCTCTCCCACTGCCGCTCTGAAAGCCGAATACAAAACCAGTACAAAAAAAGGTATACCTATACATAATCCCTTCCAGACCAGTCTTTTCTTTCTGGGTGTATGGTCATACTTACTCTTCGTATACTTTGGAACCAGCAAAACCAAATCCACCAAAAATAACGCCGTAGCAAAAAATGCATGTAATCTAAACATAAATATCCTAATCCCTGAAACCTACTTCTCTATGGTGTTGTCGTAATACTCCACCCTGTCACGGCCGTTTTTCTTGGCCGTATAAACTGCCCTGTCAGCCTTTGAATAAACCCGGCTTCCGTTATCATTGTTCTGAGCTATATTTTCGTAAATACCGATACTCACCGTGGCGTGCTTTCCCTTCTCTGCATGCTCCAGTTCACGGACTCCTTCAAGTATCTCATTAGCAAGATTTTCCGACGTAATATCCTTATCCGGAACAAAGAATGCCATAAACTCTTCACCGCCGATTCTTGCTACGGTAATGTTGTATTTTCTTTGGACCGTCAAAAGAAATTTCCCCAGGTCCGAAAGAAGCTTGTCTCCCGCAGGATGACCGTATGTATCGTTGTAAACCTTGAAACGGTCTATATCCATTATCATGCAGACAATAGGTTTGCCCGCAACACTGGACTGGGCGGATAAAACCTCCAGCCTGTCAAATGCCACTCTTCTGTTTAATAATCCTGTCAGAGGATCCGTAAGACTGTTCTTATATAATAAGGAATTGTTTTTCTCGATTATTTCAACCGCTTCCTTATATTCATATTTAACTCTGGCCTTTTTCCAGGAAACTATCATTCCTAAAATCGAAGCGCAACAAACATTTGTGGCATCAAATATAAAAATATCTATAGGCTTTGCCTTAAACCCTAAGAACAGATAAATAATAACAGGAATATATGTCTCTGCCATTGTCATCTCCGGGATTCTGTCAAAAGAAACAAGGCAGATTACTATGGAACCCACAAACAATGCTGCATAATTATGCGTACCGTATATTCCTATATATATTGACATACCGTAAAGGGCAATTTCGAAAATACCTATCAGACTATCCACAGCCTTGGACAGATTTTTCGCACCGTTTTTCTTAATCTCCCTGGCCACGAAAAAGATTATAACGTCCACAAAACTGTTAATCAGAAGAATAATATGTCTCCAAATGGGATATCCGCAAATCATCATTGCAAAAGACACAAAGAAACAAAGGAGCGCCAGAACCGGACTCTCCAGTAAAAGAATAGAAAGATTATCAGCCGCTACCCTGTCCTTAAAGGACGAGATGGTTTCCCTCGATAAACCGAGATCACGCCATTTTAATTGGTTTTGTCTCATAAAATTGCGAACCTCTTCTTTTTTCTTTCTATATATTATATATACATATGTATATTTTTTCAAGACAATCAAGCGGGCAGTTTCATGCGTTAAAGAAAAAAACTGTCATAATGTAAAACTTTACCTTGACAAAGTATTTTTTATGTATTAATATCTGTGACTATAAACGATTTAACACTTTGAAACGATAAAGTTTAGGAGGATTAAGAGATGAAAAAGTTATCAAAAGTTGCCTCAGTTGTTCTTTCTGCAGCATTGGCAGTAAGCACTTTGGCAGGATGCGGAAGCGCAGGTTCTTCCGATACATTTAAAGTAGGCGGTATCGGCCCCATCACAGGCGGTGCTGCAGTATACGGCCAGGCCGTTATGAACGGTGCACAGATTGCTGTTGAAGAAATCAACGCCGCAGGCGGAATCAACGGTTACCAGGTTGAATTCAACTTTGCAGACGATGAACACGATGCTGAAAAAGCAGTTAATGCATACAACACATTACTTGACTGGAACATGCAGATCCTTATGGGTACCGTTACTTCCACACCTTGTATCGCAGTTGTAGATAAAACACACAACGACAACATTTTCCAGTTAACACCCTCAGGTACAGCAACAGAAGCTATCGCTTATGACAATGCATTCCGTGTATGCTTCTCCGATCCTAACCAGGGTACCGCATCAGCAAAATACATTGGTGAAAACAACCTCGCTACAAAGGTTGCCGTTATTTACAACAGTTCGGATTCTTACTCATCAGGTATTAAGGACAACTTTGTAGCAGAAAGTGCTAACCAGCCTTTTGAAGTAGTAGCATGCGAAGCTTTTACAGCTGACACAGCAACAGACTTCACCACACAGTTACAGGCTGCTGCAGATGCATCCGCTGACCTTGTATTCCTTCCTATTTATTACCAGGAAGCTTCATTAATTCTTACCCAGGCTTCCCAGAAGGGTATGAATGTTAACTTCTTTGGCTGTGATGGTCTTGACGGAATCTTAGGCCTTGACGGTTTTGATAACTCACTTGCAGAAGGCGTTCTTCTTTTAACACCTTTCTCAGCAACATCAACCGATGAAAAGACCGCAGCTTTTGTAAAGAAATACAACGAAAAATATTCTGAAACACCTAACCAGTTTGCAGCAGATGCTTACGATGCAATGTTCATCATCAAGGCTGCTTGTGAAAAGGCAAACATTACTCCCGCAAGCTCCAACCAGGAAATCTGTGAAGCATTAAAGAAAGCCATGACAGAGATTACCTTCACAGGTATCACCGGTTCAGATATTACCTGGGCTGCAGATGGCGAACCTAACAAGGCTCCTATCGTAGTTGAAATCAAGAATGGTGCTTACGAAATCCTTAAGTAACAAATCTACAAACTATGAGGGAAGCTCTTTATCAGAGCTTCCCTTTTTCGCTTTTACTTGGCAACTCCTTATGCTATAATGTTTTGGTTGTCACTTGTTTATCATATATTTTAGAAGGAATCAGTTATGAGTTTTTTATCAAACCTTATTAACGGTATAAGCTTAGGCAGCGTATACGCCATCATTGCCTTAGGCTATACAATGGTTTACGGCATTGCAAAAATGTTAAACTTTGCCCATGGAGATGTTATCATGGTGGGCGCCTATGTAGTCTTTATTTTCACACAGACTTTAGGCCTTAATCCCTTGCTTTCCGTACTCGTTTCTATCGTGGTATGCACTCTTTTGGGTATTACAATAGAAAGAGTTGCCTACAAACCATTAAGAAATGCAGGTTCACCTCTTGCCGTACTTATTACCGCAATCGGTGTGAGTTACCTTTTACAAAACCTTGCCCTTTTGATTTTCGGTGCAAGTCCCAAGGTATTCAAATCAGTCATTACCATTAACCCAATCCACCTGTTCAACAATCAGATTATCATTTCCGGTGAAACCATTGTCACCATCGTTCTTTGTATAATCATTATGGTGGCGCTTACTCTTTTTGTTAATAAGACAAAGGCCGGCCAGGCAATGCTTGCAGTCTCCGAAGACAAAGGTGCTGCACAGTTAATGGGTATAAACGTTAACGGAACCATCGCATTAACCTTCGCAATCGGTTCGGGACTCGCTGCAATAGCCGGTGTCCTTCTGTGCTCTGCTTATCCTTCTTTAAGTGCTTATACAGGTTCAATGCCCGGTATCAAAGCTTTCGTAGCAGCGGTATTTGGCGGAATCGGCTCCATTCCCGGCGCGTTAATAGGCGGCATACTGCTGGGAGTTATTGAAAACCTTGCCAAAGGCTATATATCCACACAGCTTTCAGATGCAATCGTTTTCTCTGTATTGATAATTGTTCTTTCCGTAAAACCCACCGGACTTTTAGGGAAAAAAATAATGGAAAAGGTTTAAGGAGGGACAGAAAATGAATAAAGTATTAGATACTATCAAGAAAAATCCCACCTTTAAGCAAAACCTTATAACCTTTGCAATCGTTATCGGTGGTTATATTATCTGTCAGACAATGGCTGTGACCGGAATAATGTCCAATTCCACAAAAGGCCTTCTGGTACAGTTCTGTTATTACGTCATCATGGCAGTATCACTCAACCTGACTGTAGGTATTCTGGGTGAATTAAGTCTTGGACACGCAGGCTTCATGTGTCTTGGTGCTTTTACAAGCGGTATTCTGGCCAAAACACTTGGCGCCGGAATACACTCAAAGCCCCTGCTCTTCTTTATCTGTATCGTTGCAGGTGCTATAGTAGCAGCCATATTCGGATTTCTAATCGGTATTCCGGTTTTAAGATTAAAGGGTGACTACCTTGCAATAGTAACTCTCGCATTCGGCGAAATCATAAAAAACATCTGCTCCGCCATTTATGTGGGAACAGACTCAAAGGGATTACACATTTCCTTAACCGACCAGGCTTCTTTGGGTCTTGAGCCTGATGGCAAAATGATTATCAGCGGTCCTCTTGGCATCACAGGCCTTTCATCTGTTGCCACCTTTACCATGAGCATCATTTTGGTAATCCTTACACTTATTATTGTACTCAACTTCATCAATTCCCGTACCGGACGTGCGGTAATGGCCATCCGTGACAACAGAATTGCTGCAGAATCCATAGGAATTAATGTTACCGGTTATAAGCTTTTAGCATTCACCATTTCAGCTTCACTGGCCGGTGTTGCAGGCGCTATATATGCCAATTCACTTTCCACACTTACTTCTACCAGTAAAAACTTCGGCTACAATATGTCCATCATGATATTGGTATATGTGGTACTTGGTGGAATCGGATCTATCCGCGGTTCTATCATTGCAACCGTAATTCTGGTTCTTTTGCCTGAAAAGCTTCGTTTCTTAAATGACTACAGAATGCTTATATACGCCATAGTTCTTATAGTAATGATGCTGTTCAACTGGGCACCCGGAGCAAGAGACTTTAGAGATAAGCTTCTCTCCAAACTTACATTTTGGAAAAAGAAAGAAAGCGCAAAGGAGGTAACCGAATAATGTCAGAAAATACTCCAATGCTTGAAGTAAACAATCTTTCCATCCAGTTCGGCGGTTTAAGAGCCGTAGACGATTTAAACCTTACCATCAACAAAGGTGAACTTTACGGACTTATCGGCCCCAACGGTGCAGGAAAAACCACAGCCTTCAATCTGCTTACCGGTGTTTACAAGCCCAGTGAAGGTATTATAAAGCTTGACGGTGAAGATATTACCGCCAAATCCACTATCGAAATAAACAAGGCAGGAATTGCCAGAACCTTCCAGAATATACGTCTTTTCAAGGACCTTTCCGTTCTTGATAACGTTAAGGTAGGTCTTCATAACCTTTATGAATACTCTACCCTTGAAGGAATTCTCCGTCTTCCCAAGTACAGAAAAGTGGAGAAAGAAATGGACGAAAAGGCCCTTTCTCTCCTTAAGGTTTTCAATCTTGACGGTTCGGCAAATCTCAAGGCTTCCCAGCTTCCCTACGGAAAACAGCGTAAGCTTGAAATTGCCAGAGCTCTTGCCACAAACCCCAAGCTCCTTCTTCTTGACGAGCCTGCTGCAGGAATGAACCCCAATGAAACCAAAGAACTTATGGACACCATTTCCTTTATCCGTAAGGAATTCGGTATGACAATTCTTTTGATTGAGCACGATATGAAGCTTGTATCCGGAATCTGTGAAAGACTTACGGTCCTTAACTTCGGCCGTGTTCTTGCAGAAGGAAACACAAGCGATGTACTTAATAACCCCGAGGTTATTACCGCATACTTAGGAGAATAAAACCATGGCAATGTTGGAAGTAAAGAATTTACACGTTCACTACGGTGTAATTGAAGCCATAAAGGGCATAGATTTTGAAGTAAACAAAGGCGAAGTTATAGCACTTATCGGAGCTAACGGAGCCGGCAAAACTACCATCTTACACACCGTAAGCGGACTTATCGCTCCTTCGGAAGGTACAGTGACTTTTGAAGGCAAAGATATCACCAAAACCCCCGGATTCAAAATCGTATCCATGGGTATGGCACACGTTCCCGAAGGCCGTCGTGTTTTCCAGGAGCTTACTGTTTTACAGAATTTGAAAATGGGTGCTTACACCAGAAAAGACAAAAAAGAGATCGAAGAAACCCTTGAAATGGTTTACAAGCGTTTCCCCAGACTTGCGGAACGTAAAAACCAGCTGGCCGGAACACTTTCGGGCGGTGAGCAGCAGATGCTTGCCATGGGCCGTGCACTTATGAGCCACCCTTCCATTATTCTTATGGACGAGCCTTCAATGGGGCTTTCACCTATTTTCGTTAACGAAATTTTTGATATAATAAAAGAGGTAAGTGCACAGGGCACCACCGTTCTTTTGGTAGAACAGAATGCGAAGAAAGCCCTTGCAATTGCCGACAGGGCTTATGTATTGGAAACGGGCAACATTGTTCTTGAAGGAAATGCAAAGGACCTTATGAACAACGACGCCATCAAAAAGGCTTATCTGGGGGAATAAAAATGGAAAAGTTCGTTATTACAATTGCACGTCAGTACGGCTCCGGCGGACGTACCGTCGGACAGATGCTTGCCAAAGAACTTGGTGTGGAATACTACGACAAAGACCTTATCATAAAAGCCAGTGAAGAAAGCGGTATCAATATTGCTCTTTTCGCTGACGCAGATGAAAAGTCCAAAAACATTTTCAAACGCTTCAAGAAGAAAAACTACGGCGGCGAGGTACTCTCTCCTTCCGACAAGAACTTCAACAGCGAAGAGAACCTCTTTAACTATCAGGCCAAGATTATCAGAGAACTTGCTGAAAAGGAATCCTGCATCATAATCGGCCGTGCTGCAGACTACATTTTAAAGGACAGGGACGATGTTATATCCGTATTCGTTCATGCTCCCCAGTGGTTTTTATTAGAGCAGGCTGCTAAAAAGGTTTCCAAAAAAGGCAAAGACCTGGAAAAGTACATTGCCAGAATAGACAAAGAAAGAGCCGAATATTATAAAAACCACACAGGTCGTGAATGGACAGACGCCAGAAACTACGATTTGTGCCTCGACTCTTCAAAGCTTGGTTTTGATAAATGTGTGGAAGAAATCAAAGCCTATATGAACGTTAAGTTACAAAAATAATGATTTTAACTGATGATTAATGAAACACTGTTAGGATTAAGCCATGAAAAAGCGTAAATCCAGCAGTGTTTTTATTATTTTAGTAATAATTATAGTAATTCTTTCCACAGGACTTGCTGTAGTTTTCATTGGAAAGAAAATATCCTCAGGAGCGAAGCAGCGAACCTTGACAGGTATGCACGCCGAACTTGCTTCCCGTGCTTCTTCCATAGAAGAATACTTCAACAAAGAAGAAGCTTCTCTCAGGCTTTTTAGTACCCACCCGGACATTAAAAGGCTTCTTTTGGACCCCTATAATCCGGAACTTGTGGATAAAGTCCAGGAATACAACATAATCTATTTCAGATATCTTGCTTACTGGGAAGGTTTATATGTTGCGACTCCTCAAACCAAGGTACTCACCCATTCCGAAGTAAACCATGTCGGAATGGTAACCAGAGCAAACAAGGGAGCCCTTCAGCTTGTAAAAAGTATGGAAGACGCAAGAGGACTTTACAATGCAGGTTACATTACTTCTCCCGCATCCGGAAGACTTCTTCTTTCCATGTACTGTCCCGTTTACGATAACGGCAAAATCATTGGTTACGTAGGCGGTGGCCCTTACATTGAAGGTTTGAAACAGTTGATGGAACGTATCTCTGTTTCTTCAAGTGTACAATCCGACTTCTATATCATAAACCTCAGTGAAAACACCTTTGTTTACACCAAATTTGATAATAAGTTAGGAGCCGATGTTCCCGAAGGACCTTTATATGACACCATCCGCTACATAAAGAGCACCCAGTCACCTGAGCTTGGAGACTACACCTACGAAGACAAGGGCGAAAAGTACATTGTGGCCTATAACACCCTTCCCGATTATAACTGGGCAGTTCTCAATGTTTTCAAGGAAAACGACCTATTTTCTTTTGCCAACAACTCTGCCTCACAGGCTTTCAAGTTTTCGGCGATTGTAATTCTGGTGTTCTGCATAGTGGCAGCGTTCCTTTCAAGGAATATCCGTAAGGAACGAAACGCTAAGGATGTGGCATTAAGCGAAGCACATAAAAAATCAGCATTCTTAGCAAACATGTCCCACGAAATCCGTACTCCCATGAATGCGGTAATCGGTATGTCAGACATTCTTTTAAACACCGAGCTTACGGATGAACAGAAGGAATACGTAAACTCCATTAACTACGCGGGATCTTCTTTGGTCTCCATAGTCAATGATATTCTGGACTACTCGAAGATTGATTCGGGTAACATGTCCATTATTCCTGTGGAATACTCCACAAGAAAGCTTTTCAAAAACGTAAAAATGATTATCCAGAACCGTATAACCTCTCCGGATGTTTCGCTTATAGTGGATGTAGATCCGGATATGCCCAAACGGCTTTACGGTGATGATATCCGTGTAAAACAGATACTTATAAATCTTCTGAACAACGCAGTGAAATTTACGGAAAAAGGCTACGTAAAGCTTTTGGTACGTATCACGGACCGTGATGAGGATACGGTAAATATCGATTTTATCGTAAGAGATACGGGAATGGGTATTAAGCCCGAGGACATAGGAAAGCTCTTCAACTCCTTCTCCCAGGTTGATACCACAAGAAACCGTGAAAAGGAAGGAACCGGTCTCGGACTTGCAATATGTAAAATGCTTGCAGACCTTATGGGCGGAACGCTTACTGTAGAAAGCGAATACGAAAAAGGAACCACCTTTATCTTCTCGCTTCCTCAGAAAATCGTGGACAGCACTCATATGGACAGCATCGATTCGGATACTGAAGACACCGGTTCAGCCATAACTTCCTTCACCGTTCCCGATCTGGAAATCCTAATAGTAGATGATAACACCACCAACCTTATCGTCGCCAAGGGGCTTTTAAAGCCGTTACAGCCTAAGATAGACACAGCGATGTCCGGTAAGGAAGCCATCGGCAAAGCCATGGAGAAGAAATACGATATTATCTTTATGGACCACCTGATGCCCGAAATGGATGGTATCGAAACTATCCAGCAGATGAAGGATCTTCCCGTATTCGACGGTTACTACAAAACCGCAAAATACGTTGCCCTTACCGCAAACGCCATGAACGAAGCAAGGGATGCCTTCAAGGATGTTGAGGTAGAAAACTTCATAACAAAACCCATCGATTTGCACAAATTCGTGGAAATGGTACGAAAGCTCTCTCCTCCCGAAAAAATCATACAGTAACTATCAAAAGCTCCGGCTCAACAGTCGGAGCTTTTATTGACTTTTTACTTTTATGGATATATGCTATTAGAGATTGATTTAACCCACAGAAAGAAGGTTTACAAATGGACAGAATTTACATTGAAAATGTCAAAGAATACGCCGACAAAGAAGTATCTCTTGCCGGATTTGTAGATAATTACCGTGATGGTAAGGCAATGGCATTTATGGTTCTTAAGGACATCACAGGCAAGGTTCAGGTTACAATCGAGAAGGAACTTCATCCCGACTGGGAAGAAACCCTTTCTAAGATTACTCCCGACTCTGTTGTCCGTGTAACAGGTAAGGTTTTATTAAGCGATTTCGTTAAGCTTGGCGGAGTGGAAATCATCCCCTCTTCCATCGATATCGAATCTGTTGCCGCCGCTTTACCCATTGCAAGAGAATACATTCCCGCCACCAAGAAAAAAGCCGCCGTAGAGCGTTCCTCCATCGACCAGAGAATCGACTACAGATGGATTGACCTTCGTACAGAACAGAACCAGCTCATGTTCAAGGCCCAGACCGCTTTAACAGGTGCTATGCGCCAGTTCTTACTTGACAAGGATTTTATAGAAATCCACACACCCAAGCTTATTGCAGCAGCTTCCGAATCAGGCGCTGATGTATTCAGACTTGACTACTTCCCTAACTACAATCTTCCCAACGCTTACCTTGCACAAAGCCCTCAGTTCTACAAACAGATGGCCATGGCATCAGGCTTTGAAAAGATTTTCGAAGTAGGCCCCGTATTCCGTGCTGAAAAGTCATTCACCAGTAAGCACGCAACCGAGTTTACATGTTTCGACCTTGAGTTCTCTTACATCAACTCCTTTGAAGATGTAATGACCATGGAAGAAAACCTAGTTACATATGCATTAAAGACCGTTAAGGAAAAATACGGTGACAAGATTAAAGAGCTTTTCTCCACAGAAGAGTTTGATGCAGAAATCATTGTTCCCACCACTCCTTTCCCCAGAGTAAAGCTTGCCGACCTTTACAAGGCACTTGAAGAGGAATTCGGATACACTGTTCCCGATTCCGAAAAAGGCGACCTTACCACCGAAGCTGAAAGACTTTCCTACCAGTGGGTTAAGAAGCACTACGGCCATGAATTCTTATTCATCACAGACTACAGCGCAGAAAAGAGAGCCTTCTATCATATGCGCGACGAAAAGGGCGTTCCCCAGGGTTACGACCTTATCTGGCGCGGCGTAGAAATCACCACCGGCGCACAGCGTGAGCACAGATATGACATCCTTAAAGCACAGGCAGACGAGAAAGGCCTTGGCGAAGACGTTAAGTTCTACCTTGAATTCTTCAAATACGGCTGTCCTCCTCACGGCGGATTCGGCCTTGGTATTGACCGTCTCACAATGCTTATGTTAGGTCTTCCCATTAAGGAAGCAATGTTCTTATTCAGAGGACCTTCACACCTTACACCTTAATATGATATAGTTTGAGCCACCCGGTTTCGGGTGGCTCTTTTTTCATCGATAACCTAACGCCAATCTATTTTCGATGATTCAAAAAAAATATTTTTTCAAAAAGTCATCGCAATTCTTAAAAGCATTCATCTCCGATGACCAAAAAATATTGTTCTTTTCAGTTTGTCATCGCAAGAAACAATTCAATGCTTTTCCGATGACAAAAAACGATTTTGTAACGCGAAAACGAATCATTGTTATCCCCCAAAAAGAAAAAACACAAAAAAATGTCATCGATTTTGTTTTCTTTATTCCTTTTCGATGACAATTCTTTTTTATTATCGAATTATCGTCATCGAGAAAAAGAAAATAGAAAAATGTCGATGACCATTTCGAAATTGCACAAAAAAATATCATCGAATTCACTCAAATAATAAGTCTTCGATGATATTTATTTATCCTCACATATTTCTGCATATATCACATTGCAAATTCATTAAACAATAGCCATTAATATGCGGCTTTCCCGCAAAGTCTTCGCCTGGTCTATATCAAATTCCACCGAAGTAATCTTCGTGCCCGGAAGCATCTTCTTGAGTTCTTTAATGACTCCTCTTCCGCCCACATGGCTGACAAGGCATCCGAAGGGATGAACTATCATTATCTTGTCATAGCCCTGCTTTGAAAGATCAATAATCTCTCCTGCCATAAGCCAGCCGTCTCCGATATTGTAATGGTCACTAAGGATATTACCTTTGGCCTTCTCCATCTCTTTAAAAGGCATGTCGCACTTGTAACCGAATTCGGTTATGACTTCATTAAATTCTTTCTGAATCCTGCAAAAATAATCCAGAACCTTCCGACAGGCCTCAATATACAAAGGATTCTTGCCGTTAAGACTGCTTGTCTTCTCCTCGCTCAAAACCACATATGAGCATTAATTTAAGAACCCGCCCTGGCGAATGTCGCAGTTGTTATCATAAAGAAAATCCTCCAAATGGAAATTTCCCACCGGCGAAAACTTAATATATATTTCCCCCACAATTCCCACTTTAGTCTTTTTGCGGGTTTTATCCACAGAAATCGCAGAAAAGCTTTCCGCTATTTCTCTGTAGATTTTCTTTCTCTTATAAACATTTTTCCCGTGTGCAATATCTTCCGAAAGCTTGCTTACCCATTTCATCCTGAGGGCTTCCGTTTCCCCGGGATTCACCTCATAGGGCCTTACCTGTTGGGCTATTGTCATCAGAATGTCTCCGTAACATACCGCCGCAACTGCCCCGAAAAACATTTTGGGATTAATGGTAAATCCCTCGTGAGTCTCCTTTCCCTGAAAGTTCAGGCTAAGTACCGGAATGTGCCCACAGTCCATTTTCTTAAGGCATTCGATTATAAGGTTATAATAGTTTCCTGCCCTGCACGCACCCCCTGCCTGTGGCTCCAGAAAGGCGATATTATCGGTATTACAGCCCTGCTCCTTCACGAAGGTCATAATATTGCCCACAATGCCAAAAGCACAGGTGCAGTAATCCTTTCCGATGCTGCTGTATGTCTCTTTAATAAACTCCTGATGCTCCGGAACCACCTCCAGATGATACCCTCCATACGCAAATGCAGCACAAAGAAGCTCATTGTGATAATGAAGCATCTGGGGCATATATATGGTATGGGTTTTACGCATACTTTTGGTAAATTCCGCAGTTAATTTTTCCATCTCAAGCCTTTTTTGCCATCACCGAATACCATTCAATCCGCTCAAACTCCACCATAGGAAACTGCGCGGGGAAACAAAAAATCTCTATATTCTCATAGCCAAGCTTCTTCAGTTTCTCTACCGCAAGTTCCTTGGAAAAAGGATGATAATGCTCTTTAAACAGTTCCTTCTGGAAAATCTGATTATCCCTTTCAAAGGTGTATGCAATATTAAACGTCATGGTGCCATCTGAATTGAAATCCCACAGCTGTACCATATTTACACGGTCTTCACCCACAAAAACCGGATTATAGAAATAAAACCTCTGATTCTGTTTTTTTATTTTCTCCCAGTTTCTGGAGTCGAAATACAGATACCCACCCTTTTTAACATGCTTGTCCATCTGCTCCAGGGTTTTAAGAATATCCTCGTTATCTACATACCCTAAGGAATTTCCAGTACTTGCCACCAGATCAAAAGTTTCATCCCCAAAGCAGGACAAATCTCTGAAATCACTGCATTTGAGCTCTATTTTCCTGCCTGAAGCTTTTGCTTTCTTTGTGCAGTTTTTAAGCATTTCTTCACTAAGGTCGGAGCCTTTAAGCTTAACCCCTAAATCCACCACCGGAAGTGTTACACTTCCGGAACCTATGCTCACATCCAGCATAGTCTTTATATCTTTATCTTTAAAAATTGTTTTCCAGTGCTCTTTGTAGGCCAGGAAACGTTCTTCGTTCTCCAGAAGATCGTATATATCTGCTCTGTCGTATAAGCTGATCACTTCGGACTACCTCTCAACCTTTATCTGGCAGACTTCCATGGCCTTTAAGGCATTTTCATGAGTCTCCACCGAAACACCTGCACAGCAGTTCGCAACTACCGTAATAGGCACCTCGGGAAGAAATGCCTTGGCAATCATTACGTTAGAAATAACGCATATATCCGTACAAAGGCCTATAAAAGTAATACCTGTAACAGGCTTCTCTTCGTTCATTTTGGAAAGTACAGGGCCAAGTTCAGCCGAACCGAAGGTAACCTTATCGATGGCTTCCGTCTTTCTCAAGGCTTCCAGCTCCTCCCTGATTTCCCAGCCTTTGCTTCCCTTTATGCAATGGGGCACCGGAAGGTTCTTTCCCTCCTGGGTCTCCATATAGTTGTCAAAATGGGTATCTCTTGTAAAAAGAACAGTTCCCTCAAACTCCTCAATCTTCTTTTTCACATTCGGAACAATTGCCACTGCCTCCTTTGTCCCTAAAGCACCGTCAATAAAATCGTTCTGCATGTCTACTACTACCAATACCTCGTTCATACCAAATCTCCTCTCATTATCTTAATTTTTCCTATTCATATTAATACTATTATATCAAAAAAACACCCGGGAAACATAGTTTCCCGGGCACAATATAATTCACACTTTACTGCTGTGCTTCAGCTTTTGGCTGTGCTTCCTGTTTCTCTTCCTTCTCGGTCTTGGAGTAAAGGAAGAATTCCCTTGATACCTCTACCTTAAAGCTGTTGGGCTTTGTGTAATCTCCTGCGGAATCATTCTTGAAAACAGAAGTTAACTGGCCTTTTAAAATAAGTGCACGAATTCCTGCCACTATAAAGCCGATTATCACTGCCACAATAATAAGTGTTTTCCAGTTAATTGATTTGCTTGCTGCTTCAGTAGCGGTAAGCACCAATACGTTTAAAAATGTGTTCATATCTTACCTCCTACTTTATAAGTTGCAATACTAAACCAATAACAAAAGTTGCTGCGGATACGATTCCCCATGCTTTAAAGAAGTGACCCCAAAGAAGCCTCTTGTCGCAGGGAAGGTTTCCTACAAACTTTCCTGTCTGGCCGTTCATGGCAAATACAAATTTCTGGCCGTTCCAGGTAGTATTCAAAATCCACACAGGATATAAAGCATACTTAGCTTCCGCATTTGAAAGCTTGATGGTAGTGTTTTCGGTTTCAACACTATCATAGCCGTTAACGGTTTCATTGAATGCTCTTTCGGTGGAGTTCTTAACACGTTCATTAGCCCTGGAAACGGATGTCTGGGCATCTACGTCATACTTATCAGCCACATATCCTGCAAGATAACCCGGCTGGAATGCAACCGCATCCTTAAACTTAAAGGGCTCAACAGATTCCATAAGGGTATCATCCATCTTGGATGAACCGTCAATGGGAACCTTTTCAAAAGAAATCTTTCCTGCTCTTAAAACAGAGAAGAAATCTGTTCTCTTATATTTAAACTTGGAATCTTCCCATGTGGAAACCTTTGTTGCTTTATAACGGATGTGGGCATCCACGTCTGTATCAAAAAGCCAGAAAGGTACGTAAATACCTTTGATTTCCTCTATATGATGACCTTCCGTGAAAGCCCTGGGAAGAAGTTTTTTCCCTTTTAAATGCTTTGCAAACTTCTCTTCTGCAGCCTTCTTGTCAAGCTTGAATGGAATTACAAAGTCAGGCTTCAAAACACCTGATAACTGTCCCGTCATAACAATGGGATTTCCGCAGTAAGGACATGCTGAAGCAGCTGTTGTAGCATCGGCAATGATTTCACCGCCACAGGATTTACAGGAAAAAGAACGCATTCCGTCTGCTTCACCGTTTTCCCATTCCTGGCCGGCTGTAGTCTGCCAGTTATAGCTATCTGTTCCTTCGCTCTTAAGTCCTTCATCGTAAGACTGAAGGGCCTCCATTTCGAATTCTGTCTCGCAGAAAGGGCATTTCATTTTCTGGAGTGTAGTATTAAATTCAATAGCGCCACCGCAACATGGGCACTTGTATTCCTGAATATCTGCCATTTCCATCTCTCCTCATAGTAAAAATCGGGGTGGGCAAACCCACCCCGACAAAAATCTTTTAATTACTGCTTGTCAGCATCTGTAAAGGGGTCACCGCACTGAGGGCAGAACTTAGGAGGATTTGAAGGATCCTCGGGAGTCCATCCGCACTTGTCGCACTTATATAAAGGTGCGCCTGCAGGCTTCTTAGCGCCACATGAAGGGCAGAACATACCCTGATTAACTGAACCGCAAGAGCAGGTCCAACCCTGTACGGGAGCTGCTGCCTGAGGCTGCTGGTTCTGACCCATGGCGAAAAGCTGCTGAGCGTTCATGCCACCTGCCTGGTTAGCCATATTCATACCTACGAAACCTGACATAGCGCCGTTTGCATTGCCTGCTGCTGCCTTCATAGCGTCTGCCTGTGCAGAAACAAGTGTAGCTGCTGCCATGTTGGGGTTCAGGTTGATGGCATTTCTCTGAGCTGTCTTGATTAATTCAGCATCTTCGTCGGGAAGAGTAACTGAACCAAGAGCTACGTTAACAATTGAAAGACCTCTTAACTCGCTCCACTTAGCAGTAAGTTCTGCCTGCATAGCATTTGAAAGTTCTGTGTTGTGAGCGATAATCTGGTTAGGTCTTAATTCCATATCGGAAAGCTTTGCAAGAGCGGGCTGTAAAGCTGAAATGAACTCTGTCTTAAGAGTGTTATCAAGCTCGCTTCTTCTGTATTCTCTTTCTACGTTACCGCAAACGTTTGTGTAGAAAAGAAGGGGATCGGTAATCTTGTAAGAATAAACACCTGAGCATCTTAAAGATACATCAATGTCAAGGCCGATCTTGCTGTCAACTACACGGAAGGGAACAGGATTGGGTGTACCAAACTTGTTGTCAAGAAGTTCCTTTGTGTTGAAGTAGTAAACTCTCTGATCCTTACCTGTATCTCCGCCCATAGCGAAACGCTTACCAAACGTCTTGAAGGATTCAAGAATGCTGTCACCAAGCTTTCCTGAGAAGATTGAAGGCTCAGTTGAAGAGTCGTATGTAAATTCACCGGGCTCTGCACAAACTTCTACGATTTTACCCTGATCAACGATAATCATACACTGTCCGTCTGCTACTGCGATACCGGAACCGTTTGAAATGATGTTGTCGTTTCCTCTGTTATTTCCTTTTGTCTGCTTAATTCCTTTTGTTACAAGAACATCTGCGGGCATTGCTTCACAGTAGAAAAACTCTTTCCACTGATCCTTAAGAACACCGCCGCCTGCCTGTAAAGCTGCACTAATTAATCCCATATTTTATTTCTCCTTTCAAAAGAAAAAATTTATTTTGTAAATATAACTTTCACACAAAAAACAGTTTACCAAAAGTGTGGGAAATATTAACTACCCAAACGGGTAGTATTTAAAATCCCGGTACAATAAGCTTCTGTTCAACAGCATCTATCGCTAACTGATAGCGGTTAGAGTAGCCTGCCTTCTGAAGCATATTGTTAATGTGAAATTTCACGGTATTTTCGCTCATAAACAATTCTTCGGCAATTTCTTTGTTAAGTTTTCCGTTGCAAAGTTCCCTAAGTACCTTCATTTCCATAGGTGTAAACTCCACACTTTTTGCAAGCCCCACATTTACGGACGGGGTTTTGTCAGGGTAAACGGATTCTCCCGCCATGGTACGGTCCATAATATCAAGAAGGCCTATTTCTCCCATCTCCTTGTACCAAAAGGATTCACATCCGGCCTCTCTGGCCTTTTCAAGAAATGACTCCTCCGGAAGACTGGTGGCCACAATAATCTTAATCTTCGGGAACTGCTTCTTTATATTCAAAGAAGCCTCCAGACCGTTTTCCCTGTCCTTTGTGTACACATCCATAAGTATAAGGTCAACCGGACTTCTCATGCAGAAAGGCAACGCTGCCTTTGCGTTCTCAAGAGAGCCCGCAAGCTCATACTCTTCGCTTTCCTCTATTATGTTTTCAAATAACGTTCTTACCGTTACAGCATCATCAACTATCAATACTCTGGTCATCGACCCTGTCCTCCCTAAAATACAGATTAAGCTCCACTCCCCGGTTAACTTTCACCACCATGGAGCCGCCCTCAGACTCTACGGCCCTTCTTAAGGCCTTTAGTCCGCCGCCCTCGGTTATTGAGTCACCTTTAACATTTCCATCGTCGTATATGCGTATATAGCAGCCTTCTTTGGTGTGTGTTGTTTCCACCGTAAGTGTATTGGCGTAGGCATGTCGTATGGAGTTATACATTGCTTCCCTTACTGCCCTTACGGCCACATAATTGTCCTCCGGGAAGTTTCCGAACATGAGAAGGTCTATACCAAGGGTCTTTGCCTGGGTATACAGGCTGTCCAGGTTACCTGCCATGTTTTTCTCTGCCTCAAGAGTATTGTTTTTAAAGGCTTTTATGGTATTGCTCCAGACATCCAGAATGTTGGCGGATGAGTTTTCCGTAGTCTTTCCGCCTCTTAATACCTGTCTTGTGCGAAGTATGGCATTTCCAAGTTCGTCGTGAATACGTACCTTATAAGCAAGAAGCTCTTCTTCATTACCGGTTTCCGAAATATTTTCAAGAACATCCCCAAGCTTTTTATGGACCAAAGAAAGATTCTCGATTTCGGTCTGGGTATCCATTCTCTTTTTATATAAATCCGTTACATCCCTTGCGATTATTTCCACGTACCTGCGGTCGGCATCGGTCAGTAAGGAACGCTGAAAGCTCCAGACACTTCCGCCCTTTAATACAAATGCGGGCCAGGAAGTAAAATCAATTCTCCTTGCCTCCTGATTCTTTTCAAAAGAAATAATGCTTTGCCAGAGTTCCAGCGCATTTATGGGTTTACTTACGGTAAAAATATCGGAAAGCTCGCTCATCTTACGGTTCATAAGAACCACTCTTCCCGAATAGTCCGAATATAAAAGACCGCATTCCATGCTGTTTACCGCTTCTCTTACGGAGCCGGCCGTTATGGTATTCTTACGGATATAGTGCTCTCTGGATATTTCAAAGCAGCAAAGAGCCACTCCGGCCACAAACAAAGCTATATAGACTCCCAACGGTATTTTCCCGGCGAATTCGGTAAGTCCGTTTTCCAAATATCCTTCGGACATTGATTTTAAATGAACTCCCGTAAAAATCCAGAACAGCAGGTACACCAAAGGAAGAATCAAAGAAAAGAACTTTCTTCCCCTTAACCATTTTATGGCCAGAACCGCATACCCGAAAATGAGTGCTCCATAGGAAAGTGCTGTTACTATTTCATACTTCATAACGCACCTCCTTTTGAGATAACCACGGAAACGGTAACCTCTTCTCCGTCGATTTCCCATTCTGCAAATACGCCTTCAGGAAGCTTCAGTTTGCGAAGGGCCTCTTCATCATAAGCCTTTTTGCACACAAATGATGAAACCATGTTTACACAGTTTGACATAGGAGAAACTATTACATTAACCTCAAGCAGGTCTTCCACCATGCTTTCAAGAAACGTTTCAAACGTCTCATATATCGAAAGGGCCGTTTTATGACCTATCGGAAATTCTCCCCTGAAAAGGAAATCCCCGTTTATTCCCCCATCCTTAAGGTTGTCAAAAGACTCCTTAAAGCAAAGCTTCAGTTCCCCGTAAAAGTCGGAAAGCCCGGTTTCATGAAGAATAATCAGGTTGCTTTTTCTTTTTACATAAACACCGAGAACATCAATTTTAAGAAGGGTTTTATAAAGCTTTTCCCCATCGGTACGCCTTGCATAGGAAACCAGTTCCTCAAGCTTTGAAACACTGTCGGAAACCTTCGAAAAGGTAATATCGTAAAGACGGTTTCTTTCCAAGGCCGTTTTCTGGCGCTTCTCAATCTCTATATTTTCACGAAGGGAATCAGTAGCCTCTTTTATGAACGCTCTTGTTTCCGTAAGCTTTGAAATCTGCCGGTTTATGTCGTATACATCCCTCTCCCAGGCCACATATCCGCCTCGTATGGGTACCATAACCACTTCCGTTTTCTGATCTACGCTTATGACACGTTCCTTTGTAAGCTTTAAAAACTCCTCGGCTACTATGGGTCTTGCATTTACGGAACGGTATATGGCATTTCCATCTTTATCAAGAATCTGGGAGTTTACCATGGAATGGTTAAAACACCAATCATAATCACGGCTTGTATGAATAAGTCCCGTCAAAAGAAGGCTCTCCAGAAAGAGCACCACAAACACACAATATGCAAAGGTATAGTCCAAAAAGGAAACCAGCCGCCTTATCGGGGAAATGTATAAAAGGCAGTAAAGGACAAACAAAAAGAGCACGATTCCCGGCAGTATATAACGCTTCTTGAAATCCTCCGTCTTTTTGTCCACGGGAATTCTGACTATCGAAAGGACACAGACTATCATCATCCAGCCTGCCACAAAGAAATAACCCGGTCTGTATATGGTTCCGCCTGTAACAGGATTTACCGCGAAAACAAAATGATGCAGCTCGTTAGTAAGAACCAGCGCAATCAAAAGAGCGGAGGGAATAAACATCAAAATCATGTTATTGACCCGGCGCTTTTTTTCTTTGGTAACAATAAAATCGGTGGCTGCAAAGAAAAAGAAGGCAACAAGAATCTGGGGAAGGTAGAAAAGATACCACATAAACCTGTTTGCCGCATCCGGCAAAGTCATCTCATACTTTATGCTTCTTATGAGGAAAAAGATGATAAGGATAATAGCTATGTGAAGAAGGCAGTGTCTGACTCCGGAGTTTACCACTCTTCTTACAACGGAAATTCCCCAATAGGAAATAAGCCCGGTCACAATGGATATCTCCACAACCCGGCCTATGGGATTTCCCGGTAATGCTGCGAACTTCAAATCCGGAATTACTATCGCAACAACCAGAAAAAGACTTACCATAATTATTCTTTTTAACAATGTTTTCTGATAAGCAGTCATACATTGATTATAAAACAAAAAATGCCCCGGTAACAGACCGGGGCATAAAATTCATTATAACGGATATCTTGCCACAAACTTTTCAAAGTCCTTTACTGATAAGGGTTTTGAATAGTGATATCCCTGCGCGGCATCGCCGTTTATGTACATGGCGCTTTCCACATTTTCAAGGGTTTCAACACCCTCGACTATAATGCTGGTATTAAGGTCATGTATCATCTTTGAAATGGCACTTACTATTACTTCGCATTTCTTATCCCGTATTGTGGAATTCATAAACTCCATATCCAGCTTCACCACATCAAAAGGAAGGTGCATCAAAGCGTTTAGTGATGAATAACCGCTTCCGAAGTCGTCAATCTCCACCACAAACCCGTTTCCCCTGAGTTTATTCATGGTCTCTATCAGGATTCCCCTGTTGTTTACGCAGGCACTTTCCGTTATTTCAACATGGATTCTATTTGCGGGAACATCGTACTTTTTAAGTATTTTCAAAAGTTCATCGGTAACATCCAGACAAGTTATATCCACCTGGGACACATTGACCGAAACGGGCCCGTCATAGGAATTATTGTCCATGAACGTTCTTATTGCCTTTGCAGCCTCTTCCCAGATATAAAGGTCTACTCTTGTAATCAGCCCGTTGTCTTCAAACAAAGGAACAAATTCCATGGGGGAAATAATACCAAGGGTGGGATGATTCCATCTGGCAAGTGCTTCGGCACCGCACACTTTGTTTTCATTCAAATCAATCTGGGGCTGTATTTCTATGAAGAACTGTCTCTCCTCAACCGCCTTATGCATTTCCGAAACAAGCTGCTGCTTACGTTTCTGTTCAAGAGCCATATCCTGGGAATACTCCAGGATGGGCGAGGTCATTTTCTTTTTACATCTGGCAAGCGCAAGAAGGCTCAGTTCGTAATAGGTCTCCACTGATTTTGCCGTATCCTGCATTACCACAAATCCGTGACAAAGGCCCACGTTCACGTCAACGCCTTCCTCTACGGGAATTTTAATGGTCGAGGTTTCATTGGCCACTTCATCAAGATATTCAAAGGGAAGAATACAGGAGAATTTACCTTCCGCAGTTCTTGCATATACCATGGGAATATGCTTACTGAATTCCCTAAAGCGGTTGGCAATTTCGATAAGGACCTTATCGCCCACCTTTGTTCCGTAAAGACCGTTAATGCCTTTGAAATCCCGTATTCCGCTTACCATTACGGCATATCCGCCGTTTCCTTCGTTATTTCTCATAAAATCCGGAGCAGCTTCGAAAAAGCCCAGACGATTGTAAATACCGGTAAGCGAATCAATTGTTGCAGCCTTGTGTTCACGTTCCAGCTGACGTCTGTTTTCCGTAACGTCATGGAAAATAAAGGCAGCTCCTGCGTATTTGCGTTTTTTGTCGTAAACAGGCTTGTAGAGAACCTCAAAAACATTGTTCCCGATTACCCTGATTCCCTTAATCTCTTCATCCGCAATGGAAAGAGCCTTTACTAAATCTTCTCTTTTCTCGACCACAGACTGGTCAAAAAGTTTCCCGGCCTTGTCATTCATCTGAAGGATTCGGCCTGTATTGTCATAAATTATCGTAGCATCTGAAATATTTTCATCCACGTACTTCTGAAGATCCTTCATAAGCATGTACGGAGAAAACTGGTAGGTTGCGAAATAGAAAATAATAATATCGAATCCGTAGATAAATCTTGAGTAATCCACTACAGCCGATTCATCCAGGAAAAATACTGTATAGAGGCCAAACGTTATGAATACCGTAGTGATAATGATAAAATACCTTAATCTGTAGAACTTGGAGGATTCCACCAAAGCACGGATCATGTAGACAAGCATTGCCACCAGCATAAGGAAGCAAACTCCCACATGCACGTAAAATAAAGGTTTGGGTACCATCTGTGTATAGGAATGGTTACCACCCTGTCTTACTTTGAAATCACCGGCAAAGCGATTGATTGGTGTTGTAATAAGAATAATGGAATCAAAGATAAGAATCCCAATTGAGAGAATTTTCAGATTTCCCTTTAATTTCTTTCCCACAAGTTCCAGAAAGAAAAAAGTAACCAAAAACAAAATCCAGTCGATGAATATATGCTCAAGGCAGCACAAGTAAACCGTAATGCTTTCACTTTCCAGATAAAAGTTCAAGACATATGCCCACATTAACAGAATGGTCATTAAAAAGCTTACGGCCAGTTTCTTTCCCAATATTGTTTTTTGTCCGAAACTTTTTGCAGTGTAATAAATACACACAATGTTAAAAAGTACGAAAATAACATTGAGAACGGTCAGGTGCATACTACTCCTTTCTACTGATTCGTACCTGTATTATAGACATATTCCATTACAACGGTATTAAACGGATTTATTTGACAGATTTGTCAAAGATGAGAAAACCCGTGCTTTGAGCTTGCAAAGCACGGGTCTTTTTTTATTCTTTTCCGGATTCTTCCTGTTTTTTACCTATACCTACGGTCTTGGAAACAGGCATTGAAAACGCTATTCCCTGGCCTTCGCTGTTTAGGCCGGCCTTCTCGTAAATTGCCTTTAAAACGTTGTCCTTTATCTTGGCGGGAACTAAAAGCATCACCACATCCTTGTCGGGCTGGATGGTTATTTTGAAGGTTTCTTCGGCCTCTTTATTGGCAGTGCCTCTGGCGTGAATTACTGTTCCGCCGCCGGCGCCCTCCGCCCTTGCGGCGTCCATAACTATATCTGAAAATCCTGCATTTACTATGCATGTAATCATTTCATACTTTATTTCGCTCATATTGTCCCCCTACACAAACATCATACGGTTATCACTTAAAAAGTTAAAAACGGAAGCTCCTATCACGCTGGAGAAAGGAATGGTATAGGCTATTCCTTTGCCGTCTCTTATGGACTCGAATTTTTCCCCGAGGGTCCTTAAAACCTCTTTCTGGGCAGATTCCTTAATAACCGAGAAAATAACGGCTTTGTCAGAGTCTGAAAGGCCCAGAAGATTAAGCATTTTAGCATCCGCCGTTCCTTCACCCATGGCCACAAACTGAAGATTTGCACCCATGTGCTGTAAAAGATCCGTATAAAATTCAGCTTTACGTCTGTTAACTATGGTGACTAAAAGCATCAGCCGGTTAGTGGAGACATTCTTTTCTTTTGCCTTATCCATGGATTACCTCACTCAAAGTAAATAATCTGTTCATCGTCCGCATCAAGAATACGCTTCATTACTATTCTTTCACGTACCGCCTTGGAAGCTATGGCTCTGAAGCCAAGGGCCTGAATCGTAATTAACGGTGTCATGGCTACCATGGCCACTACTCCGAATGCATAGGAAAGCACTCCCGCTTCACCTTGGAATACGGTACACACTCCTATGGCCAGAGGAAGAATAAAGCTTGAAGTCAAAGGTCCGCTGGCTACTCCGCCGGAGTCAAACGCAATCGCAGTATAAATACCCGGAACAAAAATCGACAAAGCAAGTGAGATAAAATAGCCGGGAATCAGATAATACAGAATCGAAAAACCGTATATGATTCTTATGATGGAAAGGCAAATCGATATTCCCACGCCCAAAGAAAGCGCTATCAGCATGGATTTTTTCGTCACCGTTCCACCTGTTATTTCTTCTACCTGTCTGTTCAGGACATGAACCGCAGGCTCCGCAAGTACTACCACGCATCCGATTATAAAAGCAAGCACAATAACTATCGAAGGGTTCTTCTCTCCGAGCGTCTGTCCCAGTTTAAAGCCCACAGGCATAAAGCCTATGGAAACCGATGTTAAGAAAATAACCAGTCCCAGGAAGGTATAAACAATACCCGTAAAAATCTGTCCAAGTCTCTTTTTCGGGAGTTTAAGAATAACTGTCTGCATAATCAGGAAGAAAATTACTATAAGGCCCAGCGCCTTTACTACCTCAAAGGCTTTTGAAAAAAGGATGCTTCCGACACCTGCCCCGAGAATGGATTCAAGGGAATAATCAGAAAGGCCGTAGGTCAAAGAACCTGTTGCTCCAAGAGAAAGAATCATTACCGCAAGCATGGGGCCTACGGAGCATAAAGCAATAAGTCCGAAAGAATTTTCATTGGCATCATGTCCGCCAACAGTGGATGCGATACCAACACCCAGTGCCATGATAAACGGAACCGTAATAGGGCCTGTGGTAACGCCGCCCGAATCGAAAGAAAGGGGCACAAATTCGGTCTTTCCGGTTTCAATCATAATCGCGCACAAAGCAAACAGCATCATATAAAAAAGCATCAGCAAAGAAGAAAGACTTTTTCTGAATACTATTTTAAGCACAGCAAAAAGAAGGAATAGGCCTACGCCAGCTCCCACAGTTACTATCAGAACGTTTCCGTTCATAACCGTTCCCACCTGCTCTGCAAGAACAGAAAGATCCGGCTCGGCAATTGTTATGAGAAGCCCCATAGCAAAGCTTACAGACAACAACAATTTTAAATTTCTGGATTTGGTAAGACCGGTTCCCATGTACTCACCCATAGGAGTCATGGCAATATCCGCACCAAGGTTAAACAATCCTATTCCAAGAATAAGAAAAACCGCACAGACACAGAAAACCGCAATCTCTCTTCCGCTTAATCCCGCTATTCCCGTTACCGACAAAACCAGTACAATAGCAACAACCGGAAGGACACTGAAAAACGATTCCTTCAGTTTTAAAAGAAGGGACTTTAACATATATTTACTCCCCGATAAATATTTATGTATATCCTATTTCACTATATATGAATAACCTGCGTCTTCGGAGGTTTTTACCTCCCCGTCCCCGCAAAATATAACATATTCAAAATTTAAAGATTTCCGAAGTTTCTCAGCAAGCTCTTCCCCACCCACAAAAATAGCGGTGGAAAGTGCATCCGCATATAAACCGTCTTTAGAAATAATCGTAACGGAAGAAATACCGTTATCCACGGGATAACCTGTATAAGGATTCATTATGTGCCCGTATTTTACGCCGTTTTCTTCAAAAAATCTTTCATAAAGGCCGCTGGTCACAACCGCTTGGTCCTTCACCTGAACATATCCTGGGATATCTCTGTCCTCGTAAGGAGACTGTATTCCAATCTGCCACTTTCTTCCCATGGACTTGCTTCCTACGCAGACTATGTTACCTCCCAGACTTATAATGGCCCTATTAACACCACATTCCTCAAGGATTTCCTTTATCATGTCCCCTGCGTAGCCTTTGGCAACAGCGCCAAGGTCTATCATAAAACCTTCCGGAATTTTCACCCGGCTTCCCGCTTCGTCAACTTCTATGCAGGAAACGTCCACGGTCTTTACAAGAGCTGAAAGCTCCTGCGGGCCGGGCACACGATTTTCCCCGGTGGTAAAGCCCCAGGCTTTCACCACCGGATAAATCGTGATATCCAGTGCCCGGCTCGAAAGCTCACCTATTCTCTTCGCTTCGCTTACAAGGTACGAAGTATGTTGTGATACCTCCACAAACTCCCCTGCACCATTATTTATTTTGGAAACATCGCTGTCTTTCTTGTTTACGTTAAACAGGTCATCAAGCTTTTCAAGAGTGCTTCCAATCTCCTCTGGAAGACCGTCGGGAACCTTTCCGAACAAAGTACAGTCAATATACGTATCCATATAAAAACCGGTCACATGGGTTTCTTCTGAATTACGATTGTTTATAACCCAAAAGAATACCAAAACCGCAAATACAGCAATAACAATTATTCTTCCTAACTTTTCTTTATTCAAAAATCGAAGCCTCCGGCTCAAACACAGGCATCAGCTGAAGTTTGAAAAGATTTCTCTTATGAAGAGTATCTATTCTTTCCTTAACAGCCTGATCCTCGCAAATGCCTTCCCTTATATACTTATCAAGAGTAGCATATGTAAATCCAAGATTGTCCTCATCGGTTTTACCGCAAAGGCCGTCGATGGGAACCTTTTCCACAAGCTCCTCCGGAAGCTTCAAGAAGCTTCCTATTGCCTTTACTTCCTGAACCGTAAACCTTGAAAGGGGGCTGAAATCTCCTACCGAATCACCGTATCTTGTGGAATAGCCTACCCAGTCTTCGGAAAGGTTACAGGTATTTGCAACACGTCCGTTAACGCACTGGCTCACCGCATAAACGGTTGCCATTCTTATTCTGGGAGGAAGGTTTGTCCTAGCCTGGGCGCTGTACTCAAATTCCTCGTCGGAAAGTTCTTTTTCGATACCGTCCACAGCATCCTTTATATTTATCTCATATGATTTTATACCAAGATGTTTAACCAAAAGTTTTGAGGCAGAAATGTCGGCCTGCACACCCTTAGGCATTAAAACACCTATTACTCTGTCTTTTCCGAGAGCTTCCACACACAAAGCTGCTACGACTGAGGAATCCTTTCCGCCGGAGATACCTAAAACCGCATTGCATCCGGGTCCGTTTTTCTCAAAAAAATCCTTTATCCAAACCACAATATCCTTAGTAGCCTTTTCAACATTGAAACTGTACATAATCCATTCTCCTGTATGATTATTTCAAAAAAATTATAACATAAAAAAACGGAGCCTTTAAAGACTCCGTTTATTAAAATACTATAATTTCTGAGTTGTGTCGTACACATTCTGCATGGATGCGGTTGCCTGCGAAACGCTGTCCCTGTTTCGTCTGACTGCTTCCAAAACATCATCCGTGCTGGCCGTAACCTCTTCAGTAACCGCAAACAACTGGGAGATTGCTTCCACAATACCTTCGTTGGACGCTATCAGTGAATCTATAGTCTTATCGATTGCTTTGATGTGATTTGCGAGAGTAAGCATATCCTCTTCTATGGAACCAAAGTTTGTCTCCACATCCATTATCATCTGCTTCTGGGCCTCAGCCTTTTCAACAGACTGTGAAACTGCTCCGGAAGCCTCTGAAGCTTCATCCGCAAGTGACTGGATAATCTTTCTTATATCTTCGGTGGAAGCCTTTGTCTGCTGGGACAAATCTCTTATCTGATCGGCTACAACAGCAAAGCTTCTGCCCCATTCGCCGGCCCTTGCAGCCTCAATTGAAGCATTCAGTGCAAGAAGGTTTGTCTTTCCCGAAATTGCATTGATGGTTTCCACCACTTCCGACATGGCCACTGTTTTTTCCTTAAGCTTTGTCATGGCAAGGGTAACGTTTTCATTGATTCCGCTGATTTCCTGGGAAACACCCGCAAGTGACTGTGCCTGGGAATTACCGTCTATTACGGCATATTTAACTTTTCTTGCTATGGTGATGATTTCTTTGGACTTATCGGATGTTTCATTTATAAGTTCCCTGATGTTATCGGTCATCTGGCTCTGCTTCTCAACGGATTCGCATGTAACCTTTGTACCGGAGGAAACATTGTCAACGCTTGACTGAATATCTTCTATGGACTTTTCAAGCTCCAGAAGTTTATCGGAAACTTCCTTCGAGCCATCCTTTACCACTTCAAGAATTGCCTGTAAAGACTCGGTTGCTGCGCTTTGCCTGCAAACCTGGTCGTCAAGCATTCCGAAAACATCATCATTATTCTTTTCATTACGTTTGGAAATAAAAAAAGACACGAACGCAAGCACTACAACAAGACAACCGACTGCAATGCCGATAATTCGAAACAGCTGTGCTTTGTCTTCCGGTTTAAAAAACATGTTAACCAAAGAAAGAACCGAAAGAACTGCCACCAAAAGGCTGCACAAAGAAATAAGGCGGCCCGATTTACGGATTTCTTCATTTTTTTCCGCATATACCCTATTAGTATTCATTTACGTACCCTCCGAAAATAGATTCCCGGAATTTTCCCCATTACAGGTTACATAATATCACAATTCAAAAGAAAAAGCCACACATATACCATTGTTTTTCCCAAGAAATTTCTACAATAGTATATGTGTGGCATTGTTTACATAAAATTTAGTATGCCAGCTTGTAAATATCCAGCATTTCTTCGTAACCAAGCTCCTTGTAGCCTATAAGGGTACGTGTTTTGTTTCTGGAGCACTTTAAGGCAAGTGTTTCCAAATCCTCTTCTTTGACTCCCAGTTCTCTTAAGGAAGTAGGCATTCCAAGGCGCTTATAATACTGCTCCTGAAGATCGATTGCCTTCTCGATAGTTTTCTCCGGATGTTCAAAGTCAATATCAAGGTTCCAGACTCTTGATGCGTACTGGGCCCATCTTGAAATATTGGCTGCGTAAGTATATCTTGCATGACTTGCCCACAAAGCCGCAAGGCCTGCACCGTGGGCAACCTCGGGATACATTCCGGACACTTCGTGTTCAAACTGGTGAACGGTTAACTGGAAAGCTCTTCCGCACTGGGTAAGTCCGTTGTGCGCAAGGGATGAAGCCCACATCATATTGGCTCTGGCAACATAATCGGTAGGATTGTTAAGGCAGTCATCTCCTGCCTTCATAACGCTTTTAATAACGCTTTCTGCGATGGCATCCGTAAGATAAGTATCCTCTCCGGGACAGAAGTATCTTTCAATGGTATGCATAGCTATATCAACTGCTCCGCAGGCCGTCTGATAAGGGCTTACGGTGTATGTAATCTCAGGATTTTCTATAGCAAAGTTAAAGCGGTTTGCGCTGCAGCCGTAGCCTCTCTTGTCCTGATGCTCCGTATCCGTGATAACACAGGAATTAGACATTTCAGAACCTGCAGCGGCCAAAGTAAGTACAGCGCCCTTATTAAGTGTCTTTTGTGGAACAGCCTTTCCAAGTGAGAAATCCCATACATCAATATCGGGATTTGCCACGCCGTTTGCTATATCCTTTGAAGAATCAAGAACAGAACCGCCGCCTACAGCCAGCACAAAATCCACGCCCTCTTTTTTACAAAGTTCAATACCTTTTCTTACAAGGGAAAGCTCGGGATTAGCCACTACTCCGCCAAGCTCCACATATGAAATGCCTTCTTTATCAAGGCTTTCCTTTACTCTGTCCAGAAGGCCGCTTGCCTTTGCTGACTTTCCGCCGTAGTGAATCAAAACCTTTTTCGGATTGAAAGCCTTAACATAGCTTCCAACCTTCAATTCCTCGTCTTTGCCGAAATAAACCTTTGTAGGTGTTTCATAAATAAAATTGTTCATATGCTCCCCCTTTTCTTTTATGAAAATACCAAATCTCTTAAAGCCGGATGAATGGTATCGTATGCCACTCCGCAGTTTCTTACATGCATTGTAAATACCAAAGAAGTCTTAGACGCCGTATCCATCATAACAGCGCTTCCGCAGGCTCCGTCCCATCCGAAAATACCCTTGGGTGCCTTTGAGCCCACAAGCTCCGGGAACAGAAAAATCTGCATTCCCACACCGTATCCGTAAGCGGTTCTTCCCATGGTCTTTATTATATCCTTACGTGAATCTTCCCCCAGAAGATTGTTCTTAAATATTTCAACAGTCTCCGATTTAAGAATTCTTACTCCGTCAGCGCTTATTCCGCCGTTTGCCAAAGTATCCGCAAGTTTTGCGTAATCCATTGTACAGCTTATAAGTCCCGCTCCGCCGCTTTCGTACCTTTCGGAAAGCTGGTAGTTACAGGTCTGCTCCATTAATTCCACTCCCGAAGGTCCGCAAATATTCTGTCTCGCAAGGCCCTTAACATCATCATTTACAGGCTTTGCAAAAAACGTATTCTCCATCTTTAATGGTTCCCAGATGTTCTTCTTTAAGTATTCCCCAAAGCTCATGCCGGAAACCACTTCAATTATTGCTGCTGCCACATCATGGCTTAAGCTGTAGCAAAAATGTGTACCGGGTTCAAAGTTCAAAGGAGTATCCACAAATGCGTCCACTATCTCCCTTGTGGTAGCATTCTGTCCCTTCTCCTTAAGGACTCTCATAATGCCGGGACGCTGTAAATCATAGTCAAGTCCGGACTGCATGGACACAAGATATTTCAAAAGAAGGGGATTTTTAGCATCCTCAACTTTATTACCGTTTTTAACCTTTAAATTTTTATATGCGGGAAGATATTTTGAAACCTCATCCTCAAGGCTTAATTTGCCCGCTTCCACTAACTGCATGATACATGTCATGGTCTGTACCTTTGTCATGGAAAACATAAGATACAGCTGATCCGGGCTTATGGGAACTTTTCTTTCAGAATCGGAAGTTCCGTTCATATGTCTGTATATTTCTTTGTGTTCCTTAAAAACCACCAGGTCTACGGAAGGAATACCGTACTTTTCCCCTAAAGAATCAAGATATTCAGTAAGTTTTTCCGTGTTCATAAACACACCTCTCCACCATTTGATAAAAAAATACTATCACAAAACAAAATGGCTATAAAGCAAACTGACATGGAATAGCAATATTTGTATACATTTGCGCGTTTTTAGACAAAAAAATCCCGCGGACACAGCTCCGCGGGAAATCTTTACACATATAAATAATATAGTGTACAACAAACTCAACATGTACATCTTATAATCCCCTGAAGGGAACTTAAACAATTCTAACAAAAATGTTTAAAACTTTTACAGATCAAAACAAAACTTAAATAAAAGTATCAGCAAAAACTCAATAAGGCCCACTACAGTAAGCCATACAACACCTTTAAATCCGGGCTTTTTAACCTTGAAATTAAGCAAAAACAAGAAGCTCATCAATACCATTACCGCAAAGTAAATAATGATAAATGCTGTCTCTGCCTGCTTCTGTAAGAAAAAGATTACCGGGAAAACAAGAGCTGCCGAAGTAACGGGAAGTCCTTTGTAGTGAGCTCTGGCTCCCTCTTCAACCTGCTGTCTTTCGTCCTCGGTAACATTAAAATATGCAAGACGTATCTTTGCCGCAAGCATATACATCATGATGGAAACGCTTACCACGATAAAAGCTACTACTTCCTTAACGCCGCCTGCAACCTTAATCTTCTGGAAGAACTCGGAAGTATTGAAAATCTCCACACCAATGGCCGCAGGTAACACTCCGAAAGCCACCACATCAGATAAAGAATCTATCTGTATGCCGTACTTTTTATCAAATGATGTCCTGTCCTTTTTGGTGGAGGCTACTTTGCCGTCAAAGGCATCGCAAAGACCGCTGAAAAGAAGGAATAAAATCCCATATAAGGGCTTTCCGAAAGAAAAGGTAATAATAATACCCATTGAAGCTGACAGGAAAGACAAATATGTCAGCCAAACCGTGTAATTGAAAATACCTATCATAACCCGCTCCGAAACATAATAGTCTTAAAAACACATTTTGTTTATTATATCATTTTTTTATGAAAAATTCATGATTTTTTCCAAATCGGAAACAATCTTTTCCACATCGTATTCTTTGGAAATCTCATATACCGGAATGTTGTTTTCATGCCCCAACCTTGAAAACTCCTTACTGCATTCAATAAGCCTTTCCATGTCAGGTTCATCGCAGAGTCGGTTTTCAATAACATTGGCCTTTGAAACAACCGAGTCAAAGTTTTTCCTTATGTACTCTTCACTCATCACGATATAGACAACCTTAATCTTTGAAAGGTACTCTTTTGAAAAAGCATCCCTGAAGCTTTCGGGAATATAGCATCCTTCCATAATAAAGCTTTGGTCATTTTCTATGGCAGTCTTTATGTATTCCGCAAGATAGGGCCAAAGAAAATATCTCATTTCATAATCATCATCCGGAGTAAGCTTCGTAAGCCTGCTTCGTATAAACATCATCTTAATGTGGTCTATGGAAATATATGGAATCTTGTTTCTTTCCATCAAAAGCTGTGAAATATATGTTTTTCCCACGTGGGAACTTCCGCCGATTAAGTAAATCATAGAACCTCCAAAAAAATAAGAAGCCACCACCGGTGACTTCTTAATCATATTATTTTCTTATAAAAGTGTAAATCCTTATTCGTTAAAGCCTGCAAATTCTTTTATCTGGGCTGCGCCGAAATATGCGGGCTTGGGTTTTCCGGTTATGGAATACAAAAGAGGATACTGGGTATTTCTCCAGGAAAGTTCATCCACTACTCCCCAGAAAGTGATGGCATCGATATTAAGGGTGCCTGCGTCCTTTCTTTCAAAAATACCGTTTATAAGGTCATAATACCATCTTCCCTGTGTATCAAGGTTTGCATCCGTGTTCTTTGCCTTAACCTGATAAGAACCAAGGCACACATCAAGCTCTGTAAGTTCCACCTTCAAACCGGTTTTTGCATACTCATCAAGAGCCCTGAAGTAAGAAGTAATGCTGTCATTGGTGTAAAGGTGAGCCTGCAAACCGATACCGTCAATAAGGTATCTTCCGTCGGAATCCTTCAAAGTATCCACAAGTTCAAGAGTTCCGTTATATTTAAACTGTTCATTAAAGTCATTGTAGTAAAGATCGATTGATTCAGGTGCATACTTATCGGCAAAATAGAATGCATACCAGATATAATCGTCACCGATAATCTTTTTCCATGTATTGTCACGAAGGGTACCGTTATCAAGAACGGCTTCATTTACCACATCATATGCATAAAAAAGATCTATATAACCGGATTCCTCCAGCATGGCGAATACGTTCTTTATATACTTTTCCATACGGTCAAGCATTACTTCCCTTGTTACAAGGGGCTTTGTTCCGTCAAAATCCTCGTGGAAAATCCAGCCGGGCGTCTGGCTGTACCATACAAGAGTATGTCCTCTCATGGACATTCCGTTATCCTTTGCAAACTTAAGAATCTGCTTTGCATCACTTTTAAGCTCTACCACAGGTTCTCCTGCTTCGATACTCTTTTCCCTGTTTAAAATGGCGTCGGGCTTCATTTCGTTTTCCATGGTACCGCTGTTAAACTGGGTGTCAAGAATGTCTACCAGTACATCTCTTGTATACATTCTGGTATTCATACAAGTACCGCACTTGATACCGTGCTCAGCAAAAAGCTCTTTCAAAGAAGCTTCCGGATATACTATCTCCTCCTCCGGTTCTTCTTCAGGTTCATCTTTAACAGTCTCTGTTTCAGGCTTCTCTTCTTCAGCGTTTTCGGACACTGTCTCAACAGTATTTTCGAAAACAGAAGTTTCCTCTACGGAAGAGATTGTTTTCTTCTCACATGCGGTCAAAGAAAATATCATTAAAAACGTAAGTAATACACATAAAAATTTCTTCATCTTGTTCACTCCTTTCCCGTCATTTTAGCACAGAAAAATTACAAAACCACTTATCCGTTGCGATAAGTGGTTCAGATTTTGTTATTTCAGAAACGAAGCTCGTAGACTTCTTTACCATCCCTTGCGTTCTTGACCACATACCCTTCCTCTATGAGGCTTTCAAGGTTGCTAATGGTTTTTTCTTCCTTAAGGCCTGTTTCACCGGAAATTTCACTAACCGTGGAAGCACCTTTTCCGGTAAGAAAATCAATAATGAATTCCCTGTTTATCCAGTCATTGTTTCCTGTATCCTTAAGGACTGAGCCCTTTTTGCCACTCTCTTCTTCCTTCATGGAAAAGGCAAAGGTTATTCTTTCCGGGTTAAAAGATTCCACAATAACAGGTTCTTTCCACTGCAAATCCTTAAATACCTTTACCATGTTGGAAATGCCGTTTCCTTCAGGCTTTCTCATATCCACGAAGTTTAACATATTAAGTATTGCGCTGTTTCGGGGATCAGAACTACCTCCTCTTTTTGCGTTGTCGGCAGAAATTCTGAAATCACCGGGATTTGAAAAGAACATGGAATCCTCTTTCTGAATGATTACCACTCCCTTTTTCCCATAATAATCCGCATGTACCAGACAGTTTTTCAAAGCCTCCTGAAGGCTGTCCGTAACCTGTTCCGGATACAATTCGTTAAGGGCTTTTATACGCTTCTCCACTCTTTGGAAAAAGTCAAAAACGTTTCCGTTCCAGTCTCCGGAAAAGGAAACAATTCTCTCCTCAAGCTTTCCGTTTTTGTACTTTCTGTAATCCAGTGAATACTCCGGCATCTCTTTTACTATATCATATTCATGGGCAAACATAAGAAGACCCGCTACCGTAGGATGAAGCTTTCCGTCTGAAGTACGGCCTGCGGCTGCGATTTCCAACAGAAAATCCTCATCGGAAAGATTTTCCCATGCATGACCCGGTCTTGAAATATACATTCTGTCCCTGTAATCGTTAAGTGTACCCATATCGATTACATCAATATCCATATCCGTCAAAAGTTTCATGTCCGGAGTTTCCAAAAGAGCATCTCTCTTCATGGCCTCCAGTTCATCCGGAGTACATTTATAATCTCCTTCACCGTTTCGTCTGTATGCATTTACGGGACTCTGGTCCAGGTATATGGGACAAAATGACCTCTCAGCCTTCGGAACGTTAATAACCACTATCCTGTTTCCGTTTACGGTCTGAATGTATACGTCCTTTTCCGAAAGAATATTTACACTAACCTTTTTGGGGTCGTTAATTATTTCCCAAAACTCCTCAATAAGCACCTCGGGAGCAGGTAAATCCACCGTATCGAAGTATTTGTCGTCCTTCTCCACAACACCAAGTAAAATAATACCTCCCAGCGTATTGGCAAAAGAAGAATAGGTCTCCCAAATACTGTGCGGAAGTCCTCCCAGAGATTTTTTGGCCTCTATTCTGTTGTTTTCTTTGTACTTGTAAATACTGTCAAAATCAATCATTAAGCTTCACCTTATCCGAAGGAAGATACTTTATCATTACTTCACCCAAAAGATCCGGTTCCAGAGGTTTAGCAAGAAACGCGCAAAATCCTGCCTCCAGGTAGTGGTCTTTACTGTTTCCCACTGCATCTGCGGTTACGACAACAGCCGGTGTCTCAGTGTTTTCCCCCTCTTTTCTGATTCTCTGAAGAAGCTCTTCTCCATTCATATGAGGCATCATGGAATCCAGCAATAAAAGGTCGAATTTTTCCTTGTCGCAAATTCTGAGAGCCTCTTCACCATTAGTGGCAAACGCCAGAGAAAGACCTGTATCCTTTAAGTAATTTCCTATAAGTTTTAAATTAATGGTAGTATCATCCACCACCAGTACCCTTGCTCCTACAGCAGAAAAAGAAATACTCTTCTTCCCCCGCACATGCTTTCTTCCTCCGTTAAAAGCGGTAACCTGGTCCAAAAGGTCCATCAGACTGTTTCCGGCCTTTTCAATCTCCCCTGCGTACCCGGAAATAACCGGGTCCTTTGATTCCTTAAGAATCATTTTGTTCATGCCCACAATGGCATTTACGGGAGTTCTTAATTCATGGGAAATACCGGAAATGAACTCTGACTTTTTAGCACTGTCATTAATAGCCTTTTCTTTTTCCCTGTTTTCCGTTTCCACAAAGGAAACATCGGCAAAGGCGTTAGCCGCCTCCAGTAAAGCTTTTCTCAAAACAATGACAAGCACAATAATACAGTACACCGTCGAGGGAAGTACGCCTGTTATGTCATATTTCGGTCTGATTAACCCCGAATATGAAAGCAGATGTAATGCCACAAACAATGCACCGTCCGCTATTCTTATAAAGAAAAACCATCCTCTGTACAGTTTGGAATCTTTAAGACTTCCTCCCGTTGCGGAATCCATTCCCAGAAGATAGAACTGCACACCGAATGCAGGTCCTACCACAAGATACGAAACCACAGCATGAATGGTATTCACTATCGGAGTAACCCTTACGGAAGCCATGGTCTTTTCAGGCGGAAGTTTCTTTATAAGGTATGCCTGCAGCAAAAGAACAGCGGTAAGCACCGCCTCCATAATGACAAGCTCCCACACCCTGTAGTGTAGAAAAATAACAAGAAATATCACAAGATAAAAAGCCGAAATGGCACTTGTGATGGCACGCTTGTTGCTGTTCTCTCTCCAAATTTTCAAAATATCGGATTTTTTCATGAGTTTTTGCCCGCTAAAACTTTTCTATTGCTGTTTTCTGTAAAAGTTCCAATATGTCCCTTTATAGCAGCATTCATAATCCTGAATAATCATCGCCAGATTGTCCGACAAGGCATCGTGTTCCCCGCTAAAGCTTGCAATCACGATAACCGTAGGCCGCCTTTCCGGATAGAGTGACCAATATGCCTCCAGCCGTTCTTTGTCATATGACGGAGTGCTGATAGCTGAATAATTTGCTATTTTAAAGTCTCCGTACATATATGCCGTCAGCATGAAAGGCCTTGTATTCCCGAGAAGAACCGAATCGGAAGAGGACACATTCTCTTCCCACTCCTTGTATCCTTCCAAAACCCTCTCGCTATAGGAATATGTGGAACCTGTTCCCTTTTCCGGCCCATTTTTTATGAATGTTTCTATATTCAAAATTGTCCTTACATTGCCGGCTTGATCGCTCGCCAGAAACAACTGTTGGAAAGCCACTGCACCCAGAATGCATAAAAGTGCAAAGGTCTGCTTCTTAACAAAGAAACTGCTTTCCGTCTTCTTACAGGTATTGCTAATTGTTATAAATGAGCAGATAACCGGAAGCGATGTATACGCAATAATCGATATCAACGACAGATTTGTAAGAAGCATGCACTCCACAACCACAAACAGGCCGATAAACATGCCACACAAATAAATAACCCTTAACTGCGGTTCCGGCTTTTTAACAAAGAAACAGACTATTCCCGCCTCTATAGCAAAAATCAGAACAGCAAGATAGTAATAAATCCACTCCCAAACCAGGGGATTATACCTGAATTTAAGATAAATCAAAACCGTTATCAAAGGAGTAACAACCATAAGTAAAAAGGCCG
This sequence comes from Lachnospiraceae bacterium, assembly GCA_045617745.1. Lineage (GTDB taxonomy): Bacteria > Bacillota > Clostridia > Lachnospirales > Lachnospiraceae > UBA1258. The sequence goes on along the minus strand of JAZLJG010000186.1, from coordinate 20,187 downwards.
TTAACTTCAGGATATCAGCCTTTTTTTTCGATACGTAATACACTGCAAGGGAAATTAGAAAAAGAATTAAAATCAATCCCACACAATATACAAAACTCGTAAAATACGGCCACCCTTTGTATGCTGTATCATAATGCGAATCTGCAACAAATACATTAGCAATACTTTTGATAAGTTCTGACAATCCTATTTTATAAAAAAGACATAATCCGGCCAAAAACAAGACAATCAAAAGAATATACTCCCCTGCTGACCACAAAATGTCCTTTAGTTTTTCGCTTGAAAAAACGAGAATTATCACCGTTGCCGGTACTATCATAAGCACACCCGAGGGATATGCCATAGCCGCCAGAAAAGCCGCCGGAACTGCCCAGAACAAGTACGTCCTTCTTTTCTCCAGCGCATACTTCACCATTAAAAGCCAGAAAAGAGTGGTAAACACTATGAATAAATTGGCATAACTTGGCATATTGACATTTTTAGGACGCATAATCATAAAAAATGCAGCCATGTAATGCAAAAGACAGCAGGAAACATAAGGCTTCAGAAGCACAATAAGCAGTATGGCAACAGCCAGAAAAAACAACGTTCCGCAGAAGTTAAGCCACAAAATAACACCATCAACGCTTCCCGTTACCGAAACAAATACTTTCTCCAAAAGAAACGGAATAACAGCTGAAGTCTGATGTGGTTCCCACATATCCAAAAAAAGCCTGTCACCCTGCAGCATTCTGTAACCCATAACTGCCGTATAAGCCTCATCCGCATCGAAAGAGAAAAATATATGTTTTATATTAATTACTAAAGCGACAAACCATATAAAAACTACTCCCAATTTGTCTGAAAGGCTTCCGAAACAAGCCTTTTTTATATCCTTTCTTCCTTTTCCAAGCATTATATTACTCATCCTCAGTCTTTTTGAAAAAGTGACGGTTCAGAAATCGGCAACTCATACCCCGGCCTTATGAACACAGCCACCTCATTTATTTCTGTCCTCACATAATTATAACCCTTCTTTAAATCTTCCACATCATAATCCTTATATGTTCTGAAGCGGATCATCTTCATGTCCTCGGGAAGATAAACCGTTCTTCCAGTGGCATTCTGCTTATATACAGGGGCTATCATTATGCTTCTTCCGACCATAAGCTGGTCTTCCACTTCCCTGGCCATCTCATCATCTTCGTATACAAAAGACAACGGTGAAAAGAACATGTCATCGTTCTCAACAGCCTCGATAAATTCCGAATAAAGATAGGGTATCAGTGCATATCTTAATTCTATAAGATTCTTAAAATCCTCAGTATCTCCAAACTCAAAAAGTTCCTGCCTTCTTGTGCCTGCTGCTGAGTGGTTTCTGAAAAGAGGTGTAAAAATACTTACCTCCAGCCATCTAAGCATCAAATCTCTTGTACAGTCTGCTCCGAATCCTCCTGTATCGGCTCCGCTAAACAGGAAGCCGCACATATTAAGGGCGGGCATCTGCTGAATATTAAGCAGAATGTGGCTCCACCAGGATTTATTGTCTCCCGTCCATACTCCGCTGTATCTGTGCATTCCTATATAGGACGCCCTTGAAAACATCAATATTTTCTTATCAGGGACCAAACGTTCAAAAGCCTCACCGGCCGCCTTGGTCATGTTGTAACCGTAAAGATTGTGGACCTTGTCATGACGGATTTTCTTACCTTCGTACTCATGGTAAAAACGCCTGTAATCCTCGGGATTGTTTTCCATACCTCCCACTACTCCCTGGAATTCAAAGAAGGTATTAATGTCAAGGTTCATGGATTTGTAGTCTTCAATCTTTTCGAAGACCTCCTTTAAATGATCCTCAGTATAGAAAATCGCAGGCTCATTCATATCATTCCAAAAGCCCTCTATTCCCTTATCCAAAAGGAAATTGTATTTATTTCCGAACCACTCCCTTGTTTCTTTCTTCAAAAAATCGGGGAAATGAACCTTTCCGGGCCATACAGCGGCCACCAGTTCCGTCCCGTCTTCTTTTTTGCAGAAATAACCGTTCTTCACCCCTTCTTCGTAAACGTCGTAGCCCTCTTGAATTTTAACTCCTGCATCAATAATGGGCACCAGATGAATCCCCTTATCCTTCATCTCTTTTACAAAATTTTCAAAGTCAGGGAATCGTTCTTCACTTACGGTGAAGTCCTTGTAGTCTTCCATGTAATCTATATCAAGATACACGCTGTCAAGGGGTATTCCCGCCTTCTTATAACGGTCCACAAGGGTTCGTATTTCATCCTCATTCATATAACTCCAGCGGCTCTGGCCATAGCCGAAAGCCCACTTTGGAGGAATGTAGCTTTTTCCGATTAATCTTCTGAACTCTCTTACCGTTTCCCTCTTGGAAGGTGCATCCACCACATATATGTCACAGTCAAAATCTTCGAATCTGACCGTCAGTTTATCCGTATCGGTATAACCCACGTCAAAAGTCACTCTTCCCGGTGTATCAAAAAAGTATCCTGTACTCTTTTCCTCTTCGTCCACTATAAAAAAGTTCTGGGCAGCGTACAAAGAACGTTTATCCTCTTCGTGATTGGGATCGTCTGCACAAAAGCTTACGTATTCCCATCCTCTTTTGTTTATGCCTCTTATGGATTCACCAAGACCGTAAACTACAGCCTTTTTCGAAAGAACGCACGTTAATGAGCTGCCTTCCTGTGTCCAGCAGGGAAGGCAGCTCTTTTCAGCTTCGATATTTTTAATTACCGCATATGTTTTTATCGGATTTCCGATTGTATATTTCTTTATCATGCAAATTCCTTTCAGCCCTTGCCAAGGATTCTGCACATATTATATCTCATTTAATGTCTGTTTGCCAATCAGCTGAGCACTTTTGAAAGTGTATTTAAAAGTTTGGAAACATCCAAAGGTTTCGTAATGTGCCCATTCATTCCTGCTGCCGCGGCGTTTTTCCTGTCCTCATCAAATGCATTGGCGGTCATGGCAAAAATAGGTATATTGGCAGCGTATTCATTCGGAAGCTTTCTTATGGCCCTTGTCGCTTCATAACCATCCATTCTGGGCATCTGGATATCCATTAATATCATGTCATACCGGCCTTCGACGGCATTTTCCATCATCTTTACGGCAATGTCTCCATCCTCTGCCGTATCGACAATCATGCCTTCTTCTTCAAGAATATCTATGGCTATTTCACGATTTAATTCATTATCCTCCACAAGAAGAATCTTCTTCCCGTTTAAATTGAAAGAAGTATCAGCCGGAATATCGACTTTAGGGTCAACAGCCTGGGCTATCCTGTTTTCAAACTCCAGAACAACCTTTGTTCCTACACCCTGTTTACTCTCTATGGATATCGTACCACCCATAAGTTCCGTCAGGGATTTTGTGATAGCCATTCCGAGCCCTGTTCCTACTATACCGCTCTTGGTAGCACTTTCAGCTCTTGAGAAAGGTTCAAATATATGAGCAAGATACTCTTCGTTCATTCCTATTCCCGTATCGGAAACAGTATATCTGTAGCGGGCATATCCATCCTTTTTACAAGGAAGCTCTTCTGCCAGTAAATCTATTCTTCCGCCATTGTTTGTATATTTTACTGAATTCGAAATAACATTGGTAAGTACACGATTCATGTGAAGTCTGTCCGCATATATCCAGTGATGAATAACCGAACTATCTATTTCAGAAGTAAATGCTATATTCTTTGCTTCAGCGCTTCCGTTTAATATGCTGTAAAGATTGTCCTTTGCGGTATCTATGCAAACCGGCTCCTCTTCTATACTTACCGTTCCGGATTCCACACGGGACATATCCAAAACGTCGTTAATCAAAGAAAGCAGATGATTACTTGACATCTTAACCTTAGAAAGTGAATCTTTTACGGTTTCTTTGTCATCTATATGTTTTTGTGCCATATCGGTAAAGCCTATAATGGCATTCATGGGAGTACGGATATCGTGGGACATATTGAAAAGGAACGCAGATTTTGCCTGGTTTGCTGCTTCTGCTTCAATTTTTGCCTTCTCAAGTTCCTTTCTTCCTTCAATTTCCTGGCGGACTTCTTTGTCCACATTTCTCATACAGGCAATGGTTCCCACCGGAGTATCGTCTTCGCCTCTAAGAGGAATAAATCTTAGAAGATAATATAAATAATCATCCGGATTACCAGACCTCATAATTCGGAAATTCACCGAATATGTCTGGCCTTCAGAAAAGGATTCCAGCACCTTTTCTCTTCTGGTATTCTCACGAAACTGCTCTTTGTCATCGGGGTGAATGAAACGCATAAGCTTATCAAGCTTTTTGCTGTAGTTTTCTTCATTGGCCGTGGCTTCATCAATAAGCTCCTGAACATCACCGGACAAACGGCTGTGAAACATTACCTGGTCATCTTCTTTGTCCTCGCAAATACTTACAACAGCAATACTGTCATACTCTGTTGCAAGGGCCCTTACATAGGCCTCTTCACGTCTTGTCTGCTCTATAAGCGACGAAATATCCTTAACACTGGTGAAGGCAATAATATTTCCGTCTTTAGTCCTTGTCATACTGACATTTCTTCTAAGCCATGTATTTCTTCCGGAAATGGTCTTTGCTTCATAGTCAAAAGTTACTTCTTTCAACCCGCTTTCAAAAACTTCCAGAAGATGCTCTCTGTCAATTTTCCCGGAAAAAGCGGATGTATCTATTTTCTTTACAAATTTACTGTTCCAGATATTGATGTATTCATCGTAATTGCAGGGAAGATGCAAATCCACTATCTCATGAAGAGGCACTTCTTTGCCGGAATCATCTTTCCATACGCCGTAATAGAGTTCGTTTTTGCTAAGGTTTACTTCAAGGGAAACAAGCGCATCCGAAAGAATTGCTTTCTTGTAGGTCGATAACTGATCCTGCATCTGTTCAAGGGTGAAAACCTGCTCTTCATAGTCCTTTGAAAGGAACAGTTCGATAATGACACAGGCAATAGCAAATCCGATTGAATCAGCAGGAGCATCAGGATATATCAGCTGAAAAACGCCGAAAAACAAAGGGGCCAGATTTACCAGAAAGATAGCAGACAACCCTTTGTCCTCGCCCTTTTGCTCTTTGGCGGTTCCCACCAAAGAAACGACACCAATCAGAATATATGTTATAAACTGAAGGTAAAAAAGAATTGCTCTGTAATCAGTGGTCTGATACCAACCGGTTTCGTCCACATAAAATACAAACCGGTCGGAAAAATTGATGACAAGCATACCCATCTGAAAAAGTGCAAGCACACCGGAAAACGCCATATATATCCACTTTCTGGCAACTGCGTTTTTCAGTCTGGACAGGAAATAAACCGTCCAAGCGAAAGCAGACAGAATAGCAAAAAAATGGAAAACATTGGATGCGACAAAAAGCAGTAAATCATTTCGGATAAGGTGAGATGCGAAAATGCCCCATGTTCCGTCCTGTAAGCAAAATAGAATAACCCAGAGGAAAATCATTTTATGATTCTTCTCAATTCCTTTCCTGTTTCTTGTTCCCGAGATAAGCAGCATAAGAACAAGCGCAGCACTTACAAAAGCCATTACTGCGTACAAAGGATGTACGCTTCTGTCGAACAAATCACCCATGTCAGTCTCCTTATATTCACCCAAGTCATATCTTGACCGCTTACATGTTACTACATAGGTATTAGCAATTTATTCAACAATGTTCTTCCCATTTTTTATCACTTTCGTCATTCTTTAAGACACTTTGTTCCGTATAAGCCATCTTTTCTCTTCAAAACGCGCTAACATCTCATAGGCGTTCTGACTATCGCCTGAAAAAAAGCAAAAAAAAGCGGCTGCCTCAAAGCACTCCGCTTGTTTTTCATTATTTATTCAACCACTCTGTATCTCTGAAAGAGTTAAACCTTTTCAGAAAGAAATTTCATAAAAATAAAATTACATATCATCGTTATCGGAGTTACACATATTTTGGCGCTTATCTCGGGCCTTAACACAAAAAGTACTATGCTTAAAAGCAGACCTTCCTTAAGTGCTCCCCCTGTACTTACCAGGGAAGCTCCGTCCAATCCGGTAAACATATTGATGAATGCTCCCACAATAAAGGAAGAAACAACCATCATAACCAGCTGATAGCCTATATACAACGCATATTTCTTTTTCAAAGAAAAGCGTTCCAGATTGACTTTAAATGTTTTTCTGGTGGAGACAAAGAAAACAAAGGTAACTCCCACCAGCATACTTATCATATTGCAGGCATCAAGCTTTAACTTTCCGATTTCCCATACAAACCTGTCTTCAGCGAATTTATGAAGCAAGGAAAAAACCGTAAAATCGAGAATCCAGCCTATTCCGGAAATGCAAAAAAACTTCAGTGCCTGAATCAGCAAATGTTTCACTTTTCCCATGCTGTCCCCTGCCTTTTACCAGTTGGGATAAGAAAGGGGATTTTCAAGGAATCTGCTCAAATCCTCCGGAATTCCAAGGCCGTACATTCCGTTATCTGCAGAACCTATATTGTGATAAACAATCTTACCGCCCGCTTCAATCATTTCGTTATAAACCGGAGCAACATAGAATTCATTGTTTACACGTATGTTCTTGTCAATCATCTGATGTGCGTACTTAACAAAGTCAGAACCATGTGCAAAATTATATATTCCGACTGTAGCCTCATTGGAAATGACTTCTTTTTCCCTGACCATTGTAACAAAGCCATTCTCATCGAATTTAATAAAGGACCACTTGGGATCGTCGGCAAACATTGTCATAATAAGGCCGTCCGCTTTACCCATGGCTTCGATATATTCGTTTATATCAATATCCACATACTGATCCGAATTCGCTATCATCATGGGATCGTCGTTATCTATGTACTTTTCAGCCAAAAGAACCGTACATGCAGCTCCCTCGGTTACATGGTCCACGGGAACTACTACACATGAAGGCTCGATTGCCTTAAGTCTTTTTTCCAGATCGTACTTATCAAGATGCTCCTGAAGGCAAAGATATATAAACCTGTACTCACCCTTGGGTGCAATATTATGAGTTACAAACTCAATCATAGGTTTTCCGTGAACTTCGATAAGTGGTTTGGGAAGCTTGTATCCTACATTTGCGAACCTGCTTCCTCTTCCGGCCATGGGAATTACTATATTAATCATTTTCAGTCCTCACGTTCTTTATTCTTCTACAAGATATTTGTCGTTATTTGCTCCGGGATATTTCACCACAACATTCTTGGCATCCGTAAGAGCAGTAAAATCCGTAGCATCTCCCGGTTCAACAATAACAATATCCCCGGCTTTAAAAACCTGTCCGAACATCTGCACTTCACCCTCGACGATACAGGTAAGTTCTGTAGCTATCTTATGAAAATGGGCTGCTTCGTGATCACCCTTTTTGTAGCTTTTCACTGCCACTTCCACATCTGTGGTTTTAATAAGTGTGGGTTCAAAATTACCTACAAACCAGCCGCCCTTCATCTCAGACAAATTTGATACCTTCATTTTCTCCCCCTTCTCAAAAGAATACCAAAGCTTATATTTCCGCTTTCTTTCTGCATTCTTCTTCATACAAACGAATTCTTTCGGGTGTAAAAAGTGAATGATACTGTGCGTTTTCAATATCATACTTTTTTACCTTTTTGTTCTTAAGAATCATCTCGTTTACAGCAGCGGTAAGATAAAATCTGCCATCGTGCATACTGCCCTTTCTGATGGCATTCTTGGCTGCTTCAGTAAAGAATGAACCCTTTTTAAAATAGTAGATACCTGCTATAGCCTTATTTGAAACAGGACGTTTCTCCGCAGCTTCCACTACATCATCACCCTCGAAACGTACATAAGACCAGCGGGGATGAAGAGTTTCAAAGCATACTACACCACAGTCCGCGTCTTTTTTTCTGAAGGAATCAAGAATTTCATTAAAATCCGCATCAATAACCTGATCATTGTTACTGATGATAAGTTCATCATCATTATTGATATATTCATCTGCCATAAGGCATGTGCAAAGTGCTCCACCGGTTGTTTCTTTGAGCCTGATTATGTCTGATGAATGATTCGTAAGAATTGACACAACATTATCTGTGTGAAACTTGTTACATTCAGCCTGAAGGAACATGTAGACAAAATGGCTTCCGCGAAGATTTACAAAAGTATCCGTTACTCTCTGAATCATGGGTTTTCCATTAACTTCATAAAGTGTTTTGGGATAATAACTGTCTGCAAAAAACTCTGAATTACTGCAGGAAGGAATCAATATATTAACCATTAATGCCTCCTTCTATCTCTCTGATACGGTTCTTGATATTGGAATAATTCACATCATAAATATCGTTTACTCTTAATAAATGTGCTCCGCTGTCTATGGCAGCCTTGATACCGTTTTTATTGTCTTCAAGAATCAGACACTCGTCAGGCTTCAAATCCAGCATTTCCATAGCTTTAACATATATCTCCGGATTCGGTTTGGCTTTCACTACGTCTTCATTGGACATAATAAGTGAAAGATATTCCATCAAAGAAGCCTTTTTCATCATATTCTCAATTGTTTCACGAATGGAATTGGAGCATACTGCAAGTTTGTATCCCTCATTTTTAAGTTTGGAAAGAGCATACTCGTGCTGGAAAACAGGCTTACACTTCATTTCAATTTCCTCACGTGTATACTGCTGCTTCAATTCGTTAATAAAGCCATGCAGGCTCTCAGGAAGATATGATTCTTCACTTATCAGTTTCAATTTGTCCCTGGTGGGAAGGCCGTCGAAATTATGTATGTGGTCATATCTGGTTATTTCATGTCCGAACAGTCTCAAAGCTCTGTTAAGGGCTTCATAATGCCAGTCTCTGGCATCGATAAGCACTCCGTCCATATCAAACAGTATCGCTTTAATCTTACTCATTAAAATAAGCCTCCGCCTTTTTGGGAATATCGGTACAAAGCATTAATCTGTTATCAGCCGTAAAAGGCTTTATCATATCCCAGATTCTCTTTTCGTCATTACCATGTATTTCCGGTGATATTACTCCTATAAGTTTATTCTCTTTAAGATGTCCTGCAAAATAGTCTTCTTTCATCCACTCTTCGCTGAATTCATCCATCCATACACCGCAGGCCTTGTCATACATAGAAGGCGAAATTTCAAACTCGCTCTGTCTTGTGAATGTGTTAAAGCCTTCTTTAACATATACCACCTGCTCCGGAACGGACATATCAAACATGAAATAGTTTCTGATTTTGTACTCTTCCAGGTACTTTTTCAAAAGCGGCTGAATCCCGTCAGCCTTAACATTAAGTGCAAGGGGCACATCCTTACCGACTCTTTTATATACCTCAAGCATATCGGTAAAAAGCGGGCAGGAAGCATCTGCCACATTGTGGGAAATAACAAGATTTTCCTTATAGTCTCTTACGTCGGTTTCAATCCCGTACCCATTCGAAAAAGCCTTTTCAAATGCGGGAATAGTATTCTTTTCTTCAGGTTTTGTCCAAAACCCTCTGTGTGCAAGAATAATCATAGCGATTACTTCTCCTGTCCGTCTGTACTGAAAATAACCTGTGCTGAATAGTTTTCAATTGCCTTTACTCTGTGATCTCTTGTAAAGAACTTCTTTCGACAGAAAATGGATTCTGCAACCATTCCCAGGGTCTTAAAAGCCTGGCTCATCATCTTAACATTTGAAACCTGATCATCCTCGCTCCATCTTAAAGGAAAAAATTTGAAAGACTGCTTATATCTTCTAAGCGCAAGAACGCCAAAATAGTTAAACATAAGATTGTCCGCGAATTTCATATAATGATGATCCTCAAACATTCTTACGTTATACATATTAAGTCCCGCTCCAAGGTCGCGGATGGGAAGGAGTGTTGCTATGGAAAAAATTACATTATAAACACGGTTGCCGAATGTTCTGAATTTAGAATATCCGTCAAGAACCGAGTCCTTTAAAAATCTTGAACCCAGCATACAGTCATATTTTCTGTGATCTCCTGACTTAATCACGGGGATAATATCTGCAATATGACCCTGATCGTCACCATGAAGAGTAATAACGTGGGAAAAACCATGATCCATGGCATACTGCCATGCAACCTTATGAGAACCACCCAAACCGTAGTTTTCATCATTTCTCAGAAGCCTTATGGGAAACTTGTAACTGTGTTCCTTAAGATAATCCATAACGGCCTGTTCACCGTTGTCTGTACTTCTGTTATTAACCAATATGGCTTCATCTATATAATCTTCAGCTTCTCCCTGAAGCTGGGCAAGTACTCTGACTATCTGCTTCTCGCAGTTATACATAGGTATCCAGAGTAAGATTTTTTCTTTGTTCATAAAATGTTCTCCCATATAAGCAAATCTGCCTTAAAACCTCAAGGCACCAAATATAATAATACCATATTTTCACTATAAACTCACCCTTTTTTTCAACCTTAAGGGTTTCTTAACCAATTAATCATTTTTGCCTGATGATTCAGTATTAGTCCGCTTATTAGCACTATACACAAAAATGAACTCGAATACAGCACAAGGATAAAACACAGAGTAAAAATACAAACTGTAGGAAGAAGGAACCGTCATGGTAATTAATCCAAGCTGAATAATAAATAAGATTGAAAACAGTAAATAGGTTATTCTCTCACCGCTCCTATTCTTTATGAATCGCATCAATTCCCTCATCAAAATAAACAAATCAAAAAGTATTATAAGAATGCATATTGCGGGGGATATGCCTGCATTCTGCATAAAGTTTTTGTATTTAGCTGTCATAGACTCTACACTTTTAAAAACAGCCATACTTATTTTACTGTGTGTCAGTCGATAAACTCCCCTAGCCGAAAGCAATCTTTCCGCCCCCTTAATATAAAAGGGATATTCAATTTTCGTTTCGACATGCTCACCGATAAACTCACCTACCTGAAATCTCCAGTCAACGCCAATTGCCCCGAGCATAAAATTCATCTGGGATGAGATATACGGTCCCGGATTGTGAATGGCCAGACGTGCAAATGCCTTTAGATACTCACTCTGCACCTTGTAATCAGCAAAGGACTGGTTAAAATCTTCGTGACCTTTCTCGTAAAAATAGCCTCTGACCTCCTGTATCCCCCCGTAACGGATGCACTCTATCGGAGCATAAGCTTCTATGGCTTCCAGGTCATCCTCCGCTCCCTTATATGAAAGATTGACATTTTCATCATTAAGTATATTCATAGCCGGTTCCAGTGTGGAAACTATGTAATAGTCCTTGCCATAGTATTTAATATCTCCCATTTTCTGAGGCAAGCTGAGCAGGATAAAGGAACCCGCATACAGTAAAATGCAAAGTACTTTTTTCGAAACCTCTATTTTATATATTTTGAACAGCATGAGGGACAATCCCACAAGCCCCACCAAAACTCCTTCGGTTCTCCAAACCGACAAGAAAGCACTCAGTCCGCATATCAAAAACATTTTCCCTGTACTAAGCTCTGCCTTATCAGCCTCCTCGCACAGAATGAAAATAACATAAAACATAAAAATAATGGCGTATATACAGTTTCTGTACACCTGGGTAACCAGGTGAAAAGTCGCAGGCACAATACAAATAAGCAATATTAAAAAGCGTGCCCAATACGGTGTTTTAAAGCTTTTTCCTATCCTGTAGAAAAAATAGAGCATAACTGCAATTACACCTATTAACTGAATAAAAAAGAGGGCAAACGGATGCGGGAAAACCATTAGGCATCCTACATACCATGCAGATGTAAGGAAATGATGCCAATACCAGGGAACAAGTCTTACCGAAAATTCGTACAATGAATAGGAGTCTTGCCAAGAGAAACTATACGGCCAATATGAACAATAATAAAAAATAAAGACAGCAAAAAATATTCCCAGAGCAACTGACACATACACGGGAAATATTTTCTTCTTTAAGGATGTAAAAAAAGTTTTTAAAAGATAATAAAGAAAACAGAGTAGCAAAAGTGCAAACACCTTACCAAATATGTACAAAACCGTACTCTGCATAAGATTAGGGAACCGGTCATCCTTTGAAACGGACCAGAAATTATCCCATGAAGAATCGCCATATTCAAAGACATAACGATCATACCAAAAAGATAAAAGCCAATGAACAAACGCACATATCAGCCATATATATCTGCTGATTCCGCCTCTGCTGTATTTTTTCTCCATAATACTACTCCACTCATTACCCCTGATTTAACGCATTACTTTTCAAGTTTTCCTTATTAAGTCCCAAGCTCCCCATTTTTTCTTAAGCGCCATTCTCACCCTCTTTTCGGCACCCAAGGTTTAGGAGACAACAATGTTGTTCTCCCTATATCCGGAAGAACATCATATACCGAGCAGCCCATCCTTTGCTCAAAATCTTCCTTAATGGTAAAAGTAACATCCCAGCCCTTTATATAATCTTCCATAATACCGTAGCGCCTTGTTACATCCACAAATCTTTTCTCCAAAATAACAAAGCCGTAATCGGTTGCCAAAGCGTCACACATCTGTATCAGCTTATCGTAATCATCAGCCTCACCGCAGCCCAAAATATACTTCTTTATTTCCTGCTCTTCGAGAGTCTGAGGTTCGTAATTAAATTCATCCTTCATGAATACATAGGAATGGGTCATGCATATCCTTGCAACCTCATCCCAGTTTTTCTGCATGCAAAACTTGTATCCCTCGTAAACATGCTTTGGAATATTCACGATTCCCACACGTCTTCCGATGTCATGCAAAAGGCCCAGAATATATGCTTTTTCCTCGTCCATTCCGGGGATGCAGTGAGCTATGTTTCTTGCTGCAATTCCCACATTTTCAGAATGCTTTACCCAGGGGCCCGGATTCAACTTTCCGGCAATATCCAGTTCTTTTAGTGCTTCTTCTTTGTCAGGATACATTTCTTCAGTACTACCTTCTGTTTGGTTTATATGTATCTACTATTTCCCCTATGCAGTCAATTATTTCCGAATCATTGTTATAAGCCACATCCATTATTAACTTAAGTTGCCCAATAAATTTCGAATAATCTATCTCTATAGGACGTGCTATATGAATCAAATCATTTTCCGTCTTTTTTAGTCCTTCTTCGTCCATTAATTTTTCTTCAAACAGTTTTTCCCCCGGACGAAGACCTGTGTACTCTATCTTAATATCAACATCCGGCTTGTAACCCAACAAATGAATCAGATTTCTTGCCAAAGTATCAATCTTAACCGGATCACCCATATCAAGCACAAAGATTTCTCCACCCTTAGCGTATGAAGCAGCCTGCAAAACCAAACTCACTGCTTCCGGTATAGTCATAAAGTATCTTACTATATCAGGATGCGTTACCGTGACCGGTCCTCCATTTTCTATCTGCTTTTTAAAAAGCGGAACAACAGAACCATTGCTTCCAAGAACATTTCCAAATCTGACAGCCACAAATTCTGTGGAAGAAGCTCTTATATTCTCCATTATCTTGTCATAGTCTTTGGCTTTTTTAACTTCATGAATAAATAATTGCGGGATTTTTTCAGCCTCACCCTTTTTGATTTTTTCATCAAAGGTCTGAATAATCATTTCACATATTCGCTTAGTGGCGCCCATAACATTTGTGGGGTTAACAGCCTTATCTGTACTTATCAGCACAAAACGTTTACAACCGTTCGCCATAGCAGCATATGCCGTTTTATATGTTCCAAGTGCATTATTTTTAATTGCTTCGCAAGGACTCTCTTCCATAAGTGGAACATGCTTGTGAGCCGCAGCATGAAACACCATATCAGGCTTATAGGTTTCAAATATCTGAAAAATTCTCCTACTGTCCCTTACAGACCCTACAAGCGTCTCCAATTTCAAATAAGGGAATTTGCGTATAAGTTCCTGTTGAATGTCATACAAAGAATTCTCATAAATATCAAAAAGAATCAACTTATAAGGATTATGTGAAGCAATTTGGCGGGCAAGCTCTGAACCGATAGAACCGCCTCCACCTGTAATGAGTACACTTTTCCCCTCCAGTTGATGATATATTTCATCAAGATTAACCTTAATACTGTCTCTTCCCAACAAGTCTTCTATCTGAACATTTTTAAAGGAATTTACAGTAACATTTCCGCTTCGAAGCTGGGATATCCCCGGCAAAACCATCATCTGACATCCGGATTCGTTACAGATATTAAGAATTTCTCGCTTCCTCGCCATTGTAATACTGGGAATCGCAAGATAAATCTTTTCTATCTGATACTGAGCACAAGCGCTCAGTATAGAATCCATACCGCCTACTACCTTGACTCCATCAATAAAACGTCCATGCTTGTTCACATTGTCATCTATGAAACAACAAACCATTTCCGCTTCATTTCTGGAATGTCTGATATCACGCAAAATCATCTGTCCGGCTTCACCTGCACCGATAATCATTACGCGCTTGCTGTTTTTCTTATTTACCTCACGATGACTCTTTAGTAGCAGTACAAACCTGTATGAGAACCTAATTCCCAATGTAAAGCAAAACTGAAAAAGGGCTCCGAATACATAGTAAGAAATAGGCATTCTAAGCACAAATGCAGTAATAAAAACTGTATGAATCATACTGGTCAGAATGTTGGCAGCGACCACACGTATCAATTCAGAATAGCTTGCAAAACGCCAAACACTCTGATACAGTCTCATCGCAAAGAACACCACTACGCAAACTATCAGATACCAGAAAATGAATTTCAAATATGCACCAAAATAGTGCTCCGGTATTGCTGAATATTTACAGTCAAACCTAAACCACAATGCCAGAAAATATGAAAAAACGATGCTGCAAACATCAAATAAAATCAGCCAAAATGCAATTATTTCCCAATGTTGAACACTGTGTTTCTTTTTAAAAGCCATATCTCTTCTCTCTGTCTTTTCCGTTTACTAATGACATAATAAAACACAATAAATCCTATCACAAATTCTATTATTTATCAAACAAATAACTTCTATTAATTGACTTCAAACCCACCCTTTGATTTTTATGTTTCGCTATACTTTTTAGCTTATTTATTGTATATTCAATTCATAAATATTATCGGTATGAGGGGAAAAAGATGTTCGATAAATCGTTCAGAAATAAGTTATTTCACTTTGTTATTTGTGTAATTGCCACCATTTTTGCCGCGTGCTTCTTTGGCCTCTTCTTTAAATATAAGTTCTATTTTTCATCCAACGACGATATCTTAATACATAATCTCATGTCCGGTTCATATACGGGAAGACCCGAATCCCATCTTGTCTATATAATGTACCCTTTATCGTGGTTTTTCAGTTCTCTTTATTCAATCACTCCTTCTGTAGACTGGTATGCCATTTTCGCCGCCGGCGGCCATTACTTCTGCATTCTTTTGTGTATATACAGGATAGGCAATACCCAGGAGAAATTCACCCGTAAATTGTTTTTCTCTTTCATTTCTTTAGTATTGATAATCCTTCTGGACGCAAAAAATATATATGCTTATCAATACACTGTTATGGCGGGATTCTTTAGCATAACCGCAGCTGTATGGCTGATAACTTCAACCCGGGAAAAGAAAACAGACGCAATTGTGCCTGTTATCCTTCTTGCTTTTTCATTATGGCTTAGGAAAGAAGTCTTTTTGATGCTTCTCCCGTTGGTTCTTTTGTCACTTGTTACCGGTATCTTCAGCAACAAAGCAGAAAAAGCAACTTTTAAACAGTTGATATCCTCTTTTCTTGTAACAGCAATACCCCTTATCGCAATAACAGTCATATCCTTCGCCATCAACTTCGCCGCATATTCCTCTGAAGAATGGCGCAGTTTTTCAAAATTCAATGAGGCAAGAACCGAGGTCTATGATTACCTTGGGCTTCCCGATTATTCTTCAAATGTCGACCTTTATGAAAATGTCGGCATTTCTTCCGATGATTTTCTGGCTTTAAAGCAGTATGATATTGACCTGATTGATAATATGAGCGCAGACCTGTTTACTGCCCTAAGCAACCGTCAGAAAGAACTTCTTCTTTCCTGGCAGCAATATTACAGTGTTCCCAGAAAAATCATCTTGGACACGGTATCATTTATGCTTAATACTGATTCTGCAATATACATCTGGGCATTTAACATTCTGTTTTTTATAACTTTCGTATACTTATGCCTGAATAAAAAGACACTTTACTCCTTCGTTTGTGCGGGAATCTATTTATATGTATGGTCATTTTCAGCCCTTATGCTGTATAAAGGACGCTATCCGGAAAGAATATCTTTCCCCCTTATGTTTTCAGCAATAATTCTGTTTATGGGATTATTCGTAATCAGTCACAACTCTGAAACACATACTTTGTTTTCAGCATTCCCGTCTGTAATAATCAGCCTGTTCATGCTTGCAATAATTTCCATATATCAGCTGAAAGATATTTCATCCAGTCAGGCTTCCATGGCTGAGCAAAGCCTTGCCCGTGAAGAAATAAATAATTATCTTGTTTCCCATAGCGAAAAAAAATACCTGCTTGATACAGGTATTTTTGCCTCAACTTCTGAAAATATGTTTGGTACTGTTTCTCCGAACGTTCAAAACACTTACCTACTGGGAACCTGGGTTCTTGGAAGTCCCGTAAACACTGAACGTAGGCTTATTGTTTTTAACGATGAAAATATTCCCCTCAATGATTCAAATATAAGTTTTGTCATTTCCTCCGACCTGAACACTGACTGGTTTTCATCGGTTTGCGGTGTAAAAAGCATATCTCTCGAAAGCACCTTCCAGACAACATCCGGTAATACCTTCTCTGTTTATTCAATAAACAATATGTAGAAAAATTCACAGCATTAGCTTTATGCCTATATCAAATCTTTTTTTGTGAACCTCTTCATTAGGATTACCGACGAAATAAAGAGCAGCATAAAAGGAAATGACTCTGCTCTCCAATTAACTTCAAAAAATCCGAAGGTAATAAATGCCAGCGTAAACAATAATACACACGTAGAAGTAAATCTTTCCTTATCCTTAATAAGCATACATATACTTTCAAATATGACTGCACCAACAAAAATGATAAACATAATTCCCACCGGAATTCCGTGTTCAAACGCAACTTGGATAAAAACATTGTGAGCATGTGGCGCATAGTAAGTTTCTGTCAATTGAAATCCCGCTTCTTCTTGCTTATTACCGTTCCACTTAAGTCTACTTAAATACTCTTTCCATATCTCCGTTCTTATCTTAACCGGATCATTTGCATCTTCTCCCGTTAAGGCAGGCTCACCCAACTCATCTGCATAAGCCTTTAGTGACAGAGACGGAAGATTTTCAGATACCTCTTTAGAAAAATCTATAAACCATAACACCCTGCCCAATGAACTATCCAAAGCTTCTTCAAAAGAGACGTACTTTTCTGAATCAATCGGATCCCAAGAATGAACTCTATACCCACTATATTCACCATAAAACCAAAGCGGATGATGGAAATACGCGGGAACATACCTGATAACTCCATATACCACCGGAAAAAAAGCCAGTGCGAATAAAGAAACGGCTACTGCTCTCCCTACAGATTTTAGAATAAAGTTTTTCTCCTTGTTTCCAATAACAATAAGAAATACCAGGATAACAACAGCCTCCGCAACAACGGCTGTTCTACATTGTGTAAAAAGGGTAAACGCAATTAGTGCTGACGTACACAACATTGTAAATATTCGCCAAATCACTTTCGTTCCTTTTAATTTCAGTTCATACCACTTACATAAAAAACCGCAGAAAGTCGTAAGATAAAAGAGTGCATTCATGTTTGGATTGCTAAACATTCCACTATACCTCAAAATATCATACGGCCTGAAAACCAAAGCGGCTCCTTGGATAAGAAAGAAACCTAAAATAATACCATTCACCGCACCATTGAAAAGGGTTAAAATGTCTGTTCCTGTCCATGGAACCAAAAAGAAGCAAGAAAAAATAATCAAATAGAAAAAAGGCCATACATACTCATCCTTTGAAACCATCATCAGTACAAGCATGGCAACCCACGGAATAAAGCAGAATAAACGCATATTCCTTTTAACATCAATCTCTTTTAAATGAGTAAAAATATAAATAAAGATTAGTCCATAGATAACTATATCAACCGCATAAGCCATAGCTCGACCTATGTAGAGGGAATTGTTCCTGCAATACCATACTGCAAACGGAAACATTATTGCGGAAAAAACAGTCCATATCTTACCAAGAGTTCCAAACAAAGATTTAACGCCGATTTGAGCAATAATTATAACTGCAATAATCCACCCATAAGAATTGGTAAAAAACCAGGTAAAACCGCCGTCTACACTGTCATGAATCTGACTGATAATGCATAATAAAGCAAAGCACAACATATAAATAGATTTTTTAACCGAAATACTCATAAAAAATCACCCCAGAATCTATAATACTTTGAAATTCAGTATATCATATACAATTATAGCGGTAAATAAATTTGAATCTTCATCTTTTCATGCCATTCTTTTCAACTTCTTCAATTCGAAATATGTGCCATATAAAGCAGCTCAACGTTTTTCTATGGTATCCGTTGGCATTTGTTTATTCTTTTCAGACCAGTCTTTATCCCTAGCTATCCCTTTTTCACCTATTTAATCTTAAGGCTCTTCAAATAAGTCTTCTGTTCATCCGTAAATTTATAGCTTTCAACAGCTTTCTGAATAGCCTTGTTATGAGTCCATTTATCCAGACGTCTGCCCTCTATGTATGTAACTGCCACATCCCACTGCTTTGCAAGAGCCTCCGCAAATGCCCACGCCGTCATCATATTGGCATAGTATTCTTCCGAACGCTGGTCTGCGGCCAAAGATAAAAGAGCCTCATCAAAATCATCATCCAAAAAATATGTCATCAGCATATGAAGTCCGAATCGTCTGGTATAAGTTTCTTCAGATGTAATCCATCCCGGAATCTTTTTCCGGATTTCTTCCGTATGTTTTTTGAATACCTTCGGTTGCAGTCCGTCACACACTGCCCAATTGTTCACATAAGGAAGGAAACGTTCCACCTGGTTAAGGCAGTCATCAAAATCCTTTATTTTTCCCAGAAGCGTAACGTGAAGAATGTTCTCCTCATAAAATAGATGCGGAAGAGAATTCATAAATTCTTTGACAACATCCTCTTTTGGAAGTTCCTTAAGTATCTTTTTATATTCCGGAGTTCGCACACCAATGAAACTCTCTTTCGGAAGTGTCGGTATCAATTTTGCTATAAAATCAGCATATTTCAAATCCTGATGTGCATACAGAATCTCCCGAATCGACATTGTATTCATATTATCGTTTCCGTTAAGTTCTCTTTCCATCTCATTGCTCCCGTAGTTCGTCTCTAATGCATTGCACATCATTGTTACCTTTTCCATGTATCCGAATGGAACAAACTTTAAAGCATACATTTTCTTGCATACGAAAAAATTTGAACCCCTAACCCCGTCCCTCAGGGTTCATTGATTGACAACCATTATTTCCTGTAGTATCATACTTCCATAAAGGAAATGGGTTTTTTGTCTGGTAAGCGATTATTCGCCGAGAGAGTTGCTCGTTTCTTTTTTTATGTCTATAACATCATATAAATACATTTTCCCATCGTTTGAATGGCGTACCAGCATAGATGCGTGAAAAATATTGTATCTTTCTAACTCTCCCTTGTCATCATAAACCGGAAGTGCAAATCGTGAATCATATCTATACCATCCGTTTTTTGCATCTCTTTTATGCTTATCCTCATGATTTTCTCTAAAATGTTTTCCAACTGCTATTTCTATCATTTCCGGAAGTCCTGTAGCTGCATTCGCTTTTGCCTTTGCATTTGTTCCCTTGATGCTATTAGTATACTTTGATCCACTATACTCCTTTGGGAGATCAGAACCAATATAAATAGCATCTCCAGTCGAAGCAATGGTATAGAATTCTCCAACATACTCCTTTAAATACGCTCTAACCTCTTTCCAGTCTACTGAACGTTTTCCTTTAAACCTAATATCATTAATAATAACAATATTATTACCGTCAACATCCTGTATAACTGATACATTTCTTTTAATATTTTTTGAAGCGCTTTCTTGATTGATTTCTCTGCATATTTCCATCAACTCAAAATATCTAAGCAGTCTTCTTTTCGTTTCAAAATCAGAAGTTCTATATATTTCGATAATATGTTTTTCATCAAGTATATAATCTGTCTGTGTTGCCTGATC
>JAZLJG010000185.1:0-1844 GCA_045617745.1 Lachnospiraceae bacterium | reverse complement strand
ACAACAAATGAAAAGAAACAGTATGGAGAAAATTAAAATGAGAGAAGAATACGATTTTTCAAATGCAATAAAAAATCCTTATGTTGGAAAACTTAAGCAGCAGATAACAATCCGCCTTGATGAACAGGTAATTGATTATTTCAAAAAAATGGCGGAGGAAACTGGAATGCCATATCAAAATATCATCAATTACTATCTTCTTGAATGTGTGAAAGAGAAGAAACATATGGAAGTTGCATTCGCGAAGTAGAAGCACATAACACATATAAGGCCCCAGTTAGTCAATAGTATTTCATAAAAAATAATATCCCAAGGCTGTCTTTTTTAAGGCAGCTTTCTTTGGGGAGAAGAATGAAGTTCAGATTCAAAATAAAAAAGCAAAAACTGAATCGTCATTCAAAGTGGATTGCAGGAAAGGCTTCCTGAATCAAACACATATAGTCAGTCACTAAAAGAAGTGCTGAAGAAATCATTCGGTACCCGACCAAGCCTGATGCAAGATTAAGTGGTAGCAGCTGCTCCGACAGTTATATAGGCAGATCAAAGCCAGGACAGTCAGCCTGTTATTTCAAATCAAAACAGAATATAAAAATAGGACCGGAACGGTGTCTATTCACGGTTTAGGGAAGTCACGGCATGTAGTCAGAAAGTGTAAGGCTGTCTTGCAGCATATAATCCACATTTTTCATAAGACTCACCGTTTAATGCTTCAGTTATGCGAGGTGCTCACCGTTCCGTCCTGTCATTCACCGTAGAATTTATCGGGATTAAAAGTTTCCTTCCGCTTGAGCATGTAGAACACGGTCCTTGCAAGCTTCTGTGCAATAAGGCTCATAGCCTTTGCCTTTCCGTATCTTGATACAAGCTGCTCGTGCCATTTCTGTCCGCGTTCATTGTTACGAAGAAATAGAACTGCACCTTCTGAAAAAGCCCATTTGAGGTGGACATTCCCGATTTTGTTGTGTCCGCCTTTTTCTTTTTTACCAGCTGATTCATGTACACATTTTACAAGGCGGCAGTAGGAAATGAATTTCCCGACGTCGGGAAAACGGGATATGCTGTCTATCTCATAGAGAATCGTAAGCGGAAGAATGAAGCCTAGACCTGGAATCGATTGGAGAAGATTAAGGGAATAAGGATCCTGAACTTCTATCATTTCCTGTATCTGGTTTTCCAGATTCTTGATGGTGTCCTGATAGGAATCAAACAGAAAAAGGTCAGCATCTATCATCTTTATGGTTGCAGGATTTTTGAATCTTGAAGGGATGGTATTTCGGTATTTTGGACTTCTCATCCTGGAAGATGCAAGTGGATCGTTTATGTTGTACTGATGATTCGTGTTCTGAAGATGAACAGAAAGTTCGGACATCTGCCGCACGAAGAAAAGCCGTCTTCTGAGAAGGTCTCGTGATGCACGCTTTGCCTTTGGATATGCGTATGCAATGGGAAACATTCCGCCACGAAGCATGTTTGCAATCTTCTCCGAGTCAATCTTGTCAGACTTTGTCTTTCCGCCATGAATTGCTTTCATGTACAGTGCATGCCCCAGTGCAAAGTCTATACCGTTTTCGGCACAGAAGTCTGCAATCCAGTACCAGGTGAAGATGCATTCGACACCGATTACAATGTCTTTCCCGAATGTATTGGTAACGAGTTCCAGGTTTTCTGTTGAGCAGACCATGTTCTTGTGGAATACGGTCTCACCAAGATTGTTGATGACACAGACATACATAGTCCTTGCATGCAGGTCGATGCCGATGTAAAATTGATGCTGGTTCTTATAGAATCTCATTAAGGTTCCCTCCAGAAAAAGTAAGGTATTGTGTTATCTTAGCACGATAACC
>JAZLJG010000184.1:0-192593 GCA_045617745.1 Lachnospiraceae bacterium | reverse complement strand
AGATGGACTACGGCAGATACGATTCGAAAATCCGGTATTAGTTCTTGCAGATATTTTATCTGCTCTTCAAATATCGGTACCATCTGTTTCTTCATTTCCTGTGGTTTATCATGCCAGAATTCAGCATCACCAAGCTGAATTATTATTTCAGCGGCTACATCGTTTTTGCCGCTGTCAGAAACGTATTTTAGATAATCGTCAATCTGACGATCTGAACGCTTGCCCTTGTTGTATTCCTCAAGGCAAGCGTCAAATTCTTGATGATATGCTTCTTTCAAATCATCAAGAATGTTATCTCCGCCGGTAATAACATAGATATTGTCTTTACAATAGCTTTCACTTTCATACTGGCGGAGATTATGCTTGCTCGCTGCCGCTACTTTTTTTGTAGTGGTAAGAGCATGCTGCTTGTTGGATAAGTGTAATGAATACGAAATCATGAATCTCCTTTCGTGATTGAGATAAGTTACATTGGGACAACAAGCAAGCCTCGCAGAGCCCTCGGAGAGCCCCCGGGATAATGATACGAAGTGTCATTATCCATAGGGGGTTATCGATTATGTCCGTGGAGCTTCGCCCCACATAATCGGTAAGCAGCTTCTAAAGCCTTTTGTTGTCATCAGTATTAGTAGAATGTGAAGGTTTAGCTGCAAAGCAGTTTTCGTTCTAATTCTTCGAAGTCGTAGTCAGTACGTTGAGGAAAGTCATTGAATGAATTCTTCTTTACGGAATAAGAAGGGATTGCTACTTGTCTGTTTTTTCTCTCCGCACACCAAGTTCTGAGAGTTTTGTAATTACAACAGCCTTTATAGCCGTTATTCTTAATACGCTGAATTTGATAATCAACGATTTCTTTACCGAATTCTGATATCAGTTGTTCATATTCAGAGTCGCTGAGTGTGTCTGCCATACACACTTCATTGATATTTGATTTATTAGTATTAGATATATTAGTAATATATTGTGTCTGATTTTCCGAATACGGATTTCCGGTATTCGAATTAACCGTATCCGGATATTCAGGAAACGGTGAAGAGTCTGTAATAGACTCACGTTCTTTAAAATTTTCATGAGGCTTCTTAGGTGGATTAGTTGGTACGATTGGTGTTTCGTGAACTTCAAGATCCGTGGAATCAAACTGACCGCGATTTCCTCTGCTTTGAATTCTTGTAACATATCCTTTGCCAATCAGACTATTAAGTGTTTTAGATATCTTTTCCTTTCCATCCGGAAGAATCTGGCAGAGTCCCATAATGGTTAAATGCCAGTTGTCAGGAAGTGAAAGAAGCGTTAAGAGCATTCCTCTTTCCGAAAGAGACAGGTTAGTATCTCTCATGATGTTTTGGGATACAATTGTGTAGTTCCCTTGTGTTTTATTTTTAAGTATTGCCATGTTTTTCTCCTTTTTCTGTAAAAAAAAGAGAGCTATGTTCTAACTGCTGTTCTAACTGAAATCAGTTATTGCAATTGTATTTCATGTTAATTTGTGTTATCATAAGCAAGTAACTCGAAAGAGAATACGGGAATAAGCGTCAACGGAATAAAACGGGACGATATAAGAAATCGGAATTCAAATTCGGGACGTGGAGGTCGCAAGTTCGAATCTTGTCACTCCGATGTGTAGGGGACAGAATCTGGGAATATCCGAGGTCTGTCTTTTTTAGTACATGGGGCGTAAATATCGTGTTATTGAATTTCTATTTTCTTATGGGTAGAAAGGAGGATAGCATGAGGTATGATTTGATTTTTTCAAGAAACGCTGATAAGTATGAGCGTGACGAGCGATATGAAAACCGAATCGACGTCGTGGTTCAGCACATGCTGGCAGCAGGTTTTGAAAAGAAACGTATCATGGAAATGCTTGGGGTTACAAAAGCATTTGTAGATGCATGTAACGTACCGGGCGGATGGCTGGCATTTGTTTAGAATTGAATAAAAAAATGGGACTCCCGCCAAATGCGGGAGTCTTGTTGAATTTGGAGGTTTATGAGAAAGAAGATTTCTGTTAAAGAAATTACATATATAGGTTTGTTTTCCGCATTAATGATTATCTGTTCGTGGATAAACGTTCCTTTTGTGGTGCCCTTTACTCTTCAGACCTTTGGTATATTTTTGATGGTGTTTGTTATGGGAATCAAAAAGTCACTAATCTCTATGGCAATATACTATCTTCTGGGAATTTGCGGAGTTCCGGTTTTTGCAGGATTCAAAAGCGGAGTTTCCAGTCTTTTAGGTCCTACAGGCGGATACCTTATAGGCTTCATATTTATGATAATTATTACCGGGGCGGTTAAAAACGTCGGAAAAGGAAAGGCTGTTAAATTTCTTTCCGGAATTGTCGGTCTTCTGTTTTGTTATGCCTTTGGTACAATCTGGTTTTACTATGTGTATTTTCAGAAGGGAGAAACACAATCTTTATTTGCCATTGTGCTTACCTGTGTAGTACCATATTTATTGCCGGACGCTGTTAAATTATGGCTGGCAATTTTTCTGGAGGGTAAGCTTAAAAAGCATATAAAAAACTGATGGGTAAAATTAGGGAAAGCTACGAACATACTATTTTTGCATCTTATATCGGATATATCACACAGGCTATAGTCAATAATTTTGCGCCGCTTCTGTTTCTTACGTTTGCGGCGGACTACAAGCTTTCTTTGGACAAAATCACACTAATAACCACTATTAATTTTGCGGTTCAGCTTTTTGTGGATCTTATCTCCCCCAAGATAATTGAAAAAACCGGTTACAGGGCAGCGATTATTACTGCACATGTTACTGCAGCGCTTGGATTAATCGGAATGGCTTTTCTTCCGGATCTTTTCACAAGCGAATATACGGGACTTTTGATTGCCGTGGTTTTATACGCAATCGGAGGAGGAATAATTGAAGTACTTATTAGTCCTATAGTGGAAGCCTGCCCTACTAAGAAAAAAGAAGCTGCAATGAGCCTTCTTCATTCTTTCTACTGTTGGGGACACGTGGGTGTAGTGGCTATAAGCACGGCTTTCTTTATGATTTTCGGAATAGAAAACTGGAAAATACTTGCTTGTATCTGGGCTGTTGTACCGATTCTCAATATTGTGTATTTTTCTTTAGTACCCATAAATGTTATAGATGAACAGCACGAAAGAATAGAGCCCAAAAAACTATTTACCACAAAAGTGTTCTGGGTTCTTATGATAGCAATGGTGGCAGCAGGCGCATCAGAACAGGCGATGAGTCAGTGGGCGTCCGCTTTTGCGGAAGCAGGCCTGAAGGTTACAAAATCCATAGGAGATATTGCGGGTCCCTGTGCTTTTGCAATTTTTATGGGAACAGCCAGAGCGCTTTACGGAAAATTCAGCGATAAGCTTTCTTTGAAGAGAGCCATGATGCTTAGTGCGGGAATGTGTATAGTCTGCTATCTTCTTTCCGTATTTTCCGGTTCTGCGCTTTTAAGTCTTTTGGGATGTGCGTTTTGCGGTTTTACGGTTGGTATCTTCTGGCCCGGAACCTTCAGTATTGCAGCGGTTACTCTTCCCGGAGGAGGAACACTGATGTATGCCATGATGGCTCTTGCCGGAGATATAGGATGCTCCGGTGGCCCGACGGTTGTGGGATTTGTGGCAAACGCAAATGGCGGAAATCTGAAAACAGGTTTACTGGTGGCCATTATTTTCCCTATATTGATTCTTTTTACCACTCCAATAATAAGCAAAAAGAAGATATAAGAAAAACTTATGAGATATATAAATAAATAATATGCAATTATATCTTTCCAGAATGGCATATACTGTGTATAATTACGATGTTGATTTAGTTTATGTGCCTTGGTGCACGGAATGGAGTAAAAAATGGAAAGACTTGTTGGAACAGTTTCAAGAGGAATCAGAGGACCCATCATTCGTGAGGGAGATGACCTTGTAAAGATTACAGTAGACAGCGTTCTTGCTGCAGCAGAAAGTGAAAACTTCTCCGTAAGAGACAGAGACGTTATTGCACTTACAGAATCTATCGTTGCAAGAGCACAGGGTAACTACGCTACAGTTGATGATATTGCAGCAGATGTTAAGGCAAAGCTTGGCGGAGAAACAGTTGGTGTTATTTTCCCCATTCTTTCAAGAAACCGTTTCGCAATTAACTTAAAGGGTATTGCAAGAGGATGTAAGAAGATTGTTCTCATGTTAAGCTATCCCAGTGATGAAGTAGGTAATGCGCTTCTTACTTACGATCAGCTTGATGATGCAGGTATCAATCCTTATTCAGATGTTCTTACTCTTGCAAAATACAGAGAACTTTTTGGTGAAAACAAGCACGAGTTCACAGGCGTTGATTATGTACAGTATTATTCAGATATTATCCAGGCTGAAGGCTGTGAAGTAGAAGTTATTTTTGCCAACAGAGCAAAGACAATTCTTGATTACACAGATAAAATTATTACCTGTGACATTCATACACGTGTAAGAACCAAGAGAATTCTTCTTGGTGCAGGCGCTAAGGTTGTTTTAGGTCTTGATGATATTATGAATGCTCCTGTAAACGGAAGCGGATACAACGAGAAGTACGGTCTTCTTGGTTCCAATAAATCCACAGAGGATAAGATTAAGTTATTCCCCAAGGAATGTAAGCCCCTTGTTCTTGACATTCAGGCAGAGATTTTAAAGAGAACAGGAAAGCACGTTGAAGTAATGGTTTACGGTGACGGTGCATTTAAGGATCCTCAGGGTAAGATTTGGGAACTTGCAGATCCGGTTGTTTCTCCCGCATTTACAGACGGCCTTGTAGGAACCCCTAACGAGTTAAAGCTTAAATATCTTGCAGATAATGATTACGCAAACCTTTCCGGTGAAGCTTTGAAGAAAGCTATTTCTGAAAGCATTAAGACTAAGGACGGAAACTTAAAGGGTAACATGGCATCCCAGGGTACAACACCCAGACAGCTTACAGACCTTATCGGTTCACTTTGCGACCTGACTTCCGGTTCCGGAGATAAGGGAACACCCATTATTCACGTTCAGGGTTATTTCGATAACTACACAAACGATTAATTATTCGAGGCCTGCACCTGATGGTGCAGGTCTTTTTTTATTAATCCTAATATGTTATCATATGGTGACTATATTTTTAGAGGGGACTAAAAAATGGAGAAGGATTATTGCGTTGTAATAGGTGGAGTTAATGTTGATATCGGGGGTCATCCTGACGCTCCTTTGATTCCAAAAGATTCAAATCCCGGAAAAATAAATCTTTCTCTGGGCGGAGTGGGTAGAAATATCGCTCATAACATGATTCTTTTGGGGATGAATGTTAAACTGATTACCGCTTTGGGAGAAGATGAACACGGTAAAATGATTAGAGAAAGCTGCTTAAACCTTGGAATAGATATCGAAGGC
Source organism: Lachnospiraceae bacterium (assembly GCA_045617745.1). Classification (GTDB taxonomy): domain Bacteria; phylum Bacillota; class Clostridia; order Lachnospirales; family Lachnospiraceae; genus UBA1258. The sequence goes on along the minus strand of JAZLJG010000184.1, from coordinate 187,221 downwards.
TATTGCAGTTGTAAAGATGATGCAACATCTTCTTATCTGTTTATTGCAGATAAGGATGGAGATATGACCGTAGCCATCAGTGATATGAATATTTACAGTAATATTACTCCGGAATATCTTGAAAAAAGACTTCCGGAAATAAATAAGGCGAAGGTTGTTATTGTGGATACCAATATTCCCACAGAGAGTCTCGCCTTTTTAGCAAAGAAGGTTAAGGTTCCGATTTTTGCGGACCCGGTTTCCTGTACAAAGGCAGCAAGACTTTTACCTTCTCTTTCAAATCTCTATGCATTGGCTCCCAACGCATTGGAAGCAAGGATACTTACAGGCATAAAGGTTGATTCAGAAGAAGGTCTTGAAAAAGCTACCAAGGTATTTATGGATGCAGGAGTAAAAAATGTATTCATCACTCTTGGTGCAGATGGTATTTACGTGGCTGACAAAAAGGAATCCATGCATATTAGGAATTTCCCCTGCAAGGTTGTAAATGCAACCGGTGCCGGAGATGCTATGATGGCTGCATTTGCTTACGCTTTCGTAAAAGGAATGTCACTTAAGGAAACAGCACTTATTGGTCTTTCCGCTGCGGCAATTGCTTGCGAAAGTGAGCAGACCATAAATGAAGAGATGAATATCGAACGTGTTCTTAAAAGAGCGGGTTTGGATTTATCATAAATAGTTAGGAGAAGTAGATTATGAATTTTAACAAGTATCTTGATGTTGCACCGGAAGTTAAGAAGGCGCTTGAAGAGGGAAAGCCTGTTGTGGCTTTGGAATCGACCATTATTTCGCATGGTATGCCTTATCCCAAAAACGTGGAAACAGCGTTAAATGTTGAAAAGGTTGTTAGAGAGAACGGAGCAGTTCCCGCTACAATAGCAATTATCGGCGGAAGACTTAAAGCAGGTCTTTCAAAAGAAGAAATTGAATATCTTGGAAAAACCGGCCAGAAGGTTACCAAGGTTTCAAGAAGAGATCTTCCTGTAATCGTTTCAAAGGGAATGGACGGAGCAACAACAGTTGCAACCACAATGATAATAGCAGCAATGGCAGGTATTAAAGTATTTGCCACCGGAGGAATCGGCGGAGTTCACAGAGGAGCAGAAACCACAATGGATATTTCCGCAGACCTTGAAGAACTTGCAATGACTCCCGTTTTGGTAGTTTGTGCAGGCGCAAAGGCAATTCTTGATTTGGGACTTACACTTGAATATCTCGAAACAAAGGGTGTTCCGGTTATCGGATTCGGAACAGAAGAGTTACCTGCTTTCTACACCAGAAAATCAGGCTTCAAAGTAGATTACAGACTTGATACTCCCAGGGAAGTTGCTATGGCATTTAAAGCAAAACAGGAACTTGGAATGCAGGGAGGTATGTTAGTAACAAATCCTATCCCCGAAGAATACGCAATGGATGACAAGGTTATTAATAAAGCAATTGACCAGGCCATCAAAGAAAGCGTTGAAAAGGGTATTAAGGGTAAGGCTACCACTCCTTTCTTACTTGCAAGAGTTGTGGAGCTTACCGGAGGAGATTCTCTCGATTCCAATATTCAGCTTGTTTACAACAACGCGAAGGTTGCAGCTCAGACGGCAGCAGAGATGTGTAAATAATTTTTATAGACTTAGAAGGGCAAATCGAAAGATTTGCTCTTTTTTTAATGGCAATATCTTAAAATTCAACCAGGAGTAGTATTTGAAGGTTAAAAACAACCGAAAAACAAATAGGAGTGGAAATTACACATAGCACTCAATCGAAAATTGATTTATAATGCAATAAATTCAACTGAAAGGAGAATAGAAATGGAAAACAGCATTTTTTCTACAACTCTTCAAACCTTAAGAAAAGAAAAAAAGATAACACAGGAGCAGCTTGCAAATTATCTTGGAGTAAGTCCTCAGGCAGTCTCAAAATGGGAAAACGGAAGTTATCCCGAGGGTGATCTTCTTCCTAAAATAGCTGAATTCTTTTCTGTTTCAATAGATTATCTGTATGGAAAAGCGAAAAAGGAATGTTCTTTTGAACAACAGGTCTTTAACGAATACAGAGATATCATTATAAAAGAAAAAGAAGCCGGAATCTCAGATGGCGAAATGACTATGTTTTGGGAAGCAGTATATAAAAATCTTTGGGCTTCTCACATTAGCCCATGGACCACAAACAGAAACTATTATGACAGAGCGCTAAGTGATGAAAAGGGCGCCAGAACAGGAACAGTTATTTTTGACAACATAGGGTATTCTTATATGAATCTTGATAAGGGAAATGAATTTAGCCTTATCGTTAAGGTTAACGAAGCTACAGGAGATTTTTCTGATGTTTTTAAGAATACAGAACCGATCAGGAATCTTTTTAAAGTTCTCTCTTCAGAAGAAAATGTAAAAATTATTGCTTATCTCTATACTCTTGGCTGGGGACAATTCGCAAGTCTTGATACTATTTCCCAGGCTACAGGCATTTCCGGGGATAAGGTAGAAAAGCTTGTAAATTATTTACATCATGAACTGTCCAAAGAACAATCCGGACATAATCCTATCCAGACAGTCAATCTTGTGAACAAAGATGGTAAAGATGAAGTTGCTTATGGTGTAGATATGAATATGGCGGGATTGTTATTTGGCCTTTTCCAAATAGCAAACACATATGTGTTCAATCCTTACGGATTTAACATGCAGATTTCAAACAGAACTAAGCCGTGGATTGACAGAAAGAATCTGGATTAAGATTGAAAGGGTATTTATGAAAAAGAAAGAAATCAAAGAAGAGGAAAAGAAGAATCCTTTTCATAAAGAGTATGGTCCGGTAAGCAATACGAAATATGTAGTAAAAAATCTTATTAAGTATGATAAGAAATTCATAGGTTTTTTCGCAATTTCCATTATTACCGCTCCGTTTATGTCATACCTTTGGACATTCATTTCAAAGTTTGTAATTGATATTGTTACAAATCAAAAGACGGTGGGGGAACTTGGAATCATTTTAGGTATCACGTTCGTGATTCAGATTGTTGTTACCATGCTTCAGTCTTATGCCACAAACCAAAGTGATTTCAGATACATCTTTGTCCGTTTCAAGATGATGAACATCAATAACTACAAAAGCATGACCACAAGATTTGAGAATCTTGAAAATACAGATGTAATGGACTGTTATCAGAAAGCGATGAATGCGGTTGGAGGTAACGAACAGGGACTGGAAGGAATGATGCGAACTACCACAAGACTTATTGAAAGCATCATGGTTTCCGCAGTCGGACTTATTATCATCGGAACGTTGAGTGTTCCCATAGTAATAGGAATGACTGCTCTTGCGGTTATAAACTTTTTAATCAAAAACCGTACAAACAAGAAGACAAAAAAGGAAATCTGGGATCCTCTTGCGACCTGGTGGAGAAAAAATTACTACATGCAGAACGTTTCCACCGATTTCAAGTTTGCAAAGGACATCAGAATGTATGGGCTCATCGGGTACATTAAAGAAAAATATCATAAGCTCAATGAAGAAAGAATAGCCAGTCAGCGAAAGAACGAGCTCATCTGGTGGGTTACTGGACAGATCGGAAATATTCTTTGGATGATAGCACAGGCAGGATTATATGCATGGCTGATATATTCGGTATTTAACGGAAATATGACAATCGGTAACTTTACTATGTATCTTGGTGTAGCAGCGACATATTTCAACTACCTGGGAAGCATGTTAGACAGAGTTAACGATCTTCTTCAAAGAAGCAGGGAAGTGGATGACTTCAGAAGCTTCGAAGATTTTGATGACGGAAGAACAGACGGAACAAAGAAGGTACCCAAGTTTGAAAAGTACGAATTTGTTTTTGAAAATGTATCCTTCAAGTATCCGAAAGCAGAGAACTATGCGTTAAAAAATCTGAACCTTACAGTAAAAGCAGGGGAACGACTTGCGGTGGTAGGACTTAACGGTGCAGGAAAATCTACTTTTATAAAACTTTTGCTCAGATTATATGAACCTACGGAAGGAAGAATTCTTCTTAACGGAGAAGATATAAAGGATTATGAAATAAATGATTACTATAAAACCTTCTCTCCCGTATTTCAGGACGTAAACCTGTTTGCGTTTCCTCTATCAGAGAACATTTCTATGGATACTCCTGAAAAAACGGATGAGGATAAGGCAAAGGAAAGCCTTGTCGCAGCCGGAATGGAAGAAAAAATCAATAATCTTCCTAATGGCATGAAGACAGAGGTTTTGAAGGTTATTCATGAAGACGGTGTAGATTTTTCGGGAGGAGAAAAGCAGAAGATTGCTTTGGCGAGAGCTCTTTATAAGGATGCTCCGGTAGTGGTTCTTGATGAACCTACAGCTGCTTTGGATGCTTTGGCAGAAGCAAAGCTATACGAAGATTTTGATAAACTTATAGGAAATAAAACGGCAGTATATATCAGTCACAGACTGAGTTCTACCCAGTTCTGCGCACATGTTGCAATGTTTAAGGATGGCGAACTGGTGGAATACGGAACCCATGAAAGCCTGTTGGCAGCAGGGGGTCCTTACAGTGAAATGTTTAATGTTCAGGCCCAGTACTATACGGAAGGAGGCGAAGATAATGGGGAAGAATAAAGAAATGAAAAAAGATAATCCTCACATTATCGGGAAGACTCTTTCATATATGCTAAAGACAGCTGCCAAAGAAGCTAAAGGAATATTTGCCATGTATGCCCTGCAGTTTATCGGGCAGGCAATGGGTGAATTGAAAAACCTTCTTCTTCCTAAACTTTTAATTGATGAACTGATGCTGGTTATTGACGGTGGAACCTTTGAAGAGCACTTAAGAAGAATAATAACTTATGTAGTGGTAACAATAGTGGCAGAGTTTTTCTCAAGACTTTTGAATCATGTTGCCAGAGCTCATATTAACTGTTATGCAACGACAATGAATCTTTATCTTGAGGAAGAACTGGCAAAAAAGGCCATGGATATGGACTTCCAATATACGGAAGATCCGGAAGTACTTAACCAGAGAGATAAGGCAAAGAACGGTATCAACTGGTACAGCGGCGGAGTAGTGGGAATTCTGGATTGTTTCTATGACATTATTTACGGCCTTGCGCTGATGTGTACGATTGTGGTTATTATTGCAATCTACTGCCCTCTTTTATTACCTGTTCAGATTATCGGAATGGGACTCATTACATACTTTAACTACAGAAAGCAGAAAATAAATACCGAATTCTATATGGGGCTTTCTGATATAAACAGATTGTTTGGATATATTCTTTATACACTTCCGGATTTTCATTTCGGAAAAGATGTACGCCTTTACGACAGTGCAGACATGATGATTAAAAAGGCTGATGATTATTCCGGTGATATGAGTAAGATGTGGAGAGGAAGATGTAAAAAGATTGTTCAAAACGATTACAGCGGTAATGTTGTCAATGCATTCAGAGACGGAATCAGTTATTTTTACATGGGTTTAAGAGCCATTCTCGGAAAAATTACTATTGGTGAGTTTTCCCTTTGTGTAACTTCAGCAAGCAGACTTTACCAAAGCCTTTTACAGATTGGAATAGGCTTTCAGCAGATTAATGAGAAATGCCATTATGCTTTTGAATACCTTGTGTTCAGAGATTACCCGGATGCCTTTGAAAAGGGAGACCGTAAGGTTGAAGACAAAGCTCACGTTATAGAATTTAAGAATGTTTCTTTCAAATATCCCAGAGCAGAGGAGTATGTTCTTAAAAATATAAATATAAAGATTGATACAAAAGAACACTTATCTGTTGTAGGTTTAAACGGTGCAGGAAAAACCACATTCATAAAGCTTCTTTGCAGATTATATGATGTAACCGAAGGGGAGATTTTAATTGACGGTATAAATATCAAAGAGTATTCTGAAGAAGAATATCACAAGATGTTTGCGGTAGTATTCCAGGATTTCAACCTGTTTGCTTTTTCTTTGAAAGAGAATATAGCAATGGGAAATGCCGATGCGGAGCCTGATGATGAACGAATCGGGGAAGTTCTAAAGCTTTCAGGTCTTTACGAGGATGCAAAAAAGTTAGAATACGGAATGGAAACCATGCTTTTCAAGAGTTTTGATGAAAAGGGAACGGAGCTTTCCGGAGGTCAGCAGCAGAAAACTGCGATAAGCAGGGCTTTATATAAGAATGCACCCATTGTTATTCTGGATGAGCCCACGGCAGCACTTGATCCTATTGCAGAGTATGAGATTTACAGAAAATTTGATACGCTTGTAGGAAACAAGTCCGCAATCTATATTTCCCACAGATTATCAAGCTGTAAATTCTGTGACAGAATCGCAGTATTTGCAGAAAAGACCATCAAGGAATATGGAACCCACGAAGAACTTGTGAAATTAAAAGACGGAATATACGCAGAAATGTTCAGAACCCAGGCTCAGTATTATGTTGAGAACGGAAAGGCTCTGGCTTAAGCGTAAAGGAGTACTGATGAAATTTTACATTTCCACCGGAGCTTTGATAGGTAAACCAAACGGAAGAGATTATACGTTACTTAAGGATTTTTCAAAGAAGCTTAACTGCGACGGTTTTGAATTTATGATGTACAGCGACTGGTACGATAAAGTGGATGAAATCGTAAAGTTTGTACAAAGCAATAATATTTGCATAGGTTCTTACCACTGTCAGAAAAGTATCGGGGAAGCCATCAGCAAAGGTGGAAAAGAAAACTTCGAAGATGCATACAGTAGATTCGAAGTAAATGCAAAAATGGCAAAGGCTTTAGGAGCCACTAAAATGGTTATCCATCTTTGGGATGGCATAACATCTGACCAAAATTTTGAAAACAATCTGGAAGCGTATAAGACAGTCAGAGAGATTGCGGATAAAAACGGCCAGATTTTATGCGTGGAAAATGTTGTCTGCAATAATAAAGACCCCATGACCAGATGGAATGAGCTTCGGGAAAAGTATCCGGATGTGGAGTTTGTTTTTGATACAAAGATGGCGGATTTTCACGGTCAGGTAGATTTAATCTATGAAAAGGAAAATGAATGGCTTTGGAATGAAAATCATATAAGACATCTTCACATAAATGATTTTGCCGGAGCCGTAATGGACTGGGGAAGCCTTTCGGGAGGAGTTCTTCCCATCGGAAAGGGACATATCGATTTCGAAAAGTTTTTCGGTTTTATAAAAAAGAAGGGTTATGATGACACAATTACATTTGAATCAACAGCCTTTGATCGTCAGACCGGAATCGTAGATATTGATATGCTTAATAAGCAGATTGATGATGCGAAAGAATTGATACAGTGAAGAAAGAAAGACCGCGTTGTTACGCGGTCTTTTTTATAATCCCTATTTTTCATCACAAACCTGGAAAATGAAGAACTCCAAGTGCTTTGTGGTCAAAAGCCCGTAAACATGGGCTTTATAAGGTCTTAGGTATATCTTTTTGATGCAGTTTACCACTCACTTACCACTCAAAAGCAGGTGATAAGGTACCTTACATAAAGGCGGCTATTCTTGCCATTTCGCCTGCAAGAGTATCTTCACGAACGTGGCAGTACAAGTCCATTGTCATCTGCAATGTTGAATGGCCGAGAATTTTCTGTAATACTTTGGGTTCCATTCCATTCTCAATACAATTCGTTGCAAATGTATGTCTGAGTCCGTGAGGTGTCAGATGTTCAAAAAAGTCATCGGGGTTCTCTCTGTTTATTTTATCTACGATGTAGTTAAGTGAATCTTTGATATTTGATGCATTAATGGGATTGTTCGTCTTAGATGTAAATACAAGATTTTCAAATCCCTTTCGTGGTTCAAAATGTGTTGCTATGTCGGCCCTACGTTCTTTTTGAAGTAAAAGAATATCATATACATTGTCTGTCATTGGAATTTTTCGATTTCCCGCCGGAGTTTTTGTTTTGTGCATTTCATACTGTGCAATAATTCCGTCTCCGGGAAGATAAGTTAATGTCTTCTCAACCGTGATAATCCTTTTCTTAAAGTCAACACAGTCCCAGGTTAATCCGAGGATTTCACCCATTCTCATTCCGGTGCCAAGAGCAACTATTAAAATGGGGTACATCATTCCTCCCTTTGAGTTTTCAAGCAAAGTGTTGATTTCTTCCCTGGAAAGAATACGTTTTTCCGATTTTGTTTTTCCATCAATCACAGTATTGATTCCTAATGCAGGATTCTTGACAAGCAAGTCTGCTTCAACTGCTCTGTTAAGAATATCAACAAGTAGCGCCTTACAGTCTCTTCTGGATTTGTCAGAGCCAAGTTCATTGAACGCATCCTGCAATACAACCAGGTTCAATCCGGTAAGTTTTCTCCAACCGAGACTCTCCTTAATACGATTGTATTGGATCTCATACGTTCTTTTCGTAGTGGTTCGGCAATGTACTTTGCAGACGGTAATCCATTTCTCATACCACTCATCCAGAGTCATTTTTACATCAACAACATTTATCTGTTTTTCATTTTCGTAGATTTTTTCCCGCTGTTTTTTCCCAACCTCCGTTATTGTTTTGCCATATACGCTGTGCATCTTTCCGAAACGGTCGATGTATCTTGCCTCATATGTGCCGTTTGATCTTTGATAAATTGCATTTCCTAATTCTTTTCCTTTAAATGATTTTCCCATGTTATTTCTCCTAAAAAAAAATCGTGGAAAAGAATATTTCTATTCATCTCCACGATTATAACATTTCTACTATTTGGTTTCCAATATTGTTTTATGCAACAAGTTGCTTTAAAAGCCACTTGTCAACATTACCTCTGTGGGCATATAAGCGATTACCGATTCGGACTGTAAAGCCATTCTTTGGATCATGAAGAAGTTCTCTTGCTTTAGTTTCTCCGATTGAAAGGTATTCGCAGAATTCCTTGATGGTCAGTAATGCTTTGGTTTCATTTTCTCTTTTATCCATTCATTATCCTCCTTAAATAATTAGTGCCTGTCTGACAACAAAGGTTGACAACAGGCATTCTGAAAAGTTTCTGTTTTAGTTTCATCATTGTTTAGTGAAGCGGGAAGCATTGATAACTGGGCGTTTTCAAAAGGATTGTCTTCATCCTTCACTTCTGAAAAAGAGTTTTCAAAAACCTTGTTGTCAGTGTTTGTTGTTACGCGTTCCCATCCTCTCTGCCTTCCGTAAGGAACAGGGAAGTTTCTCGGATTGTTGAATCGTCTCCATCCTGACTGACGGCTCATTATTTCACCTACCTGGACGGACTCAAATCCTTTTCCTCGCCAGGTAAGCTTTAAGGCTTCCATCACTAACTGCATTGTGCAAACCTTATCACCCTGATAGGTTTCAAGAAAGTCGGTTATGAGATTATCGAAGGTATCCTCCTGCATGAAAGGCTCCTGGTATTTAGCAAGATTCTTTTCAATTTCTTTAGGCGGTTTCAGTTTAAAGTTACCGCTTTTGTAAATTACCATCGCTTCCGCCCAAAGTTGCCTGATATACTTACGAGATTCCTCTTCATTTTCTAAAATGTGAACTTCAGCTTTCGAAGCATCACACATGATTGGAAGGAACCTACGGTTTCCACTTCGGTCACATGGAAGAAAGTTAATAATGTTTGATGTTCCGGCAAATACACATTGTCTCGGAATATCTTCTGCAAACCGTTCATAAGGAACACGGTAGTTATCGTATTGCCTTGAGAGAAATGCTTTGGTTGCTTCATTGCACTTCACATTATAGAGAGCTAGCATTTCGCCTATTTCCAATATCCAATGACCGCCAAGCCGTTCACAGATTTTGTCTTCGTCAAGTTTTTTGATATCGTCACTGAACCATTCATCAAAGGTTGCCAGCATTCTGAAAAAAGACGACTTACCTGCACCTTGCCCTCCGACAAGACACAGCATATATTCGTATTTGCATCCCGGATGGAATACTCTTGATATTCCTCCGAGGAGAAACAGTTTGAATGATTCATATGTGTAATCATCTGTGGCTGCTCCGAGAAAATGATGCAATGCGAATCTGATTCGCTCGGTTCCGTCCCATTCAAGGGAATTAAGATAATCCCTTATAGGATGGTATCCGTTCTCGGCAGCAACCAATCTGAAACCATCTCTTACCTTACCTTCGTTTCCGATATGATAGGTATGTTCAACGTAACAGCGGATATTGGTATCGTCATCGTTGGAAAATTCTGTACCAGTTCTGTTCCATGGAAATGTACCATGAAGTTCTGTACGTCCTCGGAAAAGATTCTGTCGTATTTTTCCGGCAAAGAGAGGGTCATTTCTGAATACTATGGCCGCGTTATTGATTGTGTTAAGTGGATGCTTGTCTTTGTTTTTTTCAAGAAGCTCTGTTACCGCTTCCACAGATATCGTTAAATCTCCGTTCATATTCACTCACCTGCCTTTCAAGTTCATCGGATTCTTCCTTGAGTTTCTCATCCGATTCGTCGTAAATTGCCTCGAGACAATTCTCAACTGCTTCGATGTTTTCTTTTACCCAACAGTAGTCAGATTTGCTTTCGAGAAGGTTTAAGGCCTCCCCTTCTGTGCGATATTCAATCTCACGCATATCAGAAAGAAGTCTTAAAATCTTGTTGCTGAAATCTCGTTTCCATAAGGCGAACGCTTTTCTGTCTGCAGCTTCCTTTTCTCTTTTTATTTCATTAAATGTTTTTTTGCGTTTTGCTTTTCCTGAATAATCACTGTCGTAAGCAACATTGAAGTCTACAGAAAGTTTCTTTGCAGCTTCGATGTTACTTAACCCGAATAGCTTTCCGATAAAGTCGATTACATCACCGGATTCGTTACAGCCGAAGCAGTAGAATCTTCCGTAATATTTTCCGTCAACCTTCATGCTCGGAAATCGATCCGGATGGAATGGACAGCGGCACATATTATGTTTGTTTACACAGATTCCATAGTATGTCGCTGCTTCTCTTACTGAAACCGCATTTTTCACAGAATCAAAGATGTTCATTTTTAATAATCCTTCCTTTCAAAATTAGTCATTTTTCAAAAGTTGCAAGCAGTGCATCGGTGATCACCGACGGAACCTGCAAGCAGTGCTTCCGTCCGTACCGGATGCAAATCCGCAAGCAATGTCTGTGTACAGACAGATGAAAAAGTTGCAAGCAATGCATCGGTATCCACCGTTGCCTTTCTGCCACTTTCTCATCTGTCCCAGACTCGCTTGCAGCTTGTTGGGGGCACACCCCCAATCCCCCAAATCCGTGTAGAACACGGAGCTACGCAATTTAGGAAATCTTCGATTGTCCGAAATCGCTTTATTGGGAAATTTGTCTTTTTATCTTTCCCGTCATATTCTCCACAATGATTTCCTGGCAGGTAACCTCTGGTCTCTTTAGCCCTGTGGACTGTTTTGGACTGTGCCGTTTTTCACTCGTTGGTTCGCTCTTCGTTTCCGTCTCATCGCTTAACTTCCCCAGAGTGGTGGTCATTCTGGTATGCTCATTCAGTTGTCTTGGCTTAGCTGACAATCTGAATTTTAGGAAAAAAAGAGGGCTCATCCTGTATATCCAAAAGGTAGGATTTCGGACAAAAAAATAAGAATTTCCACGCTTTTGGAAATTCTCATTGACGCTTAAAAAATGTATGATGTATAGTTAACAAGAACATTAGTTCTGTGCAGAAGACTTGCCATATGCTGAGCTTTCTACAGCAAAAAAGAAACAATAAGGGGAATGAATTACTATGAAATGCAAATTAACACTTCAAGAGAAACTGAAAGATTTACGAAATGCCAAAGGGCTATCACTCCAGCAACTTGAGGCCGAGACAGGGATATCTCATTCTTCTTTGGGGAACTATGAGAGTAATGACTACAAAGATATTTCATATAAAACAATTATCACACTTTGTAAATACTATGGAGTATCTGCCGATTACCTTTTGGGATTCACAGATAATTCCGAGGATTGCGTTTCGGAGGTTGCAGAGCTTCATCTCGATAACGAAACCATGGAAATATTGAAGAACGGTAAAATTAATAACCGTCTTCTCTGTGAGATCATTAAGCATCCCGATTTTTGGAAGTTCTTGAGTGATATGGAAATATATATTGATTCTATTGCAACAATGCAGATTCAAAATCTTAATGCTTACATTGCGGGTATGCGAGCTGAAGTACAGAAGAAGCATGGCGCAACAGACGATGACCATTATGTTCAGACATTAAAAGCTTCTGAGATCAAAGAAGATGATTATTTCACTCGGTTGCTCGAACAGGATATTTCTCACATAGCAAGAGAGCTAAAAGCCAAACATGTTAAAGATATGGAAACTGCAGACAGCAACTACGATCCGTTATCCGATGCAATGGATATCATTAAAGAAATTAATCAGGCAAAGAGCGAGCAGGAAAAGGTTCTTATTGCTGCAGGGAATATGCTTGAAATGAACTTTGCTCAAATGAGCCCATATGATTTAAATGAATACACAAGGTTGATTGAGCAATACTCACGTATGTATAAAAAAATATGCAAACCGGGAAGAGGAAAAAAGAAGTCGTAAGAAAATAGGTTTTCAAAGGTAACTTTGAAACCCTATAAGTTTAGATCACTATCCGAAGCGGAGCGAAGGCAAATCACGGCGCAGCCGAACAGCCGGCTCCTGCCGGACTCACTACATCTCGTAGGGTATGTATAGAAGTGCGCCCTTAAAAAGGGCATATTATTACTTATGTAAATTGACCTCTTTGTGATATACTATATTCAAAATATCAAGGAGGTTATTCTGTATGAATTATACTATTAAAAATGAACTGATCGAAAGCTTTAATGAAAGCAACAGTACCATTTTCCCCAAATACACTTCCCAGCTGATTAACTGGGCTAATCAAAATGCGCAAGGAACGCGCCCTAATGTTGTAGGCCAAATGTCAGACCTTTTTCCTGATTTCCAAGTAAAAACTCCTGCTGGAGATATTACCGTCGAATCCTGGAGAGGTTGGTATTTAGACAAGTATCCCGACGCCATGTCGGTTGCAACAGACAGAATATATGCGCAAATCGAAAACCTGAAGAAAGCAATCACTCTAATTGATAAGAAGATGGTTTCTGATTGGGTTGAAGATCTTGTAATTAACAAAACCTTCAACGGAATGTATGTTCAAAAGGCTATCCTTGCATTCCTTGCAGACAAATGGGGAAAGACATATCGACTTGCTACTCCTGAAGAAGAAGCGAAAGGAATCGATGGCTACGTTGGTAATATTGCCTATTCGGTAAAATCCGATACATACAAAACCATGGGACGTCTTTCCGAGATAATTGATGTAAAAATGATTTACTACACCAAAACCAAAACCGGTCTAAAAATCGAGGTTGAAGATTAGTTATGGCAAGTGAATCAACACTAAACTTCTATTATAATAAAGGCGGTTTTAATAAACCCGAACGTATTGGATATATGATGAATATGATTCGTACGCTAAAGCCGCTGACTGAGGATGAATGGAAAATATGGTACTACAACAACGTTCATAATGAAGATTACATTTCTGATATTGCACAAGATATGTATGATTCTATTCCTTCATCCTTTACCGTTTCTCTTGATGAATGCCATGAGTATGTGATTGATGTTATGTTCAGAAGAACATTCCAAGGGTATAATCGCGAGAATTTGGCTTTAAGATATCTACAAGAATACGTCTCACATTTAGTAAAAGAGGCTCCAAAGGAATGGGACACGGAATACTTTATCGATTTTTATATAGACAAAACGAATTCTCACCCATTGATTGGAATACAATTAAAACCAGATACTTTTTATTTTGGTGGCTACCAATCAAAAGTTAATATTTGCGAAAAAATGAATCGGTTCTGTGAGTATTACAATGCTCTGGCATATGTTCTTCAGTATGACTCTGCCACATCATCACATGGAAATATTGAATTTCGAAATCCAGAAGTGATAGATGAAATAAAAAATTATCTATAATTTTTGAGAGCAGGTTCAAAAAGACCTGCTCTCGTGTTTAGCGATATTCTGAAATAATAATATTGCCTTCCTCACGAATATCTTCAATATAATCTATCTTTATTGCTGTTTCTTGTTTCGTTTTAACCCGGAAACCGTGGTTGACATTTTCATAACACTTCTCATATTTCTCATCTGTGAGTTCAGAAATAAACTGTTCATGTTTCGACAATCTTTCCCCAATGCGCTGATTCATTTTTTCTTTAGAAGCCAATAAGGTGTCATATGCAATGCTCGTCATAGTTGAATCAATATCAATCCCAATACTGTTCCGCTGAGAAGCAATACAAGCTAATGAGGTAGTTCCCAGTCCAGAAAAAGGATCAAGAACAACATCTCCTTCGGCCGAATACATATTCACTAATCTATAAGGTACTTCAAAAGGAAACGCAGCGCTTCGGCTTCTATTTGCCTTATCCATTTTTATAGTCTGCGACACTCCTTTTATTTCCCACAAATCGGAAAACCACACATTTCTTTCTTCCCAAAAATACGCACTCTTTTGCCTTCTATCCCTTGATGTGCCACTGAAAACTCGCTTATCTCCTTTTCGGAAAACGAGAATATACTCATGTTCGTACGTAACATATGCCCCTGCCGGATACATCCCTGATCCCATAAACTTGTTCGGAGCATTAGATTGTTTTCTCCAATGTATGTCTGGCAAAACACTATAACCATGCTCAAAAAAGAAATTAACAATCTGAGTATGATTCGAGTATAGCTTAAATACGTCATTTATTGTTCTTGTCGCATCCCCTATGTTTACACAAACGAATCCGTTATCTTTCAATACTCTATCGCATTCACTCCATATAGAATTTAAAATGCTATGCATTTTTAGAAATGCTGAATTGCCGTTTCCATTGATCAAGTCATTCTTTATTGATTCGTCCTGTGAAATGAAAACATCATCCCACATTTCAATCATTGGATAAGGCGGTGATGTTACAACTAAGTCAACTGATTTATCAGCAACCGATTTCATATTTTTACCATCACACGTTAAAAGTTTATGTGTTGTCATGTAATTACTCCTTCTGTGTCTATCTAAATGATAAAAAGACAATTAATAATAATAAAATATGACACCTTCTTATTCATTACTTAATTTATGCTCGAAAACCTAACACCATAATCAGTTTCTGCATAAAGAATATCCTCATAAGAATTCTCAATTTATTTCTTCAATAAACAATTCAGCTAACTTGGCTACTATATCGTCCAAAGAATCTTCATTTGTATCTAATCCGCTACGCGAACCAAGCAGTGGACTCACATCGCGGAGTGCATCATATGTCGTATTATGAACAATCGGAATAAGTCTGTCATTAGCCAATAACGCAGATAACTCTTTATCTGCAACCCCTTCATTTTCCACGCGCTTAAGAAAGAAAGGTGTCACCAAAACAATTCCAACAAGTGACTTAGCCAATCCCTTATCAATCTCACGTAACATGGTGGAACCTAACGGAAGGTCTTTTTCACTGAACCAAACAGAAATACCTTTCTCCGTGAGCTTGTCATATAGCTCCTTTGCAAAGCCCTTTCTATCATCCCACGCATGGCACAAAAATAGATCATATTTCTCCAAAGTCTTTGGGTGCTTAACGATGTTCTCACGAACTGGTGTGAATGTCATAATCTGTGCAGGAGTATACAAGACAGTGGAACCTGCAGGAGACCATTTGGCCTTCCATTTTATGCCACTATTAGATGTCACAGAAGAGTGTACGCTGTTACTTGCGTTCAAATAACCAGAGTTAAAATATGGATATGTATTATATCCATATTGTGGATAGAAAGAACGATGTCTTCCACAAACCGGACATTCTGCCGCAGCCGCTGCAGAACGATGTCCTCTTATAGGTGCTGTACATTGTGCCAATATTATTTCCTCCTTAATATCTTATCACCCAAAGACTTTTTCTACGTATAAACCGCCATTTTTCAATCGAAACTGCTTTCGTAAATCTATTAATCGAAGTGCCTTCACTTCAGAAAAAGCACTACTCGAACTCTATTTCTTCTTGACTATTAACATAAATATCAATCTTGTTATCTACTTCAATTCGATTTACTATCCAGCCTCTTAAGGTACAAGCTCTGATAAAATCCTCAACTCTATTTACTCCGTTTATTTCCTTTAGTGTAATAACTACGCCAAAGTTTAGTGGTCCCTTTGTCTGGGTTGCCAATCTTTCCTTGGACGTAATCGATATTCCCCACAGGCGCTCGTCATACGAATTAATCGCTCTGTTTTTATTCTTTATTACCTTTGAAATAAACTTCGTGTTCTCCCATTTACGAAATTCCTTTCTGGATTGACGTTCGTTTACCCAACCTTCTTCAGCATCCTGGACATTCTCATTGATATCATCAATATGACCATCCCGCTTTACCCTTCCAAACTGAAGAGACAATTCTCTCGATGTGTAATCAACACCTTGTGTCCTTGAACATTCCGGGAAGTAACACATCGTCGCTCTCGCAATATATGGATATTTCCCATCACTATCCTTCGGAATAGGAATTGCATAGTTTGTCGTTTTGTATGACTCCGAAGTTCCATATAAAATAAACCTGATTTCCTCAGAATTAGTTTCTACTATTTTTCGAATATCAATCGGGACAACTCCATAACCAACAAGCTGTTGAATTCCTCTATCTGCAAGTTTATAGTCCCATGCGGCCGCCGAATCTATGATCAATGCTTTTGCAACCTCCCTTGAAAGCCCCATCACATCAATCAGATATCCAAGCTTTCTGCTTATCCATGGAGCAGCAAAGGAAGTTCCATAAACTTCTTCTTTCCCGTACGGAGAATAGACGGTGATTCGCTCATCATAATCTCCGCCATAATACACAACATCCGGTTTGTTATAAAATGAGAGTATACGTCCCTTTCTTGAATAGCTTGCCGGAGTTCCGTCTCTTCTAACCGAATTGACAACAATCGAGTTCAACGAATCTGCAGGAGAACCTACACGTAACCTTCCGTCTTTTTCTAAACGGTTATCATTTGTTCCTGAAATAACAAAAATAACATTCTTTGAAGACTGGATTTCATCGAGCAATGCTGCGTCAAAAGAGATAAAGTTTCTTGAAACTTCTTCCTCTGTTCCAAGTGAAAGATTCCATACATGGATATCAGGATTGTTATTAACAATATCCTTAATCTTTTTCACTAATCTCACTGTAGATATTCTATCGGCACAAACGCCAAAGTGTCGCACCTTGAAGCGACCACAACCATCATCCAACCACGGATTAAGCGTAGGACCGTCTACTATTATGGACGTTACTTCTGTGCCATGTTCCCTATGATCCATATGGCTGGACATCTGCTCGATATCAGTCATAAAATCGATATTGTCTACCCACTCCGAAAAATAAACATTCTCGTCAAAAAGGGTATCAATGACACCTATCGTTGGTTCATGCGAAGGTTTCGGGATATCAATTACCTCTTTTTCACGTCCAGTGTCAATCTTTTCAATAGTAATCTTTGACCAATCTGAAGAGACCATCGAAATCATATACGGAACATTTTCATTTAGTATTTCAAACAATTCTCTGTTTACAGAAATTGTATCATCGCCGTATGCCGTATAAGGATTAGCCCTATCATCAATCTGCAGTTTCTCCATGAGTGAAGCTAATGACAATTCAGATTTGTAAAAGGTTATTAAATATGAGTCCTTTTCGGGTATTGTACCTATTTGAGGAACGGAAAAAGAGGCCAAAACAGACGCATCTATGATTATGCCTCTAAGTTTGGTCTTGCTCATATCATAGCCATCGTACTTAATCGTATCATCTGAATCCTTAAAGTTTGCGGTTGTTGCTGTCCCGCCTAATTCGCTTTGAAGAAATCTTTTTGCTGTTTCTAAATCCTGTATAGTCGACTGAATGGTGTTTTCATCAACATAATATGTAATTATGTGGTTTTCTTCCCCCTCCGGAGCTTCAGAAAACCTTGCCCCCACAACACAATCATTTGGTGCTTTGCCGACAGGCTTAAGAAGAACCTGAACTCTGTTCGACTTGGCAATAATATCGTTGTAATTGGCATCTATCATAATTTTCTCAACAATTTTAGGCGAATTATGATAAAACCTCAGTACAGTCTTTAGGTCAGAAATCAGTTTGTCAAGCTTTTCAGATGATGTTTCTGCATTTGCTCTAAGATTTCTTGCCCCAGGTACCTGGGTATTCTTTTCTTTTGCAAATCTCAATTTTACTTGTAAAAGTGGATTCATCTTACTTCTCCTTCAACTTGCGTGACACACTGCTCTTGGGAATTCTTGACAAAATCTCTATTTCTCGCGTGGTAAATCCGTCATCACTCAATTTCTGTATGTCTACATCCTTTCCATCATGCAAAGACAGATACAGTTTTCTAAGATAGTCATATTCATTTGCTTCGTCAGAAAAAGCAACGGAAGTTTTTATCAATTGTTTTAAATCCCCAGGATATGGAATCTTGCCAAGATTACGCAGAATTTTGTGAAATAGCCTCATGTCTTGCTTTGAATTGGTGCTTTTCTTTAAG
This sequence comes from Lachnospiraceae bacterium, assembly GCA_045617745.1. GTDB lineage: Bacteria > Bacillota > Clostridia > Lachnospirales > Lachnospiraceae > UBA1258. The sequence continues at coordinate 168,716 of JAZLJG010000184.1, read as the reverse complement.
CATGAAATGAGCATTGAATCTGCGATATCAACCAAATCATCGTCAGAATATCTGTCAAATGATACTATCGCATCAAAGCGCCGAAGTATTGCCTTATCAAAATTATCAAAGAGATTGGTCGTTGCAATAACTGGAATATTCTCGTTCAATACATCCAGCCCCTTTAAAAATGTGGATGTAACACGCCCCATTTCTCTCAGGTCATTCTTATTAACTCGATCAAGTATCAGTGAATCAATCTCATCAATAAGGACGATTACTTTTCCAAATACCAGGTGATTTATCTCATCAAACAAAAAAACAACATTCTTTGCTGTCTCTCCAAGTCTGCTATCAATAAGTTGTTCCAGATTTACAACGAGTAAATCTCGTCCAAGAAGACGCGCAATCTGATAAGCAGATTCCGTTTTCCCAGTTCCCGGTGCTCCATAGAACAAAAACTTAGACAAGCCTGATTTGTTCTTAATAGCTTTTGTAATGCCGATTACATCTTCTTCTATTAAGGCTGGAAGCAATAAAGGATTTGATGAATATTCCAATTTGCTAAGAAAGCGAAGATTTTTATATGTGCTTTGTGGAATGTAGTAATTTGCATTTGATACAAGTTCCATTAGGTATTCTGCAACAGGGGTATCTCCGCTATTGTCAAATTCGCGAGCAATATCTGCAACTTCTGAGGCAAAAGCTTCCTCATTTCTTTCAACATGATAGCGAACTAAATTAATAATACTTTGTTTTTTCATAATTTAGTTTCTCCTTTCCTCGCGTAGTTAATCCTTTATTCTATTATAATTACGTTGGGACAAATGTCAACATATTGGGACAATTTTGCTCATAATAATTTGTTATGTAACTCAGAATAAATTAGCGGCCCCTTATGAGACCGCTAATCTATTCTTTCTATATTTTCAATAATTACCTGCAGCGTAAACAATTCACTTTGAAATTTTTAATCAAAGATGACTTCTCTAAGAAAAACCGTGGCACTTCTATTATGCTTAATAATGGAAGTTCGTAAGGGCCTCCGCTATGTACCTTGTATGGTAATACCCATATAAGGAAATCAACACCTTTTCCGTCAAATTCTTTCATAAAATTGTAATCTAAAAATGGTATATGAAGTTGCTGGACCATCACTCTGTCACCGACATCCCATGGTTTCTTCGCATCTTCCTCGTGAACAAGCTCAATGTATAAATCCGTTTCATCCAAAATGAGGAACCCCATTTTTTGTCCCGGATGTCTTTTCCTACATCCATCAATTTTATTGATATGCTGCCTTACTACACGTTCAAACTGTTTTAGATATTGTGTGTAGTTATGTGCTTGATCATAATCCTCATCTGGTTTTGCATTAATAATTAAACCATTGGTAAGGGCACGTTTCGGAATATTAGTGTCTTTGAAAGCCTCTTGAATCTCTCGTTGAATCTCTCGTTCACGTCTCATTACAGGATTATTTGACTTTTTCTTTTCACTGTCATTTATTCGCATAACATCAAACATAAACGAACCATTTATTGAGATAAAATCGGGAGGCAGACATTCGTGTCCGGAATTATTAATATATAATTTTTTATATTGCCTAAGCGAATTAAGGATTTCCTCTTCGATTTCAGACTGTGTTACCAAGCAGATATCTTTGTTTTCATACAAACAGATATCTTCTAAAACATCTGTTTCATCTTCGTATTTCATGTTTTTCCTTATTCCATTTAATAACACCCTGTTTAGGATGTTCTTTCATTTTGCTTGTCAAAAAGTGTAAACAAGGTGTAAATGATCCTTACCCTTCACAAAGTCCTTTATTTCAATGCGTTCACAAGTTTTTTCGGTTTGAACAAAATGTAGCCCCAAACATAATCGGCCAGTGTTGATGAATAAAAATATCCTTTACCACTTTATACATTCCAAGTACTTACCACTGACCTTACCACAAAACTTACCACTTTTTACCATCAAACTATGATATCTTACGATAAGATATGATACGTTTGCTTTTTTATACCCAAGTCCGTAAATGCTGATATATACAGTATTTATGGGCTTTTTCAGACCTTATTTTTCGTCACAAACCTGAAAAATATAAAATTTCAAATAATAGGATTCATCTGCTGCCCAAAGAATGGGATGGTCGCAGGCCTGAGTCCTGAATTCAATTTGGCGGAGACGTTTGTGAACGGCTTTGGCTGCCTGGCCGATTACTTCGGTGAAAAGTTCCTGGGTCATGAAGTGACTGCAGGAACAGGTTGCAAGGTAGCCTCCATCGTTAACTAACTTCAAGCCTTTCATATTGATTTCACGGTAACCTTTGATGGCGTTTTTGGTGGCCTCTCTGGATTTGGTGAATGCGGGAGGGTCAAGGATTACCACGTCATAACGTTCTCCCTGTTCGTAGAGTTTGGGAAGTTCGTCAAGAACATCTGCCGCTCTGAATTTGACTGTATCCGAAAGATTGTTTCTGCGGGCATTCTCTGTTGCCTGGGCTACGGCAAATTCGGAAATATCAAGGCCTGTTACGTCTGAAGCGCCGGCTATTCCCGCATTGAGAGCAAAGGTTCCCATGTGGGTAAAGCAGTCGAGAACCTTCTTGTCACGACATATTCTTTGCATGGCAAGACGGTTGTATTTCTGATCCAGAAAGAATCCGGTTTTCTGGCCGTTAACAACATCGACCATGTAGTGTATTCCGTTTTCGACTATTTCAACGTTTGTATCAAACTCTTCAGTTAAAAATCCTTTAAAAGGAAGCATTCCTTCTTTTTTGCGGACAGGAGCATCGGAACGTTCGTAGATTCCACGGATAGTAAATCCGTCTTTGGAAAGAATATCTTTTAATGAATCCAGAACGATATTTTTGAGTTTGTCCATTCCAAGAGCAAGGGATTCCACTACAAGAACATCTGCGTATTTATCAACGGTAAGTCCGGGAAGCCAGTCTGCTTCACCGAAGATAATGCGGCAGCAGTTCAAATCCTTTTCGGGCATTACGGTTTTTCTGTAGTCCCAGGCTGCTTTCACTCTGTTATAAAGAAAGCTTTCATCAATATTTTCCTGACGTCTGGTGAGCATACGGATACGGATTTTTGAATTCTGGTTGATAAATCCGGCGCCCATATAGTAACCGTCAAAATCATGAACCCTTACGATGTCTCCGTTTGTAAAAGTGCCTAAAATGTTGTCTATTTCGTTGTCGTAAATCCAGGCACCGCCGGCCTTTATAGTGCGGCCTTCGCCTTTTTTAAGAGTTACGATTACATCTTTTACTAAATCAGCCATTTAATAACCTTTCTTGTGCAAAATGATTTCAAGGAAATTATATCCCATAGGCAGAAAGAAAAAAAGAAGGAAAAAATAGGACAAAAGTACGTATTCAATTGTTACATTTTTGTGACAAATGATTATATTATCTTCGAAAATTTACGATATAATTAAAAGTAAGGTGGGATGATAAATTATGGTTAGAGTGGTAAAAAGCAATAGACGGTTCCTTGCGGTGCTATTGGCCGTGGGGTTAGTCTTTTCAGGGACAAAGTTAACAGCGCAGGCTTTTACGGTAAAGGATGCGGATGTTGTTTTGGAAAATCCGGATGGTGAACTGTGGATACATTCGGAAATAACCAGAGGAAGCACGACATTCAATATTAATTATTTTGATGCTTCCTATACAGAGAATGAGCTGGCTGTCCATTTTGATGACGAAGATTTGTATGCAGGTTTCGGAAACGGAAACTCTGCGAAGAATAATATATTTATTTTTCTTAACGGAGCAGTAGGATACGGCGATTTTTCCAAAAATGTTAAAGCTACTATTCTTAAGGATGATGAAAGCGTAATAAACGGAAGAGATTCTGTATGGAAACCTTGGACCGGAGAGTTTTTTCTCCCCGGAGAAACACCTTCGGGAAATGATCCTTCGGGAAATGACCCCTCGGGAAATGACCCCTCAGGAAACGACCCCTCAGGAAATGACCCTTCGGGAAATGACCCCTCAGGAAATGACCCTTCGGGAAACGACCCCTCGGGAAATGACCCCTCAGGAAACGATCCTTCGGGAAATAATCCCATTATAGGTGAAGATCCGGTTATTCCCTGGATTCCTTGGTGGCAGCCTGTTCCTCATATGGAACCTGTACCGGAAGAAGAGATTCCTGATGTTTCAGAGCTTGTGACAGCTCCTGTTGTTGAGGAAACCGTCAATAAGTTAGAAGAAAAAATAATTGAGCCTCAGGCAGAAGAACAAAAAGAAGAAACAGTTTCGGGAACTTCCGATACTTCAACAGAACCTGTTTATGAGCTGGTGGCAAAGGTTATTGATGAAGCTTTCGTTGAAAAGGAAGATCTTAAAAAGATTGATGAGGTTTTAGAGGAACAGAAGGAGTCCAATATCCAGGTTCTTTGTTACCTTGATTTGTCCGCTTATCTGGAAGGAATCAATGTTACAGAACTTACCGAACCCATTACCATTACAATAGAAGCACCGAAAGATATGGTATGCGAAGAAGGTATGGAATACGTTGTTATCCGTGTTCATGAAGGTGAGACAGCTATTCTTCCTGTAACGGTTAATGATGATGGAACACTTTCTTTTGAAAACGATAAATTCAGTGCATTTGCTCTGGCCATAAGAGAGATTCTTGATGAGAAGCCCGCAAAAGCAGAAACGTTGGAAACGGTTATTAATATAGTGGAGCAAAAAGAGCAGAATAAGAATTTCCTTCTTTGGATATTTATTGTTCTGGGAATGGCCGTTGTGGCAGGGGTTGTCTCCGTAAGTGCAGTATATCGTAAGAAAAAATAATAGGAATTAAATGATAAGAGCGCCATGTTGATAAGAACGTGGCGCTTTTTTATTGTTTGCTTTTAGCAAAAACGTTATACTCAAAGAGATAACTCATATGGGAGGTACATTATGAAGGCTATATATGTTAATCAGGTGGGATTTTTCCCCGGTGTTTCCAAAAAGGCAATGATAAACTTTGACTGTGAGAAATTTGCGATTTGTTCACAGGATGGCAAGGTAGCTTTTGAAGGCAAGGTTTCACACTTTGGTACAGACGAGATTTCCGGAGAAGATATTTATGTGGCGGATTTTTCTTCTTTTTGTAGTGAGGGAACCTTTTATGTGGAAGCAGAGGGAGTTAAGTCAGTTTCTTTTGAGATAGGAAAGAACGTATACGATAAACTTATGAAGGATTTATGCAAGTGCTATTATTTCCTTCGTTGTGGCGATGCACTTTCAGAAAAGTACGCAGGTGTTTATTATCACAAACCTTGTCACACTTCACTTGCGACCGTATATGGTGAGGAAGATAAAAAGATTGATGTTACAGGCGGATGGCATGATGCGGGAGACTTCGGAAGATATTCCACTGCGGGAGCTGTAGCTGTTGCACATTTGCTTTACGGAGCAAGATTTTATAAAGATGTATTAAAAACAGAGTTTGATATTCCGAAGGTAGATAAGCTTCCGGATTATCTTGCCGAGGTTAAGGTGGAGCTGGATTTCTTAATGAAGATGCAAAGAGAAGACGGTTCTGTCTGGCACAAAGTGACAACTTGGAGTCATGCGCCTTTCTGTATGCCTGAAGATGATAAGGAGGAACTTTTCCTTTTTCCTGTTTCATCAATGGCTACTGCTGATATTGCTGCAGTTTTTGCCCTGGCTTATTCGATTTACAAAGAATACGACGCAGAATATGCTAAAAAGCTTTTGGATACTTCTCTTAGAGCATATGCATGGCTTGATGAGAATCCTCAGCCTGTCTTATTTAGAAACGCACCCGGTTCCAATACAGGTGAGTATGGAGAAATGGAAGATATTTCCAACAGATTCTGGGCTGCATGTTCTTTGTATGAAGTAACGGGAGAAGATAAATATTTTAAGGATGCTTTGTTCCAGAAGGACAGAAATATTCTTTTTGACAAAGAAGCCAAATTTAAACTTTACCAGGGCAAGGTTCTTACATGTCTTGGCTGGGGAGAGGTAGCCGGTCTTGGCGGATTATCACTTCTTCTTAAAGACGGAAATGATTCTCTTACACAGGAGATAAAGAAAGATTTCTTTGATGAAGCGGACCGTTTGTGCGATAATGCTAATAAGAACGGATTCGGACTTTGCATGGCAGCAAAGGACTTTATCTGGGGAAGCAACATGGAGCTTGGTAAGTATTTAATGATTCTTCAGATAGCGGACAAATTTGCTCCTTCAGAAAAGTATAAAAATGCAATCCAGTCCGGTCTTGACTATTTGCTCGGTGCAAATACCATGGATACCAGTTACGTTACAGGTAACGGTGAGAAAGCATTTAAGAATCCTCACTTGAGACCTACGGCAGTAGACAACATTGAGGAGCCCTGGCCCGGTCTTGTATCCGGTGGTCCCAACAGAGGCCTTCAGGATTTTAAAGCCAAAGAGGTTCCCAAGGACAGCGCTCCCATGAAGTGCTACCTTGACCATATTGACTGTTTCTCATTAAATGAGATAACTATTTACTGGAATTCTCCTTTTGTATTTATTCTTGCCGGGTTAATGAAATAATCAGAGGTAAGCGATGACACAGAAATTTGATGTAGACGGAATGGGCTGCAGTGCATGTGTGGCTGCAGTTGAAAAAGCGGTTAAAGGATTAAAGGGGATACAGAATGTATCCGTCAGTCTTTTGGAAAATGCCATGACCGTATCCTATGACGAGAAAACTGTGTCCTGCGAAGAAATAATAAACGCTGTAGTTGATGCAGGATATGAGGCCAAAGAATCTTCTTTGGCTTCTTTTGTTGCTAAAAAGCCTGAGGAGTCTGTTTTTAAAAAGAGATTTATACCTTCTCTTTGCTTTTTGATACCGCTTATATATCTGAATATGGCGGAAATGCTCAATCTTCCTTATCCAAGAGATATTTCGGGATACTTACAATGCATCCTATCTCTGGCTATATTGATTATTAACAGGATTTACTTCATAAGAGGATATAACAGCCTTGTTCATAAGGCAGCAGGAATGGGTGCACTGATTTCGATTGGCGCCGGAGTTTCATTTATTTACAGTGTTTATCTTCTGATAACCGGTTCTAAAGGACCTTTCTATTTTGAATCCGCAGGAATGATTTTTACCATGATTACTTTGGGTAAATCACTGGAAGCCAATTCAAAGGCGCATACAATGGATGCCATTAATGAGCTGGCTGCACTTATTCCGGAAACGGTAAGTGTTGTGATTGACGGTAAAGAGGAGAAAAAAGAAAGCAGATTCTTATTAAAGGGTGAAACCGTGATTATCAGAGCGGGAGAATGTATTCCCGTGGACGGAAAGATTATTAAGGGTGCAGCTTCTTTGGATAAATCAGCGCTTACGGGAGAGAGTCTTCCCGAAGATGTTAAAGAAGGAGATTTTGCGGTTTCCGGAAGTAAAGTTTTAGACGGTTACCTTTATATAGAGGCAGAAAAAACAGGAGTGGAAACTACACTGTTTTCAATTATTGAAATGGTAAAAGAAGCAGCGTCCAGGAAAACTCCTGTGGAGAAACTTGCTGATAAGATAAGCGGCTTCTTTGTTCCTGTAGTATTATCTATCAGCCTTGTTACCTTTGTTGTGTGGTTTATATTAGAAAAAGACTTTGAGTTTGCACTTAATATGGCTATAAGCGTAGTGGTAGTGGCCTGCCCGTGTGCGTTGGGTCTGGCTACACCTACGGCGGTAATGGCCGGAACGGGAAATGCTGCCAGACACGGTATTTTGATTAGAAGCGGTGAATGCCTTGAAACGGCCAAAAACGTTACTACAGTGGTACTCGATAAAACAGGAACGGTTACTGAAGGCGAGCTTTCAGTAGAGGATATAGTTTTTGAGAAGGAAGAGAATAAAAAACTTCTGTTAAAGATTGCTGCATTGGAGGCCACATCCGGTCATCCGTATGCTAAAGCGATAGTTTCCAAAATCGGTTCAGAATGGGGAAGTTCTTTGTTTATGGGTATGTCTTCGGACAGTGTTGAGTATGTTCCGGGGCAGGGAATGCATGGAGTAGTGGACGGACAGGAAGTTTTGTGCGGAAACGAAAAACTTCTGTCGGCCAAAGCTGCTATATCCGAGTATCTGTTAGCAACTGCATCGGAATATACTTCAAAGGGAAAGACGGTTCTGTTCTTTACGGATATGTCGGATTTTGGCTTTTTTGTAATATCCGACAGCGTAAAGAAGGACAGCAGGGAAGCGGTTGAGAAACTTAAAAATCAAGGAATAAAAGTTGTGCTTCTAACAGGCGACAATAAAGAAACAGCAGAGGCCATTTCCAAAGAAGTGGGTATTGATGAAGTGTATAGTGAAGTGCTTCCTCAACAGAAGCATGGAATAATAGAAAGACTTATGGATAGCGGTGAAGTGGTTGCCATGGTGGGTGACGGAATCAATGATGCACCTTCTTTGGCGAAAGCAGATGTGGGAATAGCTGTCGGAAGCGGAACACAGATTGCTATGGATTCTGCGGATTTTATTCTTATGAAGGACAGTCTTTTGGATGTTTCCTATGCTTTGAATCTTAGTAAGAGAGTGTTTAGAACCATAAAGCAGAATCTTTTCTGGGCATTCATTTATAACTGTATAGGAATATCGTTTGCAGCAGGTGTTTTCTTCATACCCTTTGGTATTAAATTTACACCTATTATTTCTGCACTATGCATGAGCCTTAGTTCTTTGTTTGTGGTAACGAATGCTTTGAGATTAAGAAAATAGACAGGTGTATGAAACTTGTTAAGTTTGTAAGAAGGAATTATACTTATTTAATAAGAAGTAATTGAGAGGGAAGATATGGTTAAAGAAGGAAAAGTTTTAATCGGAAAATCAAATGAGGAAGAAATATATATTTATCCCAAAATGGCAAACCGCCATGGACTTATAGCCGGAGCAACAGGTACAGGAAAAACCGTAACTTTGAAGGTTATGGCAGAATCCTTCTCCGCAATGGGTGTTCCGGTTTTTCTTGCTGATGTAAAGGGTGATCTTGCACCCATGTGTCAAAGCGGAACAGACAATGAGAATGTTACTTCGAGAGTAGAGTCCATGGGACTTAAGGAAGCAGGCTTTGAATACAGTGCTTTTCCCGTGAATTTCTGGGATGTATACGGAGAAAAGGGTATGCCATTAAGAACCACGATTTCGGAAATGGGCCCTTTGCTTTTATCGCGAATTATGGGACTTAATGATACCCAGTCGGACGTTCTTACTGTTGTATTTAAGATAGCAGACGATGAGGGTTTGCTTTTGACTGATACAAAAGATTTAAAGGCAATGCTTCAGTATGTGGGGGAAAACGCTGCAAACTACAGTGCTGCATACGGAAATATTGCTCCGGTTACACTTAATGCAATTGTACGCGGCGTTGTTGCGATGGAAGCCGAAGGAGCCGATTTGTTTTTCGGAGAGCCGGCTCTTGGTGTAACAGACTGGCTTTGTACAGATGCAAACGGAAAAGGAATGATTCAGATTCTTGATTGTCAGAAGCTTATTCTTCACCCCAAGATGTATTCAACATTTCTTCTTTGGATGATGTCAGAACTTTTTGAAGTGCTTCCCGAAGTGGGTGATCCTGAAAAGCCTAAGATTGTGTTCTTCTTTGATGAGGCACATATGCTTTTTGAATCTGCGTCAAAGGTTTTGGTGGAGAAGATAGAACAGGTTGTAAAGCTTATCCGCTCAAAGGGCGTGGGAATCTATTTTATTACACAGAACCCTTCAGATATTCCGGATGGGGTTTTGGCACAGCTTGGAAATAAAGTTCAGCATGCGTTGCATGCATATACACCCAATGAGCAGAAAGCCGTAAAGGCAGCAGCCATGGGATTCAGGGTTAATCCTGAATTTGATACATTCAAAATGCTTCAGGAACTGGGAACAGGAAAAGCTCTGGTTTCTGTTATAGGCGAAGACGGTGTTCCTACAATAGTGAAGCATACCAAAATCTGTCCTCCCCAAAGTTCTATGGGAACATTAGATGATACGTCAAGGCTTTCGGTTATTAATAACAGTGTTCTTTATTCAAAATACAGCACTCCTGTTGACAATGATTCTGCTTATGAATTTCTGGCAAGACGTGAGGCCGAGGTGGCAGAGGAAGCTGTTAAGGAAGAGGAAGCACTGACACTTACCCAGAAAAAGCAGAAAGAAATCGAGGCCCGCAAAAAGGCCCAGAGTACAGCTGCAAAGAATGTGGCAAAGACTACAGGAAGTACTCTTGGAAGAGAGCTTGGAAAAGCCATTGGCGGAACGGTAGGCGGATCTTTCGGTAAGAAGCTGGGAGGAAACATCGGCTCCTCTCTTGGAAGAAACCTGATAGGAACATTATTTACGGGAAAATAGTATGCGGGAAAAAGTATCGGTAGCAATGGCCTCCTATAACGGAGAAAAATATATAAGTACACAGATAAAAACCATTCTGGAAAATCTGTCGGAGAATGACGAATTGATTATTTCGGATGATGGTTCCACAGATGGCACAAGAAGGATTATCGAAGGATTTAATGATTCCAGAATTAAGCTTTTGGATGGTCCGAAGCAGGGAGTTAAGAAGAACTTCGAAAATGCCATAAAAAACTGCAGTGGGAAATATATCTTTCTTTCTGACCAGGATGATGTGTGGATGGGTAATAAGGTGGATTTGATGTTATCCGCCTTTAGGGAGAAAAAGTGTCTTGTAATGGTGCATAACTGTTCACTTATTAACGAAGATGGTGGACAAATCCTTCCGGATTTTTTTAAGTACAGACATTCCGGCTTAGGAAAAATTAAAAATATAATGAAGAATACATACGTCGGTTGCTGTATGGCATTTGATGCATCCATAAAAGACAGAATTCTTCCCATTCCGGAAGACATAGAGATGCACGATCAGTGGATAGGTCTTTTGGGAGAGGAGAAGGGAAGAGGTTACTTCCTTAATGAAAAACTGATTTTATGGAGACGACACGAGGGAACCGCTTCGGACTGCTTTCATCATTATTCTGTCAAAAAAATGTTTGAAAATCGCAAGAATCTTATAAAAGAACTGCGGTTGAGAAAAGTTTAAAAAACAGCCTTTACAAACGTTTTTTGTTGTGCAATAATTATCAAAACAAAGAATCCTTTAAGCGTGGCACAGAGAGGCCGGCAAGGTATAACATATTGGGACACCTGTATTTTGGCAGGTTGAATTTGTGTGATTATCGCCATGCGCTTAAAGTGCATGGCGTTTTATTTTGTGGAGTGACAAATGGCCGAATATAAAGCAACACTTATGGATGATGCGGCAATCGGCAGAGCTTTAAAAAGAATTGCCCATGAAATTTTGGAAAAAAACGGAGGGTGTGAAAACCTTTGCGTAATAGGAATTAAGCGCCGTGGAGTTTCTTTGGCTGAAGAGATTGTTCAGAATATCAAAGAAATCGAGGGAAAGGATATTCCTTTCGGAACGCTTGATATTACATATTACAGAGATGACCTTATCAGGGATACAAAAGAACCAATCATTCATGAATCACAGATTCCTTTTAATATCGAAGGAATGACAGTAGTTTTAGTGGATGATGTTTTGTACACCGGACGTACAGCAAGAGCAGCAATGGAAGCAACATTACGACATGGAAGAGCTTCTCAGATACAGCTGGCGGTTTTAGTGGACAGAGGTCACAGAGAGCTTCCCATCAGAGGAGACTACGTAGGGAAGAATGTTCCTACATCAAAAACTGAAAGAATTGCCGTAAAGATTCCGCCTTATGAAGAAATAAAGGCAGTCGAACTCTTTGGATAGTACTCGGGCAAAGGTGCCCGTCACTATATATATTAACTTGCACCGGAGTGTGCAGAATATGGAGGAGATTAGAAAATGAAACTCACTTATGGCGTAACAGACAAACCGAAATTCGGTCAGGTTATTGTGTTTGCACTGCAGCAGCTTTTGGCTATACTTGCAGCAACAATCGCAGTACCCGCAATCATCAATTCAAACAAAGATCTTTTGGAAGCCGGTATCATGGCAAACATGTCTACATCAGCAGCATTATTTGGTGCAGGTGTCGGAACAATCGTTTACTTACTTTTCACAAAATTTAAGAGCCCTGTTTTCTTAGGTTCTTCTTTCGCTTTCATCGGTTCAATGGTAACTGCTTTTGCAGGAGCCGTTTCTGTAGCAGCAGGATATGCAGGAATTATTATTGGTGCTATTTTCGCAGGTCTTGTATACGTAGTAATTTCTATCATCGTTAAACTGGTAGGCGTTAACTGGATTAACAAGCTTATGCCTGCAGTAGTTATCGGACCTACAGTAGCAATTATCGGACTTTCACTTGCAGGAAATGCAATCGGTGATGTTCTTGGTAATTCAGCAGCTACTGCTTCCACATATGTTTGCATCGTATGCGGTCTTGTAACATTACTTGTAACGACAATTTGTTCAGTATTCGGAAAGAAATTCTTAAAGATGATTCCTTTCATCATCGGTATTCTTGCAGGTTATGCAGTTGCTGCAATCTTTACATTAATCGGAAATTCAACAGGAAATGCTGCTTTACAGGTAATCGATTTCTCAGCATTCTCCAATTTGAAATGGGTTCCTGATTTCACATTTGTAACAGCATTCCAGGGATTTAGCGGTATTACTCCTGCTTACATTGCTACAGTAGCTGTTGCATATGTACCCGTAGCATTCGTAGTATTCGCTGAGCATATCGCAGACCACAAGAACCTTTCTTCCATTATCGAAAAAGACCTTCTTGAAGAGCCCGGCCTTAGCAGAACACTTCTTGGTGATGGTGTTGGTTCAATGGTAGGCGCTTTCTTCGGTGGTTGCCCTAACACAACATACGGCGAGTCAGTTGGTTGTGTAGCTATTTCAGGAAATGCATCAATAGTTACAATCTTCACAACAGCAATCATTGCGATAGTTGCATCATTCTTTGCTCCATTTGTAACACTTCTTGCAACAATTCCTGCATGTGTAATGGGTGGTGTTTGTATCGCTCTTTACGGATTCATCGCAGTATCCGGTCTTAAGATGATTCAGAAGGTTGATCTTGATGACAATACAAATCTCTTCACTGTATCTGTAATCCTTATTGCAGGTATCGGCGGATTTTCAGTAAGCTTTGGCGCAGTAACAATTACAGAAGTTGCTTGTGCTCTGATTCTTGGTATTATCGTAAATAAGATTCTCAGCATTAAAAAGAAAAACTAAGCCATAAGTAAACAATAAATCAGCGCTCCTCATGTGAGGGGCGCTTTTTTAGTTTCATTTATTCAGTTGCAATACGCTTTATGTATGAGAGTCCGTTTTTTACAGGGGGAAGAAAAAGAACAATCAGTGTTAACAGACACTCAGGACCGATATAGGATAGATTATAAAGGATGCCTGCGAAAAGTGCGGCTAAATCACTTCCAAAGGAACCAAGGTATGTGGTATAGAAAATTGCTCCGGCAAGTGAGGCAAAAAAGAATCTTCCCAAAACGCCGGCAACATAACCCTTAATGAGACCGTTCTTTGATTTATAAAAGAAACCGGATAGTCCAAGAGCTCCGAACGCAAGAGGATAATCAAGAAGTACCTGCAAAGGATGAATCGCGTAGGGATTTGATATGAACTGGATTATTCCATGAGCTATGGCGGCACATATACCTGTGACCGGTCCGAAGAGGTAGCCAGGCAACACCACAAACAGCATGCTGAAAAGTGTGGTGGAGCCTCCGAACGGAAGAGACGGAAGCTTGATGAAATTAGCCGTTACAGTGGCAAGTCCGATTGAAGCTGCGGAAAAAACTATTTTCCGGGTGGTTAATGAGTTGTTCTTATGCATAAAAAAACCTCCGTATAAAAATATAGGAGGGGAAAGTAAAGAATGCTTCCTTACGCCGGTATTACCCGGTTCAAGTGATGAGGGTATAGAAGATTACTCTTCAGTCTCAGCAGATGCTCCCCTAGCCAAATGTTAAATTGATAAATTGAATATAATACTGATGAATAATAAAGTCAACAAATAGAAAAAATCCGCAACCGTCAATGAAGGTGACGATTGCGGAAAAAATGTCTGTATAAACACTTAGATATTAATGATATCACCGGGACGGATAAGGTTGATATTTTTAATCTGGGGATTCTTTTTAATCAATTCATCAAGAGTTAAGCCGTTCTTTTTGGCAATAGCATTCAGGCTGTCTCCGGCCTTTACCTCGTACTCTTTTGCTGAAGGATCGTATTCACCATACTTTCCCAATAACCATAAGGGGCCGTACCAGGGAATATCTTCATCCACAAAAGCTTCGCCGGCAGGAATCATAACGGTATGGGCTACTCCATCGTACTCAAAAGAGAAGAGAAGCGAGGTGTTTGTCGTTTTGCTTAAAGCTTTCATGGTTTCAAGAGGTAATGAGTCTCCTAGGTTCCATGTTACAACCGTAGGCTCGTCGGAAGGAGTTTCCTTTTCTTCAGAAAGAATTTTGTTGAGATTATCCATAAGGGGAGCAATATAATTCTGATTTCCGGCAGGTGCAGGCGGGGTTAGGTTTAGTGCATATACTTTATTTATGCCCATAAAATACCATACTTTCTTCTCACCGGGTGCCAGTGTTTGTTTTGGAGCTGTCTCGCCTTTTACGGTGGTAAAAGTCCACAAACCGCAAGCGGTGGTACTTTGTTCGTAGGCATATATAGTATATTCAGTGTCATTTTCAAAGCAAACCATAACGCCGTTTATAGGGTCATCAACTGCGATTTCAGAAATCTTATAAGGATTTTCTTCTGTTCCTTTTTCAGGTTCATTGGCATATGACTTACAGTTAATAGAAAGCATGATTGATGTGAAAACGCATAATGACAAGATAATCGGGAATATTTTTTTCATTTGTGTACCTCCATTGAGAATCTTTTCTTAAGTTTGCCATATCAGGATTAACAGACTCTTAATTTGCATTCTTACACAAATAAGAGGCTGGCTTATATTGTTAATAGAATGTATAATATATATATAGCGCCTAAGGCGCAGAAGGAGGTATATTAATGAAAAAATGGGTTACAAAAGCAATCGGACTTATGATGGCAGTTATGCTGTTTTCGTTAAGTCCCATGGAGACTGAGGCTTCAGCAGTGAAGGCACAATCCTTATCTTTGCGTTCATCGTACACAAACGTTATGAACTATGCGCAGAAGATGGGTATTGATCTTGGAATGACTTACGATGACTTCGTAAGTAATTATCAGGGCCAGGGTGTTCTTTCTTACGAGCAGGAATATTATAAGGTATTAAGGCCTCAGACATTTGAAAGAGTAGTTATCGGTGGTAACGAAATTCAGAGTGCTTCTTCCAGCTCCAGCAGCGGTGGAAAGATTTACTATTATGACACAGGAACATCATGTCCAAAAGAGGCAACATACCGAAAGTACAAATTATTACAGAATGTTAAAAAGGGTGATATCATCTTCGAAGGAAACGGTGGATTTGGTATTACAGGACATATTGCAGTTGTTGAAGGAATCTATTCCAGAGGCGATGGAACACAATATATCAGACTTATCGAAGCAATCGAGAACGGCGTAGTAAGAAGTATTCTTGATGATAAGCGTGTGGTTGATAAAGACGTTACTGTTTTAAGAGTAAAGGATGCTACAACAACCCAGATTAACAATGCTGTTTCTTTCTGCGTAAGCCAGCTTGGCAAGAAGTACAAACTGGACTTTGCAAAGGATACAAGCAAGAATGAAAAAGACTGGTACTGTTCAGAACTTGCATGGGCTGCATACAAGAATCAGGGAATCGATATTGAAGTGGGCGGTTTAAACGAGCCCGGTATTACTCCCAGAGATATTAAAAGATGTAATAAAGTAAAAACGATTTCAATTAAATAATGAAAAAAGGACCCTCGGTAAAAAACCGAGGGTCTTTTAAAATCCTTATTTGATTACGTGAATCCAGCCTTCGGGAGCTTCGAGGCGTCCCATCTGAATACCGGTTAAGGTATCGTAAAGTTTCTTTGTAATAGGTCCCATTTCTGTCATACCTGCAGGGAAGCAGATTTCTTTGCCGTGGTCAACAACTTTACCAACGGGAGAAATAACAGCTGCTGTACCGCAAAGACCACATTCAGCCATATCGTAAACTTCTTCAAGAGTGATTTCTCTTTCTTCGGCTTCAAGGCCTAAGTATTCTTTTGCTACGTACATAAGTGAACGACGGGTGATGGAAGGAAGGATACTGTTTGACTTGGGAGTAACAACCTTGCCATCCTTAGTAACGAAGATGAAGTTTGCGCCGCCGGTTTCTTCAACCTTTGTACGGGTAGCTGCATCAAGATACATATTCTCATCGAAGCCCTGTCTGTGAGCATCGGAAATTGCGTAAAGGCTCATAGCGTAGTTAAGGCCGGCTTTGATATGACCTGTTCCGTTGGGAGCTGCTCGGTCAAAATCTGAAACGCGGATTGTAAGAGGCTTAACGCCGCCCTTAAAGTAAGGTCCTACAGGAGTACAGAACATTCTGAACTGATATTCCTGAGCGGGTTTAACACCGATAACGGGTGAAGAACCAAACATGTAAGGTCTGATATATAATGTTGCGCCTGAACCGTAAGGAGGAACGAATTTCTCGTTAGCAGCTACTACCTGGTGAACTGCATCTACAAAACGGTCAACGGGGAATGTGGGCATCTCCAGTCTTTCACAGCTGTCAAACATTCTCTTGGCATTTAAGTCAGGACGGAAACATACGATGTGGCCATCTTCGGTAGTATATGCTTTTAAACCTTCAAAACAGGTCTGAGCATACTGTAAAACACCTGCACATTCGCTAATCACGACTTTATCATCAGAGGTAAGGACGCCTTCGTCCCATGCTCCATCTTTAAAATTTGAAACGTATCTTTTGTCGGTAGGAATATAGCCAAAGCCTATATTCGACCAGTCGATATTTGCTTTTTCCATCGCAAATCTCCCTTCTTATAATCTTCTTTTGATTTTAGCGATTTAGGACGCTAAATTCTTAAAGTCTATTATTAACCCATTTAGTTGAAAAGTCAACGAAAGATAGCTAAAATAATAGTATCTTTGAGTGCTTGAAAGGACATTATGAAAAAGAACACATCTTTTGTTTTTACGGGCGATATAGGCTTTGATAAATATATGGATAAGAGATGGGATGCCAAAAGTCTTTGTGACGAAAAGGTTTTGGGCTTTTTAAGAAGCGGCGATCATCTTGTGGTTAATGTTGAGGCGCCCATAACCGAGGCGAAAAAAGTAATTAAGCCAAATGGTGTGGCAGGTTTAACCCATACGATGAGTCCTGAGGCCATGGGATTTTTTGAGGGTATCGGAGCAGATATATTCAATCTTTGCAACAATCATATAATGGATGCCGGTCCGGAAGGCCTTGAAGATACTTTGAATCGTGCGAAAAAAGAAAATGTTCTTACCTTAGGAGCCGGTATGAATCTTGAAGAGGCTTCTAAACCACTCTTCTTTGAAGAAGCCGGAGGAATCGGAATCTTATCCGTAGGTTATGAAAGGGCCTGCAGAATTGCAGGCGAAGATACACCCGGGTGTCTGAATTTCTCGAGAATGGATATTGTTAGGAAAAGAATCGAAGAAATAAAGAAAAGCTGCAGATGGTGCGTGGTAGTGGCTCATGACGGAGAAGAATTTACTTCTCTTCCTTCGCCCTATGTAAGAGAACGATTTCTATCGTATCTTGAGATGGGCGCAGACGTAGTAGTGGCGCATCATCCTCATGTACCCATGAATTATGAGACTGTGGGAGAAAAGGTTATCTTTTATTCCCTGGGAAATTTTGTTTTTGACACGGATTACCAGAGATCGCAGTATAACACGGAAAAAGGATTGCTACTCAAAATTTCTTTTTCTGAGGAAAAGTTTGAGTTCGAACCTTTCGGTTTGCTTATAGACAGAAAAGAAGAAAAGATTATCAAAGGAGAGCTTCCGAAGATCTTTTCTGATGTAAATGCTACTGAATATGAGAAATTATCCGCTCTTGCAGCAAAGCAGTTTATAAGCGCTACCAGAAGGCAGCTAAAGTATATGAATCCGCAGAAGTTTTCAAATGCCACAGAAGAGGAGTTTAAGGAAAACTTCTTTGAGCCTTTAAGAAGCGGAAGAGTTCCCGGAAAGCTTCTTGATTTTCAGATAGTGTATCCTTTGTCACTGGAAGCAGATGCCGGAAAATGGAAAGAAAGCAGTCTGAAAGAAGTGGTTGAATATATAGAAGAGCAAATAGATAAGGAGCCCTAAAGGCTCCTTATTATTTTAAGAAATCCGATAATTCTGCAAACTGGGAAAGGGTAAGTGCTTCTCCGCGGATAGTAGCGGGAAGTCCCATTTTTTCAAGAGCTTCGAGAACGCTTTCTTTGGTCACACCATTGATTCCTGCATTTGTAAGGCCGTTGACCATGGTTTTGCGCCTCTGGTTAAAGGATGCACGGATAAGTGTGAACATGAAGGCCTCGTCCTTAACCTTCACAGGATTTTCTTTGTGGGCGGTAAGTCGAATAACAGAGCTGTCCACGTTAGGTCTTGGGATAAAGCAGTTTGCGGATACTACCATAAGAACCTTTGGTACAGAGTAGTATTGAACTGCAAGTGAAAGAGCACCGTAGTCTTTTGTGCCGGGTCCCACCTGCATACGGTCTGCAACTTCCTTTTGAACCATTACTGTAATGCTCTCAAGTGGAACATGGCTTTCAAAAAGACCCATGATAATGGGAGTTGTTATGTAATAAGGAAGATTTGCAACAACCTTTATGGGTTTGCCGTCATTGTATTTTTGGCAAAGGTCATTGATATCTACCTTAAGAACGTCTTCATTGATAACCAGTTTATTATCATATGAAGAAAGAGTTTCTCCCAGTATGGGAATAAGGTTTTTATCAATCTCTACGGCTATTACAAACTTAGCTGCTTCGCAAAGATACTGGGTCATGGTTCCGATGCCTGGCCCTATTTCAAGAACACAGTCGTCCTTTGTGATTTCAGCTCCTTCGATGATTCCCTCTAAAACGTGGGTATCAATTAGAAAGTTCTGGCCGAATTTCTTCTGGAAATTAAAGTTGTATTTTTCAAGTATTTGAAGTGTGTTTGAAGGTATTCCTAAATTTGCCATTTTTCGTCCTTACAAATTAAAAAGAGTTCTTGCGTTTCTGTCGGTTGCTTCTATTACTTCTTCAGAGGTTATGCCTCTTAGGGATGCGATTTCTTCTGCCACATAAGAAAGAAGGCTTGAGTCGTTTCTTTTGCCTCTCATGGGAACCGGAGCCATGTATGGACAGTCGGTTTCAATTAATATAGAAGAAAGAGGAATAGTGGAAGCGATTTCTTTTAGGGTTTTGGAGTTTTTAAAGGTTACTACTCCGCCAATACCTATATAATATCCCATATCTATGTAGCGTTTGGCCATTTCCAAAGAAGCGGAAAAACAATGGATTACTCCGCGTTTTTCGGGATTTACGGATTTGATTAATTCAAAGGCCTCTTCTGTGGCCTCTCTTGCGTGTACTATTATAGGCAAAGAAAAATTTTTGGCAAGATTTAACTGGTATTCAAAAACCTCATGCTGTACGTCACGGGAAGGCTCGGGCCAGTAATGGTCCAGACCTATCTCTCCGATGGCAACAGGCTTTACGGACTGAATTAATTCCTCCAAAAGAGGAATGCGCTCTTTTGTAAGGTCCAGAGCATTTTCGGGATGAATACCTAAAGCAGGATGTACAAAGGAGTATTTTTTACAAATATCCAGTATTTTATCTATAGAGTCCCAGCTTGATGCGGCGGCAATTACGTCACCCACATTTTTATCCTTCAAACCTTTTAATAGAACGTCTCGGTCTTCGTCAAAAGCTTCATCATCGTAATGGGAATGGGAGTCAAAAATCATTTCAGATGCCTCACTGTTAATAGTAACTTCGTAACATTGTAACATATTCGTGGAAAAAGTGAAATTTTTTTAAAAAAGGGGTTGCAAAAAGAAAAACGCTGTGATATATTCTTACTTGCGTTGAAAATAAGGAATGCGCCTTTAGCTCAGTTGGTAGAGCACCTGACTCTTAATCAGGGTGTCCAGGGTTCGAGCCCCTGAAGGCGCACGCATTAGTCGTAAGCTTAGCTTTGTGCAGGTTTGCGGCTTTTTTTTGCGTAAAAAGCTGGTATTCGAAGTTAAGCAAAAAAGTGAATGGAAAAACCTTAAGTTTACTTAAAGGGTTTTCCGTTCACTTTTTTGATTGTGCTGCGAAGCAGCAGCCAAGCGGTGATGAGCAAAGTTAGCGGCGCAGCCGCGGGAAAGACCCGTTTAGGGTCCTTTGCGAATTACCGTTTGGAACTTCGAAGAGAAGCTATTCAACCGCCACTTTTTTAAGTATTTTTTTAACAGAATAAATCTTTTCTTAAAACCACTTTAACCACAATATTTTGTGGTCTATTTTGTTGCCTAAGGACATATGGTGTGATACAATTTTTACCATAGGGAAAGTATATTTAACCTTAAGAAAAGGGTGTAAAAGCGTTGGATAAGTACGAATATAAGATACGCATTGATGAAATTGATTCATTAATTAATGAAAAAAAGTACAGGGAAGCAGTAGAAGTAGCGGATACCATAGATTGGCGTAACGTCAGAAACAGCAAGACGTTATGTACTATTAGTGACCTTTACAAAAAGTGTAAGCGTTACGAGGACAGCAGAGATGTTCTTTTGCTTGCTTACCAGAGAAATCCCGGGGGAAGAATGATTCTTTATTCCCTCTGCGAATTGTCCATAAAGATTGGTGATATAGTAAACGCTATTGAGTATCTGAAGGAGTACGCCCAGGCTGCACCAAAGGATCCCGGAAGGTTTGTTTTAAAATATAAGCTTTATACTGCCGAGGAAGTGGGTCTTGATGAAAGAATTCAGGTACTTGAAGAGCTTCAGCAGTATGAGTGTCGTGAAAGATGGATGTACGAACTTGCATATCTTTATCATATGCAGGGTTACAGTGATAAATGTGTCGAAGAGTGCGATCAGTTGATTATCTACTTTGGTGATGGGAAGTACGTCATTAAAGCGTTGGAGTTAAAAGCAAATCATCAGCCCCTTTCCGCACAGCAGGATGCTTTGTACAGAAGACTTACCAGTCCTGTGGATAATGAAATCCTTGTGAAGGATATGGATGTCAGCAAATTTAATACTATAGATCTTCAGAAGGAACTGGCTTCAAGTATGGCCGAGGTGTTCTTTAACGATTCACCGAAAAAGGCCGAAGAACCTAAACCCGCTGAGCCCGAGCCTGTAGTAGAAGACACAACGGTTATAAATAACGGATTTTCTTTTGAAGAGACTTTTTATCAGGAACCCGAGATTCAGAAGCCTTCTAATGAGGAAGAGGTATCTCAGGAAACACAGATGTACAATGCAAAGGAAGTTGAATCTGCTCTTCAGAATGAGCCTTCCGTTTCCAGGACCGTTCTTCCCAAATCAGGAAGATTTGACGAGATGCATGAAGTAATGCCTCAGACTTCCAAAAATCCGGCCATCGTTTTTCCTAACTATGATGATATGGTTTCTATGGAAGGAGACGGTCAGATAAGTTTCAATATTCCCGAACAGGAAATGATTGAAAAGCAGATTACCGGTCAGATAAGTATAGAGGATGTACTTGCTGAATGGGAAAGACTCAGAATTGCCAACGAGAAGGCCTGGAGCGATAATATGCGCCGCAAGGTCATAAAGCAGACCAGCGGTATATTTAAAGAGTTTGATGAGTCTTCAAAGACAGGTCTTCTGGAACAGCTTGAGAACGAATCAACCGATAATTCTTCTGTTGAATATACAGAGGAAGAAATATTGGTAGACGAGACAGGGGAAGAAATAATTATGGTTTCTGAACCCGAAACCGAGCCGGAGCCCGAACAGGAACCTGTAACAGAAGAGCCTCAGCCTGAACCTGTTGAAAACACGCAGGATATTAGGGAAATCTTCTTTGAAGAAGAGACGGAAGTTGAAACAGAAAAAGTTCCGGAAGAAGAACCTTCTGTTGAGGAGCTTTCTTTTGACAGAACACCTTATATAAATGAGGAATCTGAAAAAGAGGAAGAATCTATTGATGAATCCGATACAAAAGTACTTCCCGGTTCGGAAGCAATTGACAATTATCTGATGGCATTTGCAGAGGCAAGCGAAGAAAGAGATCTTGCCGATCAGGCCATTATGGCTACAGCCATGACAAGTGTTAATGTGGTGGAAGAACTTCTTGAGGATATACCTGAAGAGGTTTCCGAAGCTTCTGAGGAAATTCCTGAAGTGCAAGAGGAGATAATGGAAATCTCTGAAGAAGAACCTGAAGTACCTGAGGAAGAACTTGGATTTCCTAAGGAAGAGCCGGAAGAAGTCTCTGAAGAAGAGGCTGAGTTGCCTGAAGAGACCGAGGATTTTGAAAGATACGATGAATCTGAAGTAGAACAGGCGGAATCGTTTGAAGAAGAAGCTTCTGATGAATCTGACGAAACTGAGCTTCCCGAAGAACCTGAAGAAGCTGAAAACTTCGAAGAGCCGGAAGAATCTGAAGAAGAAAAGAAAGACGATTACGATGTTAAAGAAGAGCCTTGTGAACCCGTAATCAGACCTTCCGGATTTACGGAAGAGCAGGAAGGACGATTTGAAGCCTTCATTCAGACAGAAATTTCAAGAGAAGCATTGAAACTGGTTATCGAAAGAATATCCATGGAAAGCAATACCGGTAACGCAATTGTCGGAAGTGAAGATGTTGACAGCGGAATAGAGTTTGCAAAAGCGCTCATTATGGAGATTTCTTCCAGAGAAGAGATTTCAGGAAAGGTTGCAAAGATTAAGGCAAGCACACTTAATGCAAAGGATGCACAGGAAACTCTTTCTAAACTTTATGACGGTGCTTTGATTATCCAGGATGCAAATGAATTAAGGCCTGAAACCCTTGATGCAGTAAGAAAGGTAGTTGAAGTCGAAGATAAGAAATTGTTTATAGTTCTTACTGTTTCAAGAAGAGCCAAGCATAGATTTATCATGGACAACAGTGACATGCTTTCAAGTTTTAATGTCAGCTACGACATAGAAGCTTTGAACAACAAAGAACTTGTTGAATATGCAAAAGCTTATGCATACAGTAAAGACTACACCATAGACGAGGTGGGAATGCTCGCTCTTCACACACGCATAGAAGACAAGCAGACCAATGAGCACAGTGTTACCGTATGCGAAGTAAGGGATATTGTGGATCAGGCAATTTCCAAGGCCGGCAAAAAGAACGCAAAACACTTTATAGATGTTCTTGTTGGTAAGAGATACGACGAGGATGACAGGGTAGTGTTAAGGGAGAAGGATTTCACAGAATAAAGCCGGAGGTTTATATGAATCCGATTGAAATAACAACAACGGATGAGTACCTTTTTTCAGAAGGTACAAACTACGAAATATATAAAAAATTGGGAGCACATCCCTGTGAGTCTGAAGGCAGAAAGGGCGTATACTTTGCAGTATACGCCCCAAATGCCCGTCAGGTCTTCGTTATCGGAGATTTTAACGGCTGGAAGGAATGGGAAACTCCTCTTAAAAAACTTGGCCCGGGAGGAATCTGGGCCACATTTGTTGAAGGGGCAAATGAGTACCAATGCTATAAATTCTTTATAGAAGCTGCAGACGGACAGACTCTGTATAAGGCAGACCCTTTTGCAAACTATGCAGAGAAGCGACCTGCGACTGCTTCCATAATCTACAATCTGGAAGGGTTTAAGTGGACCGACGAAAAGTGGATTAAGAACCGTGAAGAAAAGGATATGTTTAAAGAACCTCTGGCAATTTACGAGTGTCATATAGGTTCTTTTATGAAGCATCCGGGAAAAGAAGACGGAGGCTATTATTCCTATAAAGAGTTTGCGGACAGAATAGTAGAGTATTGTAAGGAGATGAAGTATACCCACATAGAACTTATGGGTATTGCGGAGCATCCTTTTGACGGTTCATGGGGATATCAGGTAACGGGATACTATGCACCCACATCAAGATATGGTGAACCGAAGGATTTTATGTACCTTGTTAACACTCTTCATAAGAACGGAATCGGAGTAATTCTTGACTGGGTTCCCGCTCACTTTGCGAAGGATTCCCACGGATTGAGTAATTTCGATGGAGGCCCTGTTTTTGAGCATCCTGATCCCAGACTTGGGGAGCATCCTGAATGGGGAACCAAGATTTTCAATTACGGAAAGAACGAAATCAAAAACTTTTTGATTGCCAACGTCTTTTACTGGATTAACACATATCACATAGACGGAGTCAGAGTGGATGCAGTTGCGTCCATGCTTTATCTTGATTACGGTAAAAAGGAAGGACAGTGGGTACCCAATAAATACGGCGGAAACAAGAATCTTGAAGCCATAGAGTTTTTTAAACACCTGAATTCCATTGTTCACAAAACCTATCCCGGTTTTATGACCATAGCAGAAGAATCTACAGCATGGCCTAAAGTAACGGGAATTGTTGAAGAGGATGGTCTTGGATTTTCTTATAAGTGGAATATGGGCTGGATGCATGATTTTTGCGAATACATGAAGCTTGACCCGTTCTTTAGAAAAGACAATCATTACAACCTGACTTTTGCCATGAGCTATAATGAATACGAAAACTATATTCTTCCTCTTTCCCATGATGAGGTGGTTCACCTTAAGTGTTCCATGGTAGAGAAGATGCCCGGGTATAAGGTAGATAAATATGCTAACCTGAGGGCAGGATATACATTCATGTTTGGCCACTGCGGAAAGAAGCTTCTCTTTATGGGACAGGATTTTGGTCAGGAACGTGAATGGAGCGAAGAAAGAGAGTTAGACTGGTTTTTGTTAAGCGAGCATCTTAACAGCGGTTTGAAGGACTATGTGGGAGAGCTTTTGAAGATTTACAGAAAGTATCCCTGCATGTATGTGGACGATAACAGCTGGAAGGGTTTTGAATGGATGAACGCTGATGACAAGGACAGAAGCACATATTCATTTATCCGCAGAACCGAAGCAGACGGAAGATGCCTTCTTTTTATCACCAATATGACACCCGTGAAATGGGAAGGTTATAAGTTGGGAGTTCCCAAGGCAGGGACCTATAAACTGATTCTTAACAGTGATGAAGAAAGGTTCGGGGGAAATGCAAATCCCGTAGCGGACAAAGTCAAAGCAGTCAAGGAAAACTGTGACTACAAGGACTATGCGATTACCCTTGATATTCCTCCTTATACTGCACTTGTGTTTGAATTTTAGTTAAGAAAAAAGAAAATACAGCCGAAATAAAAGGTGAGTGAAAGGATTCGCTCACCTTTTTAATTTTATATGCAGGGAAGCTTTTGGAGGAAACATGAAGATTTCTTTTGACAATACAACCCTTCAGAAACTGCAGAGTGCAAACAGAACATATACATCCGATTCCACTTACAACGTAAAGGGAACCGATTTATCCATAGACATAACAGCAACGCTTACCGATAACAATACCTATGGTTCAAAGGGCATGTCCGTAAGCGAGTTCAGGGATACCTTGAAGAGTAAAGACGTTCAGGTTTCTCAGGATTACATGACTGTTATGTCTAATTCTATGTCCGAAGAAGATTTTGCGAAGCTTGTTAAAAAGGGTGGTAAGCCGGAAAGTATTTCCGTGGAGGATTCGGTTACCATTATCGATAAAATCAAGCTTGCTGTAGCAAGATCCGGTCAGGATATTAAGGGCTTTACCGATACACTGGATTCCGAAACAATTGAAAAGATGACAGGCCTCAAAACTATGGAGGCAGCAGCCGGTGAATACGACATTACCCTTTCTGAGAATATATGTAACGACATAAAGGACGCTTCCGATAAAATGAAGGAAGTAACTGATTTTACGGAAGGTATGAGAAAGGATTTTGTTATTGCGGGTAAAGTTCCTACAATAGACAATCTGTACCGTTCATATTATTCAAATGTCAAAGAACTTCACAAGCAGGGATCATCCTATTTTTCAATTGAGACACCCGGATATCTTGCCAAGAAAGGTGATTTGGGAGATACAGAAGCCTTAAAGGGTGAAGTGACAGATCTTCTTTTAAACGTAGGAATTGAAGCTGACGTGGAAAATGTGGAAGACGGAATGTGGCTTCTCGAAAATTCGATTCCCGTTAATGAAGAAAACATAGAGAAGCTTAAGGAAATAAAAACCATTTCTCTTCCCATGAAGGATGAGGATATATCAAAAGCCATTGCCATTGCTCTTTCGGAAGGAAAGAAACCCGGTGATGCAGTAGTTACCGAGAAAGAAAATATATATGAAAAGGCAGTAAATATCACAAAAGAACTTGCTGACCTTGTGGAGAAGCCCTTTATAAAAGCCACCAGGATGCTGGAGGAAACAAGGCTCAAAATGACTTTTGAAGCAAACCTTCTTTTGCTTAAAAGCAATTACCGCATAGACACTAAGGATATGGAAAGCTATGTGGAGGCCTTAAAAAACATCGAAAAGAGTGATGAGTTCAAAGAAGCTTCTTTGGCTGTGGAAACAGAAACGGTTGTGGAGGAAGTAAAGGCTCTTCCCCTTCATGTCATGGGAACCTTCGCAAAGAGTATTAATACAGTTTCTCTTGAAACCATTCACCAGGAAGGAACTGCCATTAAGTCAAAGCTTGAAATGGCCGGAGTGGCTTACGAGCAGGTAGGAACAGAGGTCAGAAAGGACCTTGGAGATTCCATCAAAAAGGCATTCAGAAACATTCCCGAGATTTTGAAATCCATGGGAATTGAGAATACGGAGGAGAATAACAGGGCCGTAAGAATTCTGGGTTATAACAGTATGCCCATAACAAAGGAATCCTTCGAAGAGATTAGGGAAGCGGACAGAAAGCTCCAAAGCGTACTTACAAGACTTACTCCGCAGGACACACTTGCACTCATAAGGGAAAACAAGTCTCCCATAAAGATGAGCGTGGAGGAATTAAACGAATACCTGGATTCCAAAGAAGATTCCGACACAAAGGAAATGGAAAAGTATTCCAGATTTCTTTATAAACTGGAAAGGGATAAGGATATTACTCCCGAAGAAAGAAAAGACTACATCGAGGTTTACAGATTCATAAACCAGATGGAAAAAAGCGGATATGCTGCAGTGGGTGCTGTTGTAAATGAAAAGAGAGAGTTTTCTTTTGGCAATTTAAGAACAGCATACAAGAGCGCAAAGCATAAAGGAATGGATGTTACGGTGGGAGAAGTCTTTAACAAAATCGTTACCCCTCCGGAAAATGATGCTTTGGAAGCTGACTGGATTTCCCATAGATTCCAACAGATGAGAGAGGCTTTGAATGCACCCGAGCAGACGGTTACCGAACTTGTGATGAACGAGCTTCCCATAACAGCTGAAAACCTGGAAGCAGCACTTGCTTTGAGAGAAAAGCGGGGAGAGGCATTTAAGAAAGCAACTAAGGCCGATGGCGGAAGGGCAAAAGAAAAAGCACTTTCCTTCAGCGACAAGCTTGATGACAAACCGGCAGCAGTCTTTGAATATTCGCAAATGACTTCTGAATGCAAAAAGGCAGTGTTTAACGAGTGTATGGCATCTGATAATTATATCGATGTTCGTGCTCTTCAGCTGGTGCACAGACAGTTAACGGTTGCCACAGGATATGCATCCCATGAGAATTACGAAGTGCCCATGGAAATCGGTGGACAAGTTACGTCCGTAAACGTGAAGCTTGTGCATAACTCTTCGGAAAAGGCAAATGCCGTTATAAGTCTTGAAACCGAAGAACTTGGCAAAGTGACCGCAAAGCTTTATAAGCAGGAAGAAGAAATCAGCGGATATATTACCTGTAATTTTAAGAATACGGTTAATAAAATGACCCAAGTAGTCGATAAATTAGGTAAGAAGATAAGTGTGCTTCTTACCAACAATTCAGACACAGAACTGAGTCTTTCCAGAATCCCTGTAAAAGACAATGATGAATCGGTTTCATCCAGGGAGCTTTATGATATAGCCAAGGAATTTTTGAAGGACTTGAAAGGATTATAGAATGAAGATTAACTATAACATCTCAGCAATGATAGCTAACAACAACCTGAATGCAAGCGACAGAGCTCTTTCAAATTCAATTGAAAGACTTACATCAGGTTTTAAAATCAATCATGCAAAAGATGATGCTTCCGGACTTGCAATGTCCAGAAGAATGAATGCCCAGATACGAAGCCTTGAAACTGCAAACCAGAACAGTAACGACGGTATTTCGGTTATTGAAATTGCAGAAGGTGCTCTTTCGGAGATACAGGACATGGTTCAGCGTATGAATGAGTTGGCAGTTAAAGCTTCCAACGGAACAGTAAGCGATGACGACCGTGTAATGATAAACGACGAAATCAAGCAGCTTAAGGAAGAAATCGAAAGAGTATCCGAAACCACAATGTACAATGGAGAGGTTCTTCTAAACGGTGGTTTTGATGTTAAAGGATATACCGATAACCCGGATTTAAAGATTACAACATACAGTGATACCGTAAGAAGCGGTGATTTTACAATTGCCGATCTCCACGTTGATATGGTGGATGGAGTAATCGATCCCGCTACCTTCAGTATAACGCTTGGCGACAATTTTGACGGATGTGTGGCATATCCCAAGGAAGACGCTATTTTCGTAAAAGGACCCAACGGATTTTCAATGGAGTTCCAGGTAAAGAACAGCATCAACGCAACAGCTCCCATTAATCTTGATATTACAGGACTTGGCGCAATGGGTCTTCAGATAGGAACAAATGAAGGTCAGGAGCTTGGCGTCAGAATCGCTACCGTAAGCCTTAGAACATTAGGACTTACAAAGGTTGACTGCACTACTGAGGAAAAGGCCCATGAGTTTTTGAACCAGATGCCCGAAACCGTTAAATACTTAAATGAAGCAAGAAGCCGTCTTGGTGCATACCAGAACAAACTTGAACATACAGTCAGCACTCTTGATATTTCCGAAGAAAATATGACCGGTGCATATTCAAGACTTATGGATGCTGATATGGCCGATGAAATGACAGAGTACTCCAAGAACCAGGTTCTTGTGCAGGCAGGAACCAGCATGGTAGCACAGGCCAACGAAAGACCTTCTTCAGTATTACAGCTTTTACAGTAGGGTGAAAAATGACAAAAGAAAAAATTCAGGATTTTACCATAAGAGTAACCACAGCAAATAAAACCGAAATGATAGTCATCCTTTACGATATTGCCATTACATATCTTCAGGATGCCATCGATGCCCTTTCCGAAGGAAACAATAGCGAATACAGAAAGGAACTGGGCCGCGCAAGAAACACTCTTCGGGAGCTCCAGAACTCTGTAGATACATCCATAGATTTAGGAATGACACTTCTTAAAATCTATGTATACGCAAACAAAGAACTTACAAAGGCGTACATGGATTATGACGAAGCAAGAATCTTCCATGTGATGGCAATGTTTATAGGTCTTCGTGATGCTTATATGGAAGCAGGCAAGGTTGATAAGTCCGGTCCCGTAATGGACAATGTGGAAACCATCTGCAGCGGTTACACTTATAACAGATACCTTATGAAGGAAACCGTTTCTACAGGGGAGTACAACAGAGGGCTTTTGGCTTAGTATAGATATAAGAAAACATTTTGCAAGAGAAAAGGTATTTTTGACATATAAAAACTTAGAAAAATCAAGCATTCCAAGGCGGTCTTGGGGTGCTTGATTTTCGTTTTCCGTCATCTTTAACAAAGATTTTGTTTTTGGGGAAAAAGGGTTTACAAATTCGGGAACAGAGACTAAAATCCAATTTACAACCGAGGGGAAAGATTAACGGTGGTGAATTAAATGTTTTTTTTGGTTGCCGGTACCGCATTGGTACTACTAGCGGCAGCAGTTACTGATGTTCGTAAAGGAAAGATACCGAACATTCTGATGATAGGTCTTATAGTTTTTTGGACTTTATCGATTTTTTTATCCTATTTGTTTTTTGAAGAACCCGTTTTTGATGTATGTTCTTTGCCTGTACGTTTTTGCATCAGTATTGCTATATTTGCATTTTTATATCCATTCTATGCAATGGGTAAACTTGGGGCAGGAGACGTTAAGCTTATAGCCCTGACCGCTCTTTCGGTCGAAAATCAATTGATATTTTTGCTGTCGGTTTTTGTTATCGGCGCATCCTGGAGTTTAATCCAAATAATCAAACAAAGATTACAAAGAAAAAAAGATCCCATAATTGTTAAGCTGGCAGTGGCTGTGTTCGCAGCATACAGTTTTGTATCTCTGCAGGGATTGTTTTAGGAGGCTTTTGTGGCAAGAGAATATTTTGCGGTATGCGGATACGATGAAGTCTACGTGAGAAAGATGTATGAATTTCTTCTAAACGGCTACGGAAAAGACTTTGAGGTGGTTCTGTTTACCGATAGAGAAGCGCTGATGAGGTTTGTGGAAGAAAAAGAGGTTTCAATTCTTTTGACGGAGGAAGGGTTTATGACAGAGGATAATAACAATATATTTCACAAAGTGATTCTTACAGAAGATGAGAAGAAAGCAAAGCAGGAAGGCAATGTCTTTAAATACATGGCTTGTGACAAAATCTACAAAGAAGTCATGGCTGTGTACGCGGCAGGAAAAAAGGCCGGAGAGATAAACGAAAATCCTGAAGAAAAAATGGTTATCGGAGTATATTCTCCCATAAAACGCTGTTTTCAAACCACATTTGCATTAACGACCGGACAGATAATGGCGAAAAGCAAAAAGGTTTTGTATCTGAATTTTGAATGCTTCTCCGGTTTTGATTCCATGATGTCTTCCATTTCAAAAACGGATTTGATGGATCTGGTGTATTTCAGTGAATGTGACAATGGCAATTTTTCTTTTCGCCTGGAGGCTATGAAGGAGAAAATAGGGGAGCTGGATTATATTTCTCCGGTGAAGGCATACGTGAAATATTCCGAAGTTACCAAAAAGCAATGGGAACTTCTTATAGATAATCTGCTTACAAAGACAGAGTATGAAGTAATCATTCTGGATCTTTCCGAGCAGGTCAACGGTCTTCTGGATATTTTAAAGAAATGCAAGAGAATCTATACCATAACAGACGATGACAAAATTGCCAGTGCCAAAGTAGCCCAGTACCAGAATCTTTTGAGGGAAAGCTCCTATGAAGAAATCCTGGAAAAAACGGAAAACATTAAGCTTCCGAAATTCAGGGAGATACCGCACAATTTTGAAATGCTTCCCCATAGTGAAATGGCAGATTTCGTAAAGAAAATGCTGCAGTACGATCAAAAAGAGGAAACAGATGGAAACGGATGCTGAAGCTTTAAAGAAAAAAGTCTGCAGTCTGGTGGTGGAGGATATGGATTTCTCCAGGGAAATGAGCGAGGAAGAAATACTCAGGGCCATAGATGATGTAATCATGAATCTTCCCGAAAGAGAAAGACTTTCCCTGAAAGAAGTGCTGGGACTTAGGACAGAAAGCTTTTATTCCTTGAGAAAATATGATGTTATCCAGGAATTTCTTGAGGACGATTCAGTAACAGAAATAATGATAAACGGAAAGGATGCCGTTTTTATCGAAAAGAACGGTGAACTTATCAAAACAGACAAGGTCTTTGAATCTACGGAAAAACTTGAAGATGTGATTCAGCAAATGGTGGGGGCCTGCAACAGAACGGTAAATGAAGCATATCCGATAGCGGATGCCAGACTTGGTTCGGGAGAACGAGTAAATGTTGTACTCAGTCCGATTTCCATATGCGGTCCTACAGTTACGATAAGAAGATTTCCGAAAGTCCCGATTACAATGGAGAAATTAATCGAAATCGGTTCCATTAGCCGTGAAGCGGCTGTCTTTTTAAAGAAACTTGTATATGCAAAATACAATATCTTTATTTCAGGAGGAACCGGAACGGGAAAGACAACATTTCTAAATGCCTTATCACAATATATACCTTCGGAAGAAAGAATAATCACGATAGAGGACAGCGCTGAGCTGCAGCTTTTGGGAGCACAGAATCTTGTGCGGCTTGAGACAAGAAATAAGAATACGGAAGGGTGTAAACCCATAGAGATAAGGGAACTTATCCGGTCCGCCCTAAGGATGAGGCCGGACCGGGTTATAGTAGGCGAAGTACGTGGCGCGGAAGCAGTTGATATGTTACAGGCCATGAATACAGGACATGACGGGTCCCTTTCTACCGGCCATGGAAATTCTTCACAGGATATGATTTCACGTCTTGAGACAATGGTTTTGATGGGGATGGATATTCCGCTTTACGCAGTCAGAGGTCAGATTGCAGGAGGAATTGATATCTTTATTCATCTTGGAAGATTAAGAAACAGAAAAAGAGTTGTTTTGGAAATATCAGAGGTGGAAGGAATGGAGGACGGGGAGATAAAGCTAAGAAAACTATATGAATGGAGAAAGGAAAAACTTGAAAGGGTAAACAATCTTTATTATACGAAGAAACTGGAGGATTCAGTACAGGAAGATGGATTATAGGGAATACAGTCTTTCCGTAAAGGAAAGGTTGACAGGGGCGTTGGCGTATGCAGGAGTTTGTTCAATAATAGCCTATTTTTTCTATCGTTCGTTCTATGTTTTTTTTGCATTACTTCCGGGCGGGTTTTTCTTTTTCAGATTATTAAAGAGGATGCTTTGTGAGAAAAGGAAGAAGAAGCTCAAAGATGAGTTTTCAGAAACGCTTTATAGCGTAAGCGTAAATATGAAAGCGGGGTATTCTCTGGAAAATGCTTTTTTGGAGGCGTACAGAGATTTAAAGCTTTTTTACGGAGAGAAAAGCCTTATGGCAGAAGAAGTAATGCGTATAAGAAAAGGATTGGAGATAAATATTACGCTTGAAGAGCTTATTGAAGATTTGTCGTATAGAAGCGGAGTGGAAGAAATAAAAATGTTTTCGGACGTGGTGAAGAGCGCCAAGCGAAACGGAGGTAATATCACAGAGGTTCTTTCGGGTACAGCAGACAGAATACGGGAATCGATTTGTGTTGACGCAGAAATAGAAACAATAATATCAGAAAAAAAGCTGGAGCTACGTATTATGGAAGGAATGCCATTCCTGATACTTATGTACCTGGAAGTAACCTCTGTTGGATATTTTGACGTTCTTTATGAGGGAATACGAGGAAGGTTGTTTATGACAATAGCGCTTCTTCTATACATAGCAGCTATCATCTTGGGAAATAAGATTATGAAGATAAAGATATGAATGAAAAGAAGAAAAGAACCATTTTGCTGGTGGTGATAGTTATGACAAGTATTCTCTTGTTTCTTTGTTCCGGAAAGGAAGAGAGGAAGCTTAGCAGTTATGTCCTGAAAAAGGGTGAACCGGGAGAAGGTGTAAAGGAATATAATTTCCGGGCCCAAATTGAGGACCTGTCTATAGAGAATATTGAGATCGAGGTTCCTGAAAGGGAATTTAGCAGAGAGGAACTGGAGAAGCTTTCAAAGGATTGCAGGGAAAAGGTAATACGAACCATGCTTTCGGATAATACTGAACTTACGGATATTACCAAGGACCTGACCTTTTTTGAAGCTTTGGATGATTATCCTTTTAGTTTTGCTTTCATGACGGATGTACCAGATAAAGTGAGCGGAACAGGAACGCTTCTTACCACAGAATCTTTTACAGCCACAATATACGTGAAGTGTATCTATGAAAACTATTCGGATTCCTTTTCTGTAAAGGTCAGGGTAAAGCCCGGAGAAGAGGTAAAAAGGAGAATCTACTTACAACAGATTACAGAAGGAACCTTGTCCGATAGTGAGAAAGATTTTCTCCTGATTCCAAAGGAAATTGAAGGGAAAAAAGTTGAGTACCTGACTATCGGTGAAAAAAGGAATCCGGCGTTCCTTCTTTTGGGGTTTGTGGCCTGTATAGGAGTGTTCGCAGGTGAAAAGGTGGAGAAGCAAAAAGAGAAACGCAGGATTAAGGAAGAGATTCTTTGTGAATATCCGGTGGTTTTGCAGAAGATGTCGATGTATTTGTCTTCGGGGATGAATATAAAAGGCATCTGGCAGGCCGTTTATGAGGAAGGAATCAAAAAGAAAGGAAAAGAATCGCCGTTTTATAAACAGATGGGTATTTCTATAAACGAGCAAAAAAGCGGGGTTTCCGAAGGATTGACTTATACCCGCTTCGGAGAAAGAACAGAGATTATGGAAATTATCAGATTTACGGCGCTTCTTTCACAAAATTTGAAAAAAGGAAGCAGCAAACTGAAGGATCTGTTGGACGAAGAGTCCGGAAAGGCATTTATGGAAAAAAAACAACGTGCAGTGAAAAAGGGTGAGGAAGCGGGAACAAAACTTTTGATACCTATGATGGTTCTTTTGATTGATGTATTGATAATGATTATGGTCCCTGCTTTCTGGACCATGTAAGGAGGAAGAAGATGAAAACTTTTAAAGACTTCTGGAAGGAAGAAGACGGAATGGGAACAGTTGAGGTAATTCTGATAATTGTGGAAAAGATAAGTATATATATATGTGTGTATATGTAGTTTATGTTGGTATTTCTTTTGGGTATTTTACTATACTTAAGGCATATCAAGTATTCTTACATCAATAGCGTTATGCTACGTCTTCAATTTGTTACAAAGGACATTCATAAGTACACGTTCGTATACCGGACATCAGGCTGGACATTCTTCAACGAATCCCAGAAAAGCACAAGAAAGAGACAACAGGAACTAGAAGAAGTCACAGTTCAGTAGGTTTTTCGGAACTGTGAATCATCACATCTTCAGAAGAAAAGATGTGATGCCAATTTTCTGCCCCGGGCAGATTGTAGCCAGTAATGGCGAACCTCTTTCAGGTGTGACATCGGAGGTTCAATTAAGTTGTGGTAGGACGGATTTGCCGTCTAATTTTAAAAAATCAGAAGAGCAGCATGCTCTTATATGTCCAGCCTATTTGTCCTTTGTCCGTATTGAGGCGAGATGGATAAAGGGATGGTCGAACTATGCAGAAAATCAAGCGGGAGGGTTATTTATGAGTGACAAGAAGATAAGGAATATAAACCAGCAGATGCAGTATGCTATTAATCAGTGCATACATATTGGTGAGAGCAAGAGGCAGTACAGGATGGATAATAACGGAAGTACAAGGGGGAGGCTTTTCTCTTGCGACAATATTGATAAGTTTCGAGGAACAGCAAAGAGTCTAGCAAAATTCCTTAATACGAATTATCCGGAAGTAAAGCTTGTAAGAGATATAAAACTGGCACATATACAGGACTGGATAGATATAAACGATCAGTGGTCGAAAAGAACTGTTGAGGAGAAGATAAGCCAGATAAAGCATTTGATCTTCATGATTGAAAAGGTGTATCACTGCAAGGTTCAATGTAACCCTTATGAACTTGAGAAACCCGATATGGAAGACCAGAAAGTAAGGATACAGGCAATGGATGCTGAGGATGTTGACCTTTTGAGGAAATCATGGGAAGAGAGAAAAGCACATACGAAGGGGAAGATTGCGCTTGAACTTTCGGATAGAACCGGTCTGAGAGTTAAGGAGTGTGCATATCTTGAAAATGAAGAAATAAATCTTGAAGGAAGAAGATTGGAACTTCGACACGGAACAAAAAATGGTAAGTTCAGGGATGTTCCAATCAGAGATAAGCATTATGAGTATTTTGCTGGATTAAAGGAAGAAACAAAAGGAAACAAGCTAGTTTGCGGGGGGATAAGCAGGGATGCCATTAATAAGAGTATTCGGCGTGAAATGAAGCGTGTGGGGATTGCAGATAAGTACATTGATACAACAGTTCATGCCATTAGGAAAAAGTATGCAAGGGAAAGGTATCAGGAAGAGATTGATAAGGGTCACAGTAGGCTAGAGGCCTGGAATATAGTTCAGGAAGAACTGGGTCACGGAAGAGACTTCAGAATCGTATTATTTAAGGCATATATAGGAGAGAAGACAGACCCGAGGAAAGATGAATAAGAAGCACAAGATATCCTGATTTGATATAAGTGAAAAGTCTCGAACTTCAATATGTTCAGAGATGACTACTGTGCATAGTAACGGATTGGCTATTTATAAAAGTGCCCTGGTGAATGACCGGAGCACTTTTATGATTGAGAGATGATTCTTTTGTGAGATTAATCAAAGCGATTCTGGCGTAACGATTTCGTGGAGAATGCTGAGCTCTTTTCTGAGGACCTTTTCGACACACCATTTCAAATCTTCTCCGCAATAACCGACTTCGGACCTTCCGAGAGGCCATCCTTTTTTCTTGTCATTTTCCCAAAAGGTGATTGCCATTTTGAGGGCGCCTTTTTCGGCAATTGTCCGGGTCATCTTTCTTGTTTTGGTTCTATCAAGACAATAACGGGCAACATGGAAGCATAAAGTCATTATCTCGCTGTAACTCAGTTCTTTGTAAAGTTTCTTGAAATTTTCTTCAGCAGTAGGAAGGATAACAAGGCATAGCCCGCGCTCTACCATAAGCTCCGAGAACCGGTTCATAACGTCTTTGTGCATATATTCTTCGAATATTTCATACTTTTCTTGGGGTGATAAAATATCTGCAAAGCAGGTGCCTTTAACAATTCTTTCCTGTTCGTCTTGTGAGAAACGAACATTTAAAACGTAATCAACTTGATAGATATAATAGGAAAACGGGAAGGAATCAGTTAAGTCAAAGGCATCTATAGGTGACTCGGGTGATACGCAGATTAGCTTTTGGCTTTTCAAAATATCTAAAAGCGCTTTGTCATGTAAAAAATGTTTCCCTTTGATTATTCCGAAAGAGTCATTATCCGAAAGTTTTCTGATTATGTCCAACTTTAGAAGGTTCGGCAAATCTGAGAAATTCTTTTTCGCTTCCGGAATTTTGTATGCTAAATTAATGATTTTACGTCTTGCATCGTCGCATATAGAGCAGCGGCATTTCTGGTAGTCGTTTTGGTATATTGTATGACCGCATATCTTGCAGTACGGGTTGCTGAGCTCTCCTCTGCCGGTTATTTTCTGAACCATGTTGACTTTGCAATAAGGGCAGGTGTTTTCGTTGTTTACTAATGGCAGTATGCTTTTTAGTTTGGATGCTGATATGTCCAGTCCATACTTTTCAATGATACCTTTAACGGTTATATCTTCCTTGTGTAAAAGATAATCATCTGCGATTTCTTTAAGCAGTTCATCTGACAATGCTTTCATTCTCATATACCTCGTTTTTTTAATATATAATGCATTATTTTAGGCGTGGGACATTTTTTGGTGCGTTGATTTTTATCCTTTTTTAGTGCTTGTGGAAACAGCCACTTCTTCGTTGAAAAAGCACACAATAGTATCTTATAATATAGTCACGGTAGGTACAATGTTTTCAAACGATTTTATTGTCTACGATATTGTCGAGGTAGAGACAATGATTTCGTTTGGTAAATTTTGGAAATATCTGGAAGATAATGGAATAACCCAGTACTATCTGATTACTGTTAAGGATATTCCGTCATCTACACTGAATAAACTGAGAAAGAATGCAAAAATAGAGACCTCGACAATAGAGCGTCTCTGCGATGCACTGGGCTGCCAGCCGGGAGATATCATGGAAAATCTTCCTGCAGACGAGGTTGTGCCCAAGGGCCCGTCTTGTAATAAAGGCGGAAGAAAGAAAAAAGAAAGTTAGACGAATTTTTCGTCGGAGGGGAGATTATATGGCATTAGTTAACTGTCCGGAATGTAATCATGAAGTATCTTCACAGGCAAAGAAGTGCCCCAATTGCGGGTATAAGTTGCCGTTGTCTGCAGAAAGAAGGAAGAAGAAAAAAAGAACTGTTATTTTTATAGTGCTTTTTGTCTGCCTGGCAGTGATAGGATTTGGTTCTTATTACGCATACTCGACTTATTTCAAACCAATGTCTGTATACAGGCAGGCGGAAGAACTTCTTGTGGCGAAGGAATACGATGCAGCTGTTGACGAATTCACTAAGGTTATTGATTTTAAGGACAGCAGTGAAAGAATTAAGGAGTCAACATATAGTAAAGCTTCAGATATGCTGGCTGAAGGATTAAACGATGAAGCTAAGGAGATTTTTACGGGTCTCGCTGACTACGCGGACAGTTCTGATATGGTGTTGGAGTGTGATTATCAGAAGGCTCTTATGTTTCATGAAAAGGGAAAGCTGAATGAGGCAATTGCTCTTTTTGATGAATTGGCGGATTATTCTGATGCTGAAAGAAAAGCGAAAGAATGTCGTTTTGAATCATTTTCACAAAAATATGAAGATACATCAAAATGGTATGACTCTGACAGAATGAAAGAGGCCTTTTTTAATAATGTATTCAAGTACCGGGATCTGGAGGGTGGTGAGACTTATAAACTTCAGAAGGTGTATGAAATAGGCCTATTATACCTAGAAGATGGCGAGGGCAAGGAAGCCTTAAAGTATTTGGAAGATATAGTTGATTATGCCGATACCAGAGATGTAATAGAACGTGCCATTTTATCTGTAGTGAATGCATATTTTGAGGACAAAAACTACTCGATGGCATTATCTTTTAGCAAACGTTATGCTGATAAGGGGTATGAATATTCGCAAGTTCTGTACGAAGACTGCCTGGCAAAAATATGGAACGAAGCGGATGAACATGCTGAAAAGCATGATTTTGAAGAAGCCTTGCGGTGCCTGAACATTCTTAAAAGTGAAGGAGTAGAAGGAGCGGCTGAAAAGTATACAGAGATTGAAAAACATAAGAAACAGATAGCAAGTGAGCAGAAAGCCGCTGCGGAAGCAAAAAAGGCAGCCGATGAAGCAGCAAAGCAGCAGGCTGCAATAGAAGAGGAAGCAAGGATTCTTGAGGCATCTAAGCAGTATGCTGAATCGTTAGGCCCTGCAAATGCGATAGAGGGTGCATGGAAATGTGGCGATTGTGTGCTGTTTGTCAAAAATATGAAGTGGACATATTATACTTCTATTGGTGCATTTGAACATTCTGATGTTAGCATAGTACCTCCTTATCAGGTGACATATTCAGATGGTGTTTACTATTTATACCATAGTTTTTTTGAGAAGACGTATAGTGCGGTTTTTGTTGACGGTAGTTTGAGATTCCAGTTATACGTAGATAACGATCCATATTATCAATACATTTATCCTTCAGGAGTTTTCTCTAGGTAAGACGGAAATGGTTATTCGGATTATGTGCGTCTGCAAGTAATGGAAGAACTTTTTGTTTTATGGAGTGGAATTACCGACATTAAGAATATGAATTGGGAGGTTTATTTTTATGAGGAAAATTGTTTTCTGTTCCAAATGTGGATATTTTGGAAGCATAGGGGAAGAAATGGATGATACCTGTCCAAAATGTAAAATTCCTCTGGTTTCTACGAGCATATCCAAAGAAGAATGGGACGCTTTAAGCAAAGAAGAAAAAGATGAACTGAAGAAACTGCTTCTGGAAAGAAAAAGGGGGTCTGCTTTGTCTGTTAAGGAACTTGCTGACAGAGAAGACTATACTAAGGGTATTGCAGGACAGGACAATACACAGAATAATATTCTGAAGGGAATAGCTTCGGATCTCCATTTCATAAAAACAGTTGTTTTGGTAGGAGTAATCCTAACCGTTTTGCCGTTGATAATCGGTCTGTTTTGTTTGATTATGATATAAAGAGATTACAGAACCCTCAAGGAAAAGGCGGAAGAAAAGAAGAAGGCAAGGAGTGAATATGAAAAAAAGCGAGAATAACAACGACATAAGTAAGGCGAAAGAGTTGATTGAAAATCGCGAAAAGTATGGGGGAAAAAGAAATTTGAAAAAAATTGACCACCAGATTTGACAAGGCTGTGTGGACTGTGTATTATGTATTTATATCAATTACATACTTCAATATGATTATCAATAGGAATTGCTAAAAGGCAGTTCCTATTTTTTTTTGCATAATTCGCAAAAAATTGAGAGGGGGGTCAAAATTTGATTTTGAGTGTTTTGTGTCTGACAATATTATTAGGGTACGGAAAGGGGTCCAAAATTGAAAAACGCAAAGTATTTTTTGAGGGTGGATACTGATAGAAAGAGGGTATACGTGATCTCGCAGTCGCCATATAAGGTAGAGAACAGATCTTCTTGTTATCTTCGGTATATGAGTGATAAGGGGATGTCTTTCAACACAGTCCAGAATAACGCGATAGCGATTGTTTTTTACTTAAATTACTTGTTTAACACTGGTATGTCACCGGAAGAGATAATAGATCTTTCGGTAGTAGAACAGGAGATTCACTTTCGGAAGTACCTGGAATTCTTAAAAATGGGTTATCACAGCAAAAGCCAGAAAAAAATCAGGAATGAAACATGTAATACATATCTCGAAGCTGTCTTCAGATTTTATGCTTTTTCATTCCGTGCAGAAGATGGAAGTTTCTGTATTCTGAAGGTGTTGGAGGAACGACAGGTTCAGATACTGATTGGTGAAGGAACCAGTTTAAAGAGGAAAGCACTAACATTTCCCGCAAAACTCGGAAAAGACGAAGAAAGAGACAGACACTGGGCTGACCTTGATCTTATAAATATGATGATTCGTAAGGCTTCGAATATCAGGGACAAGGTTCTGCTGGTGCTACTTAGGGATACCGGAGTAAGAATCGGTGAACTCCTGGGAGTGAGATTTGCTGATATAGATTTCTCAAAAAGGGAAATAAAGATAGTTGCAAGGGATAACAATATTAATGGAGCAAAAAATAAATACGAAGAGAACAGGACAGTGAAGTTCTCAACTGAGGCAGCATTGTATATGGAGCAGTACATGGCTGAATATGCCACTGACCTTTGTGCGACAAGGTATTTCCTGATAAAAATCAAAGGCCAGAACAAAGGGGAACCGCTTAATAATGCAAGCGTAAATCAGATTTTTGTAAGAATTTCAAAAAAAATGAATGCCAATGTTACCTCGCATCACTTGAGACATCTCTTCGCAACGCGGCTGTACCGCTTAACGGGTAATCTCAATCTTGTCAGGGTATCGATGGGACATAAGAACATTGCGACAACTATTCGCTATATCCAGCCCGACCTGAATAAACTTGCCGAAGCACACGATAAGCTTCATGACCTGTACAGCGAAGGAATGGATTACGAGGACGTTCTCGTTTCGTAGGAGGTAGAAAATGCAAAATGTATTAGTAAAAGAAAAAAGCATAATTGAAAGCCAGCTCCAGAATTTGAATGAGATCGACGAAAAGACAAAGGCTCTGGTTGCAGACTATTGCAAGGATAACGGAATAAATGATCTGAAGGAAGTAACTAGAGAAGATATCAGAAGGTTTGGCATTTTGATGCTGAATAAGCAGGAGTTCACGCCTCGCCAGCAGACGTATTTTAAGGGAGGGTTGGAGCGCGTCAATACGTTATTGCGAAAAGAGGATTACGAAGCAGTTGCTAAAGAAATAGAGGAACTTGATGTATCTGAACCCAAAGATAAGAAGAATAAATTGCTTTCTTTTTTTATTCAGAACGACATACATTCAGCAGAAGACATAACATACGATGTCAGAAAGAAATTCGAGGATTATATAGGTCTGTATCGTTCTTCCAAGATAATGGAATATGTAAAGGCCTTTGACCTTTTGAAACTTGAGGCCATAAAGGCTGCACAGAACCCTTTTGAAAAAGCAAGATACACTGACCCTGATGAGAAACTCTATTTCGGCTATCATCCCGATTATGATACTGCTATGACGTTTCATTATTACCAGAAAAAGGACAATCTGGTACTGGACTTATCGGTAAATGCATCACCCGTCTTAAAGAGGCAGACCCTCGATTTTGTGAATTACATTTTCGAGAATGAGTCAAATCTTAAGATGAGGAATGAGCGTTTCCTTATGCCGTTAAGGCATTTCTTTAATGTCTGCGTCGAAAGAGGGGTAAAGGACATTAACCAGCTTGAGAAGGAAGACATTGAAGCATACAGGGAGAGCCTTAAAGGGAACGTTGGAACCAAAGAACAGGATTACATGCAGATAGTCAATCTGTTCAGGAGATTTATTTTCTGTAAGGGCAATGGGAGGATTAACTTCAAGGCCAATGCCTGGTATCTTGAGCGTTTTTTTGATGATGATAACATAAGGGTCAATTCGGCAAGTCCGATAGGTAAGATCGAATTCATCACCATTAAAGATAAAAAGAACAGGCAAATTCTTAAAGATTACGAAAAAAAGCTTTTTGGTAATACTGAAAAATCTGCACAGACAATAAGGTGCAGGCATTATGTACTGCTGGACTTCTTTGAGTATCTCGATCAGAAGGGAATAGAGATTGAGAACCTCGGAAAAGCTGACGTAAAAAAATATGTTCAGACTTTTCTGGAAGGAGGCAAGAAAAAAGAAACGATGAATATAAAACTCATGATCATTAATTGCCTGTGTGACTACCTTTATAAGATGAAGATTGTAAAGACCCTGATCAACATGTCGGAATACAGACAGAGGACATATTATCATCACAATGATTGTTCATTAAGTGAAGAGGAGTTGAGAAAGGAGATGGAAGTCACAAAGAATTTGGAATATACAGAAAAAATAATGTTTCTCATTCTCAGAATTACGGGCATTAGGGCATCAGAAGTATGCATTCTGAAACCAAATCAGATGATTGAGGATAACGGAAACTTCTATCTGAAAATATGGGCGCAGAAAATGAAAGACGAAAGACTGCTTCCAATAATCAAGCCCGTATATACCCTTCTGGGGAAATATGTAAGTGATATGCACAGGGAAGCGGATGAATATATATTCCAGAACAGGAAGGGAGGAGCTTACTGCTATGGCACGTTTACTGCGCACGTGGGGGCACTTCTTGAAAGTCAGGGTATGAAATTTAAGTCTCATACGAGCAGACACACGACAGCAACCAGGATGGACATGATAGGCGTCGACATATCGGCAATCAGACAATACCTGGGACATAAGACGGATGAAATGACAAAGCATTACATTGACTACGAATGGGAACGTGCTAAAGACGCGATTGACATGCTGCACGAAGAATTCGAGAGGAGGGGTAGGGATGAAGATAATTGAACTTGAGTGTTCTAAGAACGCAAATGTGGAGCATGTAAAACGCTGGGGCAGTTATGAGTTCGATTTTGAAAAGTACCCTGAAGGATTCCGAAAGGAAATTGAAGAATTTGTTCTTTACCGGGGAACGAAGGTAACTGTATCTAGCATCAAGAATGAGGTGACACCGTTTAATGAGCTCGCGGGCTTTCTAAATAAGGAATATCCGTCTGCAGAAGGTTTTAACTCTCTTCCTTCAGAAGAAGCAGAAAAGAAGCTCAGAAAATGGCTGATAAAAAGAGGACAGCCCCTGTATTATACAAAAGAAAATAAGGCTAAAAAGAAAGAGGAAAAGAATTCCAATCCGGTAATCAGATACTTCAGGGTTATAAAAGATTTCTATAAAGAAGATAAGGAATACATTCTGCATATAAAGGATCTTCCAATAACTCCAAAACAGAACAGGACCACAAGGACTTATAAGCTCAATTTTGAAAAAATCCCGCAAAAAGAAATTCGCAAGCAGGTCATGACGATAATGCAGAAACGCCTGATGGAAATATCAGTGGCAAGTATAAATGCTGAGATGACAGCAATTAATCATTTTTCAAAGTTTTTAAAGGAGAACTATCCGGAAATACGGTCTCTGTTCGAACTGGATTATGAGATTATGAGTGATTATCGTTCTTTCTTAACAATTGAAGAATCCTACAGGAAAAGTAAAAGAAGGCTGTTTCAGGGAGTTGAACGAATTATAAAAGAATCTGAACGGATATTCAAAGCCCCGAAATCGGCCATGCTCATATCCATAGACAGCGAGGGCTGGTATGAAGGAGGCGGACTCATTGAGTATTATACGATCAGTGAAATTGAAAGAATCAGGGAAGCGGTTCTTACTGTTAAGAATCCCCAGGTAAAGAGGTTTCTGTATTTGATGATGGTGTTGGGGACGAGAATGGATAACCTCCTTTTAATAACGCAGGACTGCCTGAAGGAAAAGGAAGGACTGCGGGTATTACATATCCCCGGAGGCAAAACCGGAAATGATTATGACATACCGATAGATTCAAAGACAGAGAGACTTGTTAATAACTGTATTGAATGGACCAATCGGGAATATGGTTCTTCGCCTTACGTATTTGCAGACAAGAAGAATCCGGAACTTCCCATGACGACGGGAACGGTAAAATACCATTTCCGAAAAATGGTTAATGAAAATGATTTGAAGGATGACCACGGAGCCCCATTAAAAGCAAAAACTCATAACTTCAGGCGTTCGGTCGGTAAGTTTCTTGCTGATGAAGGGTATGACGATGTGGCAATAAGAGACTATCTTGGGCATACCGGACTGACTTCAGTGGCTAGATACAGGGAAATCTCGCCAGGGAAAGAAACAGAAAGAATAAAAAAGATGCTTGATGCGATGGAGATACTAGTAACAGAAGTGTATGGAGGAAGTTTATATGACGCAGAATATTACACCTATTAATGACAAGAAGACGAGGGCGGTAAGGGCCTATAACGAAGAGCAGACCAGGCTGAAAGAAGAAGCTGCAATCAGTATAATCAGGGAATACATTGAGACGGGAGAGGTTATCTGCGTCAAGGTAATGTCTCTTGAATGTAAGGTTTCAAGATCCTTCTTCTATAAAAACCCGGTTGTGAGGGCAGAACTGGAAAGAGCGAAGGAAATCCAGCACCAGAACGGTATCCAGGAAAGACGACAGAAGTACATCACAGAAAACATGTTAAGGAAACAGGAAGAGTACGCGAGGGAAATTGAAAATTTAAAAAAGCAGCTTCAGAAAAAGGATAAGGAACTTGAAGAAGCAAACCGGATGATTAATGACTTTCT
The DNA here is from genome assembly GCA_045617745.1 of Lachnospiraceae bacterium. Lineage (GTDB taxonomy): Bacteria > Bacillota > Clostridia > Lachnospirales > Lachnospiraceae > UBA1258. The sequence goes on along the minus strand of JAZLJG010000184.1, from coordinate 123,840 downwards.
TAATGAGGCCGTAATGTAAGTGCCGGTTACGGAGCCTTTGTGGAGACTCTGTATAGAAAAATGTATGAAATAAAAATCAGGAGGATTTAAAGTATGGAATTAAAGATTGGCTGTGACGTGGGAAATTATGATACTAAAACGCAGCTTACGATAACGGAAAGCAGTTTTGCCGTATATGAGCAGGAACCCTGCATGGCAAACGAGTACCTGTATTTCGAGGGAAAATACTATGTGCCTACCACGGAAAGGAACCATCAGGAACAGGACAAGACGGTTAATGACTATGCTACCATAATGGAGATTTTCGGTATGGCAAAAGAGATTCTTGCCCAGACATTAAATAATTGCATGACAGCAGAAACAATGCAGAAAAAGGTGTCTGAGGTTACGTCCATCCGATTGGGAATCGGACTTCCCGTGGGATTCTTTTCAAAATATGCAAAGGCGACTCTTGCATACACGGAAGATCGGTTTAAGAACGGTATAGTGTTTGACTATAAGAGCGTAAAGTATAGAAACTTACTCTTTCATTATGATCTGAAGGTTGATAAAGTCAGGATTTTCCCGCAGGATGTGATTTCTGTCATAAAAAACCCGGACCTTAATGTTCCCAGAAAGTACGAGGACTATAACATCATAGGGTTTGGGGGAAACACACTTGATGTCATTCCCATAAGAAACAGAATGCCCAGGGTGGATGATGTTGTAAGTCTTGAAAGCGGCACGACACAGATGTATTCCGAAATAATGAAGAAGTTCCAGCAGAACGGATACACGGCGGCAAAGGAATACCAGATAATAGAGAAGGTAATAAGGGGAGACGTAACTTTGCTTGACAAGGAGTCTAGAAAGGCGGAAAAGACACTCATCCTTGACACCGCGAGGGCATATTCGGACAGGATGGTTAATGAGCTGATTCATAAAAAGGTAAACTTTTCGGATTACCCTACCGTATTTATAGGTGGAGGAGCCCTTCTTTTAAGGGAGTTCCTGGAAAGCAATCCAGCATTTGCCGAGCTTGAATTCGTAAAGTCCGTCAATGAAAATGCCGTGTACTATGCAAAGGCGGTATAGGAGGGTATATGGTTAAAAACAGTAACCCTGAAAGCCTTAGGAAACTGCTTAAGTTCAGTGAAGAATCATCCGTGCAGATGGATGCCCTGTCATTTCTTGATAACTGCTGTGGGAGAAAACAGAGCCTTGTGGTTTCCCTGGCTATATTGGAGTTTGTTGAAAAGTACCATCTTAGGGATAAAAGCGTGGAGGAGATAAAGAGATTTATTGCCAATTACAGAGTTATCAAAGATACCGTTGGTGAGTGCAGGATTCCGTATCCCGTGCAGGCCGGATTGTATTCTCCTGAAAAAGTATTAAAAGAAGAGTATGCGCCTGAAGAAGAAAGTGATGAAGAAGACGGCTTTAAGGATTTTGCCGACAGCCTGAGTGCTGCTTTTCTTTCGGCCTGACAGATGTTGCCCGAAATATATCTTGACTTTACTGTATGAAGTTGTTATTTTTAAATGATTTAGAATAATCTAGATGGGACGGCATGGGCGAAGAAAGGTAATCTGATATGATTCATGATTTTGAGTATGTAACCAAAAAAGAATATGGTCCCGTTAAGAAAGAACTCTGGGAGCTGATTTATGAAGTGCAGGATGTCCTGCGTGATAAATTCACGTTTCAGTTCAGACCGATAGGCAGTTCAACCCGAAATATGATTACAAGGGATAAAAAAGGGAATGCGGGATATGACTTCGATATCAATATCTATCCGAATGTGGATTTCGATGATTATTCCGCTGCACAGTTAAGAGATATGTTTACGGCAGCTTTTAACAGACTCGCAAAGAAGTATGGGTATTCCCCCTGTGAGGATAGTACCAGGGTGCTTACAATCAAGTTCAAGAATGTTTCAAGAAGCAGAATAGAACACAGCTGTGATATAGCTATTATTCTTGAAGATGAGGATGAAAACGAATGGTTTATTCATTGTAAGAAGCAGGGGAACAAAAAATCCTACGAGTGGTGTGAGGAACCGGATCCGTACGAACTTGAGGAAAAGGCTGACTGGATAAAAGAGAACGGTCTGTGGCAGGATGTTAAAGACTTATATATCAGATTGAAAAATGCAAATACCAATCCGGATAAGAAGTCGAGATCCTTATATGCGGAAGCGGTTAACAATATTTATAACGAAAATTAATTTATAGAGAAGGATTGCTAAAAAAGCCCCCGATTTTTATCGGGGGACTTTTCATTTTTCAGGCTTTTTCAGACATCTTTTGTATAAGTGCAACTGAGTGCCACTTATAGAAATAACATAATCCACATAAATCACTCGGAATATCTCTGATGCAGAACATGGATTCAGCTTAACATCAGTGGAATTATTATTAGTGAATAATAATTCAGGCGAATTGTATTAACATATCCTGCGTATTAAAAATGACACAAATAGTATGTTGACATTATTTGGATTTGTGATAAGATGAGATTGAAAGGAAACTGACAGCTGTCAGAAAAGGAAAAATGAACGATTATCTGATATCAAGAGAAGAACGCTTTGAAACATTACTGCCACTAATCAATAAACTGATTGGTGACAGAAAACTGTATGAAGTAGAGAAAGCTTCGGGGATTGCCAAGGGCGGATTGACGAAACTTTGCAAGAAGGAAAGATTCCCCGGAGTTGAGATGTTAAAGAAACTGTCGAGCCCGGAGGCAAATCCGCAGAATGGAGTAACATTCGAAGCACTTATGACTGCAGCAGGCTACATGCCTGCTACAGAAGAGTATCAAATAGAAATGGGGTTTAAATGCAGATTTGAAATGAATCAAGCGTCCCTTGAAAACCAGGAGGAAAGACTGCTTGCCTATCAAAAGGGTCTTCGTAAAATTGCTGTTGATGACACTGTAAGAAAGATAGCTGAAAGAATAAGGGAAAATGCACAGGAAGAACTTTCAGAAGAGACTTTATCCTTAATGGCATATAGAGAATATTCATATGCCTGCTGTAAAGGAGTGAGTCTTTCAGAAGAGGATATAGAAGCAATAGCAGAGGAGGCACTGGAAAGAAGGAATGGTTAGTTTGTCCGAAAAATTGTTCACCATAATGAAAAAGACGGGATGCCTCGACTGCGATGACCCTGAGTATAAGAATTTGACACTTTCAGATGTAAATCTTAACGATATTCCAATGATGATTGAGCCCGTTGTCTGCGGCAAAGATTATCTTCCGGTTTTCACATCGGCAGATGATTCATCGGTTGTAGAGTGTATGTCTGATATTATGTATGAATCGATGAGGGAGATTGAAGACTGTGGTCTTTATGATTGCAGATTTGTCGGATTGGCTTTTTGCCTTGACGGAAGAGTTATTTCAATTTTTTACAATATAGACCAGGAGAGAGTTGATGATGGCATGTGGATCTTTTCTGACTGTGAAGAGGCACGTGACTTTGCAAAGACACTGGGGATAACATATGACAGCGCTTATGATCTGGCCGTAAAGACGATAAAGAAAGGTAAACCCACTGCGGTTTTTGCTTTGCAGGAGCTTAGTGGGAAAGAGAATGTTTTTCCGAAAGACGAAAGAATGTTTAGAATCATTCATGAAACAGATTCGGATACCGTGTAAGGAAAAACCATTCAGGTTAATACGCCGACAGATGGGAGATAAAGTATGGCAAAATTGATTGTTTTAATATTGTTTGAAGGTACATTTCTTACATTGCTTGTGCTGTTGATTATTAAGACAATAAAGGTAAAAAAGATTGAGGAACAGCTGGAAGAGCAGAGAAACTATGAAAAAGTCGAAAAATTAAGAACCGTGGTGGCTAAGAGAATGTCATACAGAAAATACTCGTCGGAGGAACATTTTTACGATGATATTTGCCTGAAATATGAATCCGGAAAGTGGGTGGCTTATCACACTTTCCCAATTCCAAAGAGAGAATTTTATGATTTCCTTGATGCAGGAAAACATATCATAAGGCACTTGCTTCTTGAGGACGGTGAAAACGCCGTCTCGGAAGCAATCACAGAACTAGAGGAAATGCTGGGTGACGAGGATGAGTGAATCAAGGCAGTATGAGCCCATTACAGAAAAGGAACATTCTGAAATTGAAGAGCTTTTGTTAAAAGCGGTAGAGCAGTTTAGAAGAGAGAAGATTTCCGAAGATAGCTATAGTTATGTAGTAGAATTGCAAAGCAGCAAATTCATTACAGAAATGACAGATAATGAGCTTGCAGAATCTGCAAGATTAACGGTAGATATTCTGGAAGAACTAAAAAAAGTGAATAATAAAGGCATCCACAGAGAAGAACTCGAAAAGATTGAAATGGAGAATGACAGGGATGAGCCTTCTGGCGGAAATGTCAGGCAGACAATGGGTGTCTTTAAGGCTATTTCGACGGATCGCCTGTCAGGGATAATTAACGAGTTAGATGATGTGCGACGCGTGGGCGGAGCCTATGCAATGATTCTTGCCAATCCGTGTCTTATTAGCGCAATAAATGCTGTCTTTTGGGCATTAATCGACTCATTCGATGATGATACTCTGTATTTGCGCTGTTGTTTCTTTTTGATGCGGGCTGTTATGAGAATGCATAGTAATGAATATGAATAAGATAAAAAGGAAGGGTGACGAACGCAAGGATATGTTTATGAATGCTACAGAAAGGAGTGCGGATATGCCTGAGATTATTACTTTTTTTGTTGTTAGTGGTGTTTGTCTTCTTATAGGAATAGGTGCTTTTTTAGAAGCTGCAGGATATATCTTCAAAAAAGACAAAAAAGACGAGGAGTGAGGAATTATGGCAGAATTAGTTGTATTTGTCGTAACATTTGTTTTGGCAATTCCGGTTTGCGTTATGACATATAGAGAAGCTGCCGGATTGACAAAGAAGGATTAGTGGAAATTGTGATACCTGGGGGATAATGAATGAGAGTAGGTAAGGAAGACGCAGAAAGACTGCTTTTGAGAACTGATGGCGTTTCAAAGCAGGAGGAACGGCTTATGAAAAAGTGGAAGAAAAAGGGCACAGAGCCAAAGGTAACAACACTCAGGGTTTATCCGGACACAATTGAGCAGGTTAGAGAATTTGCAAAAAGTAATTATCAGATTATTCCTGAATATGTTGTTATGGATCACGTGCTAAAGCTTGGAATAAGGACAGCCAAATCAGAAAGAAATAAATAAGTAGGGTCTTTGGCTTTGTATGAAGTTGTTGTTATTTCAATGATTGTTTTTACTATCATTTTGATTATTTGAAGCCAAAAATTAGGAATACAGCCGGCGGATGAGTTTGAGGACAAGATAGAAAAAGAGGTAAGTGAAGAAACATCCGAGGATGAAGAAAATGGCAGAATGATTAAGGGGAGCGATATGTTATTCAACAAGTCACGTATATATTCAAAAAAGCATGTTGCAAGAGATGCAAAACTGGTTGCTTTTGAAGCGGAAACCCTAAAAAAAGAGATCTTACAATGTGCAGACGGAAAGATATCACCGGAAAAGGCAGAACTTTTTGCCTATAAATGTATAGCATGCCTTGATTTTGATAATAATGCCGAAATGAGTGTTCCGATGGACGTCAGGGCTGAACTGATAGTAAAGAACTATCTTGAAAGTAATCAGAGCAAAGGAGAGACTGAAGCGAAGTAATTCAAAAGGATTACTTTTGATTACAGGAAGAGACCATTGCAGTGGTTTCATAATATAAATAAATGTGCTAATAACTTGACTTTATCCATTTCATTGTGTAAGTCATCACCTCAAAAGATGCAGGAAGTCATGGCAGAGCCAAGTTATATGAGATAACCGTTTTCCAAAGCCTCAATAAGAGGCGAAAAAACGGTACCTCGGTTAATAGTTACGGGAAAAGGCAGCCAAATCCTTGGTCGGAATATTGTGGGGGCTGTCTTTTCTTGTATTATAAGGATGGACAATAAATGTGCGGTTGGTATTTATGGAGGATCATATTATGGATGAGCAGAAGGATAAGCAGGTAATTGAGGAACTCAGAAATGTACTTGAGGGTAGAGTTCCTTCCAACCATTATTCATTAGGCGGGTACTGTGATGATAATCTCTGCCTTGAGAATGTCGAGGGAAAATGGTGGGTATATTATGGCTTCAGATTTCAAAAAGATGATGTGAAAGTGTTCGACACTATTTATGATGCCGGAAGATATATGATAAAGCGGCTTATGCTTCTTAATGATGAAAGTGATGTTAAGGAAGCAATCCGGCTATTTGAGGATATTACATTGCGAAAAGAGATTCTAGCAGAAATGAGTGGTGAAAATGGAATCGAACTTAAGCAAGCAATAGAAGAAGCAGAAGAACTTTGTAAACAACGAGATAGAAAAACATTTGATTCTTTTGATGACGCATTAAAAGAAATAAATAGAGGAAGCACTTTACTTGAAGGGTCCCAATATTAAATCATTTGGACTCGTTACCGATAGAGTATCTAAAAAAGCGTGAAAAGAGACAAATGGAATACCTTGCGGAGCGAAAACTCCATTCACAAGCCTTTCTCAATTGCCTCTTTAGAGGACAATGTAGCAAACGCTATAAAAGTGATTCAACTTACTGAAGAGGGTAATTGAGATTATGAGTATTAAAGAGATTAATATAGCTTTATTGTCAACGATACCAGAAGAGGCTCAACTGCAGATATTCGAATATTTGACTAGCAATTTCTGTAAGGGAAATCCATATAAGCCAAAAACCGCTGAAGAAATATATACGGAATTAGCTGAGTCACGGGTCTGCTATGGGCGAGGCGAGTATGAAGGTTTTGATGATGCATTAAGCGATATTAGTAATAAATGTGGTTTATAAAAAACATAGAAGCTTACTACGGACTGTTTGGCTGGTTGTATGTTATTTATTTTTATATCAGATACAAAAATACGTGCTAGGAATCAGCTTTTTTAAAAAGTGAGATGGGTAAATGTCCGTAAAAAGAATAATATTACGGACATTTACCCAAAAACGATTATATTGACGATTCATAACTATGATGCTAAAATATTAAAGTAAAAGTCCGTAAAACAATAGGTTTTACGGATAAATACCAAAACGCAGGGTGGCAATCAAATGTTATTCACATATGCAGAGTGTCTGGAAAAATGTAAATCGGATTACGAAATAAAGAAAGCCTTGAAGAATAAGGAATTATATAAATTATCGAAAGGTTTATATTCGGATAAGGAATATGTGTCTGGAAATGCTGTGGTAATGAAAAAATACCCGGAAGCAGTTTTTACACTTAACAGTGCGTTTTTTTATCACGGATTAACAGATACTATTCCAAGTAAATACTATTTGCAGACGGATAAAGACGCGGCAAAAATATCGGATAGTAATGTTAAGCAGATATTTGATAATTACGATAGTATGCAGGTGGGCAGGGACTGCATAGAATATAATGGCGAAAAAATACGTATCTTTAACAAAGAGAGATTGTTGATTGAGCTGATCAGGAACAAGTCGAAACTGCCATTTGATTATTACAAAGAAATACTTGGGAATTATAGAAGAATTATTTATGATCTTGATTTCGAGCTTATAGAAAAGTATTCAGAGAAACTGCCGAAGACCAAGATGGTTATGAATGTAATTCAAAGTGAGGTTTTTTAATGAACTTACGTGAAATGATACAGGAAGTACAAAAGGAAGGCTATTCTTATGAAGACGCAAATGCCAAAGTTTGCCAGGATATTGTATTAAAAGGAATTGCGGACAGCAGTTTATCCAGAAACGTGACAATTAAAGGCGGAGTCGTGATGCGCAGCATTACAGGAAATGTCAGAAGAGCGACTCAGGATATGGATATTGATTTTATTAAGTATTCTTTATCCGATGAATCAATTGATAATTTTATCCGGAAAATTAACTGTGTACCCGATATTCGTATAGAAAGAAAAGGTCAGATTACAGAACTTAACCAGCAGGATTATAAAGGAAAGAGTGTTAGGATTCTCATTACCGATGAAACCGGAACCAAAATAGAAAGCAAGATTGATTTGGGCGTTCATAAACGATTTGTATTATTAATTTAATAAAGATATTGATTAGTTGAGTAAACGAGGGGAATAAAGATATGAATAACGAAGACAATGAATATAATGAAGAAATAATAAATGCTGACACTAAAAATGGAAGTGGGGTAAAAAAGTTACTAATATTCTTAGTGGTTGTTCTTATATTAATAAGAGTAAAAAGTATTTTTTCAAAACCGCAAGAAACTGAGACAGAAAATGTAAATATTACTTCATTTCCGAGAAACACGGTTATTTTCGAGTCTGACGTGGCAAAAGTAACGGTAAAAGAAGTCGGAAATGATGAGTTTACTTATGAGGTCACAAACTGCCAGGATGAAGGGGACATCATGTTTAGTGTCGATGGTGTCGCAGTAAACGGGTGTGCGGTATATGAATATGGACATAGCACGATGCATATAACTCCCGGAAATAGAGACAACCAAAAATACAATATTTCCGCTAAGGAAGCTTATGGTATAACGCAGATCGACAGCTTGGAAATTAAATATAGTATTTATGATTACCATAAAGAAGAGTATATAAAAGAAAGGAGCTGCATAAGTTCTTTACAAAATGCAGGAACAGCATTTTTTTCTCAAATTGAAGGTGAAAAAATATATTCAGATGAGAATGTTGAAATTTTCACAGTTAAGAAGGGTGAAAGCATTAAGGATATAGATTTACTATTCTGTAATAAAACGGATAGACCTATAACTGCTGAATTCTTTTATTTAGCCATTAATGGTATTATGTCTGATTTTTATAATTACTAAGAAGAATAGGTGTATTTTGCTTTGAAGTTATTATCTGCAGTTAATCTTACCAAAATTATTCTCCATAACGCCTTTAGGAATGTACATATATAAGGCTATTATATTTGGGACCAAAAGTTAAGAAAAACGGTGTTATGCGTATCATAACAACAAGTGAAGAAGAGGCCAGACTTATTTCTGGAGAAAGCGGAAGAAGTTACAGAATGTTAAGCGACAGGAGAAGATTCGAGACTTATATTCCGAAAAGGAAAACAATATCCATCTGCTCAGAAGGAGTCCGTGTAACTCACTGCAAAAACGGATCAGTACTGTTAACCGGACCCGGCAGCGTCTTGGAAGAAATCGCTGAAAAAGAGGGGAAGAAGACGTGGGACGTAAGAACCCTTAAATCAAAGCGGATGCTTCTCTATGTCGGGAAAACGTACCGGTTGCAGTAACACTCGATAAGATGAAGATTTCTTTTCATAAAATCGAAATGAAAAGCATCCATAGAAAAAAGGCATCGGTTTGTAATCCGGTGCCTTTATGAGAAGTAACAGGCTTCTAAAATATTATTATTAAAAACAAGGCGTATGAAGCATTCTCATACGCTTTGTTTTTAAAGCTATTGGATAACAGAGCATCTAGACAATACTAAGTATTGTCCGTCTTTTACTTCAACATAGGTACTATTGTCGAAGTTATCATTAGCTACAATATTACTCTGTCTAAGATCGTCGTAAATGCAATAATATCCACGGTCATTTTCGGCTTTCAATTTGTATTCACCAGAAGGAAGATCATATCCTACTCTAAGCATTCCGCCAACTTTATCAAGGCTAATGGTTTCTGATGAATAAAATTCTTCCATATCTACTGCTATACATCTTGAGAATTTTATATATTCCCCTTCCTTGACCTCTATAATCGCATCATTGGTGAAATTATCATTAAATACAATTTCATCACCATTCGCATCGTTAGTTACGGAGAAATAGCCTTTTTCATCTGTCAATAATACATAGGTACCTGCATCGAAGTCTGTTCCCACCTTGTAAGTGCCGGCTTCATACATCTTATTATACTGCCCATCTCCATCTGTATTGGACGACTCAGAGGTACTATCACCGTCTGCAAACTTGCATCGTGATATGAGAATATACTGTCCTTCTTTCAATTCAACATATGTAGATTTATCAAAATTATCATTTGCAATAATAGCATCCTGCCTTAAATCCTCATATATACAGTAGTATCCTCGATCGGAGTCAGCGGTCAATTTATATTCTCCTGGCTGGATGTCAAAGCCGACCCTAAATGTTCCTCCATTTTGCTCGATGCTAACAGTATTTGATAAATAGAATTCTTCCATATCTACTGCAACGCATCTGGATAATTTAATAAATTCTCCGTCTTTAACCTCTATAAGAGCGTTGAAATCAAAATTATCGTTAAATAGAATATCGTTTCCGTTTGCATCACTGCTCACAGAAAAGTAACCGCCATCATCTGCTAATAGAATATAAGGGCCGGCTTCAAAATCTGTTCCTACCTTGTAAGTGCCAGCTTCATACATCTTTTGGAAGTTCGATGATGTGCTATCCTCAACCTCAATAGTCTTCTGGGCCTCTGGAATAGAAGCCTCAACGCTGGTTTGTGAGGTTGTTTGAGGAGCTACTTCATTAATAGATGCAGGAGATGAAGTAGAAGTTGCAGGCTCAGAACCACATGCAATCAGAGCAAGGCATAAGAACGACACAAGTGCTAATAAAGTAAAAAATTTTTTCATGATTATAATCCCCTAGGTATTATTATTTATATCTATGTCAATTGTATATATATATCAATGTTTGAGCAACAACTCTTTATGTAAAGTCAATGATTAGGTGTCATAATTCAAAATATTTGGACTTACCACCGAAAAGACGATTTTATCAAAAGAATAGCGGCTCAAATATTGAGCTCATTAAGGGTCATGAAATTTGAGGTAGAAAACCGTTTACTGTAAAATGTTAGTAAGCGGTTTTTCTATTTGAAGGGAGAAGAATATGGTATACGGATACGCAAGAGTTTCAACACTTAACCAGGCTAATAAAGGGACAAGCCTTGAAGGTCAGGAAAAGGAATTAAGGGAGAACGGAGCGGAAATAATATTTTCAGATGCTTATACAGGAACAAAGATGCAGCGCCCGGAATTCGACAGACTTATGCAGGAAATAGAACCAGGTGATCGACTCATAGTGACCAAACTTGACAGAATCGCCAGAACGGCTACTGCCGGATATGAATTGATTCAAACTCTTCTGCAAAAGGGGGTAACTGTTCACGTCCTTAACATGGGTCTTTTGGATAATTCACCGACAGGGGATTTAATCTTGCATATTTTCCTTGCTTTTGCAGAATTTGAGCGTGCTATGATTGTTCAGAGAACAACTGAGGGGCGAGAGCTTGCAAAGCAAAACGGTGTAGAGTTTGGAAGAAAGAAAAAATATACTTCTGCTCAACTTAAACACGCGGTTGAGCTAACAGACACACATACGCTTAAGGAAGTTGCAGAAATGACGGGGATTAGTATTTCGACCATAAAGAGGGGAAAGTATGCGAAAGACTGAATATGAACGAAATTGGGTATTGCTGCATCCAGCATCCGGGTGAAAAATGCAACACATTGACAAAAAACATTTAGGGCTCTTTATTGAAAAAGTTTCATTTTAATACCATCAAATTGTGTTTCTATAAAGGTCATCACATTGTCTCATGGCCATGCAAATGGCGTATTTTCGGCATTTGCAGATTCTCCACTAGATTAAAATGAAGCTTTTTCAATAAAAAATGAAAAGCACTTCGTTTTTCATTAAATGCAATTATAATTCATTTTCCTGCAGAAAAAACTGGGTTTTCCTATTTTTAACACGAAAACAGTCATAAAAACACACTTATTTGGCCTATAAACGCCATTTCTGCCACGTTATTTCACAACATTCACATTTATTTAAATGAAACTTTTTCAAAGAATATTTTTCCAAATATAGCCACTGCAAAAATAGAAGACTATATCAAGCAATAAAGGATTCGTTCTGCATATTTCTCTTTTTTTTGCACGCAAAAAGCGAGTACATATTATACTCGCCTCATAGTTATTGTACTATAATACTTGCTTTTCTGCAAGGAACCAGAAGAGAACTTGTGAAGTCACTTCATTAGAAAATAATTGTTAATTGGTATCCAGAAGTTTTTGAACATTCGTGAAGTAGAAATAATATTACCTTTAGAGAATGAAGACAAATTGAAAAGACGAAACTGAGATTAGAAAGAAGAAACTTACGAACATAAAAAATAAATCGAAATTTCAGAAGAAATATATTGACAGTCCGCGGTCGTGGTGCTATAACATAATCACAAGGAACATAAAAAATGTATCACATTCATAAAACAAATAATAATATGGTACTTGACCTTAAAGAGAAAGGAAACTAAAATGGAAATGTACGAAGTTTGTGCTAAATGCGGTCATGTTGGAAGAAATCGTTATGTTGAAAAAACATTCGCAGTTAAAGCAGAGAATGGGAAAGAAGCAGCTTCTATTGTAAGGAAATTCCCTAGAGTTAAGCATGATTATAAGGATGCAATAAAATATGTCATAAAAATAAATGAAGAAAGATTCTTTGAAATAAAAGAAAATAATAGCTTGGACCCGTATTTTACGTGCAAAAACGTGCAGGAGCAAAGAGCTAGGTGTGAATTAGATATCAAAGATGAGGAGCAGGTTATCAGGAAAGCACGAATGGAAAGGGAAACCAGCACAATGTATAGGAGCAAAGTCCTGATAAGAAATCCGAAGAGATATATGAAGATGTACGCAATATAGGAGGAACGCAGAATATATGCGAAAGTTAGAAGATTATAATATTAACATCGTTGGCGGGCAAATTATTAGCAGGGTTTCGGCAAAAGGTAAAGAGGATTCAGAAAAACAGTTGATTAAAGTAGTCGTCCCAAAAGCTATTACATCGACAGGGGGTATAGATATTGACGAAATGCCCGAAGAAGAAGTAATCAAAGAACTTGACCAAAAGAAAGTTACAGAAGAAGGGGATATTGTTGTAAAACTTTCAACCCCTTATGGAGCTGGAATTGTCGATGATAAGTCAGTAGGGTGCTTGGTTCCTTCATTTTGTGCACTTATAAAGGATACCGGAAAACTAGATAAAAACTTCTTATTGGCATTTTTAAATTCTGATTATTGTAAAGATCAAATTAAGGCACAAGTGACAGGAGCAACTATGACGGTTGTATCTGTAGGTAAGATTAAACAGCTTGATATACCGATACCGAAAATAGAAGACCAAATCAAGATAGGTCAAGGGTTTGTTGAAACTAAGAGAAAAATACAAATACTTCAACGAATTGTTTTGCTGGAAGAAGAGAGAAACAGCATTATTTTTGAGGAGTTAGCGAACAATGATTAGTTTAGAATTGAAAAATGAATTTTCAAATAAATTGTGGGTTTTGTCAAATGAGATAAAAGGCACATTATATGGCAACGATATTATTTACGGAGTGTTTCGGCTGGTTTTTTTGAAATATGCTATAGATAATTGTCTGGGAGCAATAAGTACAAAAGAAGTAAAGTGTTATGCATCTGCGCAAAAGGCATTTGCTAGAAGAGACGTTGAGGTTGATGTATCCTTTATAATTGACATTCTTTTAATAATAGATGCCAATTTGGATCTTAATGGCCTTTTCGAATCAGGAGATTTGCTTCGTGAATATGCTGGTTTGTTGTTAGGGAAAGATTCGGCAAGGAACAAAGTTCAAACTACAAATGCTAGTTTTAGGCGAATAATGGATGCCCTTAGTGCATTTGACTTTGAGGAAGAAGAAGACAGTCATGAGATAGGGGAGTTTATTGTGGACTATTTCATTGCTGAGTTTACAAAAGAGGATCTAAGAACGAAATATACCGGTATTTATTCTTCGACTATGCCGTTATCAAAGATTGCTAGTAGTATTTTGAAAGTTGAGGAGGATGATTGTTTTTGCGATTTTGCATCGGGAATAGGCATCTCTACCATCAACATAACGAGGGCAACGCATCCTAGGGTGGTATGTGGTGACATTAATGGTTTGTCATGCATAACATTGGCCATGTTGTTGCTACTGTTAGGGTACAAGAATTTTAATGTGATTTGTCAGAATACTTTGAGCGCAGAAATGGATTTTCGTGGTGCTAACAAACTGTTTGTAGATCCTCCGATTGGTTTTAGGGTTGAGAGAAGCGAAGGAAAGGTAGAGGCACAGGTTGTAGCCCTCTCTATGATAAGCGACTACTTTGTAAATAAAGGATTGAAGAAGGAGATGAAAGCTGTTGTAGCCGTTCCTAGCGGAACCCTCTTTCAAACGACTGGAAGGGCAATGACTTTGCGCAAAAATCTTTTGAGTAGAGAACAAATCGAGACAGTTATTTCTCTTCCTCCTCTATGGGTTGGAACAAATATAGGAACGAACTTAGTTGTTATTTCTAAGAAGAAAAATAAAGAGATTCTTTTTATAGACGCTACAGCAACAAAAGAAAAAGCAGATTTCTACGATGGAAATCTGAACGATGAACGGGCATTCAATTTTTTGGCAGATACTATTGAAAACAAGAAAGAGATTAGTGGGTTTTCTCAGTTAGTTAAGTATAGTGACATTGACGAAAGACTTAATCTTGTTCCAACTAATTATTTGGAAAGACTAAAAGTGGCAAGAGAAAGGACTTTAAAAGAGGTAGATTCGGAACTTTCTGAACTTTATGCCCTTTTAATGAGACAATAGTAGTCCAAACATGATGATTGGTAAAAAGAATAATTTGAATAAAAGATAAAAAGGGATAAATGAGATACTAGACAAATCTATATTAGGAAGTCGAAAGGCAGAAGGAGAGGGGAAAAGTCGTTTTGGCAGGCTTATTAAGAAGTGTTTAATTCTAATGCTTGTCTATGATGATAGACCAGTTTTCTAAGGATGCGTTTATCTACCCAAAACTTATTTAAACAAAAGTAAACACATCGCAAAAAGAATGAGTTATATTCTATATAATAGAAATAAAGGAAATTGATTAAAGGGGGATGTGATATGGAGAAAGGGAAAAAATACGGAGCATTCATTGAGTATAGGATTAAATGCTTATTTAATGTAATAGGTGGTTCGTTTTTAAAAAGGTTTTGCTTCTAAATGAAAAGTTGAACGTCTTTTCAAGAAAGTACAAAAGGATATTATATGAAAAAATTGTCTAGAAAAATATTGATTGAAACGATAAGGGACATAATATGTGCTGAATTTGCTATTTGTGAGGAGAAGGATACTTCTGATGGGTGCAGAGTATTCCGTATCGAACGAAATAGTACGATATTTGAACTAACTGTTTTTGTGAAAAATGTTAGTTCAGCATATTTAAGTTACGATTCAACAGTAGATAGAATTCAGATTCCACCGATTCCTTCGATTGCAAAGACAACACGAAATAGTGCTTTCTTGCTGATAGGAATCAAAGGAGATGCTTTAGTAGCGTGGAACCCACAAAGATATACTCATCATGATAGATATCGTTCTGCGTATGTTTTTCAGGAAAACATAACTAGAGGGGTAAATAACGGATTTTATACTACGATGGATCACGAAAATAAAATATACGTGTGTACGAGAGGCTTTTTTGGGAAACTGTTGAAGGAATACATTGCTGATACATACGTGGAGGATATGGAATGGTAGTTCTTAAAAAGGATTTTAAATATATAGATTTATTTGCTGGGATTGGTGGATTCCATAATGCAATGAAGAAATATTCAAACAAAAGTCGTTGCATTTTGGCGAGTGAGATTAATGCTAAAGCCGCTAAAGTATATGAAGATAATTTTCATATGAAACCAGTAGGCGATGTGAGAAAGATTAACCCGGCTGACATAGGACAGATTGATGTGATATGTGGGGGATTTCCATGTCAGACCTTTTCAAAAGCTGGTAAACAAGCTGGATTAGGTGACCCGAGGGGAACACTTTTTCAAGAAATAATTCGAATCGCGACATACTATGAAGAGGTTGAAAAGAGACCCAAATTGTTAATATTGGAGAATGTACATAATCTGGTTAACCATGACAAGGGGAAGACATGGAGAACAATAAAGAATGCTATACAAGAGGCCGGATATAATGTTGTTGAGAAACCTATTATTATAGGCCCTAAAGATTTAGGAATTCCACAAATACGAGATAGAGCAGTTATTGTTGCAGTAAGAGAAGATATATATGATGGACCAATTGAACTGTCTATTGCTCGAAAAGCAAGAAACCAAACGGCGATAAGTACGATTCTTGAAGAAGATGATTCTGTCGAAGAAGGATATGAACTTACTGAAAAAGATCTCAAGTTGCTTGAATGTTGGAATGACTTTTATCATGGAATAAAAGAAAAAGTGCTGGGAACCCCAGTTTGGTCAGACGAATTTGGACTAGAATATGATTTAGAACAAAAAAATGGAAAAGGCGAATACATTATTCCAGAATGGAAACAAGAGTATATTCGTTGGAATCGCAATCTTTATAAAAATAATAAAGAGTTTATTGATGGTTGGTATAAAAAGTGGGATATAAAATCATGGACTTTTCCCACGGATAGAAAATTTGAGTGGCAGTGTGGTGAGTTCTGTTCTGATATATGGGAAACAATAATTCAATTTAGAACTTCAGGTGTAAGAGTGAAGCGACCGACTGAATCTCCCACATTGGTTACACTTGATCATATTCCAGCAATTGGTGCAAAGAGAAGGTACATAACTGTTAGAGAGGCTGCGAGATTACAGAGTTTTCCAGACGATTTTATTTTTGATGAACCAAAAGCAGATGCATATAGGCAACTAGGTAATGCAGTTAATGTAGACGTGATTGAATATGTTTTTAGGGCCTTTGTTGACTTTTTAAAGAGGGTAGAGAGATGAATGAATGGGAATTTAGCATTGAAATTGAAACGTCTTTTTATGGAGATTTGAGACGTACCGATGTATCTCCTGAAGGCGCAATTAGAGAAATGATTGACAATTCTACCGGCAGTTATGAAGATCATCGTGACATTTTGGATAGAATTGTTGATGCGAGAAAATGCCAAGTATGGATTGAGTGGACAGATGACAAGATTGTAGTACGTGATAACGCATATGGTATGAACCGTGATGGAATGCAGCGTGCATTCCAATTAAGCCAACGTGCAAAAACGTATTCAACAGTTAATAGAGGTGAATACGGGTTGGGCTTAAAATATGGTGCACTTGCACTTGGAAGCAAATACACTGTTGATTCTATAGAATATGGGTCAGGGAAAAGACTTGTAGGTATGCTTGACTCGGATTATACAAGAGAGTATGCGCCAAAAACAACGAAGGCGCAAGAGTACGATGTGATGGATAACCTTCATGGGACAAAAATTATTGTTGAAGGATTAAATGAATATAAATATAATTCTTTTTTTTGCAAACCCAAGATATTGGATACATTTAAAAAGAAGATTTCTGTTATTTATGCAGATGATATAAGGCATAATAGATTAGATATTTTTTTCAATGGGGAAAGAATATCAGAATGGGATCCAGTATGGCAGAAGGATGCGAATGGAAATGAGGTTCTCAGACACTTCAAGGGTGAGTTTGAACATAATGGAAAGACGTATATTTATTCTGGATTTGTTGGTCAATTAAGCACGGCGAGTGTTTCTGGAGCAGGTTTTTCTCTGCTTCAGAAAAAAAGGGCTATAGAGATTAATTATAGACCTCAAGAATTGTTCGGCCAATCTAATGATTTCCGTTTTCAACGTTTGTATGGAGAAATACAACTTCATGGGGAAAGTTGGATTGTTTCGTTCACGAAGTCAAAACTTAAGTTTGATGAGGGTGTTGAAGAATTATTTATAAATTCATTATGCGATTGTAGGGAGATTAAGGAAGTTCAAAAGTTTGCTAAGAGTTTTAGAAAGGGAAATAAGGGTAAAAATCTTTCTGCAGATGACCTAAAGAAAAGACAGAAAGAATCATCGAAGCAGCAACTTCCACAAAACACAATATCTGATGAAAAAGAGCAAATAGATAATAAGTCAGTATCACAGAAAAATGAACTTGGAAATAATGAGAAGAGCAGTACGCAGGAAATTGATGCTGCATTTGTTTTGCCAGATGAGCCTAAGAAAGAAGATGAATATACCGAGTTTGTTGAAAAAAAAGATGGAATTGAGTGTAAATTCTCAGTAAAAGATGATTCGAAACAAACAGATGGCAAATTCTTCAAATTAGTAAGAAAGAACGATCAGATTTGCGAATATTATTTGTATGTAGATAGCCATTTTGGATTCTTTGAAAGAAATACCAAAAATGGTAATGAGCAGTTCTTTAATATTCAATTAGCGATTAAACTTGCATTTGCGCAGATTTTGGCTGTATCAAAGGGCGTTAAAAAGGCAGATTCACAAATATATATTGATTTATTAAATGAACTTTGGAGCAAGTAAATGGAATTATTTGAAGAAAAAAGAGATACTGACAAAAAATTGATTGAATATCCTATTATAGACGGTAAGCATAAGAGAATTCTATATAATGCCATAAAAACGGAAAAAAACGAAAGCGTAGCAAAAGGAATGTTCACTAATAGCATGAAGGCTTTACCATTCTTTGCAGATCCGGAGCAAGAAGAGCATTCTAATATTCTTTGTATAGGGAAGGTTCAAAGTGGTAAAACGAGTTTTTTTATCACAGCTACAGCTTTAGCTTTTGATAATGGGTATAAGATTGCTTATTTGATAGGTGGAACAAAGAATAAACTTAAAATCCAAAATGAGGATAGGATTACTGATGAGTTTTCTGGTGATGAAAGTGTAGATGTTTTTTCGGCAAATAGCGTTACTGTTGAGCAAATAAGTAAATGTATTTCAGTGGGACACTGCGCAGTGGTTGTTGTATTAAAAAATCCTGCAAAGAAAACTAATCTGGGCAAGATTCTTTCGTTACAAAAGGAATTTGGTGATGTTCCTTCGCTCGTTATAGATGATGAGGCAGATGAAGTTACTCCGGGAGCTCCCAAACTGAAAAAAGCAGGAAAAGCCGGAAGAACACATGACAAAATTTCTGAGATCTTCAAATTATTACGTTGCTGTACGTATCTATCTGTTACTGCAACACCGCAGGCTAATATGCTATTGAGCAAATATGATGATTTAAGTCCGGACTTTGTTGTCTTAGTTAAACCGGGTGAGGGTTATTGTGGGGGAAATTCTTTCCATGATTTAATGGATAATCCGCATGTAATAACTATAAAAGATTCTGATGATTTTGAGAATGGATCTATACCAACTACATTTGTAGATGCATATCATGATTTTATTTTTGCATGTTGTTTAAAAGATGATGGAGAGCCGTATTCTATGCTTGTTCATCCATCTAGACTTAACGAAGTTCAGAATCAAATTGCTAGTGCAATTCAGTTTTACTTTACGCAGACTTGCAAAAACATGTCTTCTCCTGGAAGTTTTGAGTATCAAGCTTCTGTTGATGAAATCTGTTCGGCTGCAAAAAGGTATGAAGCACGGTGTGGTGTAAGCGTGGATATGTCATACATCGAAAAAAGAATACCTGATGTAATTAGTAATCTTGAAATGTTTGTTTACAATGTTAGCTATTGGGGCCGGGAGTCAATGGCTAAAGAAAAGAACACGGATAGCCTCTATCGCATATTTATAGGAGGAGATATGTTGGGTAGAGGGCTTACAATAAAAAATTTGATTGTAACGTACATATATCGAGATGCTAAAATTACGGCAATTGATACTTTATATCAACGAGCAAGGTGGTTTGGCTATAAAGAAGAGTATTTTGATGTCTGTGAAGTATTTATGACTAAAGCCTTGAAGGAGAAATTTATTGCTACAGTTGAGAGCGAGAATGATATGTGGAACTCAATAAATACATTTTTACTTTCAAAATCTGATTTTAAAAAGTTCCCAAGAATATTAATGTTGAATTATCAAAATACAGAAGATAGTAAGTTGGTACTAACAAGGACTTCTGTTTCAAAGACAATTGAATTTTTTCGTAATAACCCAGGATTTACATATGATAAAAGTGTTCATTTTAAAAATCAAAGCGATAGAGCAAAAAATAAAGAACTATATGAACATTGCTTTGAAAAATGGAAATCAAAGGGGGTTTCAGAAAAATTAGGAGATGGAAGGCGAGAAGAGAGTTTGGTAATAGATATGCCATACTCAACGTTTTACGATGACTTCTTAGTATCATATGTATTTCCCTTAGCTACTAAGTTGGGCAGTAGAACTTTCGATGACATATTGCAGAACATAAAAGATGGCAATAGTGATGATTTTGTTAAAATCGTAATAATGAGATATATGTCAAGAGAGCAACGAAGTTTGGATATTTCAGGATATGAAGTAGAAGAATTGTTACAAGGTCGTAGTGATGACGGAGTCTCATATGTTGGCGATAAGAATATCTTCCCAGATGAATTTCACATTCAAATTCACTTGGTTTATCACGATGATAAGGACGATTATACTCCGCTTTTAGCGATGAGAAATCCTTTGACACTTAAACAGGTTCGTTACGTAACAGGAGATGAATTTTATGATGAAATATGTGACTGAATTAAGTAGCAGTGAACTTGAGAATAATGTAGTTATTGGCTGTGAGAGTGAGGATAATTATCCTTGTATACTGATAAAGAATGCCTTAAATAAAAAGCAGATATCAAATTTATCTACGGATAACTTGTCGTTTAAACTTAATACGGTGTTATCGACAGGAGATGATTCATTCTATTTCCATATTGTAAAGTCGAAGAAAAATGATTACATATCAAGACAACAGTTTAAGGTTATTTACGATTATTTGTTTAATAGAATTACTGAATCCATTGACGATACAACCGTTTATGAACTTGTTGAATCTTTGCAAGAGTATTTTACTATAACACCTGATATAGATACATATAAGTTACAAGTTGGCGTGTTTGGAGAATTGTTGGTTATAAAGTGTCTTTTTGACAGTGGCTACAAAGAAATCCTTAAGAAATATCATGATAATTTTTATTCAAAGCATGATATAGAGATTTCTGATAAGGTTAGGATCGAGATAAAAACAACAGAGAAAGAGACTAGAATCCATAACTTCCGACATGATCAGATATGCCGAGATGATGTAAACGTATATGTAGCGTCAGTTAGAATAGAACCATCGCAAGAAGGAATATCTTTATATGATTTGTTTTGCGACGTTATTGATTTATATAATGATGCTGATGCGACATTTAAATTAGAAAAACTAATGAGAAGGTGTAATATTTCTAACGCGTCTACTGGAATCAAGGTGGCTATGGAAAAAGCCATTTTAGATATTCTATTTTTTGACGCGAAAGATTTACCTATGATAACAGGATTTATTCCTAAGGGAGTATCTGCTTTAACATATAATGTGGATTGCTCATTTGCGGATGCTATTAATACAAATGAGTTTATTCGAACATTGATGAGCGAAATCATATGATAAAGGCACTTATTCGGAAGAGTGAAGAGTATGGAAACGAATTATCGTTTTGTTTTTTGAGGAAATTGACTGATTTTAGGGCTTAAAAATAAGTATTTACGACGACAGGGTCTGGTGTTCCAGACCCTGTTTAAAAACACCTTTTTCCTATTTAGCGGGAGAAAATAATTTTCTTCTCAAGGTTCGTTTATCTGGTGCTTTGTTGCTTTTCCGGGTTTGTTTGTATATAACTGGTTCCATGGAAGCGGTACTTTGAGTTTTTTGTTATAGAAGATAAGCATTGCTTCAGAATACCCCAGGGAGCCAGCTCTTCTTTCTTTTGCAAGTTTTGTTATTTCTTTTATTGATACTTCTCCCAGTTTTTCTTTGAATAGGTCGTCTTTTAATGAATCACCGTAAGCATAGAGAAGCCTTGCAATACCATTAATGATATTGGCAGAAAAGGACTTTGCCTCTCCTTCCCAGGCCATGATAATGAGCTTGAGGATATGGTCAAGCATATCGTATCCGTACTTGTCATAGATACTCTCCAGACAACTTACTGCGCATATACAGCCAGGGTTTGCACCGCCGGTAATCTTTAGGTCGTAGGATTCAACCAGTCCTTTTATCATCAGTTCTTTATTGCTTCCGGCTTCACAGTTCGCATTGAATATTTCTATCGGAAGAAGAGGTTTTACGTTCTTCATCTGGTTTGCAAAAATGTCTGCTTCTTCGGTATATTCGAGGTCGTCATATATCATGCACCATACGGGTGTGTCGCGGCTTCCGGATGCCATGGCGACGATTTCGGCGGTATGCTGGCCATTGAAAACATAGTTGATCCCGTTACGTCTGCTGACTTTTATTGGGTTTATCTGATTAAGGTCAAAATTCTCAACGGCTTTGCGGACATGCTGCATGGAAAGAGATCGCTGATAATCCTGATTTGAAACAAGATCTTTTATGGGAACAAGTTCAAAATGTACATTGGGAACAAAAGCTTTATAATTACTGTTCATCTGTTGGTCCTTTCTACAAGAGACTCCTGAACCGTGTTAATGGTGTGCTCAAGAAAAGAAAGCTTCTTCATGAGATGGAGACTTGCTTTTGAAGTGATTTTTTGGAAATTTTCCGAATTGCTGACGCGCTGTATTGAAGAAATCCATGAGTCTATGGTCATGCATAGGCTGTTTACTTCTGCGTCAGGGTTGTATTCGGGCATCTTGCGAATAGCTGGGTTGCTTTCTTCTGTTATTTTTTTGTGGAATTCTTTTCGCTCGGAAGGTTTTTTTGGAGAAATGTATCTGTTTTTCACTTCGCTTCTTATGTATGCGAGAGTGATGTGGTCGATTTTATCAGTAATGACTGAATCTGCTATTGTTTTTATTTCTTCAGGTTTTAGTCGGGATAGCTCTATGACGTTGTCGTGGGATATACGGACTTTGTTTGTAAGAATCATATGTCCAAGGTCAAGGCTCTGATCAAATACCTGATTCATTGCTTCCGAGAAGAGGTTGTATTTCATTACGGTTCCTGCAGATAGGTATTGTTCATGTGCTATCTCTGTTGCAATAGTAAATCGAACGCCCCTTTTGTTTGTTTTTTCTTCAAGCTGGACTCTGTAGTAGAAATTCTGGCCTATAAGGTATTTTCTGTATTCATCAGATATGGTGCAGCTGGTAAGTTCACTTGAACAGATAAAGATGGCTGCTTCAAGCCAGCTGTTGAAAAAGACTTCTTTGATACTGACGGGAATATTGGCTGCCTTGCAACAGTCAAATCTTTCTTTGTCATTTAGGTGATTTCCGCGCCAGGTATGAATTTCTCGTGCAGAGGTGTTGCTAAGGATTTCCTGCCGAAGACACAGAAGTTCTGTTGTGCTTTTGGGCTGCACAAGCCGTTCAAACTGTGGCAGGGACTGAATCTCCGGATAATCGGTAGTGTTCAAATTATTTATCCTCCTTTCTTGAAATACTTCGCTTGGTAGGAGTAATGTCATTTATGTTGAATCGTGCTATTATGGCGTATTCGTCTATCTCTCCGCGAATTGTATAGTTGCGGTCGAAATTTACGGAAGGAGTCAGGCTGGTTAAGCTTCTTATAAGGCTTATGCTGAATAGTTCGCAACTTTTGCCTTTTTCATAGGGTATTTTCAAAGCATCCTCCGAAGTCTCAAGACATGGCACGATAAGCAGACTTTTTGTTTGTGGGTTGATTACGAAATGGACATATCTGGGATTGTTCAGGGCTTTAAGCATCTCCTTGTGCAATCGTATCCTGCTCTTTTTCAGATCCAGTGAGATGGCTGTCTTCATTGTTTTCCTCTCCTTCATTTCTTTCTATTTTGAATACAGTGTAATTGTCAAAGATGTTAATCAATATCCGGTCCGTATGTTCTTCCACAGGTACTCCGAACTGATTCTGCCAGTCCTCAGGGTAAAAAGCTTTGCGGGACATGTTTTCTCCCTGGTCGGTTCGTCTGACAAAAGTCTCTGCACTGCTGAGATCAAAAACAAACAGCGTATCAGAAGGAGTTTTTATAAGCTTACCGAGAATTTTATGCCTGTGGGCCGGGTTCCAGCCCATAAGCTTCATGACTTTTGCATAGAAAATCTTGCATGATATGGTTCTGGGCTTTCTTTTTCCGTCGGCCGATTCGGTTGACCAGCAGAATGAGTCTTTCGCATCCTCGAGACAGGGCTTTACTGCCAGTTTCTTTTCTTCGGGATTAACAAGAAACTGAACGTATTGCACTGAAGGAAGACGTCTTAAGCAAGCGGCGTTTACGGATACTTTTTCATCTTTTAGCGTCACGGAAGGTTCGAAAAGATGGGCAAAGAATTCTCCGCGCACTACCTGATAGCCTTCATATGAAAATGATGTGACTTCTTCATTAGACTGGCTTGTCTGTATTAATTCATTCATTGTATGCACCAATCTCCTTTAATATAGTGTTTATCTGAGAAGCGGCTTCCGAGTGGGTGGTAAAATCGGAAGTATCAGTCATGAATATTTCGCCGTTTTCATCCGATATCCAGTCATCCAGCGCATCTTCGGTTTCATTGTAGGTAGCAAGGCTTTTATAGTATTTTTCGCCAAACGAATCTGCCCATTCAGTGGGGAAGGCGGTTATCTTTCGTCTTCTCTTTTGGGTACCTGTTTCTGAAAGGACAGATTCGGACTCGGTAGAATTCTGGTAAAACAGTTCCTCTTCATTTAAAAGCATTGTTGCTTCTGCAAGATTAAACAGCAGTATTGTTTCATCATCTTTTTCATGGTAATACCCGTACACCTTGTAAAGCCCGTCGTGTTTCCATCCGATGAGGCGAAAAATGGTAGGAAGAAATGCGTTTCCTGATATGGGGACGGGGGTGGTTTCATTAAGGTTTTTTTTGCACCAACGGACTTTGTATCGGGAGTTTTCCGATGCCTTTCTTACGGCTAACAGTCTTTTTTCGGGATGAACAAGAAGTTCAACCGATTCAGCGTCATTTATTTTCATGATTGCGGTTTTATTGAATACCAGTAACGAAGATGAAACTTTGCACGCTACCTTTCTGGATGTTGACATGAACTGGGTTCTTACCAGTTCATATCCGCTCAAATCCACTGAACCTTTTCTCACAGAAAGTTCAAGGGGTTTTGAAGGAATCAGTGTTACACCGTCATTTATGCTGGAACATGCAAGGTAGTAATCTTCTTCGGAAAAGCCGGCCCATTTAGGGTGGATGGTTACAAAACCTTTGAGGATACCGGTAGTCATTACATGCATCTCGGGGAAATAGCCTTTGTTTCCGTACTTTGCGTTCCTTATCAACTTCTGAACCGCAAAGAAGTCTTCTCTCGAAATAATTGCATCATGATGCTCTTTTTGACGGTACTGGTTTCTGTCATGATTGTTCTTCTTTGACTTGTGATTCAGATAGTTCGGGGTAAAGGTTTTACGGGCAAGAACATCGCCGCAGTAACGTTCATTTGTAAGTATCTGAAGTACGGAACCTGAAGACCAGTTCTGGTTTCCCTTTTTTGTGTATCTTTCCAGTTCGGTTAATGCATCTGCTATTTGGGAGGCGGAATATCCGTACAGATAGGAGAAAAAAATCAGTCTGACTGTTTTAGCCTCGTCCTCATTTACCACTAGATTTCCGTCTTCATCGTGATCGTATCCTAATAAGACAGGAGTAAGAAAAATACCGCGTTTGAATCTCATTTCTATGGAAGCATTCATGATTTCTGATTTTGTGTGGCTTTCTTCTTGTGCAAGGGTGGCTATGAAGGAAAGAGACATCTCGGAGTTTTCATCGAGGGTAAAAATGTTCTCGGTTTCAAAGAAAACTCCTATTGGAGGATCCGCCGCCTTAAGCTGTCGGACATACCCGATACAGTCAATAATGTTTCTCGCAAATCGGGATACGCTTTTTGTTACAATAAGGTCTATCTTTCCTGCCCGGCAGTCGGATATCATCCGAAGAAAACTGTCGCGGTGCTGAAGGGAAGTTCCGGAGATGCCTTCATCTGCGTAAATGCCTACAAGGTCCCAGTTGGCTCGGCTGTTTACAAAATCTTCATAGTGGTTCTTCTGAAGCTCGTAAGACGATGTCTGGTTAGGGTCATCAGTGGATACCCTGGCGTAAACGGCGACACGTTTGTGGACTTCTGAACGGTAGAAATCCTCTGTAGGATTTGCGGGTATAACATCAAGGATGTCCTCGGAAACACCTTTGTACCTTTCTCGTATTCTTTTTTTCTTTAGCAGGTTTTCATTCTGCTTTTCTTCAATTTCGGCCATAAATGAAATCCCTTTCGTTGTGCGTTTTGTGTTTGCAATTATGAAAATAATGTTTTTTACAATTTTATGCCATATTCTGTGAGTTAACATCTTAACCTATAGGTTAAGTGCAATAAAAAAATAACCTCTGGGACATGTTCCTTAAGGTTATTTCGTGATAAATGTTTCTATGATGGCTTCTATGTAACTTAAGAGATGCTGCTGTTTTTCCGGAGTGCACAGGGAGATCAGCTCGTTCAGCTTTTTGTTGTTTGCAAATGTGAACTTTTGTGAAACGGGGTAAACAAGGTCGTTCAGTGTTACTCCTAGGACAGAAGCAATATCGGTCAGCTTCTCAAGGCTCGGATGTTTGTTGCCGTTCTCAATATTGCTTATGTAGGCGGCAGAGGTATTAACTCTGAAAGCAAGCTCTTCCTGGGTCATGTTCCGTTCAAGCCGGAACCTACGGATTTTTAGTCCAACGGTATGGTAGTTAATATTCATAGTTGTTTGTTTCCTTTCTTTAATGAGATACACAAAGCATACCGCAAAAAGGGCAATACCGCAATAAAGGTACTACCCCCGAAAGTGAATATATTGCATGATTTAGTTATAGTTATGAGACAAAAACGTGGGTGAAAATATGATTACTTATGACAGATTATGGAAGTTCATGAAAGAAAACAATGTGTCCCAGTATCGGCTGGTGACATCGGGAATCAGCCATTCTACTCTGACAAGGTTAAAAAGAAATCAGTCCGTAAGTGTGGATACGATAGATAAGCTTTGCGGTATTCTGGGTTGTAGAGTTGATGATATTATGGAATATACTGATAAATGACATTGTGATATGCATGAAAGGAATAATGAAGGCTGTAGGAAGAGTAATCGAATCTTTTTGATATAACAAAAGATTAATAATAGTATTTTACTTTTTTCTGTTATAATGGTTGTGTAGAGATCACTTTGAAAGCTCATTCCTATATGGTGGTGTATAAAAATGGATAATCCTTCAATTTTTTCGCTTTCAGATTTGCAGAATTCTTTCAGGTCACATGAAAAGTTGTGTGAATTGGCAAAGTTTTTGCGAGAGTCTTCCGATAAATCTATTATCATAGACTGTAAAAAGGCGGGATTTATTGCGTCAAATCTGTTCGCGGTACTGGGATGTATTATTAATGAAAATAAAAAAGAGGGAAAAGTAGGTTTTTCAAATATAAATCCTGGTGTTAAGGACTCAATCCAAAAGAGTGGTTTTAACAAACAGTTTGATGGAATAGCTGGAAAGAATGATATTTATAAAACAAGTATTTCCTATAAGATGTTTAGAGTGGAAGAAATCGATGAGTATGAGCGATATCTGAATTTGCAACTCTTTTCCAGACCAGATTTGCCACAGATGTCTCGTGGGGTGTCAGATTATATAATAGACTATTTGCTAGAATTGTTTAAGAATGTTTGTGATCATACAGAGTGTGAACGTATATATACATGTGGTCAATTTTTTCCGCAAAGTAAGCTTTTGTATTTTACTGTTGCTGATGGTGGAAAAACTATTATTGAAAATGTAGAGGAATATCATAATAAGATTAAAAAGGAGATTCCGGATAATTGTCTGGAGTGGGCTATTGCAAGCGGAAATAGCACTTCTCTTTCAAAAACACCAAGAGGAATTGGACTTCATTTGATTAAGGAATTTGTAAGTATGAATAATGGCCAATTATTTATTTTTTCGGGGTCAGATACGTATGAAATTACAAATGGAAAGGAACGTTATTGCAAATTCAATTCACCTTTTCCGGGTACTGTTGTGACGTTGGCTTTTAATTTGAGTGATAAAGGAACATATTGTCTTTCTTCAGAAAATATTTCGGAGATAGTATTTTAGGAGGTCTAATGAAAAATATAGTGAATAGAAGCTTAAAAAGTAATGGCGAAAAAATAGTAGATGTTGCGGCATTAATTGATAATCCGTCGGCACTTACGCAAGAACAAGGAGATAGGTTGTTTGAAGAGATATCGAAAGCTATTGATTCTTCGCAAAAAATAGTAGTTGATTTTGAAAATATTGAGAGTATCATCTCTCCTTTTTTAAACAATGCGTTTGGACAATTATATGGTAAATATAGCAGTGATCAAATAAGAGAACATCTTGTTTTAAGAAATTTTCCAGAAACGAAAAATGCTACCATGAATATTGTCATAGGTAATGCAAAAAAATTTTATGAGAATGAAGCTGAGTTTAGGCAGAAGGCAAAGGATATTTTAGATGTTGAGTGAATTAGCTGAATATACTGTGAATAAAGAGGATATTTTTCTAGTTGATACAAATGTGCTTATTAAAGTATTTTATCCGGTTCCTGGGGCTGGAAGTAGTACTATGGCATATGATTCCTTTTTGAATAAGATTGTAGGCACGGGAGCCAAAATATGCATAACTAGTATTCAAGTATCGGAATTTGTGAATAGGTGTATTCGATTTCAATTTGGCCTGTATAAAGAAGCTCATTCAGGTGTAACCGATTTCAAAAAAGAGTACAGAGAAACTCCGGATTATAAAGTTCAGATGGATGGTATTATAGAAATAGTAAAAGATATTTTGAAGCAGTACAATAGTGTACCCGATTCATTTGATATTATTTCTTCTTCGCTGTTTGATAAGGAATCTTATGCATTTGATTTTAATGATGCCCTGATAGCCAAGATATGTAAAGAAAAGAAATATAAACTGGTGACTGATGATAGCGATTTCTTTTCGTTTGTTGAGGATATTGACATAGTAACCAATAATAAGACTTTACTGATGTTTAAAGGGAAACACTAGTTTTATTGAATAGAATGTATCCTGCTGATTTATAGTGCGCGTCGTTTTAATTGACCGGGAGTTTTCGTGCTTTTGAAGCAAGAAACTTTCGGTTTTTTCTTCGTTTAAATAGGTAATTAGGGCTTTCAGTAACCGGGTAATATAAGAAGAGCATCTTATTGATCCAACAAGTAATATTATTATTTGCAAAAATAATATTGACAAAGCATAATGCAAGTAATATTATTGTATCGTAAACAATAATATTAGAGGAGGAATGAGATGCTAATAACCAAGACTGTGCAGATTGAATTTGCGAATAAAAATTACAGAGCGATAGATTGTTTTGCAGATCTGAAAAAAGCAGCGGAATTTATTTCTCTTAATCTTTATTCGAGGTATGGTGTGCAACTGCAACCTCTGCGGGTGCTGAATGATTATCAGGTAGTCATGGACATTAAGATACCAGAAGACAAAGAACCTGACTTTTCCATTGGTAATCATCTTCGGGGGTTGTCCGCTTACTTGTTGTCTGAAAAGTGTTCGACAAATTACAGAGAAGCTGCTGTGGGGAAACGTTTATTTGACTATTATGTTTTACCAGATGTAGACCAAAACGGCACTTTGACGGAAACAGATAAGCTTGGATTGATTTCTGATATTGTTACGCTTCTGAGAGACAATGATACGGTTTCTAACGAGAAGATAAAAAAAATAATGCAGATTATACATGAGGAGGAATGAGAAATGTATAGCAACAAATATTCAGTAACGTGGATAATCAGATACGCTATACCATGTGATTTGTCTAGCTGGGATAAGGAAAAACTTGTTGAAAGCAAGGACGATTTCAATGCTTACTATACAGGGGCAAGCAGGAAACTCACGAGAAACAAAAAGTATATTAGAAAATTGAAGTTTAATCATAACAAAGTGACCATATATTTTGAGACAGAGCATGCGCTTCTTGACTTAGCGAGAAGAGGGAATGCCTTAAGGCAGTTTAGTCGAATCCTTAGCAAAAATGGTTTTGATGTATATGTTTACGAATCAAGACTTATGAGAGCAGCATAATTGCTGCCAGCTCTCTTTTGGGGAAAGAACAGGTTCTTTGAATTTCAGACTAGAAACATAAACGCCTGTTTTCACGAAGCATGGTTTTCACTTACAAACTGTGTTATAACGCTATACAAAGAGAAACTTGTTGTCGGCCTCTTGTTTCGAAAGGAATGACACCAATGCAGAAGTTTCTCTTTTTTGTTATTTTATTGTTTTATAAAAGAAGACATTTTAAAGGAAAAGAAAACTATCGGGAGTTTACTTGCCCTGTGAAGCAAGAAACTTCCGGTTTTCTTCGTCTATATAGGAAAGTAATGTTTTGTCAAAAAGAAAAGCTTCGTTTTCTTCTATCCATGCCATGCGTTCGTTAACTTTAGCCATAACTTTGGGACCATAGTCTAGATTAATGGAACCGTAAAGGCGGTTGATCTCCAAAAAAGCAAAGGCATTGGCATCTAATTCCTCATCCTGCAGACGGTATTCTTCCATAAGTTCTTCGGAATCATCTCCGGATGGCATAACGTAATCGTTTCTGAAGGCCCCATTGGAAAGTTTCCACTGGTATATATGCCTTACTTCGTGAGCAAGACAGAAGAGAAGAAACGGCGGATTTACAGAATAATCGAAATAGTCGTTTACAAAGATAATGCGTTTATCAAAGTCTACGGTACAAATATTGGTAACAGACTTAAGATTATCAAGATTTTTTGTAAAGCTTATCGGGAATATGGTCATTTTGAACCTTTCAAAAAGACCGGCCATAAACATCTGTATATCAAGCATTAAGGATTCGTTCTGCATATTTCTCCTTTTTTGTACGCAAAAAGCGAGTACATATTATACTCGCCTGTTGGTTATTATACTGTATTCTTTTATTTTCTGCAAATAATGGGCATTTCTCTACTTAGTGGCGGAGAAATATGTCTTGTTTTTGAAGATATTGAAAACAAGAAGATAGGTGTAAAATGTTATGGGTTGTAAAGAATAAAAGGCAGTTTTTATTCTTTTTGCTTTTTGATGTAACTTGAATACCTCTAAAGGAATGCTGTTGAGTTAATTAAACACGTGGTGTAGAGCGTGAAAACCAACTTGCTTATTAGTGCGAAAATAAATATAATTAGTGAGAATTCTTGTTATACTTTGGCGCATAATCATATATAGTGGATTAAGTAGATATTAATTTAACTAAAAATAAAAGGAGGATTACGGTTATGGCAAAGGATTTCGAGTGGTATGAGAGGGATAGTAGTGGGAGACCAATATATTTCGTCCAACATCATGAATCTCATTCACATAATGGGATGTGTCCGCATGAACATTGGATTGATTTAAGAGATGCGGATGTGGCAAGTATTTCAAAAGGTGGAGACTTTAATAAGTATCGGCAGGATGTTCGACCGGCGGATTGGGCTTAATATAATTCATGCTAACCCATATGGGTGAGGGAACAGATTATGGCAGAAATAATAATATTCTTCGGAACGTTTATACTGGCGATTCCTGTCTGTATCCTTACGTACAGGGAAGCAGCCGGGTTAACAAAGTTAAAGGGCAGAAACTGATATCTGGACATGCAGAAAGAGGACAAGAATGACTGTACATAATGTTATCGGAACACTTTCTGTTGAAGGTAATACGGTTGTTACCGTAAATGGAAGGGGAGATTTGTTTTCGAACGGGATGCTGGTAGTGGACGAAAACGGGAAAACATATGAAGTGATATCTGTTGTAATGACTGATGGCAGGAGCGTGGAGAATTTACTTTGTAACACGACACTCTTGGTACGGGGGAGTTTTTTTTCAAAACACATCTGCACAATATGTTAGATGTAAAAGTAAACATATGATAAATATAGGGGGGACTGGTCGATGACCGTCCCCCCTTATTAATTGAAAATGGGTATGTTTCCTTTGAGTTGTAGTTCAAAATACATTAAATGAAGAATTGAAGGATGCTGAGGAGTAATGCTATTCCAGAACCGACAGAAGCTATAATGGTTAAAGATTTTGAAGACTGATACGAAAAAAGTATATTTCATTATTACAAAATGGATCGTAAGGTAACGTTAAATGATCGTAACGTTACCTTATTTGCATTTAAAGATACCTTATTGGAAAAATCGTCATTTTTTTCTATAAAAACGGTGTTTTGGGAATTAAGGTAACGGTAACCGTAAATAAGGTAACAATACTTGAAATTAACGTTACCTTATGGTCTGAAACTGAGGATATGTCCTTGTATTAATAGAAAAGAGACCACCAAATTTGCCTTCTGAGTTATCCATATGCTACGCTTTTTTAAAAGAAATGGAGGCAGCGCATATGTCAAAGGTGGCCTATAGAGATACAAACCGACAAACCATAATATACTCCTATACCCTTAAAGACTCGGATCAGGGAACTGCGTTCTATTGCCGTAACAAGAACTGTAATGCCAGGATGTTTTCGAGACGCCTTCAGAACGGTCATTTCTGCTTTTATGCATCACGGAGTGCAGGCCATGTACAGGGCTGTCCATTTACAAGAGACGGCATGATTATTCGCACAAACTGTAGTGATGTGGATTATTATGCCGTTTTTGAGGCACTGTTAAAGCCTTCGGTAAGTGATTATTCCAATAATCATAAGGATTATGTCCATAACGGGACTGAAAGCGTGGAAAAAGGGAAAATGAGGACACTTAACCAGCTTTACCGGCTTTTAAAACAGTCTGATCCGGAAGAGAGGATTAGTGATAAATGCGTTAAAGAGGTATTGCTGGATGACAGAAGCGATAAGTCTTTTGGAGAAATTAAGGGAAAAATAATTGTTGAAGCTGAAAAGGATAAATGGCTTTATCGAAATGATGAAGCGGTGCATGAATTATACCTTCACCATAATGTGAAGAATTCACGGAAAAAGTATGATTTTGACGTTTCATTTGATGATGAGAAGTTATATAAAAAATACAGACATGAAATCTATAACATGGATAATCCAAAGATCGTTATTGCCGGTGACTGGGAAAGAAGAGGATCGAGATACTTCACCAGGATACACAGCAGAAAGCAGCTGCTTATACATAAGTAAGCCGTAAATAAAATAATGCATGAAAAAACCCGTATGAAAAGTCATACGGGTTTTTCAGTCTTCGGATTTTCTTCCGAAAATATAGGTTGCTATGCCAAGAACAATACATAAGCCATAGCCAATAAAAGTAATGGTAACCTGGGACATAACACAGGGCCTCCTTTAATAAAATATGTCAGTCTGTTAATTCCTTCTTTGATTCAACAAGGAAGGCCGCAATCGCAAGAACAATGCCTATGCCGAGAGTGGCGAAAGTAATGATAATCTGGTCCATGGCTTCTCCTTTTTTCTTTTGCGATTATCGTGCTTACACGTTCATTATAAGCCATTTTTCCCTATAAATTCAATGCTCCAGACACAAGACACAGTGTTCCTTCTGTTGGAAGTGCCGTAAATTGGGCATTCTATAGGAATCTTTGGCATATACCATATTCTTTTTCGTGGTATTGGTAGCATTGGTAGTTATTTTTAAAAATCAGATAACCAAGATAGTAGAGTCCCTGTTTGACAAGATTACAAAACAGACAGATAAGCTTTGAGAAAAGGATATGTTACGGTTTTTTTCTCATTAGTCATTACACTATGTTTCTCGCTGTTTATCGGGATGATTTACGGAGCAAGAGAAAATGCCATTCGTCTGAAGGCGACGGAAGCAATGGAAATATCCATGCGTTCCGGCTTTGGCGAATATCAGAAAGATTTATGGGATAAATACAATTTGTTGTTTGTGGATGCGTCATACGGATACAAAGTAGATTCAATGATAATCCCTTGCGAGCACATGGTATCCTGCCTCAATGAAAATTTCAGGGAAGAAGGACTTGCTCTTTTGGGCGGGCGGGATTTATTGAAACTTTCCGCGACAGGTGTTGACGTCGAAAAGGTACGATTTGCTACCGACAACAATGGCCAGGCGATTAAAAACCAAGCTGTTCAGTGTATGAAATATCGTTTGGGGACGGAGTATCTGGAGCTTTTATACGATTGTGTTTCGGATTATGAAAGCATAATGCTGGAAGCAAAGGATTATGAGACCTATGAAGAGGAAGAAATACCTCCGGAAGCGTATGAAGAACCGGTAATAAGGGAATGGGTAGAAAAGGCGGAAGACATATGCCATGAAGAACGGGATGTTTCCTTATTAAGTACACTCAGGCTTGTTATAAAGGATGTTTCACAGATTTCTTCTAAGGCAATAGCGGAGGAAAACCTTTTATCCGAAAGGGAGAAAAATAAGGGAAATTATTCCTCTGAGCAGAAGGAAAACCTCTTGGACAGGATGTATTTTACGGAATATCTGCTTGCTTATCTGGGAAATTACACGGAGGTTAGCACTGATTCTGCTTTGGATTATGAACTGGAATATCTTGTGGGAGGAAAAACGGTTGATTCGCATAATCTGGAAACGGTAGTGAACAGGCTCCTTCTTGTCAGAGAAGCTGCAAATATGGTTTCGCTCTATTCCGATGAGGAGCGTATGTCTTTGATAAGAGGCTTGTGCGAGGTGTTAGCCATTCTTCTTCTGGATCCGGAGTTGGAAAAGCTGTTCGAGATTCTCGTGGTTACTGTTATAAGCGGAGTGGAAAGTGTGAAGGATGTTAAGGCCCTGCTAAATGGCGAAAAGGTTCCTCTTATGAAAGAAGCAGAAGACTGGGATACTACTTTGGAGAATGTGTTCGGCAAAGAAGAACCGGTTGATTATGAAGAAGGCCTTTCATACAAAGACTATTTGAGAATATTCATATATTTGGAAAAGGAACAGCTTTTGATAGAAAGATTTACGAATATATGTGAACTGAACATTAGGAAACAAACGGAAAGCGAAGATTTCAGATTGGATTTTTGCTTTGATGCATGGAGAGTGAATGCTTTTATACAGAGCGAATATGGACATAGTTATCGTATAACAAGAGAATATGATATCGAAAAGAAATAGGGGGCAATAGCGGTGTTCTTCCCGGAGTGGTTATCAAACAAACTAAAAAAAAGAAAGGATTCTTCTCTCCCGGAAAACTATCACGAAACAATAATTACGGGAAGAATGTCGCTATTGCCCCCTGTGGGAAAAAGTAAAGGGTCTGCTACGGTGGAAGCTCTCTTGGTTTTGCCGATTATGTTTTCTTTTGCAATGTTCTTTATCTCTATAATCGAAGCAATCGGAATCCATTCAAGGATAGGATCGATTCTTGCAAGAAAGGGTACTGAGTTTGTGGCGTATTCATACGCATTTGAAAAGATTGCGAAAAGTGAGGACGAAGAAGAAACAGACACAATAATGGAAAAAGCAGGTGAATTCGTATTAACGGAAGGGCTGCTTTTGATGGAACTGGAGAAAAGTGATGTTTTTGGTCGTATAGAAAAACCGATTTGCTTTTTGGGTACATTTCAGGAGGATGACGGCATAGATATCAGTATTTCTTATAATATAAGGCCGATTGTTAAAATACCCGGGTATGACGGGATTCTGTTAACAAACAGATTCTATTCAAAAAGGTTTACGGGATACACAAAGCCTTTCGAGGAATGTGAAATGGTCTATGTCACAAAAGAATCGGAAGTGTATCATACACAGACGGATTGCAGAGCATTAAAAACCACTATAGAGAGTGTGGACTTTGACAGTTTGAAAAAGATTCGTAACCTGGATGGAAAAATTTATTACAGTTGTGATAAGTGTCGTCAGGAATACGATCCCCAGACAGTTTATATAACTCCTTACGGAGTTACCTATCACACATATAAAGAGTGTCCCGGGTTGACGCTTGATTTATATAAAATACCACTTAGCGAAGTAGGAGACAAACGGAAATGCTTTTATTGCAAATGATAATGGGAAATCTAAAAATGTGGCAATGGATTCTTCTTATACCGGTACTTGTTTTTCAAACCGTTCTGGATATAAAGACTAGAAGAATAAACGTATATATATGTCTGGCCGGAATACTGGTTTCTTTGATTATCAGGGAGAACGTTCTCGGGGATGATGTGATGAGTATATTAAAAGATATACTTCCCGGAGCTGTAATGATGCTTCTTTCGTATATTACGAAGGAGAAAATCGGAAAAGGAGACGGAGTTTTGATCGTTTTTGTAGGATGTGTGACCGGACTGGGGGCTACGTTAACGATGCTTTTTGTTTCACTGCTACTATCAGCGGTCATTTCTTTAATCCTTTTGGCGTTAAAGAAGGTAAAGAAGGAAACGGAGATCCCGTTTGCACCATTTCTTTCGATAGGAGTTTTGGCCGGAGGACTTATGTGATGTGTAAGAAGGGTTCTTTTACCGTAGAAGCGTGTATTCTGGTCCCATTTCTTTTGCTTGTGACGGTAGTGTTTATCTATCTGGGCATATATGTGTTTGACAAAACATTGATGGAACAGGATCTGGATGCAGCGGTGTCCATGATACGAGACGAGTGTATGTATGAAGGTGAAGATGCATCGCAGATTTTGGAGCGTTATTTTATAAAAATGAGCAGCGAACATCCTTATCTGGCAATAAATAATATAAAAATGAGCATGGATAGAAAAGGAGAAGGGGCAGTTATTATCATAAGCGGTGAATGGGGAATCCCGGTATTATCGGAAATGAGCAGGATTATAGAGGTGAAACGGGAAATGAAAAACATTGACCCTGTGGGGGTAATGCTTTTTACGGACAGCATTAGTTTATTGATGGAGGAAAAGGATGACAATCAGAGTATCGTACGAAATGAGTAATACCTATATTGTATTGGATACGGAAAACTATATAAAGCCTGAGGATTACAGATATAAAATGCTCACGTTCAATGAGATCCGTAATGTTCTTTCGCTGGAATTCAGAACCATAAATAACGAAAAGAAGCTTTTTATCAATATATCCGGTAAAGAAAGTCTTTTAAGCAGAATGAACTGCAAAACTTTTGAAAAGAAAGATGTGGAAAAGTTGTTTGAAAGCATTCTTTTAACTTCAAGGGATCTTTCGAGATATCTGATAGATGAAAAAGAACTGGTTCTCAGACCGGAACTTATCTTTTATAATTCAACCTCCGATGAATATGAATTTATCTGTATTCCCAGGGATGCTTCGATGGAGGATGAAGATGCAGGAATGAGGGAGCTTTTGCAGTTTATTCTTTCCAGACTTCAGGCGGAAGAAGAGACTTTCGTAAATACAATGTATACCATTTGCGATATGTATTCCGGAAGTATCAGGCCCGGTTTTGAACAGGTTTTCAATTACTTTTTGGAAGAAACCATACAAGTAAGTTCAGAAGAAATACCGGAGGCGGAAGATTTAGAAGAGACGGGCAGCAGCTATCCCAGATACATTCCTTCCTTCAAAGAGATAGGCGCATATGCAATGTGTGTAGCGGGATTTTTGCTAATCTTTTTCAATATCTACTTATCGATGCCTTGACACGGTAAGTTCATATATATATCGGATACCTGGTGTCAGTACCTCTTGTCCGCAGTCTATAACGGCAGGCCGTGTATCGGCCTGCCGGTCTTTTTTAAAGATAATTCTAAGAGCGCTTAAATTTTTATGAAATGTACACTTGTAAGGAATAATGTATTATAATTTTCCCAAGGGAGTAAAAAGGATTACTTATGACTGAAGGCATAGAAAAAGGATTACTTGAAAAAGGCTACAGGCCCATGGTTTTTGCAGGCGAACAAGACGGATATCGTATTTTCACGGACTTTACTAAGGCCCTTGTGAATGCGGTTGTTTTTGTGGATGCCGGTAAATATGATGAGGCTTTTCTGAAGAGCTTTAGGGAAAGTATGACTCTTCAGATGAAAGGCTTTGGATATGCCACTCATTATATGATGGTCCTTCTGGTTAAATCAGACAGTGAGAAATATATTGAGCAGTTGTCCGTTTCAAAGCAGGTTTGCGAGGACAATTCTTTTTGCTGGATATATGATGAAACCACACAGAGATTGATTATTTACGAAAACCAGGCTGAGGATTTCTATGGTTTGAAAAGTATTCTTGAGAATGCTTCCAAATATGTTCCGAAGTCTCAGGTCTCAGAAGAAGAGGTTAAAAAACACACCTTCAAAGCGGATATAAAAAAGCTTCCGAAGGTTACTACGGCTTTGGTTCTCATTAACGTGATAGTGTTCTTTATATGTACTTTCACGGATACTTTGTTATATAATAAAGGCGGTGCGAGTCTTGCACTTTTAACCGACTGGACACAGCTTTATAGAGTCGTTTCTTACATGTTTTTGCATGCTACCATTTCCCATCTTTTCAGTAATATGATTCTTTTGGCATTTCTGGGAGATGTGATGGAGAAAGAAATGAAGCCTGTTCCCGTAGCACTTATGTATTTCCTTTCGGGAATATTTGCCTGCTTTGTCAATATGGTAAGTGAGATTATTGCCGGTGAGTGGGTTGTGGTGATAGGAGCAAGCGGAGCCGTTTTCGGTCTTTTGGGCGGTTTGTTTGCTTTGGTGCTTTTCAAAAGAGTTACTTCACAGAATATGCCGCTAGGAAGAGTTTTGATAGTAATTTTATTCAGCCTTTATAGCGGAGTCGGTCAGGAAAACATTGCGAACTGGGCTCATCTTGGGGGTCTGGTGACCGGATTTTTGTTTGGAGTTATATATTGTTTTGTTACGAAAAAGGTAAAGAGGGGAGAAACTTATGAAGATTAACATTTACTACGGCGGAAGAGGACTTATTGACGATCCTACTTTGTTTGTAATCAATAAGATGCAGTCCGTTCTCGAGGAGCTTCATGTAACGGTTGAAAGATACAATCTTCATGAGCTGAAGAATACTATTACAACACTTCCCCAGACGCTTAAATCTGCAGACGGTGTTATTCTTGCCACTACTGTTGAATGGTATGGAATCGGTGGATATATGCAGTCATTTCTTGATGCCTGCTGGCTTTATGCGGACAAAGAAAAGATTGCCAATATTTATATGTGCCCCATCGTAATGGCTACCACTTACGGTGAGCGTGAAGGAAAGCTCAATCTTGCAAATGCCTGGGAAATTCTCGGCGGACTTCCCTGCAGCGGTATTTGCGGATACATAGAAGATGTGGAGCTTTTGGAGAGTGAAGACTACATCCGCCTTATCGAGAAAAAGGCAGAGAACATGTACAGAACCATTAATCAGAAGGTGCCCAGTCTTCCCGCTTCGAACCAGGCTGTTAAGCAGAAGGTTAACATGACTAAAAATGCCGACCTTACACCGCAGGAAACAGAGCAGCTTTCCAAATATGCTTCCGATGATGCTTATGTCCAGAAGCAGAAAGAAGACATTTCCGAGCTTGCCAGCATGTTCAGGGATATGATGGGAGTGGGCGAGAAGGACGATCCCGACGAATTTATAAAAGAATTTGAGGAGGCTTTCCATGCAGAGGCCGGTCTTGACGCTACTTATCTTTTCCAGATAGAAGGGAAGAAGCTTCCTCTTTATATAGTGATTGAAGGTCCTGAATGCAGATGCAGTTACAAGGAAGCGCCCAAGGCAGACGTTGAGGTTTCCGTTTCCAAAGAAAAACTTACAATGATTACCAAAGGAAATATGACTTTCCAGCGTGCATTCATGGCGGGTGATATGAAGATGAAAGGCGATTTTAAAGCCTTAAGACAGTTAGATACATTATTTGTTTTTGCATAGGAGAATGGTTATGAAAAAAGACGATTGCATTTTTTGCAAACTGGCAAACGGAGTATTCCCCACAAACAGTATTTATGAGGATGAATACTTCAACGTAATTTTGGATGCATCACCCGCAAATCCCGGTCATGCACTTATCCTTCCCAAGGAACACTATCAGGACATTT
Source organism: Lachnospiraceae bacterium (assembly GCA_045617745.1). Lineage (GTDB taxonomy): Bacteria > Bacillota > Clostridia > Lachnospirales > Lachnospiraceae > UBA1258. The sequence goes on along the minus strand of JAZLJG010000184.1, from coordinate 83,974 downwards.
TCGATATAGATGAGGAAATTTTGGGAAAAGCTATCATTCTTGCAAGGAAGATTGCCCTGAAACAAACAGAAGTGTTAAAATGCGACGGAGTAAATGTAATCCAGAATAATAAAGAAGCAGCAGGACAGAGTGTTCTTCATTACCATCTTCACGTTATTCCGAGATTTAAAGGGGATAAGCAGAAAATGCTTTGGACGCCTCATGAACCCAAGGATGAGGACCAGAAGGAGATGTGTAAGAAACTGAAGTTCTAGGCTGCAGGGAGGGAAAATGGATCCCCGGGCTTTGTTTGAATTGTGCAAAAATAAGTCTGTTTGGATACAGACTCATAATTTTCCGGACCCTGATGCGCTTGCATCAGCTTTTGCCATGCAGAAGCTTTTAGGCAAGCATGGTGTAAATGCGCGCATTTGTCACGAAGGTCAGATAGACAAACTTTCCAGCATAAAGATGCTGAATCTGTGCGGAATCAAGGTAAGTGCCTACAAGGATGTCATAAATGAAATGACTTCCGAGGACATGATTATTCTTGTGGATTGCCAGAAAAACGGAGGAAACACGGCCGATTTTGTGGGAAATGAGATAGCTGCAATAGACCATCATCCTACTTTCGCCGAGGCCACATATCAGTATTCGGATTTAAGAATAACCGGAGCATGTGCCAGCATTATTGCACAGTATTATCAGGAATTAAAGATAAAGCCCGATAGGAAGGTTGCGACAGCTTTAATGTACGGCCTTCGTATGGACACTCTTCAGTTAAGCCGTGGAGTTACGGAATTTGACGTTGAGATGTTAAGCTACCTTTTCCCTTTTGTAGATAAGAATCTTTTGAATAAACTTGAAACCAATAACATGGAGTTTGCGGATTTAAGAGCTTATGGTGCAGCAATAGAAAACGCCAGATGCTTCGGAAAGGTTTGTATTTCTTTTTTGGATTTTACCTGCCCTGACGCTCTTGTGGCTGCCTTGAGTGATTTTTTTCTGGCGCTTAATGAGGCGGAAGTGGTTATTATTTTTGCCAAAAGAAAAGGCGGCTACAAATTCAGCTTCCGTGTTGAGCGAAGTGACATTCATGCAGGAACCCTTGCCAATGAGATTTTATCGGATTGGGGAGATGGCGGCGGTCATTCTTCAATGGCAGGCGGGTTTGTTCCGAAGGAAAATATACCGGGTAAAAAGGAATATCTTTTCGATACGGTACAGGAACATGTTATTAACCTGATAGAAGAGAAGTATCCTCAGATACTATAAAAAACAGAGCCATCGTTTGTACGATGGCTCTTATTTATTCGGGTATTTCCGAAACTATCTGATTTCTTCCGTGTTCTTTTCCGTAGTAGAGTTTTGCGTCAGCCTGTTCCACAAGTGCTTCCACGTCGTTTCCGAATCCGTCGGTTACACCCATGGTCATGGTGATTTGTATTTCGTAACCTTCTGAATGAACTATCATATTTCTTATGTTGTCCGCCAGTGTTTCAAGAATGGGAACGGCTCCCTTCATGCTGACTCTGTCAAATATAAGGACAAATTCTTCGCCACCCCAACGGGCTGCAAAGCCATTTCCGATCATGGCTTTCTTAAACTGTGAAGCTACGGCTTTCAGAACATCATCCCCGGCGTTGTGGCCATAGGTATCATTGACTTTTTTGAAAAAGTCAATGTCCGCAATGGCTACTGCAAAAGGAACGCCGGACATTTCAGAACGGGCAGCAATCTTTGCCACAGCGGAGTGTACGTAGCGCCGGTTGTTAAGTCCGGTAAGAGGGTCCGTTTCTACGGAAGCCCGGATGCTTTTGGCCATACTTACAGAACTTTTTGAAATATCACCAAGCTCGTCCTTCCTGGCAAGACATTCAGTATTTATCTCAGCACCGAGATTTCCTGAAGCTATTCGTCCTAAGAAGGTCTGGATTTCCTTCAGAACTTTCGTGATTTCTTTTGTATATCTGAAAGAAATAAACGCAGCGATAGCCATACCGGGAATTGCTAACAGAAGAACGGGCCATACAGCTCTTCGTACGGCTTTTTTAATCTCAGAGGTTCTTTTGGCAATTTCAATCATTCCTACAACGGAACCGTCTATATTCTTTAAAGGCGTGTAGTAAACAAGATAATCATCGGAAAGAATGGGAACGCTTTTGTAGAAAACGTCTTCTCCCCGGTTCAGTACTGCTTCAGAGGTTTCTGCGTTTGCACAGACACCGGCAAGTCTTTTGCTGCCTTCTTTGAAGGTGGTGTTTACACGGATGTCCTGGTATAGAAGGGATATTTCGGTATCCGCCTTATATCCGTAAGTGTCCACGATAGTGTAGAAAAAAGTTATGTCGTTATCGCCTTTAAAAAGATCGTATGTATTGTCCAAATTTGGAACAAGGTAATAGTTTCCGGGATACGCTATATCATAAGCAAGTGAAACAGCTTTGGCGAGGTCGGACATATTCTCTCTGGTTTGTTTATACAAAGTGTTTTTAAAACGGAAGTAGCAGAAACCGGTTATTACGATACCGAAAAGAAGAACAGGGATAACTGCTACCCGAAGCATGTTTTTGTATATTCCGGACTTATTCATGGGTTTACCTGCCGTTATTCTACGAGGCCTCTAAGAAGCTCAAGCTGTGCATCCAGAAATCTGGCGTTTCGTTTTGCAAAGTCAAATCGTTCTTCCTGAATTGCGATACGATGGGACCTTGTAAGGTGGCATATCTGGGTTTCGGATTTTGCTTTGGAAATACGTTCCATTGTGCAGGCTCCGATAAGATAAGCATCGTAATTATCTGCTTCCGCGCTTTGGGTAAAGAAGCCTTTTTGAGGAAGCGTATCGTCCTTTATTTCGATAATTCTGGAAGGATCGATAATCTTGGAAATGGATTTCTTAAGCTCCACTTTGTTGACGGGCTTTGTAAGGTATCCCTGGAAAGCTGAAGAACCGGTTTCGTCGAAATCAAGAGTTTCTTCTGCGGTAAGCATAATTACAGGAGAATTCTTTGAAGGGATGTCACTGATTCTGATTCTCTGAAGTGTTTCAAGACCACTTAACATAGGCATCTGGTAGTCCATAAGGATAACGTCAAAGTATTCTTTTTCGCAGAGTTCAAGGGCTTCCTGACCGGAGGACGCAAGTGTGATCTTTGCCTGCAATTCTTCCAGGAATGCACTGGTGATTCGCTGGTTAACGGTCATATCGTCAACAATAAGGATGGAAGCACGAGGCATTACTACAACAGAAGCATCAGAGACAGCTCCTGAAGATGAATCTTTCTGAAGTTCAGAGATAGGAACATATTTCTCTATCTCTTGTGGAAGAGTAAGTGTAAATGTAGAACCGCTTCCATAAACACTTGTTACATCGATGCTTCCGTTCATTTCTTTGGCAAGAGCATCAGAAATGGACAGACCAAGACCTGTACCTTCGATGTTATGATTCTTAGCTTCATCAACCTGTGCATATGCAGTGAACAGATAAGGAATATCTTCTTCCCTGATACCCATTCCGGTATCGATTACATTGAAGGAAAGAACAGGATTCTTAGAGTCATTATTCCAAGTCGTCCGAAGGGTTACGTCGCCCTTAGGAGTGTATTTTACGGCATTTCCAAGAAGGTTAATCAGAATCTGTCTTATACGCTTTCCGTCACCGATCAGTTCGCTGGGAAGAGAAGGATCGGTTAGCATAGCGAAGTTCAGTTTCTTTTCGATGGCTCTGAATCGGATAACGTTTCCGACGTCATTTATGAGAGGAAGAAGAGCATACTTGTCTGTTACAATCTTAAATTTACCGGAATCCAGCTTGGACATATCAAGAAGCTCGTTAATGGTTTCCAGAAGATTGTTGCCGGCAGATTTGATGCTGTCTATGTTTTCGGTTGAAGCTCCTTTGGGAAGGTCCTCTCTGACGGCATCCGCCATATTCAGGATGGCATTTAAAGGAGTACGAAGCTCATGAGTCATGCTGGCAAAGAAATGGCTCTTGGCTTGACTTTCGTTAAAGAGTTTTTCTCTTTCTTCTTCTATCTCGCTGAAAGCAGTGGAAATATTCTGAACGATTGCTTCACTGCTTCTATCGGATTCCACGTTTCCGGTTGTTCTGTAAATCTGGGAAAGAAGGTCGGTTAACTCTTTTTGCTCTTTTTCCAGAGTTTCTTTCATGTAGTGGACACAGTTTTCGGGTTTGTTGTAGCCGTGGGAAATGGCAATTGCCATGTTACGGCAGCTTGAATAACCACAAGAAGTACAGTTAATGTTTCGTGACTCGAAGGTGTTCTTGTGAAGTCTTTGGAAAACCGATTCAATAATGGCAGGGGTAACTTCCGTTTCATTGTAGGAAGTGGTTTTGTCGTATGTTCTGTTGAAAAGCTCTGGTTTAAGTTTGAAGCCTTCCATTATCTTGTCAAATTTATTAAGACGTTCTTTGGGAGACAAAGAAGCATCAAAAGGAGAACCGGGATACATAAGCTTGGAAGCTTTTCGGTTCTTTAGAAGCTCCATGTTTAAATCGTCAACATTGGAAAAGCCGTCCTGACTGGCAACACCTTCAGCACAACCGCCTTTACAGTTTAAGGCGTCCACAAAATAGGGCAGAGGATCGCCATGTTTAATCTTTTCCAGATATTGATCCAAATAGGGGTATACGTTGTCCGGGCCTTCGATAACTTTTACAAACATTTCTTCATCAGAGAAAAGACGAAGGTTGTTTCTTAAGCCGCCGGGGATAGGGTAGAAGGCAGCAAGGCCGGGACTCTTTATGTGTGTACACTCACCATAGAAGTTATCCGGATTAATATTGTTGTTGGAAATATATTTAACCAGTGAAGTGAAGGTTACTGTGTAGTCCATGGGTTCTCCACCGTCAAAAGAAGAGAGCTCGTCATGCTTTCCTATACATGGACAAAGAAAGGCATATTTCTTGCGGGGATTGTTTTCTGTATATTGGAGGAATGATTTTAGACATTGAACAGGACTCTGTACCGGGACAAGATAATCTATAAGTTCCGGTTTGTATTTTTCTATATAGTCAACTATTACGGGGCAGGTAGAAGAAATCAGGCCGGTTCGACCGGATTCCTGATAATATTTTACATAAGCCCAGGTAGTAAGGTTTGCTCCGTTTGAGACGTCATAGACATTTTCAAAGCCCAGGGACTTTAAAAAACCGATATACTGGGGAGCCTTCGTTTCGTATATAAGGAAAAAAGAAGGGGCTACCAGAAGGTCTATGGATTCGCCGTGAGATAAGGCATCAAGCAAGAGAGGAAGATCGTCTCTGAAATGACGGGCGTTGTGTTCGCAGGTTTTAAGACACTTTCCGCAGTGTACACACTTTGTGCCGTCTACGATAATCCTGGAACCGTCTTTTCCGGATACTGCTATGTTGGAGCCCATAACGGGGCAGCCCTTTAAGCATTTGTTACATCCGATACAGTTTTCTGAAGTATAGATTAAACCTTTATTTGTTTCCATATTTTCCTCACTATATCCTATTTGTTCGCATAACAATGGTATTACTTATCTGTTAACACGTTATTATATAATAAATAAGAAGAAAGATATTTGATTTATTAATTAGTTAGTGCTATAAAAGAAGGGTTAATATATAGAGGTGAGTATATGTTTATTCTTTTTTTCCTATGCTGGGTAGTATTTAATCAGGCGTTTACCCTGGAAATAGCCATTTTCGGAATAGTAATTTCTTTACTTATGTATCTTTTTGTCTGCAAAATCCTTGATTGGTCTTTAAAAAAGGATATTTTGGTTCTCAAAAAACTTTTCTTAATAATCGGATATATTCTCGCACTTATTTGGGAAATTCTCAAGGCAAATGTAAATTTATACAGAATTTTCTTCTCAAAACGGATGAAAACAAGGGAACCGGTGATAGTTAAATTTACTACAGGACTTCGAACAAGAACGGCAAGAGTATTCCTGGCAAATGCCATAACATTAACGCCCGGAACCATTACAGTTTCTTTGGAGGGACATGAACTTACGGTTCACTGTTTTGACAAATCCCTTGCAAAAGGACTAAACGATACGATTTTTGAAAAGAAACTTATGAAAATAGAGGAGGGATTCGAAAATGAGTAATGAAACCTTCTTTGGAATATATTCTGAATTTGCCACGGTGATTCTGATAATTCTTGGGGTGATAGCAATCCTGTGCCTTTTGAGGGCCATCATAGGACCAACACCTGCTGACAGAGGCGTGGCAATCAATATGTTAGGAACAATAACAATGTCAATGATTGCTGTGCTGTTGGTTAAGCTTCGCGAAGGATATCTTGCGGACATCTGTCTTATATATGCGATGATATCGTTTTTGGCAGTAATAGTTCTTTGTAAGGTTTATCTTGGTGCTTATATGGCAAAGAAAAAAGCGAAGAAGGAGGACAAGGCAAATGGAAACGGTTAATGTTATAAGGCTTGTTTTGGGATGTGCTTTGATTACTGCCGGAGTTCTCTTGTTTGCACTTGAGATACTTGGTGTATACAGACTGAAGTACATACTCGACAGAATGCATTTTGCAGGTACGGGAGATACGTTTGCTTTTGCCTGCATCATCATAGGAGCGGTTATTATTAATGGTGTTGATTTTACAAGTGCAAAGCTTTTGCTTGTTTTAGTGTTTTTCTGGTTCGCTTCTCCTGTTGCAAGCCATCTTATTTCCAGAATGGTAAAAGCCACGGATGAGGAAGTGGAAGAACATGTAAAGACTTTAAACGAAGAAGAATCAAAATCACTTATAGAACAGTAAGGGAAAAGAACATGACAATATTAATGATTGTGCTTCTGACGTTTTTGGTGGTATGTGCAGTTGCAGTTAGTTTTTCAAAGAATCTTTTGAATTCGATTCTCATATTTATGTCTTACAGCCTGATAATGTCGGTTATCTGGATGCTTTTGGAATCTCCGGATCTGGCTATTACGGAGGCTGCTGTCGGAGCGGGAATTACAAGTGTGCTCTTCTTTGTAACACTTAACAGAATTCATTCCATGTTCAAGAATGCCAACGACAAGAAGAATATGCCAAAGGAGGAAAAGACAGATGAAAAAGTCAAATAACCTCATAGGCTGGATAAAAGAAGGACATGATGATTTCTACGGAAACATGTCCATAAGAGAGGATGACACAAGCGTCACAAAAGTCACAAAGGAATCCCACAAGGAAGATATAGCACGTGTAAAGAAGACCGTGTACAGTCAGAAGAAAAACAAGCACTTCAGATTGTGGAAGGCTTTGTATACTTTCTTTGCTGTTTTGTTCGCGGGATTTTTCAGCGCAGTTTTGCTTTTGACGGTTTCGCAGATGCCTGAAACCGGAAATATAAATAATCCCGCAAATAACGAAGTTGCAGCGCGTTATATCGAAAAAGGTATTGAGGAAACAGGGGCTACGAATATAGTGGCCGGTATGATTCTGGATTACAGGGCATTTGATACTCTGGGTGAATCTCACGTGTTATTCGTGGCAGCAATAACAGTCACTATTTTATTAAGACTGGACAAAACGGAGAGAGATCCCGGGGATACAAAGATTGTAGAGACAAAGGAAGAGGCAGAAAAGGAGGACAAGATTTTTGACCCCAGCCATGATGCAATTCTTCAGAAGGTAGCAACAATTCTTGTTCCCGTTATTATCCTTTTCGGAATATACGTTATTTTGAACGGCCACCTATCTCCCGGCGGAGGCTTTTCCGGAGGAGCAATTATCGGAGCCGCTTTGATTATGTATCTTAATGCTTTCGGATTTGAGAAGACCGAAAGGTTTTTCAATGCCAAGATTTGCAGCAGGGTGACATTTGCAGGACTTGCCTTTTACGCATCTGCAAAGTGTTATGCGTTTTTCTGCGGAGCAAATCATCTGGACAGTCATATTCCAAAGGGAATTCCCGGACACATTTTAAGTGCCGGACTTATCTTGCCGTTGGATATAGCGGTTGGATGCGTAGTAGCTTGTACTATGTATTCTTTCTACGCAATGTTTAGAAAAGGAGGACTTTAAAATGGATTTTAATAATCTCCTTACAAACTATGCGGAAGCGGTTTCCATGATAATATTTGCAATCGGTTTTACTAACCTTCTTTTGCATAAGAATCTGATAAAGAAAATAATCGGCCTGAATATTATGGATACGGCTGTTTATCTTTTTCTGGCTTTAAAAGGATATATTAAAGGACACACAGCTCCTATTGTAATCGATGGTGTGATAGAAGCGGATAAGTACATAAACCCGATACCCAGCGGACTTGTTCTTACGGGTATTGTCGTTTCGGTTTCAGTTACCGCATTGATGCTTTCTTTGACCATAAGACTTTATAAAAGATACCATACTCTCGATTTGGACGAGATTTCATTAAGGCTTAAAAAGGAGGGATTATAATGCGTGACTTTGTGCAAAACTTCCCTCTCTTTTCTATAATTGCCTGTCTGCTTTCGTCCTCCACAAGCTCCCTTTTGAAGGGAAAAACGGCGAAGTGGGTAAATACGGTTTTGATTACACTTGTGGGTGCAATGTCACTTGCGGTAATGATTTACTGCATGGGAAACGGGCCTTTTGTTTACACAATGGGACATGTTCCCGCTCCCTGGGGTAACGAGGTAAGAGGCGGAGTCTTAGAGGGAGGAATGGGTTTATTCTTCTCCGTTATCATGCTTCTTTCCATGACAGGCGGACGAAAGAAATTACTTGAAGAGGTAGAAGATACAAAGCAGAACCTTTATTACATTCTTGTAAATCTGATGCTTTGTTCATTAATAGCGCTTGTTTATACAAACGATTTGTTTACTGCCTATGTATTTGTGGAGATAAACACTATTTCAGCCGCCGGACTTATTATGATAAGGCAGAACGGCCGAACCATTGAGGCGGCAGTAAGATATATGATTATGAGCCTTTTGGGTTCAGGTCTTTTCCTGGTGGGCGTATGTATGCTTTACGACCTTACAGGGCATCTTCTTATGAGCAATATCAAAGAATCTGTAGAGCTTCTTGTGGCTACAGGTGAATACAGAGAGCCTCTTTTGATAACCATAGCATTCATGCTTATGGGTCTTGCCATAAAGAGTGCGCTTTTCCCCTTCCATGCATGGCTTCCGGACGCGTACGGATATTCCACTATTTCAAGTGCGGCGATTCTTTCAAGCCTTGTTTCAAAGGGATACATTTTCTTGCTCATTAAGATTATTTACAGAGTAATCGGATTTGAAGTTATTAAAAACTCTCTTCTTTTGAATGTTTTGTTTGTGTTTGCAGGACTAGGTATTATTTTCGGAAGTATAAGTGCCATGAAGGAAGAGGATATAAGAAGAATGGTTTCCTATTCCTCTGTTGCACAGATTGGTTACATCTATCTGGGAATCAGCCTTGGAACAAGAGAAGGAATGATAGCTGCTGTGTTCCAGATACTGGCACATGCAGCCACAAAATCCATGCTTTTCATATCGGCTATAGGACTTACGGATACCTCGAATTTCAGCAGAAAGTTCACGGATTTGACAGGTTCAGCTTTCAGAAATAAAATAGCCGGTTTGGGTTTTGCGGCAGGCTCCCTTTCCATGGTGGGTATTCCGTTGTTTTCAGGCTTTATCAGTAAACTTCTTTTCATGTCAGCAGCAGTGGCTAACAGTGGAAAGATGATTCCTACGATGATAGTTCTGGCTATCAGTACGATTTTGAATGCTATTTATTTTATGAGAACCGTAGTAAGAATATATTCACCCGAAAGGGATCTTTATGTGGGACGTGAAGGCTACAAGGTGATTCACACAAGAGAGCAGAAGGGATATACGGTTACGGTTATTTTCTTTATTATTCTGAACATTGCATTAGGCCTTTGCTCTCAGCCCATACTGGAGATTATTGGTAAGGGCTTAGATATGTTTGCATAGAAATGAAAGGAAGTAAGTGGGTTGGATAAGATATTCACGTTATGGCAATTCAATGAAAGACTTTCAATTGCATATAAGATAGACAGGATAAGCATAGTTTTTCTGACGGCTGTCGTTATTCTTTGGATTTGTTCCGGAGTGTATTCATTGTATTACATGAAGGACAAAGAAAACCTAAAAAGGTATTACATCTTTTATGCAGGAGTATTCTGCATACTGTGTCTGATGGCAACTTCGGCAAATATGTTTACCTTCTATATGAACTATGAATTAATGACACTTATGTCAGCGCCTTTGGTTATGCACGAGCAGACCAAAGAAGCCAGAATGGCGGGCTTTAAGTATCTGATATATTCGTTCCTGGGCGCATACTTCGTTTTGTTCGGTTTCTATGTTCTCAACAAGTATTGTGTAACCCTTACCTTTGCAGAAGGTGGATGTCTCAACATGACACTTGTGTCGGGGAACGAGAAGATTATTCTTCTTGCAGTTTTCTTTATGATTATCGGTTTTGGAGTTAAAGCAGGTATGTGGCCTTTGCACGCTTGGCTTACAATGGCTCATCCCATTGCGGTTTCACCGGCCAGTGCTGTTTTGTCCGGTGTAATAGTTAAAGCCGGAGTAGTAGGAACCATAAGAGTGGTGTTCTATCTTGTGGGAACAGAGTTTATCAGGGGAACCTGGGTGCAGACAGCCTGGACAATACTTACCCTGGTAACGGTTCTGATGGGTTCCACGCTCGCTTTCTTTGAACCGGTTTTGAAAAAGAGACTGGCATATTCCACCATAAGTCAGGTTTCATATATTTTGTTCGGATTGTCTTTGTTAAATGAGGTTTCTTTCGAAGGCTCGATGCTTCAGTTTGTGGCACACGCATTTGCAAAGTGTTCTCTGTTTTTGATTGCGGGAATTATGATACATGTGTCAGGTTCTGTTAAGGCATCTGATATGAAGGGAATCGGTAAAAAGAATCCGCTTCTTTTGTGGTGTTTTACAATCTGTTCCCTTTCCATGGTGGGTATTCCGCCCACAGGAGGATTTTTAGGAAAGTGGTATCTTATAGAAGGAGCGCTTAAGAGTGAGTTTATGGCATTTAGCTGGGTAGGACCTATGATTCTTCTTGTTTCTGCTTTACTTACGGCCGGATATCTGTTCCCCATATCCATGAGAGGATTTTTACCGGGAGAGGATTATGATGACGGCAATATTAAGAAGGAAAAGCTTCCTTTGACGGTTTATGTTCCGGTAATTACTCTTACGGTTTTATGTGTTTTGGCGGGAATTCTTCCCGGTATCTTTGTAGGAGGTGGAATGAGATGAATGCGAATTGGATTTATGTAGCTGTTTTCCTTCCTATGATTGCGGGATTTGCGTTGGTACTTGCTCCGGTAAAGAGCAGAAAGGCAGTATTGGCTTTTGCAGAGATTATTACGGTTTTCACTGCGGTTCTTGCCTGGATGCTTATTCTTAATCCGCCTGCAGAGAGCGTTATTTTGTTTAGATTTGTGGGAGCCTATACGGTTTCCTTTAAAATTGACGGCCTTTCAAGAGTGTTTGGTGCTTTGATATCTTCACTTTGGCCTTTTGCCGTTTTGTATTCATTTGAATATATGGAGCATGAAGCAAGCGAAAAGACACTTAAGGAAAAGACTTTCTTCGGAATGTATGTGGTGACTTACGGTGTAACTCTTGCTATTGCATTTGCAGACAATATGTTGGCAATGTATGTGTTTTACGAGATGCTTACCCTTGTAACCATTCCGCTTATTCTGTTTACCATGAGTGACGAAGCGATAGCCGCTACGCGAAAATACATCGTATTTTCGCTGGGTGGTGCGGCATTCGCATTCATAGCCCTAATATTCTTAATGTCCTACGGCGATTCGGTGAATTTTGTGTTGGGCGGAGTGCTGAATATGGGAAAAGTCGGAGACAGGTCGGAAGTACTCAGATTGTTCTATGTGCTGGCGTTCTTTGGCTTTGGTGTAAAAGCGGCTATTTTCCCGTTAAATTCCTGGCTTCCTCAGGCGGGCGTAGCGCCTACGCCTGTTACGGCTTTGCTTCATGCGGTAGCGGTTGTTAAATCCGGTGCATTTGCCATCATAAGACTTACTTACTACAGCTTCGGAACCGAATTTTTGCGGGGAACCTGGGCACAGTACGTAACCATGGGCTTTGCAATATTTACCATAGTCTACGGGTGTTCAATGGCGGTTAAGGAAAGGCATATAAAGAGAAGACTTGCCTATTCCACAATATCCAACCTTTCGTATATATTACTGGGAGCAACTATGATGACGCCCCTTGGAATGACGGGAGCCATGACTCACATGATATTCCACGGCGTTATGAAGATAGCATCCTTCTTCTGCGCGGGTGCTGTAATCACAAAGGCCGGAAAGCATTATGTATATGAACTGGAAGGCCTTGGAAAGAGAATGCCAAAGACATTCTTTGTATTTACCGTTTCAGCTCTGGCACTTATGGGACTTCCGGGACTTTGCGGATTTTTCAGCAAATGGCAGCTTGCAAAGGCGGCTGTGGATTCCGGAACGGTTATCGGTTATATAGGTTTGGGAGCAATTCTTGTTTCTGCTCTTTTGACGGCTATTTATATGCTTCAGATGGTTTTGAGAGCTTATTATCCGGTTGAGAAACTTGCGGAAACGCAAAAGTGCGATCCGAGCTGGAGAATGATGATTCCTTTGTATGCATTTACCATAGGAATAGTGCTTTTGGGTATATTTGAACGACCGGTTGTGGAATTCTTTGAAAAAGTAGCGGGAGGTATAATCTGATGATAGAAAACATTTGCGGATTCGGCCTTTCCTTTTCAATAGATCCTTTCAAACTTCTTTATATGGGAATCAGCCTTTTTGCCTGGCTTATGTGCTTTATATTTGCACCAAGATATTTGAGTCATGACAAGCATAAAGTAAGATTTTACGTTTTCAGCGCTATCACGCTTGTGGCAACTCTCGGAGTTTTTGCGGCGGGAGATTTGTTCACGCTGTTTATGTTTTTCGAAATGATGTCCCTGGCATCCTACGTGTGGGTTGCACAGGAGGAAAAAGAAAAAGCACTGAAAGCAGCCGACACATATATGGCTGTTGCGGTTATCGGCGGTCTTGTGCTTTTGATGGGAATACTTCTTTTGTTTACCAATATCGGAACGGTTAAGCTTTCGGAAATCGCTGAAGCAGCATCTACCGGCGGAAAGTACGGTAAGGGTCGTTTGTACGGGGCAGCGTTTTGCATGTTCTTTGGCTTTGCGGCCAAAGCCGGTGCATTTCCTATCCACGTCTGGCTTCCCAAGGCGCATCCGGTTGCGCCTGCGCCCGCATCTGCTCTGCTTTCGGGCGTGCTTACAAAAGCCGGTATTTACGGAATAATCATTGTCAGCCTGAGCATTTTCCCGGGAGACGGCCTCTGGGGCTGTTTTTCTCTTGGAATAGGTCTGATCACTATGGTTTTGGGAGCAATGCTTGCAGTATTTTCAAATGATATCAAAAGAACACTTGCCTGCTCATCGGTATCACAGATTGGTTTCATTATTACGGGAATAGCCTGTGCCACTCTTCTTTCAGAAGAAGGACAGCTTGCAAGATACGGAACACTTTTGCACATGGTTAACCACACACTGGTTAAGCTTTGCGTGTTCCTGGTAGCAGGTGTTGTTTACCAGAATGTGCATTCTCTGGACCTTAATGACATAAGAGGATTCGGAAGGAAAAAACCTCTTTTAAAAGTCTCTTTTGCACTTGGAGGTCTGTCTCTTGCCGGTGTTCCCGGATTTTTAGGATACCTTTCCAAAACGGGAATTCATGAGGCTGTTGTAGAGATAGCGGATATTCTGAACAATGCTGTTTTGGCAAAAAGCGTTGAAATAGTGTTCCTGTTTTCGGGAGGCTGCACACTTTGCTATATGACTAAGCTTTTTGTTTGCGTATTCTGCGAGAAGAACAAAGATGTGAAGAAGCAGGAGATCTTTGACGCAACAGGAAATTACTGGGGCTTAACACAGAAAATTGCAGTGCTTGCTCCTTCGGTTATGGTTCTTTTCTTTGGAGTAAGTGTTGCCCTTAGAGACAGCTTCACATTGTTTGGTTTTGAAACCATGACGGGAAGCTTCATATCCATAGGAATCGGACTGGTTTTGTATTTCCTTTTTGTAAGGAAGTGCCTTATGAGCAAAGGAAGATACCTGGATTTGTGGCCTTCATGTCTTGACCTGGAAGAAAAAATATACAGACCGCTTTTGATGAATATACTTCCCACTATCATAGGGTTCCCCATGAGAATCCTTGATGAGTTTGTGGACTCGGTGGTTGTGAAGTTAAGGAAGACTGTTTATAAGGATTTGCCCGAGCCTTCGCTTAGGATAGAAGGAAACTTCTTCACCCACGTAGTAGGGCACACTGCGGATGTTATTAAGGCAAAGAAAAACCAGACGGAGGTTGCATACGATATAGAGCATAAGCTTGCTATAAAGCACATTGAGGGAGAGGAGAATTCCTCCATCGCAAAGAGATCTCTTTCTTATGGTTTGATTCTGGCATGCTTCGGAATGTTTTTGATGCTGGGATTTATATTGTATCTGGTGTTTATAAAATGATACTTGAGCCGGGTGGCGTGAAGCCACCCGGTTTTTGTGTTTAAAGACAATCTATTGAGGTAGGGAAACGTCAAAACGCTGATGCTAAAATAAAGCATCGGGATAAAATCATTATGGAAAATAAATCAATGCATGAAGAGGGAAAAAAAGAAATATTCGTAAAATGTGCCGGCGGATTCACAGTGTTGTTGTGTCCGCTTACTTCGCTGCTTTTGTGCGGCTTTTTTGAAGAGGTTGCAAAGTATGTGGGGCTTCTTTGTCTTCTTTTGAATGTAATCCTGATTGTAAGATACAGAACATACAGACGGTTTGATGTTCTTATGTTTATAGCAATTATTATGTGGGCAGGCGGAACAAGCATATACACGGGAGTGGATCCGGCCAGAGCCTTTGGCTGTGCCATTCTTAGAAACTGGTACATTGCATTTTTGTTCTATCAGACAGTGGTGGTAACAGAACAGCCGAAGAAAGACAGATACTTCAAAATAATTCTTGCAACGGAACTATTCTCGCTTTCCATAATAATGGCTACTTCGATATTCTCTTCGATAGGAAGAGTTCTGTTTCCGGATTTCGAAGGTATTCGGGGGATGGGAAGGTTTGTTAACGGAAGATTGTCCACATTCGGAAATGCCAACATGGCAGGGCCCGTTTGCACGACTATTATATTCCTAAGCCTTTTTCTTTTCGTAAAGATAAGGACAGAAAAACATAAAGTTTTGTGGGAATCACTGACAAGCCTTTGCTTTCTAATCGGACTCGTTTCATTAAGCCTTACAAGGTCAAGAGGTTCCATTGTGGCGGCTGCGTTTGGTGCTGCAGTGTTTGCGTTTGTTCTTCTGACAGACTCTTGGGGGAAGAACAAAATTGGTGCATTCTTCGTGAGTATCATTCTGTTCGTGGCGTTTGTGGCAGTACTTCTTCTGCCGCGTGAGCTTGTAAGAAATCTCTTGCCGGAAGACAAAAAGGAGAATCTTGAAACTTACGAAGTAACATATGCGTTAGATACACTTACTGACAGAACGATAATCTGGCCGACAGAAATTGATATGCTAAGGGAAAAGCCCGAGAGACTTATATACGGTATGACCTGCGCATATTCGGAAGGAAATGTAATCCGGGATGTTTATGATGAAAGACCTGAGCTGGTCGTATATTCCGCTCATAGTATGCTTTTGCAACAACTGGTCAGCATGGGTATTGTGGGCTTTGTTTTTGCAACATCACTTGTTTTGATCTGGGTTGTAACAGGATTGAGGTGTTTGTTTTCAAGAGAAAAAAATCCCCCGGCCAAAATGGCATTTGCCCTTGGATTCGGGGCATTGACATTCGGGTTGGTGGAATCCTATTCGTTACCATATTCATTTTTGTGTCCTTTGTGTATAGCGTTGATGGTTTTTGAAGGTTATGGAATGAGTGAGATGAAAAAAGAAACAAAAGCGAAAACTATAATATGGGGACTGGTGGTTCTGATATGCATTTCGATAGGACTTTCTTGGTTTGCCTATGAATCTGCCAAAAGTAAAAAGAATGAGTATTACTCCCGGATTAGCCCTACAGAGCAGAATCAGTCAGATTTTGTCAGATTGAATAACGAAGTCTCGTCGCAGATGATGGAACCTGAATTCTGGCTCCGAGGGAAAGAGAATACTGATAAAGAGCTGAAGACATACGCTGACATTATACGTTTCAATGATGATAACAGCAGGATGATTGTTTCAGGGGATGCAGCATTTTCACTGTATGAGGTGGGTGAATCTTTTTATTATAAAACAGCAATAGATTTAATTAATGATACATATTTTGTCCCTGAGAGATTTGATGAATATTATTTGGAGGGGAACCCGACAAACGCGGATTATTGGGAAAAGCAGAAAGAAAATCTTGGACTGGAGGCTTTGACCGAACGTATTACTACCCGTTTCGGATTCAGTGTTACAAGAACTACACTAAAAAGGTATCCGACGGATGACAAAATCTATAAAGACGGTGATTCCCTTTTCTTTGACCAAATGGTGCAGTCTGATATTCAGCCTTTTATGCCTGTGGCGGTTTTGCATGAATCTAAGGACGGAAACTGGTTTTACGTGATTGCTTACGGTTACGGCGGGTGGATAAAGAAAACGGATATAGCGCTTTGTAAGTCACGGGAAGAGTGGCTTGAAAAGCAGAATCCGGAAAGCTTTCTTGTGGTTACAGGAAGAGAATTGAAGTTTTTTGAGAATCCCTATTGCCCGGAACTTTCGGGTTTGTCGGTTCCGATGGGAACGGTTTTGCCCATTGTCAGTATCGAAGAAGTTCCAAAGAATATACAGGAAAGAGCAGGATACGGAAACTATATTGCGAAGCTGTTTTACAGGGGTGAAGACGGATATCTTATTGATGAGTATGTGCTTATCCCCATGTCAGAGGATGTTTCCCTGGGATATCTTCCTTACACACAACAGGAAATTGCGAAGCTGATGTTTAAGTACCTGGGTGTTGTTTACGGATGGGCAGGTGACAACAATTCGGTAGATTGTTCTTTGTATGTAAGGCAGGTTTATAAGTGCTTTGGCTTTGAGTTTCCGAGGGTAGCAAAACCTCAATCAGAATTGTACTGTGAGGAAAACAATAATGTGGAAAGGGCTTCTTTGGCCCATAAAATAGAAATTCTTAAAGAGGCACCGATAGGAACATTAATGTATTTTCCGGGGCATGTGATGATGTACATTGGGATGGCAGAAGGGGAGCCTTATTGTATCAGTTCCGTGGGAGATTATTCTACGGTCGAGCTTGGTACGGGAAATGTTGAGGCGGCGAACACGGTTATAATTACTAATATGCTGGATACTACGAGGGGTACGGGCGAGTCCTGGCTTGAAAGCGTGGAGAGGATTGTGATTCCTTAGAATATTAAGCGTGTTACAATTGTGATAGAATCTGATGGTTTCGGTAGCGATTGTGGTAGAATACAGTCGCAGTATTGTACAGTCAGGTTGATGGCTTTTAACAACAAAAAACCTCCTTACAGACTGCAGGAGGTTTTTTATATATAGCGGAGTCGGAGGGATTCGAACCCTCGTGCCCAAAAAGGGCAAACGCATTTCGAGTGCGCCCCGTTATGACCGCTTCGATACGACTCCGGGTACGTAACAACTCAGTCATTATAAAAAATTTAGGAGATTGTGTCAATTGTTTGAACCTTTTTTAAAAAGCATTAAGTCATTATAAATGTGAGAATAGAAAGAAACTGATTTTGTAACGATTAAGGGTTTACAAGAATGGAGGAAATTTATGAAAAGTTTTAAGGGGAAGAGAATCTTAGCTTTCATCATGAGTGCAGTGCTGGCATTTGCTACATTTGCAAATGATGCTTCACTTCTTACCGCTACCGCCGAAGGGTTAGATCCCGCAAGAGATGTAAAAATCACTTACGAGTTCTGTGTTGACGGAAGCGTAGTGGAGACACAGGTACTTAATGATGGCGATACTCTCTATGCACCTGCAGCACCGGTTAAAGATGCGGAGGTGTTTTTGGGCTGGTACGCCGGCGAAACCAAGTTTGAAGGTTTTGGCGTTGTTACCATTCCTGAGACGGTGACCGAGGATACAACGGTTACCCTGAATGCAAGATTCGCTTCAGAAACAGTTCATGTATATTATCACGATATACTTGACAGAGTAGTATTTACCGGGAATGCAGATAAGAATTCCACATATACGGTAGAAGCCGTTTCTGTCGAAGTAAATGCAGACCAGAGGCTTGCAGGTTGGAGCACCGTTTCAGGAAGCAGTGATGCGGTTAGCTCAGTAGCTGTGGGCGAAAGTGATGTTAACTTGTATCCGGTAGTAAAGAACGTATTCTGGATTACTTTTGATACAGACGGCGGTTCTGTTCTTTCGCCTGTTTATTCTTATGACGGAACACTTCCTGAATTGCCTGTTCCCGAAAAAGCAGGTTATACATTCAATTGCTGGACACTTAACGGTAACAAGGTTCCCGATAACTATACGGTTACAGGGGATGTTGAGTTTAAGGCATCCTGGACAGCTGCAAAAAATGTAGAATATAAAATTGTTTACATGACAGAAAACGCCAACGATGACGGGTATTCTTTTCATAGCCAGTCTACAATGACAGGCGAAGCCGGAACCAGTTCAAATGTAAAGGCAAAAAGAATTGAGGGCTTTACCTCCCAAACCGTTACTCAGGAGATTATAAAGGGTGATGGTACCACAATTGTTTATGTTTATTACAAAAGAAATACGGCCAAGATTGAATTATATACATATAAATCAGGCCGAAATGGCGGCTGGAAAGTTGCTGTTACAATAGAGGCAAAACAAGGTCAGATTATAAAGGATAAGTGGCCGACAAAGAATTATCCGGGTTTATGGGGAGCATCATATGTCGATGATGAGGCAGATGGCCCTTTTATTAAGTTCCTTGAGGTTATGCCTTCGACGAATGCGAAATATTATTACAATAACAATTCGGGAGACAGGTACTTCTTCATGAATTACTATGTTGAAGGACTTGACGGAAAGGATCAGTTTTTATTTACTTCCGAATGGAGAGATTCAAGTTATGTTGGCTCTTGGCCCTTCTACGAAGAGAATGAATATGAAGTAACCGCGGAAGATAGAATAGAACTTCAGGGTTTTGTCTGTGATACCGACAGAAGTGCTAAAGTTGGAGATACGATCAGCTACTCGTCAAAGGCAGGTTCCAGAGAAAACGTTCCCGGAGCAACAAGCTTTTACTATAAGAGAAGTTCCTATTCTGTAAGTTTCTTTAATGGAAATACTGATACAAAGGAAACAGTGAAATATGGTGAACCACTGGATTTGTTAGGCACTGTACCGGCCAGACCTTCTTCTATTCCGGAAGGTTATGCTTTTAAGGGCTGGTATACTAACAAGGAATGCCTTGGTACGCCATATGTGTTTACCGGGAAAACTATGCCTGCCGAAAACCTTACATTCTATGCGAAGTGGGAAGCAGAAGAGCATAACGTAAGCTTTGTAACTCTTTCAGGAGAAGCAATAGATCCTCAGACCATAGCATATGGTTCTCAGGCTTCAAAACCTGCCGATCCTGTTCGTGAAGGATATATTTTCGCAGGCTGGACCTGTAATGGAGAACCTTTTAACTTTACTGCCCCTATCTATAAAGATACCGAGCTGGTAGCTAAGTGGATTAAGAATGAAAGTCTTTCAGTAGTATATGTTTCAGAATTTGGTGAAGCTCCTGTTGATACAGCAAAGTACCTTGAGGGAAATAACCTTGTTGTGAAGGCTGCTCCTTTGGGAATTCCCGAAAACAAGAGATTTTTAGGCTGGAGCCTTGGCGGATTCACAGTTTATCCCGGAAACAGCTTGGAAATGCACGACAGTCTTGACGGCGCAGAAGATGGCAAGGTTACCCTGACAGCTATGTTTGCAGATCCCGTAGAAGATACGAAGATTATTTATAAGTCAGGTGCAGAGGATGCCGGAGTTGCTGTTTCAATAGTAAAGAATTCACGTGTGGATGTTCTTTATCATGATAACAGTGCGTTGAATTTCAGCAAGGCAGGCTATGTCTTCACAGGCTGGAAGGATGCAGACGGAAAAGACTTTGCGGAAGGTGCAAGAGTTGACAGCAGAAATATTGCCGGAAATACACTTATCGCGCAGTGGAAGATGAACAGTGTTATCGTAACCATTTACGAAGACAGTACACTTACCGCGGTTAAGTACGATGGTTTAGAGCATAAGATTTGCGGATATACGTATTCATCTTCATTAATAGAATATACAGCAAATGATTTTGCATATATAGGCGATGAATCCAAGCTTATAGTGAAGGGAACAAATCCCGGAACTTACAAGATGGAACTTGTACCCGAAGATTTTGAAAATAGAAATACTGCTTACAGCGATGTACAGTTTGTAATCGTGAATGGAAGCCTGAAGATTGATAAGAATGACTCATCAATTGTCATAAAGGCAAATGACGATGGCAAGTCATACGATGGAACCGCTCTTACAAATCCCGGAATTGAAGAAGTTGCCGGACTTGCAAAGGGTGATTATGTCGAGGCGACAGTAACAGGATCCGTTACAAACGTTTCAGATAATCAGGAAGGAAACAATGTTGTAGAGAGCTATAAAATCGTTAATGCTTCAGGTGAAGACGTTACTTCTTTCTACAGCAATGTTCAGACTAAAAACGGTACACTTACTATCCTTCCTAAGGATGTAACAGTATCTGTTGAAAGCAAAGAAAAAACATACGGCGATGAAAATCCTACAGATTTCGATATTACCGTATCCGGTGCTGTAACGGAAGAAGACCGTCAGGAAATCGAAAACTGCGTAAAGGTTACATGTAACGCAGGTAATGATGTAAACAGCACATACGAAATAGTAGTATCCGTTGAAGGTTACTCCAACGCAAACTATAACGTTATTCCTAAAAACGGCGTACTTACGGTTGTTCCCCGCCATATTTCCATCAAGGCGGATGATATTACAAGAAACTACGGAAATACAGAGAATATTGAATTTACATATTCTGTAGTAGAAGGTTCTCTTGTAGAGGGTGATTCTGTAGAGGCAGTTCTTTCCTGCGATTATACAGAAGATGCGGGAGAATATTCTATAACATTCCCTGAAGAAAAAAACAACAGTAATCAGGGCAAATACATTATTGACGGGTTTATTCCCGGAACATTGACTATTCTGGCAACGGATCAGATTGTTCTTACACCAAAGAATTATTCCGGTGAATATGACGGACAGTATCATACAGGTTCTGTAGAAGCCAGTATGGATGGCGTCACAATTGAATACTCGCTCGATAAAGAAGATTGGGTTAGTGAAATTCCCGAGTTTAAGGATGTAGTTTCACAAACCGTATATGCACGTGGAAGCCGCAAGAACTATGTTCCTTCTGAAACAGTTTCCTTTACCGTGGATATTACCAAGAGAACGATTTCTCTTGAAAGCGGAAGCGGATCTTTCGAGTACGACAAAGAGGCTCACAAAGTAGAAACAGTAAATTATGATTCCTCCAGAGTACTTCCGGGAGAAGAATTCACATTTGATAATTTTGCTTCCGTAACAAATGTATATGAAGGTGAAGTACCTAACGTTTTTGATGTTATATTCCCTGAAGGAGTAAACGCAGAAAACTACGAGTTTGACACTATATACGGAACACTTGAAGTAACTCCACATACTATTACCATTACCAGTGGAGACTACAAGAAGAGATACGACGGAAAAACTCATACGAAGACTACAATAACCTATACAGGTAAACGTGCCGGTATTGATGAGATAACCGCGAAGACTACCGGTGTTTCGGTTACACATGTTTCTGAAGGAAGAAAGACAAACGATATTACATATACTCTTACGGGAGATGAAAGAAACTACAATATCGTTTTGAAACCCGGTGTACTTCAGATTTATCCTTTTGATACTTTCATAGGCATATTTGTATTCGGTAATGGTCTTGTTACGGACTATACAGGGGAAGAGCAGAGTGTAGAAGGATATACACTTATGATTGCTCCCGATATGGATGAAAAGGCTTTTGAATTATACGATTTGGAAAAGAACGTAAGCTTTAGCGGAGAGGCAAAAGCAAGCGGAACAGAAGCCGGCACCTACAGAATGAATCTTAATACTAACCAATTCTCCAATAACAACAGCGATTTCTCAAATGTCGCATTTGGTATTTACGTCGATGGTTATTTGGTTATCAATAGAGAAGTCATTAATCTTCCCGAAGCGGACTTTGAGAAGATCTATGATGGTCAGGGTTGCTACAGAGAACTTTATAAGGATATTGACGGAGAGAGCTATACATTCGTATTTGCAAGTGATGAAACCGAAGTCGGAACACATATCCTTACATACAAGGGTATGAAGAAGACGGGAACAGACACCTTTATTACTGACAGCAAATATGATATTCAACCCGACTTAGTAACTGACACCATTAAAAAGAGACCCATTACCATTCAGGCTTTAGGTGCTAAAAAATACTATGATGACGAGCCACTTACAGCAGGCTGGGAATTGGTAGAAGAGAAAGGCACACTTGTAGAAGGACACAGACTTGAAGTTAAAACAGACGGTTTTCAAGTTATGCCGGGCTATACTTCAAATGCTGTTGTTTCTGCAGAAGTATATGAAGGAAACAGAAGAGTAACGGACAATTATCAGATTAATACAGAAGTAGGTCTTTTGGTTGTCGAAAGAAAGCTCATCACTGTAACTCCTAATGATTTGGACAAGACTTACGGAGAAGACGATCCTGAACTTACAGCAACAATATCTCCTTATGAAGAAGATTTAGAGTATACACTTTCCCGTGAGCAAGGTGAAGAAGCTGGCACTTATGTGATTAAGGCTGAAGGTGACAGATATCAGGGTTATGTGGAAGTGAAGTTCGAGGAAGGTACATTCACTATTCATCCGGCAACGGATAACTACATTACCGTATATGACTATTGTGAACCTTACGACGGAAAGTCACATGGTGTGGCAGCAAAATCCACAGAAGGAACAGTACTTTCCTACAGCGTAAACGGCGGAGAATTCACAAGTGAAGTTCCTACCATCACAAACGTAGGAAAGATGGAAATCACAGTTAAGGGAGTTAACCCTAACTACGATCCCGAGGAGATTTTCAAAACCTACACATTGGAAGTTACCGCTCTTCCTGTAACAGTTACCGCTGACAATAAGAAGACTACATATGGTGCTCCGTCAGAGGAACTAACAGCTACAGTTAAGGGAACACTTGAAGGCGAAGAAATCCTTATTAACAAAGGAACTCTCGTATGCAATCTTGGGGACAATACAGTAGGAAAATATCCTATTACATTTGAAAACACAGAAGAAGTACAGGGCAACTACGTTGTTACATATGTTCCCGGTGAATATGAGATTATTCCTGTAGGTGAAGAAATTATTATTACAGCTGACAGCGCGTCTAAGATGTACGACGGTACAGCACTTACCAGAAACGCTTACACACTTAACCGTGATGATGTCCTTCTTGAGGGTGACGTACTGGAAGTAGATATTGAAGGTACTATTACCGATGTGGGAACAGCAGATAACAAAGTTACCGGTTACAGAGTTCTTCGTGAAGAAACCGATGTAACTGACTGCTATACATTCGGAGCGTCCAAGACTGGTACATTGGAAGTTACCAAGAGGGATGTTAAGCTTACTTCCGCTTCAGACAGCAAGGCATATGACGGAACAGAGCTTGCTAACCATAATGTGCAGGTTGGCGGTTCCGGCTTCGTAAACGGTGAAGGTGCTACATACAATGTAACAGGTTCGATTGTTGCTGTCGGAAGTACAAAGAACGGATTCACTTATTCTTTGAACGAAGGAACAAAGGCCGGAAACTACGATATTACCATAGAAGAAGGCACACTTGAGATTACACCTATGACGACGGAAGTTGTAGTCAATATTAAGGGTAATGACGGAATATACACATATGACGGATTAAGTCATGAGCTTTCAGGTTATACCGTTGAATCCATAAGCAATAATCTCTACAGCGAATTCTTCTTCGAAGCTGATGATAGTGTAAAAGTATCAGAGACAAATGCAGGCACATATCCTTTAGGACTGACCTCAAAGAACTTTGTGAATACAAACAGAAACTTCTCAAATGTTGTTTTCAATGTTGTGGATGGTACTCTTGAAATCGGTAAGAGAGAGATTGAAATAACTGCTAAATCAGGATCCAAGAGATATGACGGAACTCCTGTCAGTGCAGGTTATGAAATCACAAAGGGTTCTTTGGCTGCAGGACAGATTGAAAAGGTTGTTGTGACCGGAGAACAGACAAACGTTGGCGAAAGCGATAACGTTATTACATCAGTTGCAATATTTGCCGGTGACGTAGATGTAACCGCAAATTACGATATAAAAACAGTGAACGGAAAACTGTCCGTAGATTACAAGCTTGTTTCAGTAATTCCCGATGAAATAAGCAAGCATTACGGAGAAGAAGATCCTGCACTTACTGCTTTAGTATCTCCCGAAGCTTCAGTAAGCTATACACTTACCCGTGAAGCAGGAGAAAACGTAGGTGCATATAAGATTACGGCAGCAGGAGAGAGATACCAGGGTAATTACAATGTAACCTTTGGTACAGGTAGATTCATTATCCTCCAGGCTACGGATAACTACATTAATGTGACAGGTTACAAGGGTGAATACGACGGAAAGGCACACGGTGTTGCTGCTTCCTCTACAGACGGAACAGTACTTACCTATAGCGTAAACGGCGGAGAATTCACAAGCGAGGTTCCTACCATTACTAACGTAGGAAAGATGGAAGTCACAGTTAAGGGAGTTAACCCGAACTATTATCCTGAAGAGATAAAGAAGACTTATACACTGGAAGTTACTGCACTTAACGTTACAGTAACAGCTGACAATAAGAAGACTGTATATGGTGCACCTTCCGAGGAACTTACCGCTACAGTTAAGGGAACACTTGCAGGTGAAGAAAGCCTTATTAACATCGGAACTCTCGTATGCAATAAGGACGACAAGGTTGGTAAGTATCCTATTACCTTTACCGATACACAGAAAACACAGGGTAACTACATTGTGACTTATGTGGATGGTATTTACGAAATAATACCTATCGCAAAAGAACTTATTATTGCAGCCGGAAGTGCTTCTAAGATGTACGATGGAACAGCACTTACCTGTGATGAATTTACACTTAATGATGACAGTATTATTCTTGCAAGCGACAGACTTGCAGTTGAAATCGAAGGAACCATTACAGATGCCGGAGAAATCGAAAATACTGTTATCGGATACAAGGTTCTTCGTGGTGAGACAGATGTGACAGACGGTTATGTATTTGGAACTTCTGTAGACGGAAAGCTTACAGTAACGAAGCGGGATGTTATCCTTACTTCCGAGACAGCAAGCAAGGTTTACGATGGTGAGCCTCTTACTGCAGGAAATGTAACGGTATCCGGTTCCGGTTTTGTAAGCGGTGAAGGCGCTGCTTATGAAGTTACAGGTACTATTACTGAAGCGGGTAATGTAAGCAATACATTCACTTATACTTTGAATGAAGGCACAAAGGCTTCGAACTACAACATTTCTAAGGTTGAGGGAACACTTACAATCACTCCTGTAACAGAAGAAGTAGTAGTGAAAATTGCCGGAAACAACGATTCATTTACTTATGACGGTGAAGAGCATATCTTAACAGGCTATACAGTAGTATCTGTAAGCAATTCTCTTTATAAGGAATCAGATGTCAGCCTCAAGAGAAATGTAAAAGCTGTTGAGAAGAATGCAGGCACATATTCACTTGGCTTAAGCAGTGATGATTTCGTTAATAACAGTGCAAACTTTGATAATGTTAAATTTGAAGTAACAGACGGCGTTCTTTACATTGGTAAGAGAACAGTTACTGTAAGACCTTACAATTCTTCCAAGATTGAAGGAGACGCTGATCCGACACTTTACGGAGCAGTCGAAAATGCTGTATCAGGTGATCCCGTGATTGCTTACTTCTGGAGAATTGCAGGAGCGGATAAAGAGCTTCCGGGCACATATCCTATATACGTTACAATTGCAGGTGGTGTTGATTCATATCCTAACTACGTTATCAACATTCTCGGCGGAACATTTACTGTAACAGCGAAGAACGCACCCATTGTTATTCCTGAAGTTCCTCCGACAATACCTGAGGAGAATCCTCCTGTAATCATTGAGGTCGAAGAGACACCTCTTACAGAGGAACCCGAGATTATAGAGGAACCGGTGGAAGAACCCGTAGAGGAGCCTGCAGAGGAGCCTGTGGTTGTTGTAGAGGAAGAAAAGGTTCCTGAAGTTGATAAGAACGTTACCGAGATTGATGAAGAAGTTCCTCTTGCCAGTCATGGAGATAACTGCTGGATTCACTGGATTATTCTTCTGACAACATTGCTTGAAGCAGTATACTTTGTAATGAGAGCAATCAAGAACAAAAAAGAACTTGACGATATTCAGAAAAAAGAAGCCGAGAAATAAAAGAAGGAGGAAAGCATAATGGATAACAGCAAGGAAAAAGAAAAAAGCAGCAAAAAGCCCCTTTTGGACTGGATTATTGCATTGATAGCACTTGTAATATTCGCAATTTGCTACTTCTTCTGGCACTGCGATATTGACCTTTGGGTAACAGTAATAGGTGCAGCAGTACTTATTGCGGGAATCGTTCTTGTTCAGATGCAGAACAGAAAGATTAAGAAGGCTCAGAAAAAATAAGTCAGAGGTAAACCGGGGCAGAGAAATCTGCTCCGGTTTTGACTTTGTGAAGGATTCATATATAATTTAAGTATTAAATGTGTTTGGAGGAACCGCTATGAAGCGCCACCAGGAGTATTCGCTAGTTAATATAGAAGGACATTACATTCTTATGCCTATAGGTCAGGCAATAGAAACCATGTGCAAGGATGTGGAAATAAATGAAGTGGGAGCTTTTATCTGGGAACAGATGAAGGAAGATACAACCGTTGAAGACATCGCAAGGGCATGCATGAAGGAATACGAATGTCCTGAATCCGAGTACTTGGAAATAAAGAAGGTGGTGGAAGGTTTCCTTGACAGCCTAAATCATGCCGATCTTCTGGATGCACGTGCCAAGGCAAAAGGTGATTCCAGAAAATACATAAACCGCTACAAAATTGCAAATATCGAACTGGATGTAGTTTCGGATAAGAAGATTGTAATCCCTAAACTAAACAAATTTGAATTGGAATCTTCGGAAGCGGAATTTGTCCAGATAGTTCATATAGTAGAAAGCAAAGAGGAGATTCCCTATGACTGCGAACCGGTTTTGGGAAAAACGGAAAACAGCATTTTTAATCCGGATATTTCTGTCGATGAATGTACATTCGGATTCAGGGTATTTTTTGTAAGTACAGAACACGTAAAGGAAGTGTTAATTTCTAAAGACGGAGCAACTGTTACAATAGTAAGCAACAATACAGAAAGCCCTGAGGCGCTTGAGGAAATATTCTGTGCGTTAAGAGTATCATTCCTGTATTGCGCCCAGTTACTGGGATATATTGCAGTTCATTCATCGTCTATTCTTTATAAAGGAAAGGCCTGGCTCTTCTCTGCAAGCGCCGGAACGGGTAAATCCACCCACGCAGATTTTTGGAAAGAATCCTATGGCGTGGAAATTTTGAACGGTGATATGAACCTTTGTAAGCAAAAGGGCAGTCTTATATACGTGTATGGAACACCGTGGTGCGGAACTTCCGGAATATATACCGAGAAGAGCTATCCTTTGGGAGGAATAGTTTTCCTGAAACGAAGCGGGCAAAATAAGGTGAACTCACTTACAAAGGTGAAGAAAACTACCAAACTTTTGCACAGACTCTTTTCCAACAGATGGAACGAGGAACAACTCGAGATAAATCTTTCAGAGGTTAGCAAGATAGTTTCTTCCTGCGAAATAGTGGAACTTGAGTGCACCAAAAGCCCTGAGGCTGCGGCAGTTCTTAAAGATTACATTGATAAGTTAGGATAAGCCTTTTACCAATAATGTTACTTTTTTGTTAGATTTGCCTATATTCATTGACAGACTTTTGGGTAAAATGTATCCTTGTAGAGTAAAAGGCGAGAATAAGTAAGGAGATTGATGCTTATGGCAAAGATGTTTTTAGATCCTCAGATTTTGGAATGTGATATTGAAAATACAGAAGGACTTCATCCTTCACAGAGTGGTGGAATAGAAGAATTTCATGGTGACTGGGATATTACCCTTGAGTATCGTAATCATAATACAGGTTCTCATTCAGAAGTTGCTTTCATTGGTGTACATCACGGAAATCACGGCGGTGAAGTCCTGAAGATGGATGTCATAATGAAAAACGGATTTGAAATAAAGGAAGTAAGAGAGACAAGCGGTTGTGTCGTTACGAATCTTAGCAAGCATGGATTTACAATTACCCGTCGTAATCACTTCAATCCTACAGAAAGATTTGAGTTTAACATTCAGGTTGTTGTTTCAAATGGTCCTGTGCATCCTGAGACCCATCACGTAGGTGCCATCGGTAAAACAGGTGAGTATCGTGCCTGCGACCTTGTTTGTGTAAGATATGAAGAGAGTTGATAAATCGTAAGATTTGTTAGATAATAAATTCATATGGTGATTATTTAAACGCATCACTGGAAAGTGGTGCGTTTTTTGAGGTAACGGATGTTTAATAGATTAACACATTACTGTCAAAGAATAAAAGAAGGCCGCCTTAAAGAAATGAAGGAAGAAATAAAGTGGATTTACCATTATGCCAAAGAGCATGTGGGTTCCATTTTGATTTACACCGTATTGGGACTTTCGGGAACGGTTGTTTCGTTAATCAGCAGCCTTGTGTCACGAGATTTGGTGGATATTATTACCGGACATAATACGGGTGCTCTTCTTTCAACTTTTTGCCTAATGATAGGTACTACCCTGGGAACTACCTTTATCGGTCAGATTTCAGCATATCTTTCCACCAAGATTAATCTAAAAGTAGAAAACAATATAAAGGCTGATATATTCGACAAGTTTATGTCTGTTGAATGGGAAGCCATATCAAAATATCATTCCGGAGACGTTGTATCGAGGTGGAGCGGGGACGCTTCCAGAATAGCGTCCGGAATTCTTACACTTATTCCTTGTTTTGTAAATTATCTTTTCAGCTTTTGTTCGGCACTATATATGGTTTGCAAATACGATGCTTCTTTTGCTATTTTTGCATTGGCGGGAATACCGTTGAGCTTGCTGATTTCCAGAGAAGCAATGAAGCGGATGCAAAAAAACAACATGGGAACCTATTCCGTGAATGCCAAACTTTCCAGTTTCAATCAGGAGACCTTTTCAAATGTGCAGACAGTAAAAGCTTTCGATATGCTTTCCACTTATGCGAAGAGACTTCGGGTGTTACAAAAAGAATATGTGGAAGTACAGTTAAAATATCAAAAGAGTGCAATTGCCAATTCGATTATTCTTACTCTTGTTTCAATGCTGGTTTCATACTCAGCTCAGGGATGGGGTATTTATAAGGTTTGGAGTGGAGCCATTACATATGGTACCATGACAATGTTTATTACTTTGTCAGCAACACTTTCGGGAGCAGTAAACAGTTTGATTTCTCTGTTTCCTCAGGTTCTTGGAGTGACAAACTCCGCAAAAAGAATAATGGAAATCATAAACCTTCCTATGGAAGACTACAGTCAGAAGGAAGAGGTTGCAGCGTTCTTTGAAAAACACAGAGAAGAGGGCGTGGGAATTGCTATAAGGGATGTGACATATGCTTATCCCAAGGGAGAAAATGTTTTTGAAAACGTTTATGCAGATGCTCATCCTTACGAAGTAATAGCTTTTGTAGGTCCTTCCGGGGAAGGAAAAACCACAATGCTTCGTTATATCCTTTCCATTATCAGAGCGCAACAGGGAAAAGGATATATATGTGCCGGAGATTCTACTCCGGAGACAAGCGATGAATATATGCCGCTTACAGCATCCACCAGACAGTTGTTCGCATATGTGCCCCAGGGAAACACAATGTTTTCCGGTACGATTGCGGATAATTTAAGAAATGTTAAAGAAGATGCTACAGACGAGGAAATTATAGAAGCACTTAAAATGGCCTGTGCCTGGAAGTTTGTGGAGAAGCTTCCGGAGGGAATAAACAGTGAAATCCAGGAACGAGGGGGAGGATTTTCTGAAGGACAGGCACAGAGGCTTTCAATTGCCAGAGCACTTTTACGAAAGTCTCCGATACTTCTTCTTGATGAAGCAACTTCTGCTTTGGATATTGCTACAGAGAAAGAAGTGCTTACTAATATAATGAAGGATAAGTACCCGAGAACCTGTATAGTAACTACTCACAGACCTTCAGTATTATCTTCATGTGACAGGGTTTATTCCATCAGCGATAACAGATGTGAGTTAATGAATAAAGAAGAAATTAAAAAAATTTTTCAAATTGTTGAACCTTTTTGAAAATGAGTGTAGTCTTAACTTATGAAGACGCTAAAAAGGGTATATAAAAGCGGAGGTATTTTATGAACAAAGCAAGAGTATTAAGAAAGGTATTGGCATTCTGTTTTGCAATTGGCTATTTTAGCAAAATGGTATTAGGGGATGCACAGGCAATCAGTGCATATGCCGATAACGCAAAGGATCCTGTTAAACTTGAGTTCTTTGTACTTAACAGGGGAGAGTTGCAGAACATCAATAAGGAAATAAATTCCATAGAAGAAGCAACAGCAAACTTACCCTCTAAATATGTTAGTGCGAAAAAATTACTTGGACATCCTTCAATCGAAGCTTTAGTAGAGCAGTCGAAAGGTGACATTTCATTAATTGATGCCGGAGTAAACAAGCACGGACGAGTTAGTAAATTTACTATTCCTGATGAGTATGCTTCTTTCAGATCGGTAACAGAGTCAGTTGGTTATGATTTCTCCTATCCTGAATCAGGAAGAGAATATACCATCGAGAATCTTGTAGGTGCCAATGATGACCGTATGGTTACATATTATGCTGAATGTAACGGCACTGTTCCTAACGGAAACGTTGTTTATGCAGAATCCAATGAAATCGACTGGTACGTATTCAAGGATGTAAGCGATCCCAACGGTTACTGGCACATTGATGGTTTTTATAAGAGAGCTCATGTATATGTAGCTGATGCCAATAAGCTGTTTGGCCTTCCTGCAGTTTATACATATGACGGAAATTCAAAGGTTTCCGAAGAAGCTGCTTTTGTTGCTAATACTACAGCAGCAGCAAGCGCAAACTTCCCCGGTAATTTCGTTATTAATAATATTAAGTATTACACACCTTGTGGTGAAGAAATAACTGACATTGTTGAAGTGGGCGAGTACAAGGCAGTAGCTACTGTAACATATGTATTTGAATTGAACGTAGGAAACTTCATGCTTGATTTCTACTATGACAGCAAGCCCTTCCCTGTTGAGTTTCCTGTTACAGTAAAACCTTCAGATGATCCTGTAGATCCTGTCGACCCCGTAGATCCGGTTGACCCTGTCGACCCCGTAGATCCGGTTGACCCTGTAGATCCTGTAGATCCTGTCGACCCCGTAGATCCGGTTGATCCCGTAGATCCTGTAGATCCGGTTGACCCTGTAGATCCTGTAGATCCTGTTGATCCCGTAGATCCTGTAGATCCTGTAGATCCGGTTGACCCTGTAGATCCTGTAGATCCTGTTGATCCCGTAGATCCTGTAGATCCTGTAGATCCGGTTGACCCTGTAGATCCTGTAGATCCGGTTGACCCTGTAGACCCTGTCGACCCTGTAGATCCGGTTGATCCTGTAGATCCGGTTGACCCTGTAGACCCTGTAGATCCGGTTGACCCTGTAGATCCGGTTGACCCCGTAGACCCTGTCGACCCTGTAGATCCGGTTGACCCCGTAGACCCTGTCGACCCTGTAGATCCGGTTGATCCTGTAGACCCCGGCCCTCAGCCCGGTCCTGGTCCTCAGCCGCAGCCGCAGCCTCAGCCGCAGCCGCAGCCTCAGCCTCAACCCGAGCCTGAACCTGAACCCGAACCGCAGCCTCAACCTCAGCCTCAGCCTCAGCCTCAACCCGAGCCTGAACCGGTTGTAGAGATTCCGGAAGAAGTGACCGCTCTTGTTGAGGTACCTGAAGTGGTTGAAGTACCTGAAGTAGTTGAGGTTCCTGAAGAAGTAGTTGCTATTGAAGAAATATCAGAAGAACCTGATAACGTAGAGAGAATTAATATCGCTGAAGAAGAAGCACCTTTGGCAACCATGGAAGATGACGGTTGCTGGATTCACTGGTTAATCCTTATTCTTACATTCGTTGATGCTGTATACACTGTTGTACAGGCCATCAGAAACGGAAAGAAGATTAAAGAGTTAACCAAAGAAATTGAACAGTAATTCAAGGAGGTAGATGGATGAAAAAACAGAACATTTTAAACTGGACTGTAGCAGCACTTTTGCTTATTGCCCTTATAGTTTGTTACTTTTTCTGGGGATGCAGCCTTGATTTTATAGTTACCATTATTGCTTTAGTGGTAGTAGTTGCGGGATCTACACTTCTTTCTATGCAGAATAAGAAGATTAAAGAACTTACAGGCTCTGAAGAATAAAAAAGTTAAATAGAATATTTTATAAGTCCGGAGGCTTTCGCTATGAAGCCTCCGGATTTTGTGTTATAATGAACAATAATATGCTTATTGTTAAATTGGAGTAGTAGGGCGAAAAATGGAAGAGATAAAATTGTTGTTTGGACCATTTCTGGAGAGGCTCCCGTCATATGCGATGTCCCATACATATGATGTGGTTGCGTATGAACTGGGTCTTTTGGTCTGCGTAATAGTATCCATGATTAAAGACCCCATAAAGAAGTTTAATAAAAAGAAGGCCGGAGATAATATAAAAGCCTACAGAAGAAGAAATCTTGCAGTAGCAGCGGTAGCATTTGCGCTTAGTGAGATTTTGTTTCAGGTTTTTGCGTATTTTTCACCTACAATAGAAGCGTTAACCTGGTGGACATTGATTGCCGGACTGACTCCGATAGCCATATATACCATATTGGAGCTCATTATTTCCGGATTGATTGGGCAACTTATATGCATAGCAGTTATCGTGTCGGCATTTTTTGTAAACAGATACTATTGTGCTGTTAACATGAATCATCATAAAATATGTTATGCCGTTAAGATGCTTATGATAGCATTTGGTATATTGGGAGTTGTGTTGCAGTTCTTTTATTTTAAAAAGGGAAAAAAGACGGAGGAAGAAAAAATATGAAAATTGCAGTAGCGGGTACAGGATACGTGGGTTTGTCCATTTCAGTGTTGCTTTCGCAGCATCATCAGGTTACTTCTGTGGATATTATTGAAGACAAAGTTAAACTTATTAATAATAAAAAATCTCCTATACAGGATAAGGAAATAAGCGAGTATCTGGAAGCGAAAGACCTGAATCTGAAGGCAACGACAGATGCAAAATCTGCTTATAAAGATGCGGATTTTGTTGTTATTTCCACACCTACCAATTACGATCCCAAGTTAAACTATTTCAATACAGATTCGGTTGAGAACGTTATTGAAACGGTTCTTGAGGTTAATCCAAAGGCGGTTATGGTAGTTAAGAGTACCGTTCCCGTAGGATATACAGCAAAAATGCGTGAAAGATATAATACGAACCGTATTATTTTCTCTCCCGAATTCTTAAGAGAAGGTAAGGCATTGTACGATAACCTTTATCCTTCAAGAATTATTGTGGGTGTTGACAGTGATGATAAAGAGATGCTTGAGGCAGCAAATACTTTTGCCGGACTTCTTTCTGAGGGTGCCATCAAAGAAGATGTTCCCAAACTTGTTATGAAGTCAACCGAAGCAGAGGCAGTAAAGCTTTTTGCTAACACTTATCTTGCCTTACGAGTAAGCTACTTTAATGAATTGGATACTTACGCAGAGATGAGAGGCCTTAATACCAAAGACATTATTGATGGCGTATGTCTTGATCCTCGTATCGGAAATCACTACAATAATCCTTCTTTTGGCTACGGCGGATATTGCTTACCTAAGGATACCAAGCAGCTTCTTGCAAACTATCAGGATGTACCTGAAAACCTTATCGAAGCTATTGTAGCTGCAAACTCCACCAGAAAAGACTTTGTGGCTGAACGTATCTTAGAGAAGGCAGGTTACTATGAAGGAACCCACGGAAGAGACGGCACACCCGGTAACAATGTTGTGGTAGGTATCTACAGACTTATCATGAAGGCAAATTCCGATAACTTCAGACAGTCCAGCATTCAGGGCGTTATGAAGCGTCTTAAGGCTAAGGGCGCAGAAATCGTTATTTTTGAACCTACTCTTTCCGATGATGAGTTTTTCGGAAGTAGAGTTATTAAGGATTTCGATGAATTTAAGAATATGTCTCAGGTTATTGTTGCAAACCGTTTCCAGCCCGAACTTGCCGACGTTAAGGACAAGGTTTACACAAGAGATATCTTTTCCAGAGATTAATAGATAAAGGGGAGCAAAAAACGTGAGTGATTTTGTACAGAACGTATACATCATTGGTTCAAAGGGTATTCCTGCGGCCTACGGCGGATATGAGTCCTTTGTGGACAGACTCACATTCTACAGAAAATCGGAGAATATAAAATATACAGTTGCCTGTGTAGTGGAGCCTTCAAAATGGGATAAGTCCAAAGAAGAGAACTTCACCTATAATAATGCAGAGTGCTTCAATATTAAGTTTAAAAAGGTTGGTCCTGCAAGAGCTATTTTCTATGATGTAGATGCGTTCAGACACTGTATAGAGCTTATTAAAAAGGACAAGGTTGAAAAGCCTATAGTATATGTTCTGGCCTGCAGAATGGGCCCTTTCTTTAACCACTATGTTAAAATGGTTCACAAACTGGGCGGAAAAGTTTTTGTTAATCCTGACGGTCATGAGTGGAAGCGTGCAAAATGGAGTGCTCCTGTCAGAAAGTACTGGAAGGTTTCCGAAAGAATGATGGTTAAGCGTGCGGATTTATTAATCTGTGATGCCAAAGCCATTGAGAAATATATACACGAAGAGTACGGAAAATATAATACCAATACCACATTTATCGCATATGGCGCTAATATTGATAAATCTGTTCTCAGCGATAACGATCCCAAGCTTACAGACTGGTATGCAGAGAAAAAAGTAAAAGCAAGAGAGTACTTTTTGGTGGTAGGAAGATTTGTTCCCGAAAATAACTATGAAACAATGATTCGCGAGTTTATGCGTTCTTCCACCAAGAAGGACTTTGTTCTTATCTCAAATGTTGAGAATAATTCTTTCTATAACGAGTTGAAAGAAAAGACCGGATTCGATAAAGATCCCCGTATTAAATTTGTGGGAACAGTTTACGATCAGGAACTTCTTAAGAAGATTCGTGAAAACGCATACGGTTATTTCCATGGACACGAAGTGGGCGGAACAAACCCCAGCCTTTTGGAATCCCTTGGAAGTACTGATTTGAACCTTCTTTTGGATGTATGTTTCAACAGAGAAGTGGGAGCGGACGGAGCTATATACTGGTCTAAAAACGCCGGAGCACTGGCATCACTTATTGAGAGAGCAGATGCCATGACAGAGTCTGAAATCAGGGCAATGGGTGAAAAGGCCAAGAACAGAATTTCCAAAGAATACAGCTGGGACAAAATTGTAGACGATTACGAAAAGGTATTTTTAAACAACCGTTAACATAGGAGAAGATTCTTTTGAAAATATTAATGGTAAACAAGTTCTTTTACATAAAGGGCGGAAGTGAAACCTATTATTTTGCCTTAAAAAGGCTTTTGGAAAGCAAAGGCCATGAAGTAATAGATTTCTCCATGAAAGATCCTAAAAACTTCGATTCTCCATACTCAGAGTACTTTGTGGATGCCGTGGATTACAACGGTGAAAACGGTGTAAAAGAGAAACTCAGAGCTGCTAAGAATATTATTTATTCAAAAGAAGCGAAGGAAAAGTTTGAAAAGCTTGTAAAGGCTACGAAGCCTGATGTGGTGCATCTTCACATTTTTCAGCATCAGCTTTCTCCTTCTATTCTGGATGTATGTAAAAAGTACAACCTTCCGGTGGTATACACAGCTCACGATTTAAAAATGCTTTGTTTGAATTATGTGATGATGACA
Source organism: Lachnospiraceae bacterium (assembly GCA_045617745.1). Lineage (GTDB taxonomy): Bacteria > Bacillota > Clostridia > Lachnospirales > Lachnospiraceae > UBA1258. The sequence continues at coordinate 47,774 of JAZLJG010000184.1, read as the reverse complement.
GACGGACATGTTTGTGAAGAGTGTAAGGGCGGTCATTATATTAACTGTGCCAAAAACAAATGCGTTAAGGACAGTTTCGCAAAAAGCATGATAAACGTGTGCGAGGGCTATCTTCACAAATGGCGCAAAAGTTATGATGCCATTGACAGAATAATTACTCCCAGTGAATTTTATCATAAAAAGTTTTTGGAATTCGGAGTTTCTTCGGAAAGAGTTTTGCATCTGGCAAATTTTCTGGATAGAGAAGCTCCTACGGTAAACCCTTACGAAGGCGAGGACTACTATCTTTATTTCGGACGCCTTTCCAGGGAAAAGGGCATCATGACGTTGATTAAGGCATACGAAAAGTATGTTGAAAACGGCGGAGATTCAGTTCTTAACATAGTGGGAAACGGTCCGTGTATGGATGAAATCAGTGAATATGTTAAGAATAAAAACATTGAAAAGGTTCATCTTTTAGGGTTTAAAAGCGGTCAGGAGTTAATCGATATTGTCGGAAACGCAAGAGCTGTTATTTTGCCATCCGAATGGTACGAAAACGGCCCCTATTCCGCGATAGAAGCAATTCAATGCAAACGGCCGATAATCGGTTCAGAGCTTGGGGGAATTCCTGAGCTTGTGGACGGAAACGGTAAAATCTTTACACATGGAAGTGAAGAGGAACTTGCAGAAATACTTACTGCATTCCCGAAGACCGGCTCTTTGGAGCATGAGACCATGTGCAGTAATTCCTACAACCTGTTTAATAAAAACCATGTAGCTTCGGTTCATTATCCGGTTTTGGAAAAGGTATATAACGAGGCTATTGAATTACACAAATGAGGAAAAACATGAGAAGAAAAGGATTAGTTGCATTAACTCTTTCTTTGGCTATTTGTTTATGCGGTTGCGGTTCTGAGCCTGCAAACTATTCGGAATGGATTCCGGACCACAGTGTAGGAGAAGTGGTTAAGAAGGCCGAAGAAAAGGAACAGTTTGTATACAGAAATAATATAGACGGTACAAATTATACCGGTCCGGAAAAGCTTACAGAGAAGCTTTTAAACAAAGATGCTGATGTGGCAGATTGCCTGTACAGAGATCAGATTATTAATGGAGCAAGTTATGATCTTTCGGAGGCAATAGATTCGAAGAGAACTGTGATTTACGTATCTGACAGTGAGGGAAATGACAGAAATACCGGGTTGTCTCCCGAAAAGCCAAAAAAATCACTTCCGCCTCTTTCGGAATTTACTTCTGTTGCGATTCTTTTAAAGGCGGGAGATACATTCCCGATGGACGGATACTTCTATGTGGGAGCAGAGACGGTTATCGGTTCTTACGGTGAGGGCCCCAGACCGATTCTGGATTTTACCAAGAAGATTGAAGAGCCCTTTGTAAAAATTCGTGAAACAGAGAACGTCTGGGCAGTTGATCTTTCTAAGACTGAGGAAGGCCAGTCGCGTGATGCGCTGAATTTCGGACAGTTATATATTGACGGAGAGTGTAACTGGAACAGATACATGGTTTCTACAGGGGAGAGAGATTCCATTAATTATGGTGAGTTTCTGGAAGCATCCGGGAAGAATATGTGGATTGCAGACGGTACTCACGGGGTTTTGTATCTCTATAGTACGGAAGATCCGAACACAAAAGAAATCAGATATTCCTCTTCCCGAACAGGATTGCAGTTAAGTATAGTTAATAATGTGTTTGTAAGCGATCTGGATATCAGAGGCATCAGCTACGACGGAATAAGTTTAAGAGACTGTACGGATGTGGTAATAACCAACTGCAGATTAAAAAATATCGGCGGATATGTGATTTCAGGCGTAGGTGGCAGACAGGGAAAGGGAATTGTTCTGTCCGGCACGAACAGACATGTAAGTATTGTAAATAATTATTTTGAAGATATATATGCAGCCGGATTTTCTTTTGGCTCATTGAACGTGACGGATGTTGATGAAGATATCAATATATCGAATAACGTGTTTACTCATTGCTATTCGGGTGTGGAACAATTTTCAGATGCTTCCTGTATAGTAGGAACTACGCAGGTTAAGTATGATAACAACATTTTCTATGAAATGTGTGATGTTACAAATCCCGATACACCCGCGTATGCGGATGCAAAAGGCGAACTGATTAAGAAAGATCTGGTATATGAATCTTTCCATTACGATAATCTGTATTCATATATCACGTGTGCAAACTTAACAAATCTTTTTACTGAGGGAGAACTGTCATTTACCAATAATGTGTGCTGGTCCAGTAACAGATTTTTGATGCGTTTATGCACGGATTACGGATATCCTGCTATGTCAGGAAATTTCTTTTACAATGAAGTACCTTCGGATAAGGTGTGCCTCTTTGACCTGAGGGCAGAGGCTCAGCCTACAGTATACGTAGGAACTTTGGCAAATCCCGAGGATGTGGAGATGTTCCCGGTTGTAGTACAGACAACAGAGGAAGAAGTCCCGGTGATTTCAGAGGAAGCTAAGGGGTATATTATTTCGTGTTTTAAGAGAATGCTTGGAAAATAAGGCATAAAGGAGAGAATGATACATGGAAAAAAAGGGTAATAAGGTAATATGGAATTGCAGGGTTTTGGCCCTGTTTGTTTGCATCGGATTGATGTTTGCGCCAAAGCTTAAGTGTGAAGCTGCTACATCAGCATCAAAGGAAGCTTTTAAGACCGAACTTCGACAGATGATTTTTCAGGTTGATACTACAACGCACGACGTTTCCAAATATGATCTGACAATTGATGAGATGAAGGAAATATACAGCGGCCTGAAGAGGGAGCATGACTCCAGATGGATGGTAGCGGCATACTATTCAAATTTTGATGTGGCATATACGTTTTTGGGAAATAAGGTAAAAAAAGTATATCTTAAAAATGTTGATGATGAAGTAATGAAGCGTTATCCGGTTCTTTTGGATAATGTTAATAAAATCCTTTCGGGAATTGAACCTTCCATGACTGATCTGGATAAGATTATTTATCTTCACGACTGCCTTACCGAGATTGCAGATTATAAGTATTTGGGTTATCAGTCATATGGTGCCGGTGGAATATTGGGAGAAGGATATGGTGTCTGCGCAGGTTACACTAAGACAATGTGCCTTCTTTTGGAGGAGTTAGGCTTTAAGTCAAGATATATTTCTTCGTCAGTTATGAACCATGGCTGGAACGGAGTGGTTCTTAACGGAAACTGGTATCATATGGATGTTACATGGGATGATCCTACCGGAGCCAAGCCCGGAGAAACAAAGCATACATATCTTTTGATGAGTGATAAGGCAATATCTTCCGGTAAAAATCCTCATTCGGGATGGGAGTTTTCGATTGTAGACCCTAATGAAAAATATACTTCGGAAAAGTATGACAACTGGTATGTACACGACATAATAGGCAAAATGTGCTTTGAAAACGGCAAGTGGTATTATGTGGATGTTCAGACCAATTGTATTATGGAAAACACCGCAGAAGGCGGTAAAGCCAGAGTGGTTCTGAACGCAAAGGGTCAGACAAAGCTTGAAATGGTTGATGCCACCTCATCCGGAATAACATATAAGCAGGGCGGCGTAGTTAAGAAAATAGGATATAACGGAAGCAATTCCGGTTCAGCAGACGTTCCTTCAAATGTTACTGTTGCTGAATTTTATTTAATGTTGTACGGCTCAGACAGCTATGTTAAGGTGGGAACAGGATATATTGAAAACGCCAAGAAGAGCTCTGATGTTGATTATATTAAGAATAGTCTGGTGACGATACCTGATGTATCAGATTGTCTGGGAACAGACCAGGCTGTTGAATGGAACAAGATTACTGTGTCCGGTTCCGGAAAATATTTTGTTAAAGGATATGTTCATGATGTGGAGCCTGAAATGTCTTCCGGATTAGAAGATGAAGGTACAGAGGTGGCATTCTATCTGATGCTTGCAGGCTCCGAAAGTTATACTAGTGTGGGTACAGGAGTTATCAAAGAGGCAAAGAAAAGCTCGGATGTGAATTTTGTTCAGAATAACGTAATTTCAGCCCCTGATATATCAAAGTATTTAAAGGCCGGTCAAGAGGTTGAGTGGAATAAGATTACTATGTCCGGTTCGGGAAAGTTTTTTGTAAAAGGTACTGTAAAAACAACAGTGCCTCAGACGGCGGCATCGGATACACCGACTGAACCGAGTGGAACAAAAGCAATGTTTTACCTTTCAAAAGAAGGCTATAGCGGCCTGATTAATTTGGGAAGCGGAAGGATTTCGGGAGAGGGAAGCTCTTCCAAAGATGCGGTTATTTCGTCAAGAATTGCAGAGATGCCGAATGTATCGGATTATGTGGGCAGTAATGAGTATATTGTGTGGGTAAAGCTTACTTATAATACTAATAAGGCTTCAACCGTAAGGGGAGAAGTAAGAAAGAAATAGAGAAAAAATAAACCTCAGGGAATACCCTGAGGTTTTTGCTTACTGAATAAATTTGTAACCTTCCATTTTTTCAAGGAAGCTCATAACGGAAGCTTCACAGTCTTCTCTGGAAACATCATACTCTTTAAGAAGTTTTTCAATAATCTCATTTGGAGTGATTTCTTCCTGAAGCATGTCCCAGATGTCATTTCCTGTTCCTTTGATGAGAAAGTACTTGCCGGTTTCGAAATCCACCATTACCTTTTCACCATCAAGTTCGGTTACATTGATACTCTTTACGATTTTGATCTTTTTGTATTTATCCATATAATCCTCCGATGCATTATTTGCTGAATTTGTCTACCATCGCATAGCCTGTACCGTTTCCGCCGGTTATGTATTTTTCGCCGCAACGAAGCCAGGAGTGGGCAACCATTTTCTTGTTCTCATCATATCCGCAGCCAAGGTAAAGAGTGCTGTGAATGCCTTTTTTGGCAAGAAGTGTCTGGGCGGTCCAAGCTCTCACAAGACATTTACTCTCCCAGGAAGTTTTGGCACATACCTGATGAACATTATAAGAAACTTTCCAGGCATATTCGTAATTCTCGGGAGTATCTTCGGCTTGCGATTCAACGCCTCTTTCGCCCCATTTATCCTTAAGTTTCTCTTTGTTAGTATACAAAATCTGGAATCTATAGATGGCTGAATAATACCAACATTCTATGGAAAGCCATTTGTCTTTGTTATATCTAAAAAACCGATACACCCTCGTAATAGGATTACGCATACTGACCTCGAAATTCCTTACACAATATAGAGTTATTATAGTACAATAATGCCCCTTTTACAAGAAACATTAGAATAATGGGTTTATGATATGATTTTCTTGAGATATAATGTTTTTGTAAGAGGAAAGGAAACATATATGGAAAAGATGTTTGCTTACAGAATTTATGGCTTGAAATTAATATCGGATAGAGAGTTTGTTCAATTTTTGCCGGAAGAAAAGGCTCTTGAGATGGATCGTGAAGAAGGAGTTGACAACAGCAACCTTCCTCACATTTATATAAAAAAGGGTGTTCCGCAAAAAGTTAAGGATAATCCTCCGGGAAAATGGGAAATAGGAAAAATCGAAGGGTTTCTTTCGAATAAAACAGCCTGGATATACGTACAAAAGGGTGAAGAAATATGTTATGAACTGAGGCCCGAGGGGCTTGATGAAAAATTGAATTCCTATCTTGCCGGTTTCGGAATGGCTTTTCTGGCTCTTCAGAGGGGTCTTCTCCCGATTCACTCCAGTTCATTGATGAAAGACGGGGAGGCAGTTCTCATAAGCGGAGACAGTGGGGCAGGAAAATCTACTACCACGGCGGCTTATATTGAGGAAGGATATTCTTTGATGGCAGACGACATTACATTTGTGGGAGCGGATGACGAGGGCAATGTTTTGGCATACCCCGGATTCCCTTATCAGAAGTTATGTCGTAATGAAGTTGAGAAAAGACATGATGGCGAAGAAGGCTTAATATATATTGATGAAGACAGGGACAAATTTTTGGTTCCCTGGCGAGGTTTGTATTCGCCGAACCCCAAACCGTTAAAAGGGATAATATTCCTTTCTTTGACCAATGAAGAGAATCTGATAGTGGAAGATATTAAAGGATTCAATAAATATATTATTCTGAGTAAATGTTTATACATGCGGAGACTTATCGGGGAACAGGCTTATCAAAAGGCGATAGGCGAGAAAGTGATGTGGCTTGCTTCCAAAGCACGCCTTATAGGGGTAGCTCGACCGCGAGAGAAGGATACCATAGATGAACTGGTACGAAGTACCAGGGAAAAACTTGAATAAAAATTGTAATGTTAATGGACCATTAATAAATCGGAAACGGGTTATTAATGGTCCCTTTTTATACTGACCTTACCAAAAAGAACATTCGGTTCGAAGAAATGAATCAAATATCTGGGAATAAAGTACCAAGTTTGATGATTTTCTGAAAATAAAGCAACATTTTACAATATTTTTTCAGGATTTTTGTTGACTTTATTTACATAACATGATAATTTAACCATACAAACCGAAACGGCAAACTTACCGAAAGGTAAGGACGCAAAACCTAGGGCCTTCCGCGAAGAGCGATGGCAGCCTGGTTCCCGAAGTGTGTTTTTCACTTGCCAACGTTTCGCGGCAAGTTTTTTTTTACCCGAAAAACCCACTTCAACTAATTTATTTATTTGGAGGCGGAGTAATGAACAACATTAGCAAGCACGGGTTAGTAAAATCTATTTGTCTGGGTCTTATTTTTTCTTTGACCATTACCCTTGGAACAGTAACTAAAGCAGAAGCAGCAGGTGGAGATGTTGCAAATGCAGAGCTTAATAAGATTTCTTCATGGGCTACCGGAGATCTTGACGCAGCAACAGGAAACCCTGCAGAAAACAAAAGAAGAGTAACAACAAAAGAAGCATATTCACTTATCAGCAAAGAGTATGTAGTTTCAGCTACAAGCGCAGATTGTGAATTAAACGCATACTATTATGACAGCAATATGAAGTATGTGAAAACAGAGAAGCTTGTAGACGGAAGTTCAATACTCAGGGCTGATAATACAGATTATGTGAAATTTACTTTAAGATACAATCCCAGAGAAAAGAGCATGTCTCTTGGACAGTGGGGCGGAAAGATTGGTTCTGAACAGATTATTTCAATAAGTCCTGTAAAAGAAGAAGTAGAAGAACAGGCAGTTGAAGAAGCAGAATATGAATTGTTTGATAGTTTCACATCAACATCAGTGAATGAGTGGACAAGCGGCGAATACAGCGATTCTACCGGAGAAGCAGTTACAAATAAGAGAAGACTTGCCAGCAAGGATGCTTTTTCCGTATGCGAGCAGACTCTTGAAGTTTCTCTGGCCTCTGAGGATGTAAGACTTAAAGTTTATGAATATGACGAAGACATGAACCTTGTGGATGTTAACGTTGCATCAGACGGAGAAGATGTTACAGTTGACGATGAAACAAGATTTGTGAGATTTGCACTTTACAGAACATACAGCGAGAAGAGCCTTTCTCTTGGACAGTGGGCAGGTATTTTTGCAGGCGGCTTGGAAGTAGAAGTAACCGCTTCTGACAGTGATAATGCAGAGATGAGTACCGCACCTGTAGTAGAAGAAGCACCTGTAGTAGAGGAAGTACCTGCAGCAGAAGAAGCACCTGTAGTGGTTGAACCCGTTAAGGGATTTGTTCCTACAGAAGGTGAAAGTGAGATTTATAACGTTATAAAGGAAATGCTTTATACAGGAGATAAGTCCGTAAGAGACATTTCTTCTTTAAAGGTAACCATAAATGAAGCAAGTGACGCTTATGCAAGATTAATTAACGGTGAAGGTTATTTCTATTACGCAGCAGCAGGTAATGTTTGGCTTTCTAATCTTGGTGTTAAGAATAAGCTTTGTACTACCGCTCAGCTTTGCGGAATGGACGATGATTTTCTCAATAGATATAACAAGATGATGTCGGTAATCGATAAAGTGCTTGCTAAGATGGATCCTGCAATGTGCGATATTGAGAAGGCTCTTATAGCACATGATTATCTTACAGAGAATACCACATATGATGAGAAACCTGCATTGCGTTCATGCGCAGGCGGTATCTTAGCAAACGGACGAGGTGTCTGCGCAGGTTTTGCAAGAGCATTTGCAACAATAATGAGAGCAGCAGGTATTACAGCGTATGATGTTTCAAGCACAGATATGAACCATGCATGGAATTACGTCGTATTGGACGGGCAGATTTATAATGTAGACTGCACATGGGATACCAAGACAAAGAATAAATCTACCGAGTTCCACAGAGAATACTTTGTAGCAAGTGATGCCAGATTTGAAAAAGCAATTCCCTCCAAGCATTATAATTGGGAAGTAGTTCAATTAGACAGACATCCGATGCCCACTACACGTGCCACCAGCACAAAGTATGACAAATGGTTTGTTCATAATACAACAAGTAAGATGGTGTACTGTGAAGGTTTCTGGTACTACGCAGATGGAACAAGGATTGTAAGAAGCGACATAGAAGGAAGGAACAGCACAACAGTTTTGACAGAGTCTTCCAACATTAGTATAATATCCTTATCTCAGGGAATATTACAGTACAAGGTTAACGGTATTATAAAGACAATCAAAGTTAAGTAAAATAAATATGTATATAACCCGGGATTCGTATGAGTCCCGGGTTATTTAGAGAAAAGAGGCAGTATGTCAGCTATCTGGGGAGCAATAGATTTTAGCGGAAAAGAAATAGGTGAAAGCACAAAGGAAACCTTCAGAAAGGTTTTCTCAGAATGTGTTCTGGACAGAATCGAAGAAGTATCTGACAAAGAATTATATATGGGTTGCGGAATACAGTATATTGCACCCGAAAGTAAATATGAAAAGCTTCCCTGTCAGGATGCGAATTTCTTTTTTGATGCTGATGTTATTCTGGATAACAGGCAGGAAATAGGTGAGAGGCTTGGAAGGGTATATGAAGATGCTGTACCTGACGGAGAGATTCTTAAAGAGGCTTTTGATAAACTTGGAAAAGAATGCTTCAATTTGATGAGGGGTGCTTATACCTTTGTTTATTATGACAGAGAAACAAAGACTGTTGATATGCTTTGCGATGCGGTAGGAAACAGATTTTTCTACTACCTTATTCAGGATGGCATATTTTATTTTTCTTCATTAATGGCTCCTTTGGAGAAAATCATTAAAGTCAGAAGGCTCAATAAGCGATGGACATCGGATTTTCTGGGAAATGACGGCCTTAGCTGCTTTGAAACCTGCGAGGATACATCGATAGAAGGTATTGTGAGAATTGCGCCTTCCACATATATGAAGATGGTAAACGGTGAAATAACCGAAACTGATTTGTATTGGGATGTGGACCGGATAAAGAGAGTAAAGACGAAAAAAACCGATGAGGAGTACAAAGAAGAGTTTATTAATCTTTACAGGGAATGTGTTAAGGATGCAATCAGAACAGATGAAGAGGTGGCCATTCTTTTAAGCGGTGGTTACGATTCTACTTCTGTGGCATGCCTTGCAGCTCCCATGCTTAAGGAGAAGGGGAAAAACCTTTATTCCTTTACTGCGATTCCACGGGAAGGATACCAAAATGATAAAGGACCCGGAACAGAAACAGATGAATCCATAAGCGTCAAAAAGACAGCTAAATTCTTAGGCAATCTGGAAATGTCCTATGTATCTGCGGAAGATAAGAACCTGTGGGAAGCACGAAAAGAGTATATGAAAATTTGCGAAGTTCCCTACAAATCAACGGAAAACATGCTTTGGCTTCTTGAAGCACATAAAAAGGCAAGAGAAAAGGGAGCAAGAGTAATCCTTTCTGGCGCGTTTGGAAACGGAACAGTTTCTTTTGATAATTCATACCAAAGATTTGTGTGGTTGTTTAAACATTTCAAGTTTAAGGAATTAAAAAAAGAGGCGGATGATTTTCACAGAGTATTTCATGCAAGCCGGAAACGTATTTTGATACAAACGCTTAAGGGAGTAATTCCTTTCCTTAATGTGGAGGCCAGACCTGTCGGAGCTTATGAACATAGTTACATGGACAAACGGTTTTTGCTGGAAAGTGGCGTTAAAGAGAGGATTGATAAAGCAGATGCAATAATGAGAAGGGGATATACCGATCCCGATAAGTACCAGTCTTCCTTTTTGACTCATGAGAATTTCAGACATTATGGGGAATTCGCACTTAAGCATTCTTTGTATTCCGGTGTTGTCTTAAGAGACCCCACAAGAGACAGAAGAATGATAGAATTTGTGAAATCATGCCCCTACAGACTCTTTTTCAGTAACGGATACAAAAGAAGATTGATTAGGGAGTTCATGTTTGATATAATGCCTACAGGCTTCTTTTCAAGACATCCGATAGGGGTTCAGAGTGCTGATGTTAAGTACAGGTATGTGGAAGATGAAGCAGTTATTAAGCCTCAATGGGAAAAGCTTGCATCCGAACTTGACGGCAGGGGAATAATAGATACCGAATACGTTAAAAAGGATCTTCAGACCGACATTAAGGACATGGGTTACTTTGATGTATTCAGATTATTCTATACATTAAACCTTCTGGAATATATTCAGGATGTAGAATTGTAACAATGTTGTTAGAGTAGTTGAAAGGATTCCTTTTGAGTGGTTTACTATCAATAGTTAATAAAGAAATTGATTTTTTGGAGGAAATACAAATGAAGAAATTTGAAAACGCAGAATTAGTTGCTATGGATCTTGCAGTTACAGCATTTGGACCTTGTTCACCCGATAACCCTGATGAGGTTAAGGACGCTGTTCTTGATGACAACGGTAATGTTATTGGCTACAGACAGAGATTTGGTCAGACTTCAGGCTCTGACGTAGTAGCAGAAAACTAATATAATTTTTAAAAGGAGAGTAAAAATGAAGAAGTTTGTTAATGCAGAAGTTGTAGAACTTAATGTAAACGAGACCGCATTTGGTCCTCTTAACCCTGATAAGGTTGATGAGTCTAAGTATGCTGTTACTGATGAAAATGGTGTAATTAAAGGTTGGGAAGAGTTATACGGAACCACCAACAACAGCGGTGGAGAACAGTAATAGTAAATATGTTTGAGAAGGAGACCCTTTGTGGTCTCTTTTTTTGTGCTTTTATTTAAGAAATCACAAGGTTGTGTTAATTGAAACATAAAGGCTTTTGTGCTAAAATGAATTGTCAAAATGGGTTTATTATGTGGATGGAGAAGCATATTGAAATTTAGTATACCAAAACGGCATTTGCCCTTTGAAATAGCATATTTTGTTTCGCTGGTTATTTTACTTTTGAATCAGATAAATTGCTTGCCACTAGCAGAAACATTAAGGAAGGTAAAATATCCGTACGTTCTCTTTGTGGCACTTCTGGTGGTCGTTAATCCTAAAGTCAAAAAGGGGATAAAGGCCTCTTTGTTCGTAATACTCATGTTATTACTGCATAACTACTTATACGGCCATGTATTTGTTAATGGAATCGTTACTGCTGAAATAGAAGATAATACTTCCCAGATGATGTGGTTTTTGCTGTTTGTCCTGGTGACTTTTTTATATGTGGCGCAAAACAATTTTTACAAGGAATTTATTTTATTAAGTTACTATGCCACGGGTTTACAGCTTGTGGTGGCAGCAATAAAATACAGAAGCAATTTTGTAAATCCGTTATGGGCACTTGTTCATGCCTTTACCGCTGATGTCAGATTCAAGAATTCTTTTGGGTTTGTTCATCCCGGATATACTTCCAATGCCTGTTTTTTGGTGATAGTAATATCGATTTTCTTCTTTGAAATGTATCGAAAGACCGAAGAGTTCAAGAAGTTGTGGTTCTGGATTTCCTTTTTGGTCATAGATGGACTTGCCGGTTGTATGCTGATGGCTGCAACAGAAAGATCCGGTATTATTTCAACATTTATGGTTGTTTTTTGGTACCTGTTCTTCGTATTCTTCAATATAAGGTTTGAAAGAAAAACCTTGTGGATATTGTTAGGAATAGCAGCAGCTGTACTTGCCATTTTTATTGCAAGCGGCGGATTTGGGAAAATATGGGGTGAATCTAACAGAGAATTAAATATCACAGTGAACTATCCTTTATTTATTAACTATGGCAATTTATGGACGGGGCTTGGATTTATAGAAAATGCCGGATTTCAATCTGATAGAAATCTGTTTCCGATGCCCACCAGTTCTCTTGATATGTATTATGTATATATATTCTTTTCTACCGGCTTGTTGGGAACGATAATGATAGGTCTGGTGCTTGTTGTTATTTTAGTGAAGCTTTTGATTAACAAACGGACGAATATGAATATCATTGCGATAGGATTCTATCTTACGATGTTATTTTTCGCTATATGGCAAAGCAATCTGTTTACTCACAGATATATTTCGTCATATGTTATCTCTGTTATTTTCTTATGTACTATGTGTAAAGACTGCTGTATGGGAGAGGCTGAATGTACAGATATAAAATCTACGGAATAATCTTCGATTCAGATATTGAACTTGATGAATGTGAAAAAGTTAGTCCTGATACCACATCTGAAGTGACTATCAGGTATGGTGAACTTTCAGATATGGTATCTGATATGGAAAAGATTAAGTCTCTTGGCATAAGAACAAACGAAAAAGGCGAAGAGGCAAGCAGGTACGTAAAAAAAGACGGGAATATCTATTATAACTGCGTGGTGGATGTAGGGTACTATAAGGTGACGGAAGGAAAGCTTATAGAATACAGGCCATGTAGCAGTGTAGAGGATCATCTCTTCAGACAATGGCTTTTGTGCTATGCAGTAACTGTAGCAATGATTCAACAGAGAAAAGTCATTGTTCATTGTGCCGGCCTTCTTGTTCCGAATACGGATAATGCAATAATTGTATGCGGAGACAGCGGTGCAGGAAAGTCCACAATATCTGATGCTTTAATGAAAAAGGGACTTCAGTTTGTGTCAGATGATTCCGTGAGACTGGAATATATGGATAATGAGGCAAAGGTTATCGGCTCTTACAGGCAGAGAAGGTTTTGCACGGACGTAGTGGAGAGAGAAGGCTACAATCTTTCGGAATTTATAAGACTTGAGGAAGGCTCAAGAATAAAGTGGATGAAAATTGTGGAAGACGGGTATATGGGAGACAGACCTCACCGTTTCCATAAAATGTTTTTCCTGACACTGACGGAGAAGGACAAATTGGAAATTAAGAAAGTCACGGGGCATGAGAAAATCATTAATCTGATGAGGGCTTTGTATAAAACGGATGTTTATAAAAGCGAAGGATTGAGTCCTGACCTGTTTCAGAAGATGACAAATATTACAAAGGATACCGATGTGTATGTTATCTCAAGACCCAAGCAGGGATTAACAATAGAGGAAATTACGGATTTCATTTATAAAGAATCATTAAAAACCGAAAATTAAGGATGTTTACGACAAATATCTTTTAGGAGGAAATATGGTAAAAGAAACAAAGGATTATATTACGATTGATTTGACAGGAGTCTTTAAGGCAATTATCAAGAGGTTTTGGATAATCATACTCAGCACTGTGTTTGTCGCAGGTTTGGCAGCAGGTTATGCGGCTACGATAAAGGAGACTCCTTTATATAAGTCAACTGCAAAACTGTATATTACCGGATCATATACGGCGACGCTTTCGCCTTCAGCAATTACAGGTGGTCAGGCTATTATGACCAGTTTCTATAATATTTTGGAGAGCCGTCCGGTACTTAACCAGGTTATTGATAATCTGGGACTGAATATTTCATACAATACTCTTAGAAACTGTATCAGTAAAAGTGCAATCTCAGGAACCTGTATGATCAGCATAGGCCTTTCCTTCCCCGACCCTGAGTGGGCACAGGCAATTTTGACTGAGTTAATCAGTCTCTCATCTGATTATGCTTATGAAATAATGGGTATGTCTCCTCCTATCATTTATGAGGACCCGATTCTTCCTACAAGTGCTTATAACATCGAAGACAAGACCATGAGATATGCAAAGTACGGGGCACTTATCGGTGCAGCAGCATCTTTCCTGGTGGTACTTATTCTTGCACTTATTGATGATAAGCTTAAGGATATTAAGCACATAGAGTGGAAAGCAGGAGTAGAGGTAAAGGGAATTTGCCCCAAGGGTAAAAAGGGTATTACTTCTCCATATATGAAAAAGGCTATGAGATACCTTTATTCAGAGCTTTGGTCTTCTGAAAAAGAACCGAAGGTTGTTTCTTTTGTAAGCACAAAGGAGGACGAGAAGAGTTATCTGGTAGATCAGTTTACCCAGTTTCTTTCCGGCCTTAAAAAAGAAGTTGTTGTTATCGATACCAATATGCTGGACGAGAAGGCTGAACAGGCTGAACCGGCAGGAATGCCTGTGGCTTCAGAAGAAGAGCACGAAACCGAAGCACCTAAGAAAAAGGGTAAAAAGGCCGAAAACAGCGAGAAGAGAATGTATCTTGAGGACTACATAAGAGGTGAAACAGACAATATTGACGACATTGTTTTGTTCAGAGGAAATGTGGGTTATATCCGTAACAACAGCGAAGTGTTTAACTCCTATGAATTATTGTCTTCAGAAAAGTGCGATAAACTCTTTGAAGGACTCAGAGAGAAGTTTGATTGTGTAGTAGTAGATACTGTTCCTTTTGAAGAAGCAAATGATGCGGAAGCTGTTCTTTCAAAAACAGATGCTAATTTAATGGTATTTACATACGGAAAATCCAAAGGAAAACAGGCAGCAGCACTTGCCAAGAGACTTGGCTCAGAGAATTTCTTCGGAGCAGTGCTTGCTGATGTGAAGGTTTCAAACGGAGCTTCTTTCAGAAAGAAATTCGGTAAGTTTATAGGTTATACATCAAAAGAGGATAAGGTTAAATAATGAGTATTCCCAAGATTATTCATTACTGCTGGTTTGGCGGTAATGAAAAACCGGAAAATATAAAAAAGTTTATAGAAGGCTGGAAAGAAAAGCTTCCCGACTATGAATTTGTGGAGTGGAGTGAGGCCAATTTTTCGGTGGAGGATGCTCCGGTCTATGTAAAAGAAGCATACAGTGTTAAGAAGTATGCGTTTGTAAGCGATTACGCCAGAATAAAAGCTCTTTATGAACAGGGTGGCATATACTTCGATACTGATATAGAACTGGTGAAGCCTTTTGATGAAACATTGGAAGGAAGAGAACTGGTTTTGGGATTCGAAAGTGACAAGTCCATTGAGACGGCATTTATTGCTTCATCCAAGGGAAATCAGTATATTAAAGCATTTCTGGACACATATTCAGAAAGACGCTTTATTAATGAGGACGGAAGCTTTGATATGTCGGTTATCAATGAGCATTTCAGTAAGCTTTTGGAAACCTATGGTGTGGACCTTTGTGATGAGAGCTTTCATACGTACCAAAACGGTGAAATAGCAGTATATCCGAGAGAATATTTTGCGGCCTTTGATATAGGGAACTGGCATATAAAGCCTACTGCAAACACTTTTACAATTCATCATATGAATTCCAGCTGGGCGTCGTCGAAAAAGAAATTATACTTCGGCGTAATAAACTTTTTGCAGAAAATATTGGGCTTTGACGGCTACGATAAACTGAAAGCTGCTTACGACAAGGTTAAGAAGAAATAATGGAAGAAACAAAAGAGATAAAAAGAATAGACAGCGTTGATATTTTAAGAGCTGTGGGA
The DNA here is from genome assembly GCA_045617745.1 of Lachnospiraceae bacterium. Classification (GTDB taxonomy): domain Bacteria; phylum Bacillota; class Clostridia; order Lachnospirales; family Lachnospiraceae; genus UBA1258. Next base: position 32,138 of record JAZLJG010000184.1, on the reverse strand, counting down.
ATTATTGTGATGGTAATGGGGCACGTGGGATTTGGTGGAAAGTTTGACCGTTATATTCATACGTTTCACATGCCTTTGTTCTTCCTGATTTCCGGATATTTGTTTAGGAAAAAGTTAAATGTTTCAGTTGGAAGACAGATTGCTTCCAAAGCGAAGAGATTATTGGTTCCGTACGTGGTGTATGGAGTTATTAATTTCGTTTTTTGGCTGTTTCTAGTGAAGACTTCAGAAGATTTGTGGTGGTCTCCTTTGCTTCGTATGGTGACTTATAATACAGAGAAGCTTCCTATCTGTGGGGCGCTTTGGTTTCTGTCTTCCATGTTTTTCGCGGAAACAGTTTATATTATTTTAGATAGGGTTTTCAAAAAGTCTTTTGCAAGAACAACAGTAGTTCTGTTGATAGCAATAGGAACGTCCTTTGCGGAGAATGCAACCGGATACAGACTTCCTCTCGCAATAGATACTTCTCTTGTATGCATGGGATTTTTGGAAATCGGAAGACTTTATAAGAAATTTATTGAGACAAGAGAACAGAAGGCGAATAAGCCTTTGACCATTTTCTTTAGCGGGTTGGTTCTTTTGGCATGTAACGGGGTTCTGGCCTTTGTTAATGACTATGTAAATATTAAATCGGGCTGGTACGGAATAGTGCCTCTTTTCTGGCTGAATGCAGTTATGGGTACATTCGCATTGGCTTTGTTTGTTATTTGGTTTACCAAAATTACTAAAGAAAATAACAGATTGCGTAATATGCTTTCCTATGTGGGCAGGAATTCAATGATTTTCCTGGGGCTCAACCAGCTTGTTATTTTAATCGTTTCAATGGCATATTCGGCAATAGGACTTCCGGGGAACCTGTATGTAAAGGGCGCAGTTGTTCTGGTAATTACTCTGGTTCTTTTGTATGCGGTTTGTGGAATTGTAAATTTATATAAAAACAAAACATTTAAAATGTTTTTTGGGATATAAGGAGGAAAAATGGGAGACGTACTTATCAGTGTAGTAATCCCTACATATTCGAGAAATGACACATTAAAACGTGCCATCGGAAGCGTTTTGTGCCAGACACATGAGAATCTCGAAGTTTTGGTGGTGGACGATAACCCTGCAGATTCAGAGTGGCGAAAGAGCACTGAATCTATTATGGGTGAATATAAAGACAAACGCATAAGGTATATTCAAAATGCGAAGAATATGGGTGGCGGTTTAACAAGAAATGAGGGTATAAAAGCGGCTAAGGGTGAATATGTAGCATTTCTTGATGATGACGACGAGTATCTTCCCGAGAGACTTGAAAAGCAGCTTAAAGTATTTACGGAAAGTAATAACGAAAAGCTTGCTTTGGTATATTGCTACGCAAAGTTTATTAATCGTAAAGGGACATCCACATATTCAGACAGAAGAGATTTCAGTGGAAACTGTCTTTTCGAAGCAATGGCGGAAAATTGTATAGCAGCTACTTCCCAGTGGATGGTTAAAAGAGATGCACTTATGGAAGTGGGATGTTTCCCGGATGTTCCCTGTAAGCAGGATTCACAGACTATTCTTCGTCTTTTAAAGGCAGGATATGAAGTGGATGTTCTTAAGGAAGAACTTTCTTTTTATTATGATGTGGAGCATGTAATAAGCGGAGCGGGCAAGAAGAATATTTTAGGAGAAAGCCTTTATAGAACTGAGTGCAGAAAACTGTACTACAAGCTGGAAGACTGGCAGATTATGGCTGTGGAATACAGATTTGCGGAGCAGTTTTACAGATATTTCAAAATCAATCATCTTAAGGATGAAACACGCCATGAATGGCAGATAATGAAAAAACTGGATAGTAAAAGGGCCTTCATTTTTAAACTGAAGGAAATATGGCATAAAATAAAAAAGTGATTCGGAGCAGTAAATGGGACGTACTGAAAAAAGTATTAAAAATATAGCATTCGGAATGGGTGCTCAGATAGTTACAACGATAATATCTTTCGTTACAAAGTCATTGTTTGTGAAAATTTTGGGAGATGAGGTTAATTCACTTAATGGTCTTTTTCATGAGATAGTGATGAACCTATCTTTGGCAGAACTTGGTATCGGAAGTGCTATAGTCTACAACCTGTATAAACCTCTGGCTGAAGGAAATACTGAGAAGGTCAGCGAATTAATGACTTTCTTTAAGAAGGTATATAGAATTATTGCGGCTGTTCTTTTGGTGCTGGGAACACTTGTTTGCATTTTTGTTCCACGTTTAGTTAGTGATTTGAGTTTTAGTGATACATATATGCGGGGGATATTTATGTTGTTTGTAATTAATATCTCCAGTTCTTATTTATTTTCCTATAAAATCTCGCTTTTGAATGCGGACCAGAAGAATTATTTATATTCTTTTTATTGGTCAATATTAAGTGTAGCTCAAGCAGCTGTATATGTAATAATCCTTGTTATAACAAAAAATTATATAGCATATTTGATTACAAACATTATTACTACGGTGGTAAATAACTATATTCTTTCTCGTCAGGTGGATAAACGATATCCGTATCTTGAAAAACGTGATTTGCCAAAAGAAGATAGAAAAAACATATTTAACAATGTTAAGAATATTTTTATTAAGGAATTGTCGGGGAAAATTACAAATTCCACAGATAATATACTCATTTCTGTTATGGTTAGTACTCTTTTGGTGGGTAAGAACACTTTTTACGCTGCGGTGTTAGCAGTTTTAAAACAGGTTACAGAAAGAATCAATCAGGGATTGATAGGAAGTATGGGTAATTTGTTTGCTGTTGGGAGTAATGAAGATTGTAAGAGAGTGCTTTTTAGATTAACGTGGGCATATGGAGTCATTGGTATTTTTTTCTCTGTTTGCTTTTATTGCTGCGTTGATCCGTTCATTTCGGCTTGGGTGGGAGTTAAATATTTGCTTGATAAAAGTATTGTTTTTATTCTTGCGGTGAATTTAATGTGTTTTGTTATCGCGGAGCCGATATATACTGCCATGCATGTTTCCGGTTTTTTCAAGGAAGGAAGAAATATTTCAATAATAGGGTCAACAATTAATCTCATTGTATCGGTTGTTTTGGGTCATTACACAGGCATATTGGGAATTTTTGTAGGGACGTTTTTTACATATTTTATTCAAATTTTAATGAAAATATATTATGTGTATAAATTGAAATTTAAAGAATCTTCAAAAAAATATCTTTTGATGGTAGCGGGATATTATGCGTTATTGCTAGTATTGATGTTGGGTTGCAGTTTTATATGTTCGTTTATTAGTACTTCTGCTTTTCTTGTTGATTTCTTTGCTCATGGTATTATTTCAGCTACTATTACTTTTGGGGCGATATATTTATTATACGGAAAGACAGAATACTTTAAGTTCTTTGCTGATTTATTAGGACGTTATATAAGAAAAAGAAGGTAGTAGATGGGAATGTATATAATTGAGTATTGCGGTTTACCAGGGAGTGGAAAAAGTACTCTGTGTTGTGCAATTGAAGAGAGTTTGACCGAAAAAGGTTTTTGGGTAAAAAATCTTCAATTGATTCCACCTAGTTATCAATGGCTGAAGAGACAAATCAATAAAGTTGAGATGCTTTTGGATAAGAATTGTAGGACTATTAAAAAAATATATAGAGAGTATAGGCGGAAGACAGGAATAAACGGAGATGACTATTGGGTTTTGCGAATCAGACAGAATATTTTGATAACCAAGCAAGCACGAAAAACAGGTGTTGAAGTGGCAACCTTTGATGAGGGTTGCATCCAGTTTATTACTTCACTCTTTCATGGCAAGGAGATGGGACCGTTAGAATTGGAATTTGCAAAGAAAGTAATTGATATTGCATATTCAGATTATGATCTTTTATTGTTAGACGGAAAACTTGACATGGAAGAAAATGTCAAAAGGATTAAAGAGAGGAACAGAGAAGGAGACAGGTTTAATGCTGACAAAGCCGAAGAGGTGAAGAGGCGTCTCTTAATTAAAAGAAATAATCTTGATAAGTGCGTTTCACTAGTTTGTAAGGATAATGTAGAAGAAGTAGATATGTATTCTTATGAGTTATGCAAAGAAAAAGTTTTAGAGATTGTTAACGAACGGTTTTTCTATACAAAGAGGTAGAAAGTGGGAAAGATTTTACGGTGGCAGGACTATTTTATTAGGCATTTTCGATTAAATAAAAGGGGGCTTAAACGGATTGATTCCTATATCCCGGATATAAGATGTGAGGTTTCCGGAAAGGCAAGAAGCAATCTTCAGAAAAGCTATGATCCTCCCAAGTTTTGCTGTGAGGCAGAGAATGAGATTGGCGAAAAAAAATGGAATCTACAGATAGTGATTCCTATGTATAATGCGCAGGAATATGTTATTTCATGTATTGATTCCATAGTGGGACAAAAAACAAAATACACATATAAGATATTGATTATTGATGATGGATCCACTGATTTTTCAACGCCTTTAATTCGTGCTAAGTACAAAAATTATCCGTTAGAAGTAATCAGACAGGCCAACAGAGGTACTGCGGTTGCAAGAAATTCGGGAATTTCCAGAATTGAAGCAGATTATGTGATGTTTGTGGATGCAGATGATAAACTGTGTCCCAAAGCGATTGACACATTACTTGACTGCGCTTATTCCGAAAACGCATGCATTGTTGAGGGGGGATATGAACTTTTTGATAACGGGTTCAGAAAGAAGGTTTCCCATTCTTACGAAAAATGTGATGCGGTTTGCGGCAAATTGTGGGGATTTTCCTGGGCCAAGGTTATAAAGGCAGAAATGCTTAAAGATATTTGTTTCCCAGGCGGATATTGGTTTGAAGACACTATGGTGTCATACATTTTATATAATAAGTGTAAAGTCACATATACCGTTTCCGAGACTGTTTACCGGTACAGAAGAAATAAAAAAGGATTTTCCCATATCAGGGGAAACGATATAAGGCTTTTGGATTCATTCTGGGTACTTGATAAAGTGTTGGAAAGGGTCAGAGAGTTGGGAATACAATTTTCGGATGATATGTATGATTATATGCTGGGAAGCATGGTTACCTGCAGCCGGCGACTTATGTACATGAACGATGAAATAAGACGTGAGGTTTTGGAGGCATTCTCCGAGCTTTTGAATAATGAGTATTCAAGTTACAAGTCAAAGAGGGAAGACCTTTCAATATTTGAAAAAACTGTCAGAAATAATGACTACAGTAAATACGAAAAAGTGGTGCTTTGGATAAAGGAGTAATAATGAGAAGTGCTTATGCCACAATTCTATCTTCTGAAAATTTCACAATAGGTGTAAAAAGGCTTTACAGAGATATTCGTAAATTTTCAAAACGGGAAGTGGTGGTTTTCGTAAATGATGAAATATCTGAGTCAACTGTGTCTGAACTTAGGGAATTTGGATTAACTGTTATTAAGGAGAACGAGCCTGTGTTTGATGAAGGAGTTATATCTGAAAAACAGGCAAAGGACCGTTGGAACAAGACTCTTTTCAAATTTGTGATTTTCAAGGAACATGGATTTGACAAGCTGGTATATCTGGATAGTGATTTGCTCATAAGAAGCAATATAGACGATCTTTTTGACAAACCGGAGTGGTCAGCTGTTCCAGACAAAAAGTTTTTCCCTGAGTATGGAAGAGAAGGACTTAATGCAGGGGTTATGGTAATCGCCCCCTCAATAGATACATATAAAAAGCTGGTGGATTTGACTGCTGAAACGTCAGAGAATCATAGAATTTTTGGTGATCAGGATGTTTTTAATTTACTTCTTCAAGACTGGGATGTTAGTGAAGAACTTCATCTTGGTGAAGAATACAATTTCTGTTTTTATTCGAATAGTTATTGCGATAACCCGAAAGTGGTTCATTTTATTTTTGAAAATAAGCCATGGATGTGGAGCAAGAGTTCCATTGTTTTGAAAAAATTAAAATGGTTTATTTCCGGGCAAAACAGGAAGATAAAGTATCTTGAAGAATATTTACGAGGTTTGAAATGAGGAAGATTTCTGTAATAATTCCTGTATATAACGTGGAACCTTATTTGGATGCTTGTATAAAAAGTGTAGTTAGTCAAACATACAGTAATCTGGAAATTATAGCTATAGATGATGGATCTACAGACAGGTCCGGGGATATTCTTACTGAATGGGAGAAAAAAGATTCACGTATAAAGGTCATTCACAAGAAAAACGGTGGACTTAGTTCTGCCAGAAATGCAGGCCTTGATGTGGTAACCGGTGATTATATTGCCATGATAGACAGTGATGATTTTTGGGAGTTGGACGCTGTTGAGAGTATGACATCTATCCTGGAGTCATGTGATGCTGACATGGTAATTGCCCGGGGTAGGAAAGTGGATGAAGACGGGAGTGTATTAACGAAGAATTCGCAAAGGGCATCAAAACACTTCGAGGGGCCTGTTTCGGAGGATGATTTCTGGAAGCAGCGTGTTCAAGACATGTTTTATTTAGTTGCATGGAGCAAATTATACCGAAGAGAACTGTTTGACGGTATCCGTTTTCCGGAGGGAAAGATAAATGAGGATGTTGCAGTCCTTTGGAAAATAGTTAAAAGATGTAAGAAAATGATTGCTATAGAAAAGAAAATATATAATTGGAGGCAAAGAGACGGAAGCATTACTAGAAGCGAATTTGGGTACAGAAATATGTTTTTGCCCCATGCGCTTCTGGAAGAAGTTCAATATGTAAAGAAAACGGATATTTCTGAGAGGACGAAATATCTTGTTATGGAAAATGCCTTTTTGCAGACAAGCCGGATTTTGTCAAAGGCTTATTCTTTTCTTGAAGATCCAGAACAGATAAAAGAAGCAGATAATTTATATTTGAAATACAGACCGATAGCAAAGGAAATAAGGAAAGAAGCAAGATTTTGTGATAAGAACCGTTTTTATATCAGGTTGAGGATGACTTTGTTTTTATTAAGCAAATCAGGATATTTTGCAATTTGCAAAATAAAGAGAGGTTAAAATGATATCTGTCGTAGTCCCGGTCTATAACGTCGAAAAATATCTGGAAAGATGCATAGAGAGTATTTCGGAACAGACCTGTAAAGACATAGAGATAATTCTGGTGGATGACGGGTCGACTGATAATAGTGGAAGAATTATTGATGAATGGTCGGTTAAGGACTCAAGAATAGTCGCTGTTCATCAGAATAACCGAGGACTTTCAGGAGCCAGAAATGCCGGTATGGAAAGAGCAACAGGGGAATATATCCTGTTTGTGGATGGCGATGATTTTGTGGAAAGGGAGTATGTTTCCGGGTTATTAGAAAGAGCCGGGAAAACCGACGCTGATATCGTTTTCTGCAATTACCGGTTTGTAAATGAAGCAGGGGAAGAAATAAATAATAACAATCACAGCAGCTATTGCTCTGAGAAGATACATAAAGGGACAGAACTTTTGGAGCTTTTTGAAGACAAGTCTTTCAGAACTTTTTTTGATGTATGCTGGAATAAACTGTACAGAAAGGAGCTCTTTGCGGGAATACGATTCCCGGAGGGAGTTTCGGTTATAGAAGATATTTCGATTATGCCCCCGATTTATCACAGGGCGAAACGTATAGCCTTTGTGGATGATGTTTTGTATAACTATGTATACAGAGATGGTAGTCTTTCCCATTCAAAATACAGTGCAAAGGAAGATACGAAGCTTCGTATTCCCATGATGGAAGAGCGCCTTCAATGGTACAAAGAGTGGGGAAATAAGGAATTGTGCCTTGCCCACATAATCCATATGTATTCTTTGTATGAAAAGGTTCGTGAAGAATACAAAGAGAGAATTCGGGAGCTAAAGAAGGAGTACAGGAAAGCATATCTTTGTGGGAAATACAAAAAATACATTTCCAAATCAAGAAGATTGAAATTCTTTACAGCTTTTGTAAGTCTGAAATTATATAGTGTATTGACAGAAATTTTGTAGGGGGAAAATGCGTGAAGAGTTTATATAACGACGTTTTTTCTTTGGCCAGAGGGGCCTTGTTTAACGAAGAAATCAGTATTTCGGAGGATACGGAACCTGAAAAACTGTATAAAACGCTTAGGAGGGCAAAACTTGCACCCGTAGTGTTTAATACTGTGTCTAAGTCTTCTGTTTCAGAACGTTTTTCGAAAGAACTGATGGAGCACTGGAAAAAGGAAGCACTGAGTAAAGCTTTTGCTCAGATGTTTATGAATTCCGAAATAAAAAAAGTGGTTGAGGCCGGTAAAAAGAACGGAGTGACATTTGTTCTTTTTAAGGGCTTGCCGATTGCTTCTCTCTATCCGGATCCGAATCTTCGGTCTTCCTGTGATGCAGATATTCTCGTTTATCCTGAAGAACAGGAAAAAGCAGTGAATCTTTTGAAGGAACTGGGGTACGAAAGCGTGAAAGAGGGCTCCAAGGATCACGTTCCGGTGTTTTATAAATCAGCGGGTTCCGTAGGTATAAAGATAGAGCTTCACGACTGTCTTTGGGAAGATTATGAAGGCAAGCAGGCAGAAATACTGGAGTCATTAAATCTTTCTTCAAAAGAAACATTAATCAAACAGAATTACATGGGCATGGAATTCAATACTCTTGGCATTACGGAGCATCTGGTATTCCAGCTCTTTCACATAGTTAAGCATTTATTTTTTGAAGGAATCAGTTTAAGGTATTTTACTGATATTTCTCTTTTCGTTAACAAGTATTTTGATGAAATCGACTGGAAAAGGGTCCGGGAGAACATGAAAGCTCTCCATTATGAAAGATTTCTTGACTGCATAGTAACTATATGTCAAAAATACTTGGGTATGAGAGACGGAATACCCGGAATTGAGCAGGTTTCCGAGGAGCTTATGGAACATCTTTTGGAAGATGTGCTGGGTGAAAAGGATCCATCTTTACAAAAGAATTATTACGAAACCATAAATTTCCTGGAGACATATTTTATGAGGGAAACTGTGGTAAAGGAGTCAAAGTTCCAGCAAAAGAGGAAGCAGTTTTTGCCGCTTCCGTCGGAACTCCATGAAAGATATTCCTATGCAAGGAAATGTCCTGTTCTTTTGCCTGTGGCATGGGTTCATCGTGTCATTTATTTCATAGGCTATAAGCGGGATTGCAAAAAGTACGGAAAAGATGCAAATGCGGCAATAAAGAAATCAGAAGGCAGACTGGATTTAATGAGAGAATTAAATCTTATGGATACCGATAAGGATACAAAAAGAAAGGGTTAAAGGATTTATTGTGGGACAGATAACGGGAAAAGTTAAGGAATTGTGGAAAGACAGGGATAATCAGGCCAGATATATAAAGTGGTTATTTAAGTTTTCAAAACCTTATATTCCGAAAATAGCTATTTTAATGCTTATTGACCTGGTTACGACGCTGGTGTCTTTGCGTATGGTTACTTTGTCAAAAACCATTATTGATAGTGCTACGGAAGGTAATTCTTTTAAAACGGCTATTATCGTGTATATAGCGCTTACCATTTTTATGCAGGCAGTTGGAATCGTAAGCGGACTTATGTCTACAATGCTTAATGAAAGATTCGGATTTGGTATAAGAAAGCAGGTATACGAAAAGATTATCCGTTCTCACTGGCTTGATATTAAGAAATATCATACAGGAGACCTGATGACCAGACTTACATCCGATGCGGGAGCAATTGCGGATGGTATAATTAATACTATTCCCAGTATTTTAAGGTTGATAGTGGAATTGATTTTGGTGTTCTTTACACTGTTCAGATATTCGAAAATGCTCGCACTGTTTGCCTTGATGGTTGCTCCTGTTTCAGCTTTGACTTGCTGGTGGCTGGGAAGAAAACTCAAAAAGCTACAGGTTAAGGTTCAGGAATCGGAAGCAATGTACAGATCCTTCCTGCAGGAAAGTATGGCAAACATGCTTATCGTAAAAGCATTTGCAAACGAGGATTATTCATCCGAAAGACTTACAGAGCTTCGTGAAAACAGATTCTACTGGGTATTCAAGCGTACCAAAATGGGTATGGCAAGTTCTACGGTTATGGGACTTAGCTTCCAGTTAGGATATATTACAGCCTTTACATATGGTGCTTTACAGGTATCAGCTAAGACTATTACTTATGGTACTATGTCAGTGTTCCTTTCACTTGTAAACAGAGTCCAGTCTCCTATTATGGGACTTGCAAAATCTGTTCCCCAGGTGGTATCAATCCTGGCTTCTGCAGGCCGTGTAATGGAAATTCAGAATATTCCTGAAGAAAAGAAACTTCCGCTTAACATCAAGAAAGAAAACATTGGTGTTAAGGTTGATAATATTACCTTCGGATACACAGACGAAACTGTATTTGAAGACGTTTCCCTGGAAATCAAGCCCGGCGAGTTTGTGGCAATTATCGGTGAATCCGGTATAGGAAAGACAACTCTTGTAAGAATCATTATGTCCTTTACCAGCAGCTTAAAGGGTAATGTGGATTTCTATAATGCATATGGGGAAACTATTGAGGCAAATGCTTCCTCGAGAGAGTTTATTGCATATGTTCCCCAGGGAAATACATTGTTTAGCGGAACCATAAGAGAAAATATCAGAATGGGTAATCTGAATGCCACCGACGAAGATATGTGGGAGGCATTAAAGCTTGCTTCAGGTGATGAGTTTGTAAGAAATCTTCCGGGTGGTCTGGATTGTGTAATCGGAGAGAGAGGACATGGTATTTCGGAAGGCCAGGCACAGCGTATTGCTATTGCCAGAGCTTTTGTAAGAAAGGCTCCTTTCCTTATTCTGGACGAAGCTACCTCTTCTCTTGATGAAAAGACAGAACTTCAGGTATTAAAGGGCTTGCAGGAACTTTCGCCTAAGCCTACGTGCCTGATTATCACACATAGAAAGAGCATTCTTCCTATCTGCGACAGAGAGATAAAGATTGAGAACAAAAAAACTATTTTTTCGGAGTAAATAAATGGTAAAAAAGTGGGTTTATCGGATATTGGCACTGAGTTTGGTTTTGTTTGTGCTATTAAAAACAAGAGAATATTTTAATACAGAAGTGAAGGCATATGCCCAGGCACAGGCGGAACAAAGAGCAATTTGGGATGCCAAGGGCGAATATGCTAAGCAGTTAAAGGAGCAGCAGGCCAAAGAACAGGCGAAAGAAAAAGAGGATACGTCATCTGCAACTGTTGAGGAAGAGGTAGAAAAAGAACCGGAACCGGTTTACGAGCCTTCTGAGGCAACAGGGGATGATTTTTACTTTGATTTCGGGCAGTTTTCTTTAATGGAGTCAGGTGAATATCTTCTTGATAGCGGCGAAAAGGCAGAGCATTGGAGAAGACTTAGGTATCCTGAACTTTTTGATATTGAATGTCCGGAGTATATTATGACCATTACAGAAGGGTTTTCCTTCGCAATATGTGAGTATGATGAAGAGAAGAACTATATCAGAGGAATGTTGCTTGCTTCGGGTGAAAAGTTTTTTCCGTGCAAACAGGGACGTTATTTTTCTGTCACACTCAGAAAAGATGAGGGAGAAAAGTCTTTGTCCCCTGGCCAATGGACAGGTATCATGGCGGGAGATTTTAATGCTGTTATTTGTACAGAAAAAAGACTGGGAAGTCCGGTTTCATAAATTGGTACTCCGATTTATGGAACCAAGAAGGCTTTTGATAATATGTTGTTTGAGTTACTATTCCATTTCTAGGAAAGATGAAAAGGAATAATTTTTAATCGTATTCTTATGAGAGGAGCATAAGGGTAATTGAAACAAAATTGTTTGATATGTCGACAAGCCTTATGTAGAAGAATAAAATAGTATGTGTTTTTGGTTTTTTGAGTGTTTATACAAAAGAAGAGGGTTTACTAAAGGGTGTCGGGAATGCGGAATATATTTAATTATGAAATAATCAGGAATTCATTCTTTTTTCTGTATCCTTATTTCTTAGAAAAAACTTTTTTGTGTGTCTGTTTTCTCTAATTTATTTAATTCTTTTGCTTTTTGAGGAAAGGTTTTTTCTTCGAAAAGAATTCATGCTTTCAAAAATTCTTTTTAATGGTAATTGGTTAATCATCTATTATTTGCATTTAGATGATGTGATTATGGGGGAAGAAACAGGGCGGTGTTTTTTTGCCATACTTGTTAGCAGTTTAGTCTAGGGAGGAAAAAATGATTATTAGCACATGTGGATATGGGAATACTGGTGCAAGCGCAGCACTTGACTTTTTGAGAGGATATAAGGAAATTCAAATTATTGACTCGATTGAGTTTCAGTTGCTTCATGCACCGGATGCTATATTGGATCTGAAATATCATCTTACACAAAGCAAAGAGAGGATAGCTAGCGGTGTGGCTCTAGCTAGGTTTGAACGCATAACTCGACAAACCGTTGGGAAGGATGTAGCAAGATTAATAGGCCCTTCCTTTTATGACATAACGGACAAATATATAGAAAAATTAACGGTTGCAAGATGGAATGGCGAAAGTGTATATGATCCGGTTGAACTAACAAATGAGCCCAAAAGTAAATTGTTAAAAAAGATACAAAACAAGATTACTTTTACCGCATTAGAAAAGAACCATCCTGAGATTCATTATCCCAAGATATATCCACGAGAGTTTTCTTTGATGAGTGAAAAGAAATTTGATGAAATAACTAAAGAATATTTGCGCGGTATTATATCTTTACTTGATATTGATATGAACAAAGATATTGTTTTTGATATGCTTTTTTCTGCTACAAATCCTAAAATGGGAACTGAATTCTTCGATGATGTTAAGATGATAATTGTGGATAGAGACCCAAGAGATTTATATGTTTGCAGTGCAAAGTGGCCATATTCTAATTTTTTCATGCCTTTAGAATATAAGTCTTTTTGTGAGTATTATCTCGCTATGAAGGAAAATACAGAGCCTTATGAAGGTGCGTTGGTTATTGAATATGAGGATTTAATTTATCATTATTACGAGACAACGGAAGCAATAATAGATTACCTTGGATTTGATCACAGGCCTGAAGACGAGTTTAAATATTTTAATCCTGATGTGTCTGTAAAATATACAAAGGCTTATCTTAAATATTCAGAATTAATTCCGGACATGTCATATTTCACAGAAAAGCTAGGTAAATACTATTACGATTATACCGAGTATAAACCGGTTAAGGAACAGAAAATATTAAATGGCTTAAAATGAGCGTTGAAAAGGAGCGGCTATGATTAATTTTACTGTTGGTCCAGTCGAGTCATATGACTATACCTTGAATATTGCAAGGGAATCTTCTCCATATTTTCGTACAAACAATTTTTCCAATATGATGTTAAACATCGTGAATTAATTGATTCAAACTAAAGAGCGTATCGCATTTACATTGGAGTTATGAGCTGCTCTCCGAAAGACGTTGGTAGAAAGATAGAAAATACAGGTATGATTCAAAGTATGTCTAGAGTAGCCCAATACATTGATAAAGGATCTAAGGGAGTCTTTGGGGAAATGATTAAACGAGGTAGTTTCTATGGATTAAATATACAAGCAGCGAATCTTTTGTTGAAGTGGTAGACGAATATATCGGCTACTATAATCACAAACGATTACAACGTAAGCCTAAACAAAAGAGGTAGGGTTAATCGGTTGAAAAACTGATTAATCCTACCTCTTGATGTTCAGACCATAAAACCGAACCTTCGAACAAACCCCACAAAGGAGATTTTCAAGTACGCTTCTCAAGTGTGTTCATCCAAAAGGCTGCCCATAAACAAGTTTGAATACACCTTAAAATAGAAGAATATGCGAAAAAATTTTCCTCTTTCCTGTTGTATGATATTTACAAAAAAGCTAAAATTAAGATTGAAGATTGTAAACAAGTGCCAAGATTTGCATATACGAGAAATTGGTGTTGATGGGAAATGGGTAAGTGTGAAAGGAGAAGACGTGGGTAAAGTTTTTAAGGAATTGTATCGTGGTGATTTGGAAAGATATAAAAATCATCAGATCGACAGATGGACAAAGGAATATTTGTTTTTTTTGAGAAAAGTTCAAACTTGCAATAATAAATATATTAATATTCTTTATCGATTCATGTACAGAAGATTGAGTCAAAAACATGGAATTGAAATCCCGAGAGGGACTACTATTGGAAAAGGTTTATATATTGGGCATCCGTATAATATTACTATTAATGAGAATGCTGTGATTGGCAAAAATGTCAATATTCATAAAGGTGTCACTATTGGTCAGGAAAATAGAGGAAAACGAAAAGGAGCTCCATTCATTGGCGACAGTGTGTGGATAGGGATTGGGGCTGTTATCGTTGGGAAGATAAGTATCGGAGAAGATGTTTTAATTGCACCAAATTCTTTTGTGAATTGTGATGTTCCGGACCACTCTGTTGTCTTTGGAAATCCATGTAAAGTTGTAGCGAAAGAAAATGCAACGGAAGGTTATTTGTGCCATTTAGTATAGGATGTGAAGAGAAGCTAATGAAAAAAATATCAGTGATTGTGCCTGTATATAACGGCGAGAAATATGTTGAGAAGTGTGTAGAACACCTGATGAAAGAAAAGGATTTTTTTCATGAACTCATAGTGGTTAATGACGGATCTCAAGACAATACCAAAGATATACTAAAGAGGTATGAATCAGATGAAAAGATTGTAGTGATTTCGCAGGATAACAGTGGTGTGTCTGCTGCGAGAAATCGTGGTATCGAAGCCAGTACCGGTGATTGGATCGTTTTTTGCGATGTTGATGATGAGATAAATGAAGGATACTTATGTGATATTGCCAAAACTCTTGAGGAAGAAACTGAGGCGGATCTGTTTTGTTATGCAAGAGGAAAAGTGGGCTGTAGCGATGTTGGTATTGCCGAGCATGATTTTGATAAAGGGAAAGCTGTTTTGCTTTCGCTTGGAAGAGATGTTGACAATCTACTTAATGACTATATTTTTATGTCTGTTTGGTCGAAAGTATTTAAGAGAGAAATCCTTGATGCAAATCGAATAAGGTTTAATGAAAAAGTATCATATGCTGAAGATGTTCTTTTTTTGCTGCAGTATCTTCTGAAGACGAAGAAAGTATGTTTGATACACAGGGGATATTACTTTTATCTTCCGAATGATGAAGGTGCATGTAAACATGGGGGAAGTGTAAAAGATTATGATGGATTTTTTGAATTTGACAGAGAAATGCGACATGTTTTTAAAGAAGCATCTTTTTTAAAGGATGAAGCAGTACAGGAAACTCTGAGAAAATATATGTTTTCATTTGGGCGAATTATGTGCGGAAGAGTTGTAAAAGGTACAGTAGGAGAAAAAATGGCTTTAAGAAGCCGTATGGTTAAAGATATTTGCAAAGAAATGACCCATTATAGAGAAGGAGCGTCTGTTAAGCAACGCTTGATTTGTGGTTTAAAAACTCGATTAACTTATTTGTATATTCTTGTAAGTGATAGAGAACATACCAGAGGAGGTAAACTGTGAAGCATATCGTTTTGCAGGTTTTAAATTATTGTCCCATTTATAGGGGTAATTTTATTGATTCAATGGAGGCATTGAACGAGGAATTATGCTGTTCTGGGGGAGAAAATATATATTTATTTGTTGAGGCCAAGGCGAAGGAAAGGGACTGGGTCCAGGAGCTTATTAGGAACGGAAAAAAAGTTTATTTTTTGACCGGGAAAAGAAGCCAGGATGCAAATATTGTTAGAAGGATAGTTGAAAAGGAGAAGGTTGTATTTGTCCATACGCACTTTTTAACGACAAAACAATGGATTCTGATTGATAAGGCAACGAAAGAATGCAAGGTAGTCTTGATTCAGCATTGGCATCATCATCTTCCTACACCGACTTTTTTAAAGAATACCTTGAGAAAGTATTTGTGGAGAAGAAGTTTTTTTGTTGGAGTGAGTGATTCGGTTACAGAGGGGTTAAAGGCGTTGTTTCCAAAGAAAGTGTTTTGCGTTGAAAACGCAATAAACTTTGATAGATTGGAATCTTTTGAAAGTTTTCCGAAAATGACGGCGGAGGCTATTAATTGCCTTTTATTTGGTTATGATTGGTATGTTAAAGGTGTTGACGTGGCACTCATGGCGATTAAAAAATTGGTGGATGAGGGCATGAATATAAGGCTTTGGATATCTTTGTCGACTAATAAAGAGGTCGTAGAGAAAAAGGTGAAAGATTTTTTGAAGGTTTCTGAAATGCCTAGATGGATTCATACTATTACGGCAAGAAATGATGTAGCGACTTATTACAGATCGGCTGATTTATTTCTTTCAACATCCCGACAGGAAGGATTTTGTTATTCTGTTGTAGAAGCGGCGTATTGCGGGTGTAAGATTGTGGCTAGTAGAATACCTGCGCAAAAGGATTTAGAAGTTCCGAATGTTGAATGGTTTGAAAGTGAAAATGTAGAAGATTTGGCTAACGTTATTAAGCTTCAAATTGGTAGAACTGCAGCTTATAATAAATCGGTAAAGGAAAAGTTAATGAAAAGATATTCCTTGTGTACTTGGGTGAAGAATATGGTTGAGGTCTATGATATATTGAGTAAATGATTTTGATTGAAGAGAGCGAAAAAAGGGAAAAAGCAGGAGATATCTATAATTCTCTTTTCGGTTAGTTGGAGAGTGAAGGAGGTAGTCATGAATAAAGATTTTGAGGAATTATATGGCGGTGATTTGAAAAGATACACGAATCATCCATTAGATAGTTGGACTAAGAAGTTTTTGTTTTTTTTGCGAAAAACGCAAACGTGTAGGAATAAATATATTAATTTGTTTTTTCGGTTCATGTATCGAAAGACAAGCCAAAAGCATGGGATTGAGATTCCTAGAGAAACGACAATTGGAAAAGGTTTTTATATTGGACATCCCTATAATATTACCATCAATGAGAAAACAGTTATTGGTGAGAATGTTAACATTCATAAAGGTGTCACGATTGGTCAGGAAAATAGAGGAAAGAGAAAAGGGGTTCCAACTATAGGCAATAGGGTTTGGATAGGAATCGGTGCTGTTGTTGTTGGGAACATAAGCGTTGGAGATGATGTGCTAATTGCGCCAAATTCTTTTGTTAATTGTGATATCCCGGCTCATTCTGTTGTATTTGGAAATCCTTGTACAATTATTGCGAAAGAAAATGCTACAGAGGATTATTTGTGTCAGCTTGTGTAAGTCTCTTAAAAAAAGGGCAATTCATATGCAGTTTAGCTAATAATCTTGCTCTTTCAGAAGTTCTAAAGAAGGAAATGGATTATTTCAAATTCAAGAGAAGGTATGGCTTCATAATGTACTTCTTGGGGTTGGGACTAGAGATATGGATGAAGGATATGCGAAGCCAAGCAAAAAAGACGGAGAAATTCGAAAGTTTCTAGAAATGCGTAGTTATGAGTACATGAATTACGCAAGTTTTTCCAGAAATATAAAAGGCCTAAAGGAAAAGGGCAGACGTTTTTTATAGGTTCAGTCCGAGGGTGTATTTGTTTATAAGGAGAAAGATTGGTGATTAGTGTATTGTTATTCCATTCTTTCTTTTATTAAAGAAAAAGTTTATAGACATAAAAAATTATTAATTTGAAAACCGATAATGCCTATTGTTAAGAACGTTGCTGCTGTTGAAAAATAAGGATATCGGAAGTCGGATTAACTGTGTTATGGTATTGTTAAGATATGGTGATAATATAGGAGAAAGTAATGGACAAAATCACAGTAATAATCCCTGCGTATAATGTTGAAAAGTATATAGAGGAATGCGTTCGAAGCGTTATTAACCAGACATATAAAGAGCTTGAAATAATTGTTGTGGATGATGGCTCGACAGATTCTACAGGTAAGATATGCGATGCTTTGAGCGAAGAGGATTCCCGTATTATTGTGATTCACAAAGAAAATGCAGGGGTAGGATTGGCTCGAAATGACGGATTGAAAAAGGCTTCCGGCGATTATGTATGTTTTCTGGACGCGGATGACTTTCTGCCTGCAGATGCATATGAATACATGATTACTTCCATTAAGAAGCATAAAGCGGATTTGTTTATAGGCGATGATGTCCGGACTGACGAAAAGGGAGTTCCGCTTTTTGATAAAAAGCAAATGGCAGAAGACAGGGTTATTGATGAAAGGGAGTTTTGGAAGAACAGAAATTTGCGGGAAAAATATTCCATGTGTCCGACCAAGCTTTTCCCCAGAAGAATCTTTTCTGACGTTGTATTTGGAAAATATGTGAATCATGAGGATCAAGGCATTCTATGGCAGGTTCTGTCAAAATGCGAAAGAATAGTCGTTTCCGAAAAGATAGTGTATTTTTATCGCATGAGGGATGACAGCACCATTCATGCACGGTTTAGTCTGAATAACCTTGCTCTTTCGGAAGTTTTAATGCCTGAAACGGATTATTTCAGATCCAAAGGGTGGTATGATTTTATGATGTATTCCTGGGGATTTGGAACCAGAAATATTGCTGAAGGATATGCAAAGTTAAATACAAGGGACAGGAAAATTCGAAGGTTTTTGGAAGCGCGTAGTTACGAGTACATGAACTATGCAAGGATTCTTTTCAGAAATGTAAAAGGTTTATATGAAAAGTGCAGATTGTTTTTATATATGTTAAGCCCAAGAATCTATCTGTTTGTAAAGAATCTAAAAAGAGATTAGTTTAGTTGAAGTGTAATGTATGTTGCTCGTACGGAGAAAAGTGGAAACAAATGAGTAAGAAGTTGAGTATAATAGTTCCATTTTATAAGGGTGAAGCGTTTATTGGTAAAACTGTTTGTAGGATTTTGGAAAAACAAAAATATGAGCCTAAAGAGATAATAATTGTTGACGATGGCAGTCCGGATTTGATGAATGGGTTCCTTGAAAAAATGCGAGAAATTGACACATGCATAAAGGTTTTTCATAAAGAAAATGGGGGAGTAGCAGATGCTAGAAATTATGGAATCGATATAGCAGAGGGTGAATTTATTGCTTTCTTTGATCAGGACGATGATGCTGATAAGAATATGTATTCTGAATTGATTGAGGCAATGGAGAATAACGATTTTGTTTCGTCTAATTTCTATGCAGTTTCGAGGGGAAGAAGTTTTGAACAAAAAATAATAACAAGAGATGTACCATGTATTGGGGGACAGGAGTTATCATTGCTGAGAAAGCAGAAAGCATATGGTAAATTGATGGATGTCTCCGATTATAAATTTCCATCGACTGTTTGGAATTGTATTTTTAAAAGAAGTGTTATTACGGAGAATAGTATTAAATTTCACGCTAATGTAGATTGTGATGATGATTACAATTTTTTGCTGGATTATTTGTCTTTTTGTGGGAAAATAACTCTGTGCCAAAAGGCCTATTATAGGTGGAATGTCAGAGCTGATTCTGAATCTCATAGAAAGAAGTATATAGAAAATTATTATGAAAAATTGAAAAAGCAATATCTTTTTAAGATTAATAGTTTCAAAAATGTTTCCGAAGAAAAACAAGAGAAAAGAATGTTTGCAATAATGTATTGGGCAGAATCTCTTTATAAGGTTTTAGATAATGAAAAATCTTCTGAAGAAGTTAAGTCAAGTAAAGAAATTGCTGTATTAATCAAAATGATAATAAAGAAGGAACAAATAAAATATAAATGGTGCTGTTTTAACATGCTATGGAAAGTGAAAGGGAGAAAACATGCGGCAGTTTATTGGTTATGCACGCACAAGTTAACTCCTATTGCCATACAATTATTTGCGTAAAATATAGGACGAAGGATTAATCCGCTACCAGGGGAAGCTCGATTATAAAGGAGCTTCCTTTATTTATTTCGCTTTCGCAGCGTACGGTTCCGTTCTGCTTTTCGATTACGGCCTTCACAATGGCGAGACCAAGGCCGGAGCCTGTGGTGGAGCCGGGAGAGCGGGAGCTGGAGACAGTGTATGTGCGGTCGAAAATGTGGGCGAGAGCGTCCGAAGGGATGCCGACGCCGGTGTCGGAAACCGAGATGATGGCAAGGTCTCCGGAGGTTTTGGCACAAAGGGTAATGGTGGAGCCTTCGCCGGAATACTTGGCGGCGTTTGTGAACAGGTTATCCAAAACCCTGATGGTTTTCTGGATATCAATGGTGATGCGACCCGAAAGATCCATGGGAATGTCGAGCTGCATGTCGTGATTGTCATAGCGGGAGTCCACGATGGCGTCGTAGAAATAGCTTTCCAAAAAAGGAACAAGCTCCACTGTTTCCAAAGAAAAGGAACGGGTATCGTCTTCCACACAGAACAAAAAGTACATATCCTGAATAAGGCTTTCAAGAGTGGCGACACGGCGGTTGATAAGGCCAACGGCACTCTTTACTTCTTCGGCAGGCAAATCGTCATAGGAGCTTAAAAGATCGAGGGAACTTCTTATGGCTGTGATGGGAGCACGAAGATCGTGGGAAATGTTTGCAAGCATTTCCTTTCTTTGGCGTTCGGACTCGGCAAGGGCTTTGTGTTTTTCGGAAAGCTCTTTATTGGCTTTGGTAAGCTGTTCGGTTGTCTGAAGAAGCTTCATGGAGAGAACTTCTATGGAGTTACTTTCAACCTGGGGATTTTCGAAGGTGTTTTTGGACGTAGACATTATTTGCTCCTTAAGATGTAGCCCTGGGCGTATACGGTTTCGATTATGTTATCAAGGCCTGTGTAATCTTCAATCTTTTTACGCATACGGCTGGCGGTAACCATTATGGTACGTCTGTCTGCATCCGAATATGAGCCAAAGAAAACTTCACCGATATCTTCAAAGGTTACTACGGTGTTCTTTTTCTTGGCAAGTAAATATATTAGGTCATACTCACGGTTCGAGAAGGGGATTTCAGTCTCAGAGAAAAAAACCTTGTGAGTTACAATGTCAATTTTAAGAGGGGGAACCGAAAGAATGTTGGCATTTGCGGCAGCAGTGGCAGCAGCTTTTTTTCGAAGCTGCACGGTAACCCTTGCCTTGAGTTCTTTAAGGCTGTAGGGCTTCTCGATATAGTCGTCTGCGCCTAACATAAGTCCTTCGACCTTGTCGTCTTCGCTTATGCGTCCTGTGAGGTAAATGACGGGGGCGTTGTTTGAAAGCTGTTTGATCTTTTCAAAGGCATCAAAACCGTTCACTCCGGGCATCATGACGTCCAAAAGAATACAGTCGGGCTTGAACTCGGAAAGAACATTGTAGGCGTCCTCTGCAGAGGGTGCTGTTCTGATTACAAAGCCGTCCTGTTCAAAGAATTTTTTGTTTACCTGTAAAACTTCTGTGTCGTCGTCAACGAGTAGTAATTTTGCCATATTTTGTAACCTCCCCAGGTCTGCACATATATAGGTATTATAGCATAGGGGAGTTAAATTTAGAATATAGGCATAAAAAACAAGGTGCAGTAAAACTGCACCTTGTCAGGGTTGACTCAATTATAATGAATTGTTGTCTGTATAATCGTCTTCGCCTTCATAACCATAATCACTACCGCAATCAGGGCAAGCAGGGTCAAAATCGAAGTTTGTGTTGTGACCACATTCGCATTGATTTTTTTTCTTCTTGTACTGCTTATCGCTGGCATGGGGGGTGTTACCGTTGCAACCAGCTGTAAGTGTAAGAGATAATTCTTCAACTTCAGGCATATTCCAATTCTTCATTTCAAATTCCTCCTTTTAGTAAATCGTATCAATTACCCGCTTGATACAATAATAAATTCTATGTATGAAGTGTATATTATGCTTAATGCGATTACAAGAAATCTAACAGTTTTGAAGGAATTGTTTATTAATTGCCGGAAAAATGGCTCATTCTCTGGCTTTTTTGACCAGTAACAGCAATCGGAATGTGTCTATTACGTTTTCACATTTTTTGATAAGCTCGCTTATATTCTCCTCGGAAATATCTTTTGAATTCATCTCGGAAAGAATGTTGTCAAGAGAAAAAACACCTTCAACTTCAGGAAAGTTATATCCGGATTTGTAATCCATGATTCTTTTTCTTATTGCTTCAACTTTGGCTTCGACAGAAGCGGGTTCATGATTTTCGCTCATGTAACTGGGATCGCGTTTGTCAATTTTACCTGTCAGACTTTCCGGCAACAAATCCCTGAAAGCATTCTTCAGGACATATCTGTCTGTTCCGTGTTTTAAATACATTCCCCTTTCAATGGAAACAGCGTAGTCGATTACTCTGTAATCAAGGTAAGGAAGCATATAACGGACACCGCAATAAGCTCCGTAAACGGCAACACAATCCATTCGGTTTCTGTCACCGTATCTTGTAATGTATTTGGTGATGTCATATCCAAAGGTGAAGGGAATATTCTTAACGGTCTTTCCCCATTTTATAAAGTTCGGATTGGCAATCTGCCAGAACTCGTCTTTGTATTTTCTGCGGTACTTTAGTATGAAGGGCTTTCGAATCAATGAAACAACTGAATGGAAATAAGCTTTGCCTCCCCGTTTCAGACCTCTTAACAATCTGAAATTTTTGCACTCATAAACGTCGATATAATAGTTTATGTAGTTTCTTAATTCGCCGTGATAAATAAGTTCATAAGGACCTGTTCTGTGGCTGATGCCCTCGTCGCCGCCGTGGCCTGTGAAAACAACCTTTCCACCATGCTTTGACACATATGATGCAGAATTCAAAAGGGCAATGGTGTTAAGGGAAGGCCAGAAAGCATATTTTTCCAGGGGCGCTTCTTTGGATGAAAGATCCAAAACGGAAGAAGAGCGGCTATTGAATTCTGTCAAGTCGGGAAAAGGCACGACTTTAGTCAAATAATCACAATGGATGGAGTATTTGTCACATATTTCCTGAATGGTGCGTCTTTCATCACGTTCAGCCAGAGGAAGGTCTTTTGGATCTTTCGACCAGGAACAGTAAACACAGTCTCTTCCGAATTTCTTTATCAGGATACTGATAAGGGAGGAGTCGAGTCCACCGGAGAATTCTGAGCCTGCTATGCCATCAAAGGCGTTCAGGCGTCTTTGGACGGAATCTTCCACAAGCTCACGCATTTTGGCGCAGTATTCTTCTTCGGTTTTATAACGGATTTTGTGACTTCCCAGATACCAGTATTTCTTTTCAGTGATGTGGGCGTGGGAGAGGGTTTTCCAATAATCTCTCTGTTTGTTATCCACTTCGTAGTCATATTCTTTTTGGTGAAGAAGTCTTGAGGGATATTTGTTTTTGCATTCTTTGGCCGTGAAATCAATGGTCAAGGCACTGGCGGGGCGAACGCAATATATGTATTCATACTCGGTGGAAGTGGAGGTGATGTTTAAGAGATTGAAATATGTCCTGTAGACCCATTCCTTATTGATGGTGACATCAACGCTTTCCACGGAAAGAACACCTCTTAAATCAGTGGAAAAGCATATAAAGCTGTCGGAAACGTAGTAATAGAGAGGGCGCACTCCCATGTGGTCACGGAAAAGAGTGACAGAGTTTGCGGCGGTATCGTATGCTGCGCCGGCAAAATCTCCGTTGACCTGAGAAAGGGATTCGTAGCCTTTTTCTTCGATTAAATCCACCAGGAGCTCTTCGTCGGAGATGGATTCGAGTTTAGGAGCGTTTGCGGTGTTTAAGAGGGAATAGATTTCTTCCCTGTTGTATAAAAGGGCATCGATGGTCCATATTTTGCCGTTTCTTTCAATTAAGCCTGAAGGGCGGGCAGCTTTCGAGTGAAGCTTTTCCATGTGGCAACCCAGAAAATATGTGGTCTCTTTTTTCTCAAAGTGGCCGTCTTTTCCGTAGGCTTTGTTCCAAAGTGAGAGCCTTTCTGTGTTTGGAAGGGTTTCTTTTTGGAGATTCATATTGGGGATTAATCCGTAAATTCCACTCATAAAATTCTGTTCCTTTGTAGAGTTATCAACCTTTTACACAAATTATATTGTAGCACAAACTGAGACGTTTTTTCCACACGCATCGATGGACAGATGTTTATGTGCGAGGTATAATGTAGGAGTCTCGGAGTCCGTGGTCGGATTCCGTATTACCCATTTTTTCATTACTTATTTTTTGAGAAGGAGGTTTTTGTGTACAATTTAATGATTTCCCGAAAAAGGTTTTTGGAGGGGGAGATTGCGTCTTTGGAGAAGGAGATTGGCAGGTTACCGGAAGGGAAACTGGAAGTCTATAAGGATCGTGGCAGTACAAGGTGGTTTGTAAAGAGGGATGATATGAAGCGGGAGTACATTCCAAAAGCTGAGGTTAAAAAGGCGGAAGCTCTGGCGAGAAGGATGGTTACGGAGAATGCGCTGGGCGCATATCGGGCGGAGCTTGAGGGGATAAATGAATATTTGAAAAAGGTTGATGGGAGCGGGCGGGGAATTTGTTCTTTGGGCGTTGATATGCGAATTTCGGATTTTCTGGGTGAAGTGAATAAGGGAAAGTCTGATTCTGCCTGGGAGTGGGCTAATGCGCCTTTTGATTTCAATCCGGGATATAGGGACAAGCTGGTTCATAAGAGCCCTTCAGGGCATATGCTTCGGTCGAAGTCGGAGAAGGATATTGATAAAGCCTTGTTCGAGAGAGGGATTCCTTTCCGGTACGAGTGCGTATTGCGTACGCCGGGAGGGGATGAATATCCCGACTTTACATTTTATAAGCCTCGTACCGGGGAATATCGGTACTGGGAGCATAATGGAATGATGGATTTGGAAGAGTATCGAAGAAAGTACAAAAGGTCAATGTCCAATTATCTTGATTCGGGAATTTATCCCGGGATTAATTTGATTTGTACTTATGAGTCGAAGGAAAAACCACTGTCGTATGAGGAAATTGAGAGGAATGTGGCAGAGATTGAGGCCTGGTACAGGTCGTGAAGTGGGCTCGCATCCGAGAGGATGCGGGCTTTTTACGTGGGAGGGGCAGGGCTCCTCTCAGAAGAGGTCAGTAAGGGGAGGATTGTGAGGAGGGGAAGGGAGAATCCTCACAGAAGAAGTTGAAGAGAGGGAAATTGTGAGGAGCGAGAGAGGGAATCCTCACAGAAGAGGCTAAAGAGGGCAGGATTGTGAGGAGCGAGAGGGAGAATCCTCACAGAAGAGGCGGTAGTGGAGTGAATTGTGAGGAGAAGGAGAGAGAATCCTCACAGAAGAAGTGAAAGAGGGCGGGATTGTGAGGAGAAGGAAGGAGAATCCTCACAAAAGAGGCTCGAGAGGGGGAAATTGTGAGGAGAAGGAAGGAGAATCCTCACAGAAGAGGCTTGAGAGGGGGAATTTGTGAGGAGGAGGAAGGAGAATCCTCACAGAAGAAGTGTGCAGGGGCTGGATTGTGAGGAGGGGAAGGGAGAATCCTCACAGAAGAGGCTTGAGAGGGGGAAATTGTGAGGAGGAGGAAGGAGAATCCTCACAGAAGAGGTGAAAGAGGGGAGGATTGTGAGGAGGGAGAAGGGAAATCCTCACAGAAGAGGCACAAGTGGGGAGATTTGTGAGGAAGGGGAGAACCAATTTACAAAAGAAAGTTTTTCAAGTTGAGATAGATTTTGAAATAGGATATAATTTGATAATAATGGGTTTCTGTCGAAAGATGTGTTCTTTGGGCAGGAAAGTTTGGAGAGTATAGATGTCTTATACGGCTATGTATCGTAAGTTCAGACCCTCAAGGTTTGAAGATGTTAAGGGACAGGATCATATTGTTACAACGCTTAAGAATCAGATAAAGTCTGACCGTATCGGGCATGCGTATTTGTTTACGGGAACCCGTGGAACAGGTAAGACGTCGGTTGCGAAGATGTTTGCGAAGGCGATAAACTGCGAGAACAGAGACGGGGAAGATCCTTGTATGGAGTGTGCTTCCTGTAAGTCCATACAGTCGGGAGCCAGCATGAATGTTATTGAAATAGATGCTGCTTCCAATAACGGTGTGGACAATATCAGACAGATAGTGGAAGAGGTTCAGTATCCGCCTACAGAGGGCAGATTTAAGGTATACATTATTGACGAGGTTCATATGCTTTCAATAGGTGCTTTTAATGCGCTTTTGAAAACGTTGGAGGAGCCTCCGTCATATGTGGTGTTTATTCTTGCGACTACGGAGGTACACAAGCTTCCTATTACTATTCTCAGCAGATGTCAGAGATATGATTTTAAGCGTATAGGTGTTGAGGATATTTCGGGTCGTATCAATGAGCTTCTGGGAATTGAAGGTCTTGAGGCAGAAGATGCTGCTGTGAGGTATGTTGCGAAGGTGGCTGACGGGTCAATGCGTGATGCGTTAAGCCTTCTGGACCAGTGTCTTGCGTTCAATTTCGGAAAGAAGCTTACTTACCAGATGGTTCTGGACGTTTTGGGCGCAGTGGACAGCGAAGTGTACAGCAACATGATTCGTTCCGTTATTGCCGGAGATGTTTCGGACTCAGTTATGATACTTGAAAATGCTATCATGGAAGGCCGCGAGCTTACGCAGTTTGTTACGGACCTTACGTGGTATTTGAGAAATCTTTTGTTGGCAAAAACTTCCGATGACATGTCGGTAATAGCTGATATGTCCAAAGAAGCTGTGCGACGTCTCGAGGACGAGGCAAGACTTGTTTCGGCGGAAGTGATTATAAGATACATAAGGGTATTCAGCGAACTTACCAATCAGATTCGTTATGCTTCCAACAAGCGCGTGCTGGTGGAGATTGCGATTATAAAGCTTTGCAAGCCTGAAATGGAGCGAAGCGACGATGCTATTCTGCCGAGGCTTGAGGCTGTGGAGGAGAAGATTGAGAAGGGCGTAGGGCCGGCGCAGCCGCAGGAGCAGGCGCCGAAGGCAGCAGCTCCTGCGGTAAAAGCTGCGCCGTTACCTAAGTCGGTGCCCGACGATATAAAGGCGGTAGTCTCAAACTGGCGCCGGATACTTAGCGAAGTGGACATGTCCCACAGGGGATTTTTGAAGGACGCAAAGCCTTCTTTGGGTGCAGATGGAGAACTCCTTTTAGTATTTTCAAAGGATGCCTGCCGTTCTCATTTTGAAACTACGGAAGAGGCCACAAAGGATCACGCTGAAGCAAACCTTTTGGAACTTAAGGAAGTAATCGAAAGGGTTTCCCAGAAGGAAATCATTATTCATACTGCTTTGGCCAAGGATGAGGTTCATTACGAATCGGACTACCCCAACCTTCTTAAGATGTTTGAGGGAGTACCGGTTGTTGAAGAAGAATAATTTTTAGGAGGATTTATTAAATGGCAAAAAGAGGTGGATTTCCGGGAGGCGGAATGCCCGGTAACATGAATAATCTGATGAAGCAGGCACAGCGTATGCAGCGTCAGATGGAAGAAAGCCAGAAGGAAATGGAAACAAAGGAATTCACAGCCAAGGCAGGCGGTGGAGCTGTTTCTGTTACAGTAACGGGAACAAAGGAGGTCAAGGCGGTTGTTCTTGATAAAGAGGTAGTTGATCCCGACGATATTGAAATGCTTCAGGACCTTATTGTGGCAGCAGTTAACGAAGCCATGAAGCAGGTGGATGAAGCTAACAGCGCTACCATGAGCAAAATGACAGGCGGACTTGGAGGATTCGGATTCTGATGAATCTTTACGGGGGCCAGATAAACAAATTAATAGAGGAGCTTGAGTCCCTTCCGGGCATAGGCAGCAAGTCTGCCCAGAGGCTGGCCTTTCACATTATAGGTCTTCCCGAGGAGAAGGTTGAACGCATAGCAAACACCATGGTGGATGCCCGCAAAAACGTCCGCTACTGCAGCTGTTGTTATACACTTACGGACAAAGAAATCTGTCCGATATGCGCCAACGCTTCAAGAGACAAGTCGGTAATCATGGTGGTGGAAACACCTCGTGACCTGGCGGCCTACGAGAAGACAGGAAGGTTTGAAGGAGTTTATCATGTTCTTCACGGAGCCATTTCCCCCATGCTGGGAATAGGCCCCAATGATATAAGGCTTAAAGAACTTATCAAGCGTCTTGAGGGCGATGTGAAGGAAGTCATCATCGCCACAAACTCAAGTCTTGAAGGCGAAACAACCGCCATGTACATAAGCAAGCTTATTAAGCCGACAGGTATTAAAGTATCAAGAATTGCCAGCGGAGTTCCTGTGGGAGGAGACCTGGAATATATTGATGAAGTGACATTATTACGCGCCCTTGAAGGCCGCGTTGAATTATAGGGGAGAAAAAACATGAGCAAGAGATTATTTGGTACTACAAAATCCGGCGAAGAAGTATACGCATTTGAACTTTCAAACTCAAAGGGTATGAAAGCAGAGGTCATTAACTTCGGAGCCATTCTTACAAGACTTTACGTTCCGGACAAAAACGGCAAAATCGAAGATATCGTTCTTGGTTTTGATGATGTTGCGGGATATGAAATCAATGCAAGCTTTTTCGGAGCAGTTATTGCCCCCAGCGCTAACAGAATCGGTGGAGCTAAGTTCACCATCGACGGCAAAGAATACAATGTTGCTGTAAACGACGGACCTAACAACCTTCATAGCGATTTCTTCAAAGGAAGTCACAAGCGTGTATGGGATTTTGAAGAGGGAACAAATTCCGTTAAGTTTTCTTTGGACATGGCTGACGGAGATATGGGATTTCCGGGAAACAAGAAGCTTTCCATTACTTATACACTTACAGAGGACAATGAACTGGTTCTTCACTACACAGGTAAGAGTGACAAAAACACTATTATCAATCCTACCAACCATTCATACTTCAACCTTTCCGGTGAAGCATGCGGTAAGACCATTCTTGATGATGTGCTTCTTCTTAACTGTGCAAACTATACACCTGTTGTTCCGGGCGCTATTCCCACAGGAGAAATTGCTCCTGTAGAAGGCACTGTTATGGACTTCACAAAGGGACGCAGAGTGGGTGACGATATCGAGGCAAAGTTTGACCAGCTTCTTATGACTCAGGGATATGACCACAACTTTGTAGTGGATAACTATGACGGTACCAAGAAACATATAGCAACAGTTACAGACAACGCTTCCGGACGTGTTATGAAGGTTTATTCCACACTTCCCGGTGTACAGTTCTATGCAGGTAACTGTATTGCTCCTCAGACAGGAAAGAACGGAGTGAAGTACGACAAGCGTATGGGCCTTTGCCTTGAAACACAGTTCTTCCCCGACAGCATTAACAAGCCTTCCTTCCCCGGATGTGTATTCGGTCCCGGAAAGGATTACGAATCTGAAACTGTTTACAAGTTTTAGCAGAGGGGATTATGTCGGATAAAGGGAATTTGATTAGTTTTCCGGGGGGCGAGGATACCGAGTCCCCCGTGAAACGTGTTAAAAAACAGTCCCGCAGGCGTCGTTTTACAAGGCTTACTACTATAGGGATTATTGTTCTTGTTCTGGCTGCCCTGCTTATAGGATACTTCATATATGTAAAAGCGAAGACTTACGATTCCTACAGTCTTGTTTCCACAGTTGAGAGGAACAACATAGACAGTGCCAGAATTCTTGAGTTTGACGGCAGCATTCTTTCCTATAGTAAGGACGGAGCGAATGCAGTGGGTTCTGACGGAACTCTTCTTTGGAACCAGACCTTTGATATGCAGAATCCCATGGTGGCTGTTTGCGGGAATACGGTTGCGTTTGCTGATTACGGTGGAAGCCGTATATATGTGCAGACTTCAAAGGGCGAAACCGGAGTGGTGGATACTGCTATGCCTATCCGGAAGATTACTACTTCCGAAAACGGATATGTGGCAGCAGTGTTAGAGGATGTGGATGTAACCTGGATTTATATGTACGATATAAACGGGACAATCATATCTTATATAAGAACCACGATGGAGAAGAGCGGTTATCCTTTGGATATTTGTCTTTCTCCCAACGGTGAGCTTTTGTGTGTTTCCTATTATTATGTGGATTGTAACGATGTGAAGAGCAGCGTGGCTTTTTATAATTTCGGAGCAGTGGGTGAAAATGCCATCGATAATTACGTCAGCGGATATAATTACGCGGACACGATGATTCCCATGGTACGGTTTATGGACAGTAAGACGTCTTTTGCTCTCTCAAAGGACGTTATTTCCGTATTTGAAGATGCGCATGTGCCCGGTAACTCATACAAGAGCTTTATCACGGGAGAGGTTCTTTCGGCTTTTTACAGTGATGATTGCATTGCTATTATTTACAGTAACGAGGTGAATGGTTCCAAATACCGTCTTGAGCTGAGGGATAATGGCGGAAATGTGATTTCCAATAAGGATTTTGATTTTGATTATTCAAACGTGACTTTTTGCGATGGAAATGTGATTCTGTACGGAGACAAATCCATTTATGTGGGAACATACGGAGGGTCATTAAAGTATGAAGGTGAGTATGACAAACCGATGCTTCTGGTGGTTCCGGTTGTGGGCACGTTCAAATATACAATAGTGACTGAGGGTTCCATTGATGTTATAGAGCTTCAGTAGATGGAGGATTTATGAGTAACACGATTCTTTACAATATCCCGTTCTTTGTAACGGTTTTACTTTTGATTTTTAAGGTGATAAGAGGTGCAAAGAACGGCGCCGTGAAGGAAATCTGTTCCTTTATTTCAATAGTGGTAGCTTCTTTTGCTGTTCTGCTTATCGGTTTTGCGGTAAGAAAGTATCTTAACCAGGACAGAATTATCTTTATTATTACGATAGTACTGCTTCTTTTGCTTATACTGATTTACAAGATTCTGGATTTGTTCCTTACCACTTTGAAACTGATATCAAAGATTCCCGTCATCAGCTTTGTGGACAAGATTCTGGGAATTCCCGTGGCAGTGTGTGAAGTGGTTATTATTGTCTGGACGGTTTATTGTCTTGCCATGGTGTTCAACGAAGGCGCATTCGCAAGATGGATTATTAACTGTGTTACCCATAATCAGATTATGAGAACACTGTACGAATACAACTATATTTATTTCTTTGCCTCAAAGTTCAGCACTACTTTGGCAAAGGTTGATATTTGGAAATATCTGGGGATGTAACTATGAGATATCCCAAGTTTTTGCCTGAAGGCGGTAAAATCGGATTTATCGCTCCTTCCTTCGGCTGTGCGACAGAACCCTATATTTCCAGGTTTGATGAAGCAATCTGTCATTTCAGAAAATTGGGTTACAGAACGGTTTTGGGTCCCAACAGCAGAGCCTGTGAGGGAATAGGAAAGAGTAATACTCCTGAAAAGTGTGCGGATGAGATAAATGATTTCTTCTGTCACGAAAGAAGCGACGTGATTATTTCCTGCGGTGGCGGCGAGCTTATGTGTGAAGATGTTCCGTTTGTGGACTTTTCAAAGATATCTGCGGCTGAACCGAAGTGGTTTATCGGGTATTCGGACAATACGAATCTGACTTTTCTTTTGCCTACGTTATGTGACACGGCTGCCATATACGGCCCTAATGCGGGAGACTTCGGAATGAAGCCCTGGCATCCGTCGATTGAGGATGCATTTTCCTTTCTGAAAGGGGAAAAGCTGGAGTTTAGCAACTACGATGGCTGGGAGAAGGGCTGGCCCGACAGGGAAGCAGAGCCTACAGCTCCTTACTATATTACGGAAGATTATAAACAGGTCATTTACGAAGCCTCTTCTGCCTGCTTTGAAGGGCGTATGATAGGCGGCTGTATGGATGTCCTTTCCGTTTTATGCGGAACAAAGTACGACAAGGTACGAGAGTTTTTGGAAAAGTACCGGGAAGACGGGTTTATCTGGTATCTGGAAGCCTGCGATCTGGGCCCTATGGGCATACGTCGTGCACTCTGGCAGTTTAGGGAAGCGGGATGGTTTAAGTATGTGAAGGGGTTTATTATCGGAAGACCTTTACATTACGAAGATGATTTTGACGGTTTCACATGTCACGATGCTGTTACAGGTATTCTCAAAGAGTTTGGCGTTCCGATTGTAATGGACGTGGATTTGGGGCATTTATCGCCTATGATTCCCTTCGTTTCAGGGGCAATCGGAAGGGTTGAGGCTGCCGGGAATCGCTTTGATATAAGATATACTCTCAAATAAGGTTAAAAGCGTCAAAAAAACCTTAAAAACAAGGAAAAAACGGTTGACATTTTCCTTAATAAAAGCTATGATTAAATTCCACCGCGCAAACGGTGGAATTTTTCTGAAAAAAAGAAAAAAATAATGCTTGACGAAGCCCGTAACGAGTGCTAATATATCAACGTTGCGACGAAAACGGCAAGAACGTTTCAAGCAGCAGAACCTTGACAATCAAACAACAATGCAACCCTGAAAATCTTTGAGATTTTTCGGAAGTCTGAAAGCGAACAGACTATAAAAAAATACGA
>JAZLJG010000183.1:0-3549 GCA_045617745.1 Lachnospiraceae bacterium | reverse complement strand
GGTATATTGAAGAAAGACACGCAGAATGCGGATACCGTTCTTCAGCACATAAGGAACTGTAAAAATACAGATTTTACTGTAGTGAAAAATGGAAATCAATTTTTGATTTCCATCATAAAGAGAGATTAATTTTAGTTTAATATGCATATTATCTACCGTCGTCCTCGAGAGCCCTGGGCAGCCCTCGGTAAGACACGGGTAAGTAACAAATGCTTTGAAAAATGCCCATTTTTCGGTACTTTCACAACTCTAAAAGTTCTCAAAGAGATAATCAGAACCAATACAAAGACTCCACTTTATGTGGAGTCTTTTTTGTGTTCTGACACGTATTGAGAACTGAGGTCTCCTTCGACTAGCTCTACGGGCCTTTTTGGCCCCCGGGGACGGGGGCAGGGGGCCATTTTGCCATATTCTGAACCCCTAACCCCGTCCCCAGAGGTTTAAGTGTTGACATACATACCACTGGCATGTATAATACATACCAATGGTATGTATACAATCTAAGGAGGATTAAATGGCAAGAAATAAATATCCTGAGAAAACGCAAAAGTTAATTGTTGAAGTAGCAACAAAGCTCTTTATGGAGAAAGGCTACGAAAAAACCTCTTTAAATGACATCGTAAAGAATCTCGGTGGACTTACCAAGGGAGCAATCTATCAACATTTTTCATCAAAAGAAGAAATATACCAAGCAGTGATATATCAAATGACGGCCAAGAATGACGAAGACCTTCTGGGACTAATTCAGAACAAAGATATAAACGGTCTGCAAAAGATTAAGTTAGCACTGTTAAAGTCACTGGATGCGGCAATAGATAATAGCAGTCAGTTGGGAAATATAGATTACTCCAAGAATCCCCAAATGCTCTACAGCCTTATTAAGGAACTAAAAGGAGAGATTGCGCCTATGTTTATCAGGCCGCTCATCGAACAGGGAATAGCAGACGGTTCAATTAAAACAGACTATCCGAAGGAATTGTCGGAGATGCTTGCCATATTAATTAATTTATGGATAAATCCTTTGGTCTTTGAAGCATCGCCGAATGATACAGCCAACAAATTAATGTTTCTATCGGAAATGCTGTCAGGATACAATTTAAGCATTATTGACGATGAATTAATAAAAAAGATCAAATTACTATCTGATACAAAAAAGAGTGAGGACGAATAAGTTATGAAAAGTACAAAGAAACGCGTGATATATTTAATAGCTCTTGCTTTCATTATATGTTCAATAATAAAAGATATTGAGTTTATGTTTATCAAGACCGACACTACCGTTCTCGGAGAAAATGTAATATGCAAAATCGTATGTATTATTACTACAGTGCTTGTTGCTCATAAATTAGGATATAAGCTGGCCGATCTCGGATTTAAGAACAAAAATATACTGAAATATGCCATCTGCGGTCTCGGCTTAGGTATTACTACTTTCGCCGTATCATATGGAATAGAGATGCTGATTCTATCGCTTCAGGGTGGGAATCCTAAGCTTTCTGTCTATATTACCAATTTCGGTTTAACAGGCGCTACCAACACGATGTCCTTGTCTTTTTCAGCTGTAATAATCTGCATTCTTGGAAATATAATAAATGTGGTCGCAGAAGAAGGTTTGTTCAGAGGATTATTTTTAAAAGCACTTTCAGAACAATGGGGGATTAAAACCGGCAACTACTTACAGGCACTTTTGTTCGGATTCTGGCATATAATATCCTGCGTAATCGGAGTAAAAGAAGGCACAATGACGATTGGCACAGCGATTGTATTCGCTATCGGCTACGTGGTATTGGCAGGAATCCTGGCAATCGAATGGGGAACCTGTGTAAATATGACCGGAGTTCTATGGGTAGGTATGTTCGAGCACTTTTTCAATAACTTCATCTCAAATGCGCTGCATGTGTTAAGTACGAACAACGGAACTTTGGAAGCAGATAATATGCAGATTGTCAGAATCGTCTTATCAAATGTTCTGTCGTTATCAATTGTATTAATAATAAATGCAAGAAAGAAGCGGAATACAGCAGCTAGTGGGGACGAGGTGTAGGCAGAATATACTGTTCGTTTTGTATATAAAGATTTCTCGGCTACTATTTGCATACAATTACCTTTTCAGATGAGGCAACAAAGTCGTCTCCGGTAACAAATGTACTATGTGCTATAATTGTATTAGCCGGTGCACCAAGAGAGCATTGACATTATTGGGGAAAACAGTAGTGGAACAGTGCAGATATGAAAAATATGCAGAGCGATAGACAGTATTACCGGAATAATATGCTTATCAAACGGAGAAGTGGGATATGAGAAAGCGTTCAAAGTTATTAACAATTGCTATTTTGTCGGCGGTTACCATGGTGTTATCTGCCTGTACTGATAGGAATACTACCGGAAAAACAAGCGGTGGAACTTCATACGTGGAAAATAGTGGTAGTACTTCAACTCCGGTAGTATATGATTCTTATGCCGGAAGCCGTGAAGTAGACAGCGGTGTAGATAATATATCTCTCGTTTTTGATTCGTTCTTTAATCGTCTGCATGTGAGCGGAACGCAGGACTATGATCAATTGCAGATGCCTGATTATGCCCGGGATTGTGACGATATTGAGATTAGCGATGATGAGTTTGAGATGACTGTGAGTATAGATACTTTGAAGAAAGCCGGTTACAATGTCCGTACCGATTTGACAGGAATAATAGACCGGACCGACAGAAGCATTCATTTTATTAATGAATTGCTGAAGGAGTATGCTGAGCCCTCATATTCTGTACAATGCGAAGGCCGTGGTTTACAAATCTATATTGATGACAGTTATCATCGGTTTGATTATGAGAAAACACCGGATTGGATTGTTTTGTTTCTCAGTTCATCCGTTACTCAGAGAGATGTAATGTATTTGTGCGCTTTGATGAGCGACAAGCCCATTGGGTGGGAACAGATAGGTTATGCATGGTATGTTGATGCATGTCTGAATCCATATAATGAATGCCTGGTTATGAATGCGTTGAATCCTGAGATGCCGTATTATCCGATATGCATTGATAAAGGAATGGACCCGGAAAATATGTCATTGAGCGATTACCGAATACTGTATGATGCAATTTCACGGGTGGATTTTGATTTGGGATTAACATATTGGGGGAGCAAAGCCGAGAGCAGCCCTGTCAACGTGGAATTTACTTTTTCGAGAAAAGACGAGTCGGAATACGACGAAAACCTAAGCGCCTTTATGGCCGCTTCTTTCCTGGGGTGGCTGGATGATAACTACGGATTTGAGAAAGTCACGCAATTTTGTATTGGTGAAATGACTTTTGAAGAGGCTTTTGAGATAAGCTTGGAAGATGCATTTGCCGGATGGAAGGAATATATTTTGGCAAACTATTGATAAACAAAGACTCCACATTTCTGTGGAGTCTTTCAGACTGAAGACAAAGTCCAAGGTTTTGAAGCCTTGGGCTTTCTTTTTGCCTCTTGCGGTTTACATAACTATGCTTTTGTGCTATAATAATAGTACGAGGTTATGGCTTATGATGACACAGGAAAACGAAAAAGTT
>JAZLJG010000182.1:0-6069 GCA_045617745.1 Lachnospiraceae bacterium | reverse complement strand
GCTTGAAAATGACATTTTAAGCCCTGTTTTTATGTTTTTAAGAATATATATACCCCGATTTTTCAAAAAGAAATCCATAAGAAATAGACGGCTTACGAATTCTTTGCCATACTTAACGCAACCCGATACTATCACGAAATGCTATTTTGTTCCTTCAAAAATGCTCAAATTTCCGATTTTTCTTATAAAAAAATGATTGTTTTATAAGGTTAAGAAGTTATTTTATTGTCAGGTAAGGAAAAGGAAGTTCCGAATCCGTGTCCTCAACTGCGTTTTTAACGAAATAAGCAAATTCTTCATCCAGCTTTTTGTAGTGTATGAAATCATTAAGATACTTGATTTCCCTTGAGGCTGTTTTCTGATAATGAATTAATTCCTGAAGTTCGTCACATGCGTTTTGATAGCATTCTTTTAGATTTTGATATAAATCCTTTTTGTTTAAATCTGTATTTGGCATTTCTTTTTTCTCCTGATTCTTTTCATTTCTACTTAATAAGTAACGCTTTTGTCAGTTTGACGTTATCCGCCTTGATTTCCCGAATAGACATTAACTTCAAAAGTTTTTTCATATCTTCATCAAAGGGCTCAATAAGCTCCAAGGGTGACATATCCTGAAGCCCCGGTCTCTTTACGCTGTTTATATGACTCATGAGTACTTCCATATCATCCTGAGTAAAAGGATTGAATGAAGTGCCCTTTTTCAATACATACCTGATATATTCATGGTTCTTTTCAAGACGCCCTTTTTGACCGGAACACATAGGATCGCAGTAATACATGCTAGTTCTTGTAAGTCCCGGTGTAATGCATGAATGTTCAAGTAAATCCACGTTTTTAAACTCTGCCCCGTTGTCGGTCAAGATCAATCCGAACAATCTTTTGAAGCATTCCGTTCCCAGACCTCTTTCCAAAAAATCAATTCTGTCAATGACAGATTCTGCTTTGCAGTCAGGCATGATAAATATAAGCATTAAGGAATTTCTTCTTAACAAAAGGGTAAGCAAGACCTTTCCTTTGCCTTTCTTGCCCTTTACAGTATCCATTTCTGTTACCATGTAGTCTGATTTTCCTTCGATTAATCTAAGAAAGTCCTGGTAGGAACGCCCCTGTCTGAATTTCTGGTTTAAGAAAGGATTTTCTTCCTTCTTTTTCTTTCGTCTCTTTTTGTAGTGGGTTTTTCTTCTTAAATCGATGTTACGAACTTCTAAGATATTACTGTCGATAAGCCGGTATGCGGTTCTTTGAGATATGATTAACTCATTTTCGTGGGTAGTGAAGATATGTGAAAGCGGCTGTCCGTTTTTAACTCCAACCTTAATAATTCCGTTGATTTTATCAAGCTCGTCATCTGTCAAATGAACACCTTCACTTGCACTTACCCTTGTATTGTGGGCTGCACGGTCTGCAACCCTGGCATCATAGAAATAGCGGTCTTCATTGCAGTATCTGCGTTTATTGCAGCCGTTACATACATAAGGTGGTTTCTCATATTTAAGGCATTTTGTGGTTTCATACCTGTTACAAAAGGTATGACAATCTTTGTTACAGGATAAGCAATACATAGGACAACGCATGTCGCCACACAGATGTCTTTCGGTACAGCTTTTGGCGTATTTACAATCATTCCCGGCGTAGTAGCTTCCGGGAACGAAAATACGGTGTTTCTTGATTTCCCTTGAAACAGAAGAGGTTTCCTTATTAATCAGTTCACCTATTCCTTTTAGAGGTTGATTTCTTACCAGCCCTATTTCTATTGTTTCCCTGTCACTTAAGTCTATTTTCTTCATAAACCTCCTTCCTTTTGAGCATTTTAAGGACAATGAAATCTATTATTATGAAAGTAAGTCGCATATTCAAGGGAAACATTCGTTTTGGAAAATATTAGGTTAACAGGATTATGCTATATTTACTAAGAATTTTGGGAAATCATATGAAAAAGAATGATTAATAAAGGTAAAGGAGAGATGATTTAGATGATGAAAAGAATTCTAAGCTTTTTTTTAGCAGCTGTCATGGTGCTAATCTTGATGCCAATTCAAGCCCAGGCGGCTACTCACGACCTCACAATCAAAAAAGGTGAGGCATACGCCACTGAGGGCGAAGATTACGAATGGAATGACCGCTACACGAACATGCTTGTTATCAAAAAAGACGGTCTTACCGTTTCAGGCACGACCGAGAAAGAACATATCTCTGTGGAGTCAAGCGTGACCAACCTCACCATAAAGGATCTGTCGATCGCACTTTCGAATGATTACGGCATCGAACTCTTTGGTGATAGTGTTACACTGACGGTTGTTGGCAACAACACAATTGAAGTAGCCGGTGTTTATAATGGTATAGCTTTCTATGAATCCGGCAAGATTGATGGCAATGGCAACCTTTCGGTTTTCGCCAATTCTTTCGGTGTCTGTACCCCAAAAAACATTATGCTCGATTGCTCCGGTACTATCACAATAGATAGCAAGAACGGAAGTGGCCTTTCTTGCGATAACCTCATTACCGTTACGGCAAACACCGGCAAGGTCTTGATATACGGTGGTGCAGTTGAAGGCGCAGTCTACGTACGTGATGGTTTGACAATCGATTCGAGCCTTGTGATGAATGCTTCGGCAAACTATAAGGTGGCTGAAAAGGAAATTACCGGCGAAGCTGAGTTTGGCTCCAACGACAGGTTCGTCAAGACCGGCGGAAACGGTGCTAAATCACTGCTGATTGCTCCGAAGTACGGTATCATTTTCAGCGACGGTTCTACAGTTCGGAGCACTAAGAACAAGAATCAAACGGAATTTTCTGAGTATATCGTAAAGACCTTTTTTTCGGCAGGAGATACGTTCCAACTATATGACTTTAGCAATAAAGAACCTTTGACAGGAACTGATTTTGACGATGCAAGCACTTCCAATATTGAAATCAATGGAGAGGATGTTTATAAAGCAAGTGCAGACGGTACGTACACACTCTATTATAAAATATATGGTGCGGGAAATACCCAAATCTACGTTGCTTATGAGCCACACAACCACAAAATTGTAAAGGTTGACGGTCAGTCGGCTACCGAAGAAGCTGCCGGCTGGAAAGATTACTATGAGTGCAAGGATAAAGAGGATGCCTGCCATAAATATTTTGAAGATGCGACAGGAACTGTTCCAATCGAAAACCTTGCAACATGGAAATCAAGCACCGGAAAAGGATATATCCCGAGTGGAAATGAAATAAAGGCAGCAAAGACAGCAGCAATTGCTGTTCTTGTTGAAGAAAACGGAAAAGACCCTCTTAAGGTTGAAACTACATTGACAACAGGAAAGACAAATGTTGAAAATGCAAATACTCTTGCTGATATAGCGAATGCCAAGGATACAGCGATTGCGGCAATCAAGGAAGCACAGGCATCTGAACTTGCTACTGCTAAGACAGAAGCTAAAGCAGCTCTTGATACAGAAGAAGCAAAATATCCTCTTACCGATAAAACACCTTTAACAAACGGAAAGAACAGTATTGACGCTGAAACAGTTACAACAAAAGCTCTGGTAGAAAGTGCAAAAACCACAGCAATTGAAACTATAAAAGCAGCACAGGAAACTGAACTTAAAGCAGCTCGGGAAGCGGCTAAGGCAGCCCTTGATGCAGAAGATGCAAAGAAACCTCTTGAAAATAAAACACCTTTAAACGAAGGAAAGGCAAAAATAGAAGCCGCAGCTACAAAAGCAGCAGTTGAGACTGCTAAAGAAGAAGCAATTAAGGCTATCCAGTACGCTCAGGATGCTGAACTTGCAGCGGCTAAGGAAACAGCAAGAAAAGCCCTTGATGAACAGAATGCTACAGATGCCCTTAAAGATGCATCATCTGTAACTTCCGGAAAGGAAAATATTAATAACGCTACAACTCTTGAAAAAGTTGAAAGTGCTAAGGATGTAGCCATTGCAGCAATAAAGAAAGCCCAGGCAACTGAACTTAAAGCAGCTCAGGAAGAAGCAAAGAAAGCTCTTGATGCTGAAAATGCATATGCTCCTCTTAAAGATGAAACACCTGTTAAAGATGGAAAAGATAACATTGATGCAGCTAAAACAAAGGCATC
Organism: Lachnospiraceae bacterium; assembly: GCA_045617745.1. Lineage (GTDB taxonomy): Bacteria > Bacillota > Clostridia > Lachnospirales > Lachnospiraceae > UBA1258. Next base: position 1,991 of record JAZLJG010000182.1, on the reverse strand, counting down.
AGTAGCGGCAGCAAAGCTCAATGCAATTAAAGCAATTCAGGCAGCACAGGCTAACCGTGGTCCTGACCCAGATCCGGATCCGGATCCCGATCCTGAACCCAATCCTGAACCCAAGCCCGTAGAAGTTTACTACGCTTCATTAGTAGCAGACTTAAAGGCAAATGAAGAAGGCGTAATCGAATGGAAAGCAGGAGATTCACTTCCTTTGGAAGTTGTTAAGCTTTTAGTAGATAAGCCTGAACTTTCACTTGAATTTACATTTACTTACGAAGGCGCAGAGCATACAATCTTTATTCCTGCAGGTGCTTTTGAACAGTACTACGATGTAAACATTCCCTGGTACGGACCGGCATGGCTTATCCAGTACTTCGAGAAGCCTCAAAAGGATGTGATTGAGTACATCATCGTTAAAGACGATACACTTAATGCTTTGGCAGAGAAATTCAAATGTACTGTAGAAGAAATACTTGCACTTAATCCTTACATTACCAATCCAAACAGGATTTATCCTAATAGCAAACTTTTGATTCCTGTACAGAAGTAATTAAATACTTTATAGACGGAAATCACCGGCAGAGAGCTAAGCTCTTTACCGGTGATTTTTCATCTGTTATCAAAATATAGTTCTGTATTATTTTTTCTTTCATCTAAATCCGCCTTATAAAACCTAAGAAGGTACTCGGGTGAACAGCCGGTTAGAAGAGAAGTAGCCGTTATATTGTTGCATTGGTTAAAAATAACATCAGTATATGATACTGCAAGATTATTCGGAACAATCGTACAATCATCACCAAAACAGGCTTGTACGTACTTTTTAAACATATACTGAATGGTTCGGTCACCGATTCTTTTTGCCCTTGAACTAAGGAACAGTGCTTCTTCATTATGGTAAAAAGGAATAATGCTCAACCTGATATTAAGATAATCACCAATCAACTTAATCACTATATCAGACAAGATAAGAACAGGATATTTTCTTGTTTTTATTATAAGTTGCTTTTTACCAAGCTTTAAATCAAGGATATCTAATTCGCTTATTTCCGAAGTCTTTAACCCACTTAACATCATAAGCGCTATTATGGCCGTATCACGCTCTCTGTAAGCGTGTTGGCATGTTCTCTGTCTTCCTTTGTTAAGTGTCCCATTTGCCACAAAATCAAGCAATTTAAGGCTTTCATCAGGTGTAGTCATTGAAACGCCTTTTACAACCGGTGCCGGAGGCGAAACTCTATACGTTGGAAGAGTATCAATGAGGTCTTCTTTATAGAAAAAAGCGAAAAATGAGTTTAACGCAAAGTAAGACCTTCTCAGAGCCTGCGTAGAGCGTTTTCTAACCTCTCCATAAGCTTCAACGTTCTCAATAGCTTTCATGAAATTCTCAATATCTGATTCAGAAATCCTGTCTAAATCATTAAGTGAATAATCCTTTGGAGATATTGAAGTAGTCGCTTCCATGTACTTAAAAAAGGCCGAAATATCAAGGGAATATCCGTATAATGAATTGATTGACATCTTGTTCCTTTTTGCCTTAAAGAAGCTTGAAGCGAATCCGGGAAGCTGTTCTTTAACAACTTTGTTCAACTTATCCAGAGTCTGAATCTCTTTATCTAATTTACTCATGAGTAAATTATAGCTCCATCACGAAATGAATGGAAAGTGACAGAGTTAACGCAACCAATTTGCTTTAAAATTTTTGCTAAAGTCTACTTAAATATGACAATTTAGGATATTAACATTGGCTTATTCACTGGGTTTTAAGCGTTAAATCGGAATTTTCAAAGCTACCTATATTGACCATAGCATGAGAAATACAATGCATACTATTACTACAATCAAAGCTGATATTCCAAGCAATGCACATACATTTTTCTTCTGTTTTCCCTTAGAAAACAAAAATCCCATTGTAATCACTCCAACAAAATCTATAAGCACCTGCAAAAAATTCGTATGCCATTGGATAAATATATATAACATATTCATTAATTCTATTC
>JAZLJG010000181.1:0-1264 GCA_045617745.1 Lachnospiraceae bacterium | reverse complement strand
AGTTCCTGCGGGATATTCTCCCAGTCGTCTTTCAATTCTATCAACCTCCTCCCTGCCATGAGTTGCAAATTCTACTCGTTCTTCAAGAGTTCCATCCAAAATCAGATCCATCAAATATTCCAATCTTGTTATGTTCCTTAAAGCTTCACAGAACAGAGGATGCCATTCCTCATCTGGACCTCTAGAAGCATAATTTTCTTTCGCAGCCATTAGCAGTCAATAATAATCTGTAATCACCCTATACGCATGTTTCTCCCATTCACGAAACGCCTTTTCCAGCATTCTCTGTCTCTGCACTGGCGACATTTCCACTTTAGCAGCTGCAGTCCCATCCCTGGACTTATAATCTTTCATATCGATATTCAAATGAAAATCATCAATTATCTTTTTAGCCGCATCAATATTGCGTAATCCATACAAATGTGCCACCAGATTAATCACATCTCCTGTAGCTCCGCAGCCAAAACAATAATACCTTTCATCCACTTTCATGCTAGGTGTCTTATCATCATGAAAAACACATTTTGCCATATGATTTCTGCCTACATGAATACCGTAATATGAAGCTGCATCTGCAGCCGAAACAGATGCTTTTACATCATCAAATACACTCAATACAAAACCAACTCCTTCCACTTACAATGATTGATTGTCTTTCTTAGGTTTACTATTTTCTGTTTCCAAACCTATCCTTTGAATTTCATGCTTTTTCTGACTGTTGTCTGCAACAACATCCTTCTTTTCTGATAGCCTTTTTGACAGCGAAGGTCTGACAGCATCCTTTATTTCTTCCTTTGCTGCTTTCGCAACAGCGGGTTCTGATAACACCTTTTTAATAACTGCTGGAACACCATCACCAATAGCTTTCAGTTTTTCTTCCACCTGCTCCAGTATCTTTTTAATGAGACTTTTCTCTTTATCAGTTCCTTTACGTTCAGGTGCGATACGCCATTCCTTAAATTTGATTACTCTGTCAATTGCAACTTTTTTTGTTTCCTCTTTCGCTTTTTCCGTTGCAACCTGAGCAACCTTTTCACAAGCTTTTTTATAAGAAATATCTGCCATCTCATCGAGAAGTTCTTCTACATCGGATAACTTTTTCGCCTTATCAATCAAAGCATTATTAGCCTCCTCTAGCCGCTCCTCTTTTTCTTGAAGAGTTACTTCAAGCTTTGCCAGTTTTTCCTTTTGGTTCTGAATAACATGGTCCATTTTTTCTCGATATTTTCTGCCACCATAGATAGGATCACGCTCAATCTCAAGC
>JAZLJG010000180.1:0-3138 GCA_045617745.1 Lachnospiraceae bacterium | reverse complement strand
ATTAACAAACTGATAAGAGTTTCTCGTCAGTTACTTCAGGAATTAGGTCGTGAACCTACTCCCGAGGAAATCTCTGAGAAGATGGATATGCCTGTTGAAAGAGTACGTGAAATCTTAAAGATTTCTCAGGAGCCTGTATCTCTTGAAACACCCATTGGTGAAGAGGAAGATTCACATCTTGGAGACTTTATTCAGGATGATCAGGTACCTGTTCCTGCAGATGCAGCTGCGTTCACATTATTAAAGGAACAGCTTGTTGAAGTACTTGGAACACTTACTGACAGGGAGCAGAAGGTATTAAGACTCAGATTTGGTCTTGATGACGGACGTGCGCGTACTCTTGAAGAGGTAGGTAAGGAATTTAATGTTACACGTGAACGTATCAGACAGATTGAAGCAAAGGCATTAAGAAAGCTTCGTCATCCCAGCCGTTCAAGAAAGCTTAAGGACTATCTTGACTGATGAGTTTATCAAAAAGATTAAACGAAGTAGTTAATATGGTAAATAACTGTGACACAGCCTGTGATGTGGGCTGTGATCACGGATTTGTTTCGATTTCGCTTGTGAAAAACAAGGTGGTTAAAAGGGCTCTTGCCGTTGACATTAACAAGGGACCTTTGGAAGCGGCGGAAAGCAATATTTCACAGGCGGGCCTTTCTTCGGAAATTACCACAAGGCTGTCGGATGGTTTACATAATGTCACGGTTGAAGACAAGGTAGATGCCATCATTATTGCCGGAATGGGCGGACAGCTTATTACGAAGATTTTAGAGGAAGGCAAAGAAGTGGTCAAAGGGGCTTCACAGCTTGTTCTGGGACCACAGTCGGAGGTTTTTCTTGTTAGAAAATGGTTAAGGCTTAACGGTTATACTGTTATGAAGGAATCCTTTGTGAAAGACATGGGCAAGTTCTACTTCATTATCGATGCAAGACCCGCTTTAACTGTATCGGAAGATGAATTTTTCGACGAGTATTCAAAGTATCTTATTGATACTAAGGACGCTTTATACAGGGAGTATTTACTAAAGGGGATTGAAACAAACAACGGGTATATGAAGGGTATGAGCCCTCAAAAGCGCAGCACATTGGAAGAAAAGAACCATTCTATGAAAAAAGCTCTCTCCATGATGGAGTGACAAGGAGGATAATACATGGCAGTTCTTAATGTTAAAGGCGTAAAAAAAGAGTATCCCGACAAAGTAACTTTTGCTGAGATTGCAAAAGATTATCAAAGCGAGTATAACAATACTATTGCTCTGGTAACCGAAAACGGAAAGATCAGAGAATTATTTAAAAAATCCACTAAGGATGCGGATATTGAATTCATTACCTTAGGTGATTCAATCGGTCACAAGACTTACACAAGAAGCGCAATAATGCTTATGGAGAAGGCATTTTACGATGTGTCCGGTAAGGATTGCAACGCAAGGGTTAAGGTAGAATTTGTTATCGGTAACAGCTTTTACTGCACACCCAAGGGAAGTATTGATTTCACACCCGAACTTCTTGACAGGGTTAAGGAAAGAATGCAGGAGCTTGTGAAAGAGGATATTCCTTTTTACAAAGAAAGCATGGCGAAAGACGATGCCATTGCTCTTTTTACAAAGTACAATTTTGACGATAAGTTAAGTCTTTTCAAATACAGAAGAAGCTCTTCCGTAAATGTTTATCATCTTGAGGATTACTATGATTACTATTACGGATATATGGTTCCTTCGACAGGATATGTTAAGTGGTTTGACCTTATTCCTTACGATGAGGGCTTCATGCTTAACCTTCCTCCGTCAGAAAAACCTACACAACTTGTTCCTTTTGACGACAGACCGAATCTTTTCCATGCTCTTAAAGAGTCCACAAAGTGGAATGAGAAGATGGGTGTAAGCACAATCGGAGAACTTAATGATTCCATCTGCAGAGGCGAAATCAACGACCTGATTCTGGTGCAGGAAGCTTTCCAGGAAAGAAGAATCGGTGAAATCGCTGCTGATATCGTTAAAAGAGAAGGCGTAAAGTTTGTTATGATTGCAGGTCCTTCCTCATCAGGTAAGACCACATTTTCACACAGACTTTCCGTAGAACTTCGTACTTACGGCTTAAAGCCCCATCCCATCGGAGTGGACGACTACTTTGTAGACCGTGAAAAGACTCCCAAGGATGAAAACGGCGAATACAACTTTGAATGCCTTGAGGCAATTGATGTTGAGCAGTTTAACAAAGATATGACCGCTTTACTTAGAGGTGAAAGAGTAGAACTTCCTACCTTCAACTTCAAGACAGGTAAGCGTGAATATAAAGGAAATTACAAACAGTTGGGACCTGATGATGTTCTTGTTATAGAAGGTATTCACGGACTGAACCCCAAGATGAGTTACAGCCTTCCCGATGAATCCAAGTACAGAATTTACATCAGTGCTTTAACAAGTATTAATATTGACGAACACAACCGTATTCCTACCACAGACGGAAGACTTTTACGTCGTATGGTAAGAGACGCAAGAACCCGTGGAACGAGTGCCAAGAACACCATTAAGATGTGGCCCAGCGTCAGAAGAGGTGAAGAAGAGAACATCTTCCCCTTCCAGGAATATGCGGATTCCATGTTCAATTCAATTTTAATATATGAGCTGGCTGCATTTAAAACATATGCAGAACCTCTTCTTTTTGAAATAGGACCTGATGAACCCGAGTATCTGGAAGCAAAGAGACTTCTTAAGTTTTTGGAATACTTTGTGGCTTTGGATCCCAAGGTTGTCCCCAATAACTCAATTTGCAGAGAGTTTATCGGAGGATCGTATTTTAACGTGTAACAAATATGTGAGTAGGACAGGTGATCGCGGCTGCGTAAGCAGGTGAGGAAAGTCCGGGCTTCATAGGGCAGGATGCCGGATAACGTCCGGTGGAGGTGACTCCCAGGCCAGTGCAACAGAGATATACCGCCTGTCGTAAGACAGGTAAGGGTGGAAAGGCAGTGTAAGAGACTACCGTGCGCGTGGTAACATGCGTAGCCATGTAAACCCCATCCGAAGCAAGACCAAGAACACCGTAAGGTGGGAAAACAATAGATTTGCCCGATCTGTTTTCCGGTAGGTCGCTTGAGACCGGTGGTAACATCGGTTCTAGACAGATGATCACTCAACG
>JAZLJG010000179.1:0-14281 GCA_045617745.1 Lachnospiraceae bacterium | reverse complement strand
TCTAACTTTTTCGTTTTCCTGTGTCATCATAAGCCATAACCTCGTACTATTATTATAGCACAAAAGCATAGTTATGTAAACCGCAAGAGGCAAAAAGAAAGCCCAAGGCTTCAAAACCTTGGACTTTGTCTTCAGTCTGAGCCAGCGCTAAAAGCGCCGGCTTTTTTTATGGACATTGTGAATCAAAATACTCTAAAAGTATATCGATGTTTTCTTCGGAATGCTCTGTTTCCCTGGAATACTTATACACCATCTCTTCAAAGTCTTCTAAAGAAAACTCTTCTTTCGTAAGGGCCCGGAGTCTGCATATTCTGTCTATCATCAAAGGTCCGAACACGCACATGGCCGCATAAGCAAATATCATTCCGTTATAGATTGAACCCAGAAAATATGTATAAAGAAAATAGGTAAGGATGTTGTCCATGATAAGGTTGTACCGTTTATCTGAAACATCCTTGATGTAATCTCCTTCCTTTAACGAAAACTTTGATTTAAAAGGTTCGATTATTTCGTTCCACTCGTCACTTAATGATTCCAGTGAAAAAAGAATGTCTTCGGAAAGTTCCACCTTTGCATCCTTCAACAATTTATTTAAAAAGTCACTGTCATCATACTTTTTTATTACATCATACATTCCGAAGGTTTCGCCTTCATCGTAACATTTCTGAAGTTCTTTGGCCATTTCAAGGGTAATGTACATCTTCTGAGTGATGTTCAGGTCTTCCATACCGATTACGGAAAAAAGAAGTTCCCTTGCTTCCACCAAAGGCTCGAAAGTCAACAGATCGAAATCCTCAAAGTCATCCTCCAAAGGGTCCGGCTCGTCATCCTCCACGCTTTCAAAGGATGCCCTGTCAGTTCTCTCCACATACATTCTGCAGGCTTCCGGACAGGACAAAGAAATGGACCACTCTCTTAAATCCTCATACTCCTCCACATGCCTGGGATACAGTCTGCATGTATCACACAAAATATCCTCACCATCCGCCAAAATCCAGTCGCATAAACCCTTCTCATTAAGAAAAGCACAGCTTCCGTCTTCCTTCTGACATATACAGCCTTCTTCAAAGTCTATGGATTCCTTTACCCTTTCGGGAATCTTTCCGCTGTATTTTTCATACCTTGCCAAAGAATCATCATCCACCATAATAAGCCACCCGCTGCAGCAGGTTTCGGGGCATTTATCAGCTATGCATTTAAAATTTTTCTCGTAGTCCTGTCGTACTGTCTTCATTTATCCTCTTTTAAACAGTTTTTTCTAAATATGCTTTTCAATGTTCTGCATATATTCTTCTCAACCGAGTCAAGATACCGTATTCTGCCTATTGTATTTTTTACCTCTTCTTCCCCCATCCTAATGTTTTCGGGGTCATTACCTTCAAGTCCCAGGGCACGCCTTATGTTATACTCCAGCCACTCAACCCAGGAATATGCTATTCCAAAGAGTTTGTCATACTCCTTAAAACCATTATTATAAGACGCCAGATACCCTTCAAAGAAGCTTTTCAGATTTTTCTTTTTAAACTTTCCTGTTACGGTTCCCGACCACTGAAGTGAAAGATTAAGGCATGAATACACGGGATTTCCGTATTCAAGGCACTCAAGGTCTATAATATACGGACTATCATTATGCCACATAACGTTTTTGGGATCCATGTCATCATTTATTATGGCGCTTATCGGGGGAAGCATCTTTCTGGCGTCGTTAAGCTTCTTTTGGGCATTCTTTATAAGTGCCAGATTCTCTAAAAGTAATGGATATATTTCTGTTCCTTCGGAATCCTTAAGATACTTTTCAAAGTCTGTTTCATTAAGGCTTATCTCTTGGCATTCTGCCTTCTTCGAATCGATCTTGTGAATCTTTCCCAGTATTTCCCCGACCCAATAGCACTTATACTCAGTTAAGCAATCCCAGTCCGTAATTTTGCCTTCCTGCCATTTAAAAACGTAGAAATACCGGCCGTCAAGCTCCACCATCTTTTTCCCGTCAAAATAAATCGCAGCTACTACGGGAAGACCTTCATTTTCAAGCACACTCTCCAGACTCTCAGCCCTTGCAAAGTTTTCCATTGCCCCCGGCCGTTTCATGATTTCCGGATTCAGGCACTTTACCGCATATGTTCCCAAAGATGTCTTCACCTTGAACATTTTATGCATAAAGCCTCCGGACACGGGAACCGCTTCACCAATAATATCTCCCAAACCGTATTTTTCTACAAGTTTCTTAATCTCTGTCATGCATTACCCTTTTCCAGAAATGCCGATATAAGGCCAAAGAATATTGCGCCTATAAGTATATTCAACACAGTTCCCACTGCTGCAAAAAGCACGATTTTTCCAAGAATAACTCCTGCTATAATAGCTCCTACGGAAGGAGCCAGGCCAAAGTACAAAAACATCACCTGCACCATAACCTTCACGCTCAATCCGACCTCTCCCGGAACTGAAACATTAATAAATGAACCCACGCAGGTTCCGAAAAAGTCGATTGACAATATGAACAATGTCAACACAACAGCAGACAAAGGATTCACGCCAAAGAAAATCGCCGCACCCAAAACGGGAACAAACAAATCCATTAAAGTAATTGTGAGTCCTGCTGCCATTGAGTAAAAAAGCTTTTGAGAAGCCTTCTGGGGGGCCAAAATAAAGAACGACTTGGAAATGTCCTCTCCCAAAGGATTTCCCATTGTTCTGTAAAATACCAAAACGCCTAAAGCACATGCTACTATCAAAAATGGACTAAAGCCTTCCATAGCACGGGTCAGATAAACCGTCAATGCTGTTACTGCTATATACACAATTGAAGTTGTTGAAAAGATTTTCAACTTACTGAAACGGATTCTGTTGTACAAAGGTTTAAAGTAGAAAACATTTGCTCCGAAACCGTATGCAAAGCCCTCTCTTGAAACATTCGCTTTACGTTCTTTGGTACGTACAGTCACACCACCCTTGGAAGCCTGTCTGGCACTCTCAAGAAGCTCGGCCTGCTTTTCGGCTGAGGTTATGGCATCCTCGTAAAAATCACAGTCAATTCTCCAAATAAACCATACCAGCAAAGCGGAAGCCACTACAATAACCCCAAGATAAATCAGGGATTTCAAGGTTTCACCCTGTCCGGCAAAATAACAAAAGCCTCTTACCCATCCCCAGAAAGGAACAAAGAAGGTCTTCTTTCCTGCGAAGAATTCAATCGCACAGTCAAGATAGCTGCCACCTTTAACCAATGTATATATCACATATGCAAGTGCGATAATTCCAAAGAAAACGCCGATTACCTTACTAAAATCCCTCACAGGCTTCCCTCTTCTGGAGGAAAGGGTATAAAAGGTTACCTGGAAAATGGTTCCGATAATAATAGCCAGTCCGAAGGCAATAACAAGCGAAAATGCTCCCCAAAGGGACATATGAAGGTTCAAAACAAGGTTCGGAACCTGGAAAAGCATATATATTGAGATAAGCAGCGTTGCTCCTATGGAGCCCATAAGTCTGAACAACAAAACTGACTGAGGCTTAAGTGGTGAAGCAAAGAGCATTACCACATCACCGGGTTTAAACATTTTTCCGGAGTTTTTGGCATTTAAAACATTCATAGCCACAAGGCCCAAAAATCCAAGTGAAACAAGGAAATCCACAAATGCATCCCTCTCTATCCCTCTGGTTTCAAGAAATCCGGGTTCTTTAACCTCCACGGTTTCCTCTACAGAGGTCTCCTCATGCTTATTAGAAGAGACAGCCGAAGCAATCACTCCTGCAATAACACCCACCACAAGGGCCACAATGATAATGGCAAGCCAGGTTTTAAACATCTTCTTTATGGTGTTTTTTACAGAGTGAATTGCATAGTAAGCAAAAAGTCTCATTACGCCTTCTCCTCTTCTTTCTCCGTTGCAGGTTCTGCTTCAGAAAGGTCTTCTTTGGACACTCCCTCTGTAACCTCGAAGAACAGCTCCTCCAGCGTTTTGTTCTGTCCGTCTATTTCTTCTTTGGACACATTTGCCTTTATTGCACCGTTTTGCATAATGATGGTCCTATCCCACATCATATCAACACTGTCTATAATATGAGTACTGATAAGAAGCGTCTTTCCGGCATTTCTAAGCTCCTCGATATAATTTTTAAGCTCCTTTATGGCATGGGGATCAAGACCTATCATGGGCTCGTCAAGAAGAATAATATCAGGGTCCGGAAGAAGTCCCAGACAAAGATTCAGCTTCTGCTGCATACCTTTTGAAAGCTCATCACCGAACTTTTTCTTCTTGTCGGAAAGTTCAAAGCGCTCAAGAAGCTCTTCGATTCTTCCTTTGTAATCTGTCATCTTATAGGCTCTTGCAATAAACTCCATGTGCTCCAGAACCGTAAGGTTAGGGTACAAAGAAGGCATCTCGGGAATATATCCAAAAACCTTTCTGGCATCAGGGGATTTATTAACAAACCCGTCAACCACTATACTTCCCGAGTATTTCAAAAATCCGATAATCGACTTCATGATAGTACTTTTTCCGGCTCCGTTAGGTCCCAAAAGAACCGTTAACGAACCGGGCGTCAATTCAAAAGAAACGTTGTCACAGGCAACAGTCTTTCCATACTTTTTAGTTACATTTTTTACTTCAAGCATAATATCTCCTCAGTTATTTCAATAATATTCTCAAGCCATTGATATTTTATCACAGAATAACGGCCAGGAAAACGGATAAAAAGCCAGGATAGACCGGGCTATTTTGCTTCCGGTTTCGTTCTTTCTTAGAAATATCCTTTCATTTGATAGCTTCATTCTATAACCGTCGGACACCTTTTCATAGAAACCATCATGTGCATAATGTAACGTGTCAGTTTGCATCTGACGTTTTTAAGAAAAAAAACCGGATGCATCAATATAATATGCATCCGGGTTACTTATATCATATAAAAGTTTAAGCCTGCCCTTCTTCCTTCTGAACATTCAAAAGAAGTGTGTTCAGCTCATCGGCAATCCTCTTTTCATATAAATACTCTATACCATTCACCAGAAGATAAATCACCACTATTCCGGCAGCAATCCCGAAAACTACACTCCTGTTTTGTGAAGGAATATTGTCCGAAGAAAAAACAATAAGCATAACCAATCCTTCAATTATCAGAATTTCTACCACTCTTTTTATTATCAAGCCTTTTACGCTAAGTTCCCTGTTCTGACCCGGAAGAAATACCGGAATAACACCTATAGCGGCATATATAAGGGGAGAAGCAAACACTGAATAGCTAAATGTTCTATCGGCGTCAAACAAAAGCCCCAGAATCATCAAAAGAATGCTTATAAATGTCACTAACATGAAATAAAGCTTTACTGCCTGAGTAAGTCTTTTTTTAATATCCATCATCTGCCTCCCTTCAATGCTTTTTTTAAATCGGGGACATAATTTCTGGAGATAATGACTTCTTCCTGATTTTTAAGAAGTGCAACATATCTTCCGCTTAACCCGGGCTTTATGGATTTAACCTTCATAAGGTTTAGAATCATACCCTTCTGTACCCTTACAAAGGAGCCCTTATTAAGCATCTCTTCCAGCTCATATATCCTCATATTTATTTCATAATTGTCCGAAGCGGTATAGATAAAGGATCTGTTATCCACCGCTTCAATATAGTAGACATCATATATCGATATCTCGCTGGTGTTTCCGTCCTTTTTGCCGCTCAAAACACCCTGCCTGGATTTAACAAACGAAACGATTTCCCTTACTTCATCGGAAACCTCGTGACATTTGATTTCCAGTGTTTCAGATTCATTTACCGGTATCTGAATAATTTTTAGTTCCATCTTTCTCCTCTGAAATGCCGGATTTTTTCATAATGAAAATACCGTAAATTGCAAGAACAAGAACAAGTATCGAAACCATAATCCCTTCAAACTGCATTTCCGTCAAAGAAAACATCTCAGCCACCTGGGCATTTGTTTTTTCAAATGCCGAAAGGGAATTGTTTAAGCTGTGAAAGATAATGCAGGGAATAAGGCTTTTTCCCTTGTAAAAAAGGCCCACAAGAACAAATCCAACCGCTACGGCAAACACAATCTGCATACAAGTTCTGAAAATGTCCTGTCCGTTTAAAAGATTTACTATATGCCCGATTCCGAAGGTTATTGATGATACAATAATTGCAGCCTTTACGTTGTTTTTCGCCATGGCTGTAAACAAAAAACCTCTGAAAATTATCTCCTCAAGAAACCCTACACATAACATACTGATTACAAAAAGAATTGATTCAGCAAGAGAATAATTTATCTGAAAGCCACCTAACAGGCCTGCACATGCCACAAAAAGAAGGGGTATGAAAAACCATGCTTTCTTAAGTTTGTACTTCGGAAGAATCAAACCGTACTTTTCCAAAAGTCCGTTCTTAGATATCCATGCAAGAACCACCACAGTAAAGAGAACATGGAATATTGCGGGAACAAGTTTTGCGATTCCAAGGTTTTCCGAAACCGCTTCCGCTATGGAAGTTCCTACTACATATATTACAATGAGAATAATGGAAAATGCCACCTCATTTTTCTTGAAGATCTTACTCATCGTTTACAGCCTCCTTAATAAACTGCTTTTTTCTTTTGTTATTCATCACTATATAACGATTACAATTAATATCAACAGCAAAGACTGTAAGATGCATTTTACCACTGCAAGATGCACAAAAAAGCAAAAAAACGTCCATTCTGTTCTTTTAATGAACAGAATGGACGAGTTTATTTAATCCGCGTTCTTTTTCTTTAAATATGTAAAAGTAAACGTTCCGAGTACTAAAACAAGGCCTAAAGTAATAAGTATCCACACAATTCCTACTCCTGTATCGGTTTTGGGAACGTCGGTAGGATTAATCGTCGTTGTTGCTGTAACGGTTTCACTTCCGTCAGAAGGTTCACCTGTTCCTTCGGTATCAACGTCGCTTCCCGTAACTTCCTCGGGAGCAGTGTCTTTACCGGAATCGGTAAAACCATCATTTTCTTTTGTATCGGTCTTTGATTCTTCTAAAACAACAGTCTCATCAGCCTCTGCCTGCGGAACTTCCTCCACTACTGCCGGAGCCGTCTTCGCACCGGGGCCCACACGTCCGGGAACCTCTGTTACCGGTTTAGTAGAAGGACCCGGGTCCGGAACAGGTGTCGGGACGGGTGTAGGGTCAGGCGTAGGTGTAGGTGTAGGCGTCGGATCGGGTGTAGGTGTAGGGCCGGGTGTAGGACCCGGTGTAGGATCCGTGGAACCGCCGCCAATAAAGAACTTGAACGTAGCCTCAAATGTTGCATTATCCGAAAGTGCGGGAGCTGTAAACTTTTTGTCAACAAGTTCCTCTGTAATATCAGTTCCGTTATAGAAAACCTTGTCAATTACATAAAGGAAGTTTGCTGAAACCTCGTAGGTTATCACACTGCCGATATCCTTCACCAGCGTGACATTTTCCGTATATTCTGTTCCGTCAGCAATAACTTTTCCGTGTTCACCCACCAAAATCGTTATCCCGTACGGAGTCTGTACAGAAAGTGTCATGGAATCTGCATTGGCAAAAACCGCATTAATGTTCAAAGAAAAGAGAAGCAGAACCGATAAAAACAAAGAAAAGATTCTCAATGCTTTTTTCATATGGTTTCCTTTCTCAACAGACATAATCAATCCTAAGGAAGAAGGGGTGATGTAACTTCCACATGATATGTAATAACTGCTTTGTATGTTTCACCTAAAGATGCGTTGCTCCAATCAGGTACAAGAGCATAAAATTTGAAATTCTGATGATATTCAGCTCCCGTCTCAGGGTCATGTCCATACACCTTAGGACGAACATTACTACGACTTTCTTTACCTGCGTTGTTTAACAACTTATATTCTCCATTGAAATTATCATATAATTGCAATTCAATCTTATCGTTCGCGTCTTCTTCATTAACCAAGTAGCCATCATACTGGGGCATAATAAAAATGCTTGTAACAAAATCCTCATCTGATGTCGATAATGTTCCCAATTCCTGATAAGTTGTGTTCCCATACTCAAGGCTGAATGTGTTTATCGGAACATTAATCTTATATGTCGGTTCAGGAACGGTTGCCGTGAGTGTCAACGTTTCCTCGGCATAAGCGCTGGCGTTAATGCCAAGCATGATACAAAGTGATAAAACTGCTGCTAAAAACTTCTTCATTTTAATTTCCTCCTATTTGACTCTTATCGTCAGATTTGTTTCAGCTCCGTTTAGAGCCTGTGTGCCCGCTTCGTCTGCAAAACATTCGAATTTAAGTATTGCATCCGGATAATCACCCTTCTCCATAGTTTTTGAAAGGACAATATTGCCGGAATTTTCTCCCGGTGCTACCATATCGGAAGTCCATAAAACGATCCCGTCACTAAGCACCAATGAGATTTTGAAGAAGCAGGTATTTTCCTCAGGATTGGGCACTGCAAAATCCTGAGTCAGTTCCCCTTCATTAAATGTAAGCAAAACATAACCCGGGATATTAATACTATCCGTAAGCTTTTCCACCGGTTTGCTCTGCTCTGTAATTGTAGTTTCATTCGGAGATTCTGACGGACGACGGTTCCATACCAGAACGACGATAACTGCAACCGCCACCAAAAGAAGAAAAGATAGAATTACATTCAATGTAAATGATTTTTTAGCGGAATTTGCTTCCGTTTTTTCACTTTCAACACCCATAACTCAACATCCTTTCCCAAGTGAATTCCTCAAAGCTACCTGGATAGAATAAAACACCTGGGAAAAAATGTCCCCGTACATAGAGATAGTTTTTTCTGTTTTTTACGAATTTGGCACTACGAGACCGCTCTTAGTGGCTAGAATCGCAAGTTCAATCTTTGAATTGCATCCGGTTTTCGAAATAAGGTTTGCCAGATGGAATCTTACCGTATTGACACTTATCACCAGTTCATCTGCTATTTCCTGGTTGGTATAACCCATAGCTATAAACCTGAGCACATCCAGTTCTTTTTCCGTAAATTCCGAGCTGTCCGCAAGGCCAAGCTTCACCGTAGGTGCATGGTCAGGCCATACATGCTCGCCTGCCATTGTTCTATCCATAACCTCAAGCATGGGAGCATCCTGAACTTCTTTGTACCAGAATGAATCTACGTTAACACTCCTTGCCTTGCTTAAGAAAGCGGAATCAGGCATAGATGTAACCATCAAAATTTTAACGTTTGGATAGGACCTTTTAATACGTTCGGCCGCCTCAAGGCCGCTTATACCCTCTGACATAACGATATCCATAATAATCAGATCGACCCTGTTGTTTATGCAATATGCATCGGCAACCGTTGCCGAGCCGATGGATGCGGTTAAAACGTAATTTTCGGAATTATTGACTATACTTTCAAAATATTGTCTTGGAAGGGTCTGATCGTCAACTATTAAAACCCTGTAAGCCATGCTTGTCTTTCTCCTTAGGAATAAAAAGTTTTAAATTGAATACCGGAAGAATCGAGATATCCATTGTACCCTCCGCTTCTTCCACCAGTTTGCGAAGGGATAAAAGGCCGCCCTTTTCTGAAACCGGTTTTTGGGGCTGAACACCGTTATTGGAAAAAACTGCCCTTAATCCTTCTCTGTTTTCTTTTATATCGATATAAAGCGTATCACCGCCTGCGTGCCTTAACGTATTTGTAAAACATTCATGTATTGCTGTTGCGATAATGTGCTTTGCAGGATTGTCCGAAGGAAGGTTTCCCTGAATCTTTACATCCACGCCCAAGGTCTTTGCAGTGGAAATCATAAGATCGTACTCATCACCGGATTCATTCTCGGATTCACGCTTCAGGTAATCAATGCTTCCCGAAATTCTTTCAAGAATTGCATCACGTTCTTCTTTTGTGCCTCCGCCGGTAAGATACCTTTTAATGGATAAAAGGCCTGCGCCCAGTTCGTCATGTATTTTGATCTTTGCGTTCAGTTTTTCTTTTGCGGTTATTGCTAACAAAATGTCATCGTGGTATTCACTAAGTTTCTTGTTTAACTTTCTTACGGATTCATTCTGCTTCTCAAGAAAACGTGTTTTTTCATACTCTTCCGAAATATCCACCGCATTAAGCATACTGTAAGTAACAGAGCCGTCGATTATGGACGATCTGTAAAAGCACCAGGCCTCATTTCCCGGCAAAAGCCGCAGTATTCTGTTATCCGAAGGAAGCACATTTGCTTCTTCTATCTCGCTTTTCGAAAATGCCGCCTCTTCGAAATGATTACCGTTCAAAAGAACGTTACCTGTCATCTTCCGGCAAAGCATTTCCATTGTTCTGTTCTTAAATATGATTCTTCCGTCATCATCAAAGCACACGATTCCTGAGGGAAGTGTATCAACCGCTTCCTTGATGGAGCCGTTTGTAATATGCGTACGGTTCCAGGTCACACTGATATAGACCATCCATATCTCAAGAAGTGAACCCAGAATGTATATCGCAAGCATAGCATAAACAGGAAGCTCACTGTACCAGGGCACGATTATGCGAAGAAACGGGTCACGTATCCACTTATAGCTTACTGCCGCGACGCACTGGAAATTCAGATAGGAAAGCACTATAAAAAAGTCATATAAAATATTTCTAAGCCACAGTGGAAGGTTTCTTTTATCAAGACAGTCACTGGCGAAAATCAATACTGCGCCCCACAAAAGGACCATCGCCCAACATCCGAAAAGGCACAAATAACCTTCACTCAAAAGACCAAACTTTAACATTACGCCTCACCGCCTTCCTTGAAAGAAACGGCTACAGAAAGTCCGTCTTCATGATTCGTAACTATCTTTCCGCCCAAAGAAAGAAACTCATCATTTACTATCCACGCTTCATCGAACTTTGCACCCTTATCCATAGATATTCTTATGGTAAAAGTATCAGGCCTCTTATTTAAGGAAACAAGAAGGCTCTTGGCAACATATAAGTTATGCTCCACCACTGCTTCAAATGCAGCGTATGCCATGGTCATAACTTCTTTGGAAAGGTCGAACTTCCTTACCGGAGTAACAACCGCATCCAGCTTACAAAGATTTATGTATCCGCAGGACTCGGAAATGGCAGTATACAGCTCCTCCACCGGAATTCTGCCGTCCTCGGTTTCTATAAGTTCCATGTTGCTTCTTCTTTTGATATATGCATCAAATACAGAAATTTCTGCAATGTTCACATCAAAATTGTCATCGTTTATCTCATCAATAAGTTTCTGAATGCTGTCAAGCTGAGGACTTACAACATGGGTAATATTGTCATAAAGGTTATTTCTGGTATCTAACTTAGAACGTTCTTCCTTTACGGCGATATCATTTTTCAAAAACTCATTTCTTGTTTCGATTCTGTCTGTTACTTCGGAAATGTTTCTGTTCAATTCATTAAGCTTGGAAATGTCCGCAACCCATGAAACAAAACCGCCACTTATCTCTTTTTGGTAAACACGAATGTCCTCGTTTTCTTCAAAGGATTTTTCTCCGTTTTTGGATGCGTAAAGAGTATTTCCCGATGCATCGGTTATCTTAATCATTCTGTCAGAAAGACCAAACAGCCTTTTGTAGCCTGTATTTGCCTGAATCAGCCCTACCTGTATACAGGCTTCCGTAAGGGCGATAACCATAAATGCGTAATCTTCGATAAATGACCAGATTGATATTCCGTGCATCTTCGGTGCATCAAAGATACTCAAAACCAGAAGAACAAAGCCTGTTATGAAAAACAACAATGGTACCCAGATTTTTCTTTTGGCTGAATACAGGGCACACTTCCTGAATATAATAACCAGTGCCGTTAAGAACAGCACATAAATCCACGCATAGCAAACGTAAAACAGGCTTCCATGACCGTAACTTCCGGATGCACCTGCAGAATCTCCTGTAGTAATGAAAACAAGGTTGTGAAGGTCGTTTGTATAAGTCAAAATTATAAGAACTAAAGACGGAACTCCCACAAGAAAGTATCTTCTGTCCACTTTGTCTTCCTCGGGAAGATTAATACAAATCGCTAAAAAGAATGTAAGAAAGGGTACACTTTCAAGCACCACATAGTACGAATACCAAAGATAGCGCAAAGCGGTTACGCTTTCCCAAATAAATTTATACCTTGCCAACTGGATAAGAAACGCAGCAAGTAACAAACCCGCCATCCCAATAAGGATATTACGGGCTCTTTTATCTATGATACGGTCACGTACAGTCATCGCCCAGACCAATACGCAAATACCGTAATAAATCTGGCAGATACTGTCAGCAATATCAATACCATACAACAATATGTGAGCTGCTCCACCTATGGCGAACAGCAAAATAACCATTAAAACATTTTTATATTCTCTGACTTTTCTCACTAAGGCTGTCCTCAAACTGTTCTGTCGATTCAAAAAAACGGCTGTCGCAATCTGCGACTGTCTTCACCACTACTTATAATACCTCGGGATAATTATCCTCAAATTTAGCGCGGTCAGCTTCAATTATCATTTTTTCTTCACATAAATAAGGACAAAGTTCAGTAAGTTAAATAAGGACAAAGTTCAGTAAATCGTACAAACCTTCATCCAGGTACTCCTTGTCCCTTACGACAAATTCATGGCCGGTTTCAAACCATTCTTTCCATGCAATATTATTACGACTGTTATCAATCCATGCTGCAAATACTTCTTTCATTTTTTCTGCAACTTTTTTGTTCTCTTCTTTTCCGAAGTATCCCAGATTTTCGCCTTTTCCCTTGGCCGAAAATGAACCCCTAACCCCGTCCCCAAGGCTCATCATCCCATATCTTTGTAATACTCAAGCAGCATTTCCTTTGATATAGGAACCTCATTTCCTTCCAGTTCCTTGTAAACCAACGATGTCAGATTCAAAAGACTTGTCCATAAATCCTTAGCCTCTTCGCTAAAAACGAGAGTACTCTTGATATCTGCTTTCGCTTCGGGCGGTAACTTGTCCATGTCATGATTATAACCGCTTTCCAGTCTATATCGGTCACCCAGCAAATCAATGTAAGCTCTTCTGATATACTCGAGTTCACCGATGGCTCTCAAGTAATTATTCCTATAGATTGCAACAGCTGCATGCATCATTCTGGCCCATATTGAATTACATGCCGCCTCAATATCTTTCTTTTGCTTATTGCCATATATGCTGTCGTCCATCCAGCATCTCGACTGAACCATTTTTTCTTCAACTACACCTGTGTTGTCAAACAAAACCTTATATTCCGCCTTTCTGGCTGCCGCATGCTCATAACAGCCAAAACCGAAGTCAAGCTCCAAAAGGTTTGATAGCACAATCACAAGAAGGTGACTTGCTTCTTCCTTCTTACAAAATACAATTTCATATTTGGAAGCTATCTTTTCATTCACATAGTCCATCATTTCCGTCATCGAAGAATCTGAATCCAAAGCGATAACAAAATCGAGATCACTCTTTTCATCATGATATCCGTAAGAACCGGAACCTACCTGCACCAGTGCAACTATCTTGGGATTTTCCTTCGTAATCGAAAGAATATAATCAAATGCTTTCTGTCTGTCCTGTACGTTGAATATTTTGCTCATAATCTGTGCTCCCTTCTTTACTTACTAAAAAAACCACCTATCCGTCATTACAGATAAGTGGTCAAACTTTAAAACTCTTATATTTTTGACTTCGCCATTTCTGTAATCCGAACTTTTTATATGCCAATAGGGCCATATGCTGTCATTGTGCATGTAGGCGTTGTACAATAAACTATATAACATATTAACTTTATATATAGTTCAGGGGTATGGCAAATATCTGGAATTCACTTAACAAATTCCATTGATAGGGCTATTCCACTTTCTGCGTCAATTTTAAAGCGTCTTCCGCCAAAATCAGTCACATAACAGTCGCCGTTAATCACCCTAACAGCCACGTATACGCACCTACCTGTGCCTCCTATCTCAACTGGAACAGGGGGTATACGCCATTTAGTCTCTAGTGAACGTGAATAACAAAAGACATTATCATATTCGTCCCTAGAGGGTTTGTAAACAACGATGATATTATCATTAATTTCCACGGCTTCAAAAACTGGACGTGGTAAATTAACTATTTCGTTATTCATAAAAATCTTTCCGTTTTCGACAGTAATCAATATCCTATTACCCCCTCATTCACGAATTCCCCTACATAGCCAGAGTTCAGTTGAACGATGCACCATTTTGGGTGGGTCTTTCAGGAATACCTTCAAAGCCTCCACAATCGCATCCTCCTTCTCCTTCGGACACTGAGGCTGTCTAGAATCCTCCGACTTCGGCAAATTATAATTCTCCGCTAATTCAATA
>JAZLJG010000178.1:0-1666 GCA_045617745.1 Lachnospiraceae bacterium | reverse complement strand
GAGCAATGTCATTAAGTTAAGCTGACATTGACTCACGGAGACCACAAAAACAAATCAAAAAGAGACTGGAGAAACGAAATCTTCAGTCTCTTTTCTTTTTTCAGGCAGTGTAAACAGGCAGATTGAGTCTGCCTGTTGGTTTCTTTTGATTGTCTGCTGTGCTATGCTACGCGGTAGAAGAATCTTTGCAATACTTCACCAAGCACTAACCTGTTTCGTTTACGGTTAGGTCTTATTGGGATTAGACACTTGGCAATTGCGGATTCTACATAAGGCGGCGATGTTTGTCCGCGCAGGAACAGTCTACATACGTGCGTTGCGACTGAAAAGTTGCATTTGTAAGTGTATTTTCTTTGTTTCTTTGAAATGGCTACGTGCGAGGTAATCACTTCAACAAAGTTATATAACGTAAGACGCGCGAAGATCTCTTGCCGGATACACGCCGTCTTTTTTGAATGGTATTTAAGAAGACCTATTGTGTATTTAAGATCCCTGAAAGATGTTTCTATTCCCCATCTGGAAGCATACAGTTCCTTTAATTTTTCAGGAGGATACTTATCTCCAGGAAGATTTGTAATAACTGTTTCGTAAGTGTTTGAAGATATCTTAAATCTGACTATTCTGAATTTAAGTGTGTAGAAAACAAGCGGATCAGCCTTGTGGGAATATTGCGGGAGATAGTCAAAATGGCTGGAGCGTGAAATATATTTATAGTGATTACGGTCTTTTAGAAGTTCTTTTACTTCATTTGTTTGTTTTCTTGTTAAGTTCAACCCGATGCTTACATCAAAGCAATCTTCAGCGGGAAGATTGAATCCATTCTTAATTCCAGAATTACCGTCTTTTATACGGATAAGGAAAAACCAGCCTTTCTCCTGGATGTGAGCTAGATTGTTATAAGACTCGTATCCTCTGTCAGCGATAACTAATGCCAAAGGTATATCTGAATTGTCGACTAACTGCTGAAAAGCTAAACATTCATCTCTTTGAGCACCATTCTGGATGACCACGGCTCTGTAAAGATGCTGGTTTAGGTCGTATAACGCATTGATATGCAGACTGTTATAGGGATCTTGTGTTCTTGAGCCTGGAAGATATGTCAACTTATCGTCAGGATTGGTTGGCAAACGAACATCAGAACCGTCTACCGCAAGCACCGGCATATCGCTAGAATTAACTGTAAATCTGGCAGTGAACTTGTTGAACACTGCTTCGAAGGCTTCTGGCTTCAGTTTGTCACGTTGCTGTACAAATGCTGAAACTGACGGTATATCCGAAGTTCCTTTAAACATATCGATCAGTTCGTTGGGCAAACTCTTGCATTCCATGTTGATTATTCCGGAAATAAGCTTTTGCAGAGAGATCTTCCGTGTTCTGGTAAAGTCGCGATCTGGGTTAACGCAATAGTCTTCTGGTGTACCGGCAACTTCGGCTATGGCTGACGAAAGCAGCCTCTTTACGTGTTTGGGTTTCATGCAGTACCTCCTTGAAATCAGGTTTTCCTAATTCCAAGGGCCTCTTTGAATCTTTCGTATAAGGATTCAAAGAGGCCGCACACTTGGGTGTGCGTGTCAACCCTTTAGAAAAAAATACTAAAAAAAGACCCCCATACCTTTAAGGTATGAGGATCTTTGAAGAGGCTGTCTTAACTTAATGACATTGCTCA
>JAZLJG010000177.1:0-4563 GCA_045617745.1 Lachnospiraceae bacterium | reverse complement strand
GTCGCCTTCATTGGCAGGTGGTGAGATGGCGTATTTGTGGACCGAAAGCACGCGTTCACGTTTACTTTTCATACACAGTTCATGCACTCTATCCAGGTCGAGTATACCATTGGCAAGAGCAAAGCTCAAATCATTTTGTTTTGCATAATCAAGTTCTTTTGTCATTATATCTGTCATTTTTCTATCCTTTCAGGGCAATAAAAAAACTCCGTTCGCCCGGCAGGGAGAAGGAGTCCGATTGTTTTTAATGTTTAGTTGGTACATCAAAGTACACTTGGGTACACATCCTTTGGTACACTTCAAAGCCTTGTAAATACTGGTTTGGTACACATGTACACGTAATTTTACTGTTAGTATTTTTGCAAAATAAAAGGGCATAAGATTTACATGTACCACATGTACCTTATGTCCTTATCATTGAGTGGATTCCCGTAAACCCTCGCACCTTCTTTCCGTGCTCGGCAGAAATCTTATTGTTGTATGAGATGCCGAAAGCCTTTCCGATATCCTTTATGCTTCCGATAAATGTTTTGCACGAAAGTGGTTTGTATGCATTTTCTTCGCACCAGATTTCATATACCTTGTAAAGTTTTGTGCTGGGAATTGTGCTGGTCCGGTTGAATCCGATGTAGCCTTCGGACTTAAGGAACAGCATGACGTTGTTTCCGTCCTCCCTGGCCTCTTCAAGGTTCTGTTTTGCCTTATCGCTTATGGTAAAGCGGTAATTGTTCTTAATGAGCCGTTTAAGGCCTTCTATGCACCACAGGGCGATGCCTTCCTTTTCTGCAATAAGCTTTTCCGAAAGGAACGGATCATCAACCCTGTCGGGCGGTACGTCCTTTGTCGTTATGATAATCTGTCTTCTGTAGAAGCCGTCGCTTCTGTCGTGAAGGGAAGATAACACTCCGTTACCGGCAGCAAAAAGTCTTGCATAAATCGGAGCCTGGAAGCTCTGCTTTCCCTTTACTTCAACATCGGTGCAGCCTTCGAGAGTTACGATTGTTTTGATAAGGTGTGTTTCCGTAAGGGCTTCCATAACCATGTCATCATCAAAGAAGACAAGTTTTCCGACAAGGTCTGCTCTTGCAAATCTGTCGGCTTCAAGCTTTGCAAGACTTCCGAAATGAATGTTTTTACCAAACAACGAATCCATGACTATTCCGATTCGGGACTTCCCTTCACCGCCTTTTCCAATCAGGAAAAGCATCTTCTGGGCCCTTGTGGCAGGTATGAAACAGTATCCCATATATTCCTGCAGGGTCATGATGTCATCGGGCTCCAAAAGGTCATTTAGGAAGGATAACCAGGTCTTTGGTTCGGGGGCACTTGCATTATAATTTACGGTAAGTCTGTTTAATGCGAACTCCTTCTTCATGGAGAAATGGTCCTCGCTGATTCTGAGGGTCCCGTTTTCAAAGTGGATGTAGTCCTGACGAAGTAATGGCATTTCACAGCTGCAGGTTATTTTTATGGTTTCGATGATATTTGATATTCTCTTCGGGGCACTGCCTGAAACATACGGTGTAATGATTTTGAGGATTCCCCGCTTAAGGTCATTCTCGTTTACCGGGGTTCCGTCCTCCTCATAAAGATTTCCGTTAATGCATACAAACGGGTATTTTGCAAGAAGCTTCTCGGATAACTTCACCTCACTGATTTTTCCTTCAAAAATCCATCCGTCAGTATCAATGCTGTATTCTTTCATTTTCTTTCTTCTCCTTTATGTCTTTGTATAATTCTTTTCTTTCCCCATCAGTTCCTTCTTCCAAAACAGTGAACCAGTACTCGTATCGCTGAACATCATTTATAGCTTTGGCAAAAGAATCTGATATAGGTTCGTCGATAGTCTTAGGATCAAAACGGACCGTATTCTGATATGCATTACGTAAAAGCGTAGTGAGAGACAGCTCGGCTTCTTTGTATTCGGAAGAATCCTTTTCAGTTATGTTTTTCTTTGGAAAGAGATGCTTTTTCGTAGCCGGCAAAGACTCTTTCCCGGGTCTTTCAATTCCAAAATCTGCAAGAAGCTTTTCTGCGGCTTCTTTTGAATTGATGGAAAAAAGTCCGGAAACAAAATCGATTACATCTCCCGATGCGCCGCAGCCGAAACAATGGAATCTGCCGGAATACTTCCTGTCGAGAATCATGCTCGGTGTCCTGTCACTGTGAAAAGGACAGCAGCACATGTTGTGGGAGTTTACCCTGATACCATAAAAGGCCGCAGCCTCTTTTACAGAGATTGCAGCCTTTGCTGTTTCAAAAATATTCAATTGTCTTAGCTCCTTTCATGCTGGTTTGTTTTCTTGCGTTCCTTGTGAGCATCGTAAACCTGACGCTTGAAACGATATGCAAGACTTGCATCCTGCTTCGCTTTTTCGTAGCGATACTGAAGTGTTGGAAGTTCTTTTTCAATAGCGGCTTTCTCTGCCAGAAGCTCCTTCTTTGGAAACTTCTTATCCGGAAAGTGCTCTTTCAGTTCCCTTTCGGCAATGCGGAAAAGTGTAAGCTCGCGTTCATGCTCTATTGCATATTTATCCTTCTTTGCAGGGGTGCTTATATCAAACCAGGCCCTGTAGACCGGAAGGTATTTTTTATATTCTTCCTGTCTGCGGAGCAGAGTGTTAATTTCACTTCTGCGTTCCTGCTTTGACTTTACATCCGCCTGAAGATAAGAAAGGCGGCTGTACATTTTTGTTACAATCTCTTCAAAGCCTTCCACTTCCGTAATCCGGTTGTTGTAGATAAACGTCATAAGTTCGAGAGCCTTTTTTGATTTCCAGGTGTGTTTGGCATATTTATACTTCGCATCGATATCCGTTCTGTATTCTTCGATCGCATCCCAGAAATCATTCCGTTTCTCTTTTGCTTCTAAAAGCGCTGCGGCTTCCTTCTTGCGTTCGGCATCACGTTCCTTTTTCATTTCATCGATATCACTTAGGATGTTTTTAAACACAAGAAGCAGTTTCTTTATACCGGTGTTAAGGCTCTTTACGAGTCTGTTCCAGTCGCCCTTATCGGTCCTTATTCCACGTTTTTCCATAGCCCTGACCTTCGGCCCTTCGTGAACCTGGGGCAGGTCATCAATGCCTCTTTCTTCGTAAGAACGATGGTCTATTCTTGCCGCAATTCCTTTCGCCTCAAAAGTCACATTCACGGTTTCTGCCCAGTTGGCTCTCCACTTGACAAGCGTTTCGGGATCACTCCAGTCCGTGTTCTTGACAGCATTGAAAAGCCATTTGCCGTCAGGACCTTTCACACGGTTTCCGTCATTATCAAGAACGTACTCCCTGTGCTGCTTTGTTCCCCAGGTTCCGTCTTTGTTAAGTGGTCTCATCGGAACGAGTACATGGAAATGCGGGTTCTGAATGTCACCCGGGTCCTTGCCCGGATTATGAAATGCTACGTCGCATATCATTCCGCGGGCTACGAAATTTTCTGTTATGAATTGCCTCGCCATTTCGATGTTCTCCTCAATTGTAAGTTCGTTCTGAAGGGCTATATCGAAGGAATAGGCAAGCTGTGCTTTTCCGTTCTTTTCAATCTGTTCAACTTCATTCCAGAGAGTCTCACGGTCAGAAAACCGCTTTGGGGCATCCGGCGGAAGCATAATCTCCGAAAGAATTACGCCGCCCTTTTTGGTGTAATCATGGACAAATCCGTAGTAATCATCATGAAGACATTCCCCTGCACGGTATGCAGCTGCAGCCACGGCACTTTGCCCCGAGCCCCTTGACACATGGGCCAGATGGAAATGATGCAATGCCATTATTTATTCACCTCCTTTCCCAGGTCCGGAACAAATTCCTTTGCAAACTTCCTTACTCCCGGAAGTTCAATCAGTGCAGCACAGAACTTTATGAACTGTGCTTCGTTCATTTCCCTGATTCTTGGAAAAATGATTTCGAGGTTTGCTCCCTCGTAGCAGAGACGGTGATTTCTTTTAGCTCGTTCTGCTTTCTTTTCAGACTCAAGCTGGTTGCCGAGTCTGTTAATCTGATGCTCTGTCTGTTCTTTTTCGAGCCTGGCATCATCAAGCTCCTGTTTGAGTTTTTCAAGTTCTTCAAACATTTTGTTTCCTCCTTTGAGTTTTTTTATACAAAAAGAGCGCTTCAGATTAACTCTGTTGCGCTCACTTTTGACAGTATAATGGTAACACGGTTCATTTTGATACGTAAAAGGACAACACCGGGACACTTTGCTATCAACATTCCCAGTGTTTATGCGGTTTTGCGACGGGACAAAAAAATGGGAAAGATTGTCCCATTGACAATTCGGAGTATCGAAAAAACTCCGAAGCGAAGCGCAGGCAAAACCCGGCGAAGCCGAACCGTTGGCGAAAGCCAACCGCACTACATCCCGAAGGGTATGTATAGAAGTGCGCCCTTATCCAAATAAGGGAAAAAGAAAAGCCCTGTTTTTTTACGCTTCTACCTAATGATACGGAGGAAAAACCTGAAACTATTGAAATCAGACAGAATTGCATTTTTTGAAAAGAAAAGGAAATGATTCTATGATTTTGCGTGCAAATTTGCAACAGATATGTTAAGATAATCAGGAACATAT
>JAZLJG010000176.1:0-16170 GCA_045617745.1 Lachnospiraceae bacterium | reverse complement strand
AGGCTCCCCGAGCGTCCACGAGAGGATTTGAACCTCCGACACCCGCCTTAGGAGGGCGGTGCTCTATCCAGCTGAGCTACGTGGACCTATTTACCAAAGGATGCGGAACATTCTTTGGTAGCTATTTAGTTTTACTCACTCATACTCACTCACTTGAGCTTTTGAGAAATCCCGTATTTATGCGATATACAGGCATTTGCCTTTCGCTTAGGAGGGGCCCGTTATATCCATTTAACTATGAGAGCCAGTCAAGCCAACCCTGAAGCCAAACCGTTCCTTTAAATCTACGGCCCACCTCAGGCTCTCCGAATAAATCTTTTTTATTAATACAAACATCGATTGAAATTCCGTTGCAGACAAGAAGCATCTGGTACACCTCTTCTCCGGTCAAAGAATTCACAACCATTTTTAATTCAGAAATCTCAGCAAGGACAGAATACTGATCACATTCTATTCCGTAAGGCATAAAATATGTATCAACGATAGTATACACATCAGTTTCCTTTATTTTTCGGGAAATTGTGGAATACACATCAATGTCGTCCAAAGTAAGAGATTCTATAGCCTCTTCACTTCCCTGCCTTGCAGCCTCAATTAGTTTATCACGCTTTTTGTTGGAACGCGATACTTTTTTCTTCGAAAGTTCATCTTTTGCAAGAGGCATCATAATCATGGCGGAGTCCGAAAGCCCGGAAAGACAAACAGGAACATTGTCCAAAGCCTTCGAACCTTCACCCGATCTTTTTATATAATCAATTCTGTTCTGAAGATAATAAATAATCGAAATCCCTATCTTATTATCTTCACATACACCGGCAAAAGAAACATTTGCTGCATGTCTGTCAACAACCGACTTCTCATTACTGCTTATCTGGGATGCTACCATGTATGGATAACAGTAATCCACATGAAACTCATCCATAGCATCATATTGTCCGCAAACAGTAAGTCCCATATTCTCAGCAAACTCAAAACTGTAATCTCCGTAAAGAATATCGTCTTCTTCCCAAACCGCAAAAGCGCTTTCCGTTGACTGTTCGATTGTTTTATCAATTATTTTTTTTAACTGCTCTCTGGTTTTTATCTCTGAAAAACCGATAGCGCGTAAAAATTTATGCAAATCTTTCCTCCGGGCTCCTGTTTACTATCTTAATTCCTTTTTACCACCCATGTAAGGCCATAAAACTTCAGGAATTGTAACAGAGCCGTCAGCCTGTAAGTGATTTTCCAAAAATGCGATAAGCATTCTCGGAGGAGCAACTACTGTATTGTTAAGAGTATGAGCAAAATACTTGTTTCCTTCTTTGTCCTTAACTCTGATCTTTAATCTTCTTGCCTGAGCATCTCCTAAGTTAGAACATGAACCAACTTCGAAGTATTTCTTCTGTCTGGGTGACCATGCTTCAACGTCAAAGGATTTAACCTTCAAATCCGCAAGATCTCCCGAACAGCATTCAAGTGTACGAACCGGAATTTCCATAGATCTGAACAAATCAACGGTATTCTGCCATAATTTTTCAAACCACATTGCAGAATCTTCCGGCTTACATACAACAATCATTTCCTGCTTTTCAAACTGGTGAATTCTGTAAACACCACGTTCCTCAATACCATGAGCACCCTTTTCTTTTCTGAAACAAGGAGAATAGCTTGTAAGAGTAAGAGGTAACTGCTCTTCAGGTGTAATAGTATCAATAAACTTACCGATCATTGAATGTTCACTGGTACCGATTAAGTAAAGGTCTTCTCCTTCAATCTTGTACATCATGGCATCCATTTCAGCAAAACTCATAACACCTGTAACAACATTTGAACGAATCATGAAAGGAGGAACACAATATGTAAAACCTCTGTCAATCATGAAATCACGTGCATAAGCGATAACTGCGGAATGAAGTCTTGCAATGTCGCCCATAAGATAATAGAAACCATTTCCTGCAACACGTCCTGCAGCATCAATATCTATTCCGTTGAATTTTTCCATTATCTCTGTATGATAAGGAATCTCATAGTCAGGAACAAAAGGATCGCCATATTTTGTAACTTCCACATTTTCGGAATCATCCTTACCAATGGGAACACTGGGATCGATAATATTAGGAATAACCATCATGATTTTTGTGGTCTTTTCCTCATATTCCTTCTGCTTTTCTTCAAGCTCGGTAAGTCTCTGTGCATCCTTGGCAACTTTTTTCTTAACTTCTTCAGCTTCTTCCTTCTTGCCCTGGGCCATCAAAGCTCCGATTTCCTTGGAGAGTTTGTTTTTCTCGGCCTTTATATTATCAGCTTCCTGCTGCGCTTTTCTTCTTTCCTCGTCGAGAACAATAACCTCGTCAACCAGCGGAAGTTTCTCGTCCTGGAATTTCTTTTTGATATTTTCCTTTACTGCTTCCGGGTTTTCCCTTAAAAACTTGATGTCTATCATAATATAGACTCCTTTCCTGACTATAGCACTCTTTCTATATAAGCACTTTTTCTATATATACATTGTGAACCTCTAAAAGGTCACAGAGTACTTCATTTTCAACGGGTTGTCCGTTTGTATCTTTTATGATACGCAACACAGGCCTTTCCGGAAATTGTCGGTTTTGTTTTACTACAAGACCCATTTCTCCGGTATTTAAAACCACAACAGTTCCCGAAGGATATACAGCCGTGAAATCCAAAAGACTGTTTACTATCTCTTCATCAAACAAAACATTCTTGGAAACCTTCAAAAACTCAACTGCTTCATATACACGGGCACGTTTACAACCGATACCGCAAATCATTTCATCAAAAGCATCGCAAACCTGTAAAATCTGCGTAGCAACATCGAATTCCTTAACATGAAGAGGATATCCGCTTCCGTTAAGTCTTTCATGATGTCTTAAAATCATATTCTTGGCTTCATCGGAAATCCAGGTTTCTTTTTCCAAAGAAGAATATGCATAAACAGGATGCTTTCTGTATTCGGTAAGTTTCTTTTCTTCAAACTCTTCCACAATCTGATTGGTACATTCAAAGTCAAGATATCTTAACCCTATATCGTGAAAAAGGCAAGCGACTCCCAGATCATGAATAATATCTATATCGATTTTATTCTTCACTGCCACAAGAACCGCAAGAGAACAAACGCTGATGGAATGCTCATAAATATCAGCGCTTCTTTCGCGTATATCGTATATCTGCTCCACAAGTTCATCATTGGATAGAATATTGGTAATGATTCCATCCGCTGTTTTGCTGAGTTCTTCCAAATCTGAGTTGTCACTGTAAATATGACGTTCCATGACAGATCTGACCTTCTCTTTAAACAGATCTTCCACGTCTTCTCTCAAAATTACAACCTGTTCAGGACTTAACTTCTCATCTTCTATAAATATTTCAGTAATTCCCAACTGAATAATCTTGGGAATATATTCTGGCTTCAGAATTGTTCCGGCTGCCAAAAGTTCCTGATAACTTGAAGTCATTATCGGTCTGGCAAGTTTCTCTCCTCCGGAAACATCACTTATCTTGCATAATTTCATGAGTTCTCTCCCCTTGTGTACTCATTCCTAGTTCTGCATTGCCATATTAAGAGCGTTCTGTTCTTCTACACCAAGAACAAGGTCGCATTTACCTGCTTTGATTTCCTTAGAGTATGTATAACATCCGTCACTTCCATGAACAGAATTAAGAATAAATCCATTATTCTTCTCATCCAGCATACACAAAGAAAAGCTTAATTTGCCGCCCATCTGAGGGAAAGCATCGTACTTTATCAGGCCAACCTTCTGGAAGGTCGTCTCCATTTTCCTGAAAAGTAACTTAATGTCTCTTCTGTTTTTATCGGTAATTTCCCTGAGTTTTGCATTCTCAGCGAAAATGTCACCGATTTCTTTTTCAAGGCTCTTGCCATCTCTTCCCTGGGAAAATCTCAAATATCTCTTTTTCAGTTTTCCGTGCTCAATACATAAAATGATGCACATTACCAAAAGAACAAATATAAGTCCTGCAAACACAAGAAGAACGATTCCCATGTCCCAGTTACCTATTCCAAGGCTGTTTAATAAATTACTGTTCATTGATTACCTCTATTTTAATTTAGCTACTAATCTGTCCAATTCATCGTTAGAGTAGAATTCGATTTCAATCTTTCCTGCTCCATCACCCTTACCGGAAACGGAAACCTTGGTTCCAAGGCTTGTTTTTAAGGATTCAGCAATATCCTTATAAAATACGTCATATTCGTTTGTTGAAGGAGCTTTGGTTTTCTCGGGCTTTCCGAGATTTTTTACCAATTTCTCAATATCTCTTACGGAAAGCTTCTCATCAACAACCTTCTGCGCAAGCTTTTCCTGAATCTTCAGGTCTTCAACAGCAAGCAAAGCTCTTGCATGACCCTCGGAAAGCTTCTTCTCAACAATCATCTTCTGGATTTTTTCGCTGAGTTTGAGAAGTCTCAAGGTATTGGTAATGGCTGCACGGCTCTTTCCCATCTTCTCAGCAACCACTTCCTGGGTATACTTATACTCATCCATAAGACGCTTATAAGCATTTGCTTCTTCAATTGAATTCAGGTCTTCTCTCTGAACGTTTTCAATTATGGATATTTCGTCTATTTCCTGCTCAGTATATTCACGAATAAGTACAGGAATCTCAGTCAAACCGGCAATATGTGCTGCACGCCATCTTCTTTCACCTGCTACTATTTCGTAATGATCTTTACGTTTTGTAACAATAATAGGAGAAATCATTCCCTTTTGCTTTAAAGAAGCAGCCAGAGATTCAAGTTCTTCCTGATCGAAGTTTTTACGGGGCTGATTACGATTAGGCTCGATTTTACTTAATTTAACGTATGTTTCTGTAGCAAGACCTTCAGCTTTTTCGATTTCCTTTTCAAGAATTGCATCTTCCTTAACTACTTTGGGAATCATCGTATCAAGGCCTTTTCCCAAACCCTTCTTTACTGCCATAGAGATTACCTCCTGTTTTTGATAATTTCATCAGCAAGAGCTGCATAGCTTTCTGCTCCGGCGGACTTAGGATCATACTTGTTTATAGGCATTCCGTAGCTGGGAGCCTCTGCAAGTCTGACATTTCTGGGAATAACTGTATCAAAAATCTTCTGATTCAATACACTCTTAACATTTTCTACTACCTGAAGCGAAAGATTTGTTCTGGCATCGTACATTGTGAAAACAACACCTTCCATATCAAGTTCCGGATTTAACCGCTCTTTAACAAGATTTACGGTATGAATTAACTGGCTCAAACCTTCCAAAGCGTAATATTCACACTGAATAGGAACCAAAACCGAATCTGAAGCGGTCATGGCATTAACTGTAAGCATACTCAAAGAAGGAGGACAGTCTATCATAATAAAATCATAATCATCCTTAATCCAGTCAATTTCCTTCTTTAAAATAAATTCTCTGTTCTCAACATCAATAAGTTCTATCTCAACAGCTGCAAGATTAACATTGGAAGGAATAATATTTACTCCCGGATATGCATCTCTTATAACGCAATCCTGAATAGAACACTCTCCCAAAAGCAAATCATAGATTGTGTTCTCCAATTCGTTCTTTTCTATTCCAAAACCGCTGGTGGTATTTCCCTGAGGATCGGCATCGATTACTAAAACTTTTTTGCCTTTTTCTGCAAGAGCTGCAGAAAGATTAATAGACGTGGTTGTTTTACCAACTCCACCCTTTTGATTAGCTATAGATATTACTCTTCCCATATCCTGATTCCTTTATTTCTCTCCATTATCGTGTATTATAGCATGGCAAAAGCCTTATATCCACATTTTGTGGTCTTTTATGTTTCACGCCATGCGTTTTTTTATGTTTCACGGCACTTTTACCCAATATCTAGGGGGGTAAATGTTTCACGTGAAACATATTTAGGGGTCAGTTCTCGTTAAACACAAAATGTTTCACGTGAAACATCTATAAACTGACCAAATTGTTTCTGATTGCGAATACAGCAGCCTGTGTACGATCGGAAACCCCGATTTTCTTAAATAAACTGGTAATATGATTCTTTACTGTACGTTCGCTGATATCAAATTCTTCTGCAATATCCTTATTACTCTTTCCAAGAGCAATGCTTACAAGAATCTGCTTTTCTCTCTTGGTAATATCCTTTGCCTTATCATTATCATCTTCTCTCTTAAGAAGACGAGCATTTAAAGCAGGAACAAGATCGGGCTGAATATATCTTTCTCCGGAAAAAACAGCTTTGATTGCTTTGATAAGTTCTCCGCTTCCGGAATCCTTAAGAATATATCCATTTGCTCCGTTATCAAAAGCTTCCAGTAAATACTCCACTTCATTGTGAACAGTAAGCATCAAAAACTTTGTACTTTTGTTACTCTTCTTTAAATCCTTTAAAAGCTTTGTACCGGCCACATCAGGAAGATTAATATCAAGAACACAAACATCAATCTTTTCGCTTTTAAAAAGATTTACACATTCTTCACCACTGGAGGCCTGAGCCACAACATTAATCTCAGAATCAAATTCAATAAGTTGTTTGATGCCCT
Organism: Lachnospiraceae bacterium; assembly: GCA_045617745.1. Classification (GTDB taxonomy): domain Bacteria; phylum Bacillota; class Clostridia; order Lachnospirales; family Lachnospiraceae; genus UBA1258. The sequence continues at coordinate 9,656 of JAZLJG010000176.1, read as the reverse complement.
CTCGAAGCATCTTATGGTCATCAACCAACAAAACATTAATACTCATGTGTCTCCTCCTCAGTTTAAAGCGAAATCTCTATTACGATCTTTGTTCCTTTAACATCATCCATCTTACGGAAAGTACCATTAATCATATTAACTCTTTCCTTAAGAATTTTCATTCCAAAATGATTTTCTTTTTCAAAATCCTCATCAGAAATACCAACACCGTCATCTGATTCTTCAATATAGATTCTGGAACCTTCATCAAGAACCTGAACCGACAAAGAATTTCCCTTTGAATGCTTAATAGAATTAATAACGAGTTCCTGAACAATTCTGAATATAGTCAAAAGAACAAGATTATCCTTTGAATCCAAATCATCAATTCTGTAAGAAATATCCATGGAAGTTCTGGACTTATATCCTTCCAGCTGATTTTCAAGAGTTTTCTTGAAACCAAAATCATCAAACTGCATAGGACGAAGATCGAAAATGGTACTTCTTATATCATCAATGGTTTCTTTGACAATCTTTCTGTTGGATTCAAGCTCAAGCTTAGCTCTTACGGAATCGTAATCAATAAACTTTTCCGCAAGCTCCAGATTATGCATAACCAAAGAAAGATTCTGAAGAACGGAATCATGAAGTTCAGCAGCAATCCTCTGCCTGTCTGCTTCCTGCAATTTTAAGAAAACAGACGAATCGTTTACCCTGTCTTCAGACTGAGAAAAAACTTCTACAATATCAGCAGCTTCATTTTTCTCAACTTCAAGAGTATCCGGATTCAAATCATTTAATGAATCAATCTTTTTAGTGACATTACCAAGCTTTCTGTAATACACACGAAGCTTCTCTTCCAGTTCTTCTATCTCAAGTTTCTTTTCATAAACCTGATCCTTATAAACTCTGGAAGCACTTCTGGGAGAAAACATGTTATAGTCGCATTCATCCTTTTTGTTTAAGGATTCAATAAAATCCTTACACTGACGAATTTCGGTTTCCACCTCGACTATCTTGTCCTGTAATTCTTTTTTGTCGTCAAGAAAACTTTTCTTTAAATCAAGTAAAATATCTCCGGCTTTATTTTCTGACATAAAACACCCCGTTTATTATAGTGGCTTTTTTGAAGGAGTCCCAGCTTTACGGGGATATGTTCCCGGTGTAGGAGAATCCTTTTTGATACGTAATATAGTTCTTTGCATTTCTGAATCCGGCAAAGCGAAAGAAACTCTTGAAACTATTTTACCACCCAAAAGCTTCAAAGCGTTACCTGAAATTGAAATTTCCTCATCAATCTTTTCTGACTTATAAGGAATAAATGACCCCGAAACCCTTACAAAAGGAAGACAATACTCACACAAAACAGGAAGAGAAGCAACAGCTCTTGCAGTAGCAAAATCGAACTGTTCCCTGTATTCCTTCTGTCTTGCACAATCTTCAACTCTTCCGTGTACCGTTACAATACCCTTTAATTCTAATTTACTGATAACCTCATTCAAAAACTTTATTCTTTTATCCAAAGAATCCATAAGAGTAATCTGTAAATCAGGAAGAATTATCTTTAAACAAATACCGGGAAAACCGGCACCGGTTCCAACATCAATCAAAGATTTTCCTTTAAAATACTCAGTCATATCTTCAAAAGAAGAAAAAATATTGATTATGCTTAACGAATCGGCAAAATGTTTAAGGCAAACATCCTTAAACTCAGTAATAGCAGTAAGGTTAATCTTCTCATTCCACTCCACAAGAAGATCATAATAATCAAGAAACTGACACACTTGTCGTTTATTAAGAGGGATATTAAGTTTTTCAGTTAATTGAATCAAATATTCTTCTCTTGAAATATCCATTAATTGTTCCTTGCTTTATTCTGTTCAAGATATACCAGCAAAACCGAAACATCGGCAGGAGTAACACCGGAAATTCTGGATGCCTGTCCCACGGATAAAGGTTTAAACTGTTTTAATTTCTGACGAGCCTCAAGACGTAAACTCAAAACATCATCATAATTGATATCATCGGGAATAAGCTTCTTTTCCATTTTCTTAAAAGAAGCTACCTGATGTTTTTGTCTTTCAATGTATCCTTCATATTTTATCTGGATACAAACCTGTTCAATAACATCATAAGATAAGTTTGGTCTTTCGTCATCAAGTTCCGATAAAATTTCATAGGAAAGTTCAGGTCTGCAAACAAGCTCCGCAAGAGAAGTTCCTGTCCTAAGCAAAGTACTGTTATTCCTTTCAAGAAAATCCTGAACCTTTTTATTGGCACCCAAAAAAGTATTTTTTAATCTGTATACTTCTTCGTCAATCTGTTTCTGTTTAAGAAGAGTCTTTTCATAATCTTCTTTTGAAACAAGGCCTACATTGTATCCAACCTCACGAAGTCTTAAATCCGCATTATCCTGACGTAACAAAAGCCTGTACTCTGCTCTTGAAGTCATCATTCTGTAAGGCTCCCTGTTATCTTTCGTAACAAGATCGTCTATTAAAACTCCGATATATGCCTGTGATCTGTCTAGAACAACGGGCTCTCTTCCCAAAATTTCCATAGATGCATTTATACCCGCAATAATTCCTTGGGCCGCTGCTTCTTCATAACCCGAGCTTCCGTTAAACTGTCCTGCACAAAAAAGACCCTTTATATTTTTCAATTCAAGAGAAGGTAATAATTGATTAGGTTCAAGACAATCATATTCAATAGCGTAAGCATTTCTAACTATCTTACAATTTTCAAGACCCGGAACAGTTCTGTACATCTGAAGCTGAACATCCTCGGGAAGTGAAGAAGACATTCCGCCCACATACATTTCATTTGTATAAAGACCTTCGGGCTCGATAAATACCTGATGTCTTTCTTTGTCTGCAAATTTAACAACTTTATCTTCTATGGAAGGACAATATCTGGGACCGGTTCCTTCGATAATACCTGCATAAATAGGAGATCTGTCCAGATTAGCCCTGATAATTTTATGAGTTTCCTCATTAGTATAAGTAAGCCAGCAGGAAACCTGTTCCTTCTGAACGGATTCAGGATCGGTTGAATATGAAAAAGGAACAACTCTCTCATCTCCCAACTGCTCTTCCATTTTTGAAAAATCGATACTTCTCTTATCCATTCTGGCAGGAGTACCTGTTTTAAATCTTCTTAACAAAACACCGTTTTCAATAAGATGAGCAGAAAGATGATTGGCAGCCTGTAATCCGGAAGGACCTGTATAAGTAATAGCTTCACCGCAAAGACACCTTGCTTTTAAATAAGTTCCGGTACAAAGAACAGCTGCCTTACACATATAAGTAGTACCGGTATTTGTTATTACTCCTTTAAGAACACCAGCTTCGATAATAACATCACAAATCTCTGCTTGCTTAACGGTAAGATGTTCCTGATTTTCCAAAACTTTTCTCATAGATCTTGAATAATCGGATTTATCTGCCTGAGCTCTCAAAGAATGAACAGCAGGACCTTTTGAAATATTAAGCATCTTGGACTGAATAAAGGTTTTATCAATATTCTTACCCATTTCACCGCCAAGAGCATCAATCTCTCTTACAAGGTGACCCTTTGAAGAACCACCTACATTAGGATTACAGGGCATCAGTGCAATACTGTCTATACTTACCGTAAAAATTACGGTTTCAAGACCAAGTCTTGCACAGGCAAGTGCTGCTTCACATCCTGCATGACCTGCACCTACAATACATACATCAACAATTTCTTTCCATTGATTTCTACTGTTATCATTCATAACTTACGCCTACCTTATTTACCCATACAGAATTTGGTAAATATTTCATTTACAAGATCGTCGTCCACATCTTCACCAATGATTTTTCCGAGAGAAGAAAACGCACTCATCAAATCAATTGAATAAAAATCTTCCGGCATACCATCATCTATACTGTTCAAAACAAGTTCGAAAGAATTTTTTGCATTCAAAAGTTCTCTTGCCTGTCTGACATTCGTAATGTATAACTCATCATTGGAAGAAATCTTACCATCCATAAACATCTCTTCCATTATATTTTCAAGCAAATCTATTCCCAAAGATTCCTTTGCGGATATTTCCAAAATAGCACAATCTATAGGAAAATATTCACTGACATTTTCTTTGTTCAAAACACATTCTGCATCAATCTTATTAAGAAGAACAATAACCTTCTTATCCTTAATAAGTTTTATTATTTCCTCATCTTCTTCTGATAAAGATTTAGTAGCATCTAACACAAAAAGAATAAGGTCTGCATCATTTGCATATCTCTTTGCTCTATCTACACCAATATTTTCTACATAGTCATCAGTATTTCTGATTCCTGCAGTATCAATTAAGTTCAAAGAAAGATTTTTTAAAGTAACATGCTCTTCTATGGTATCTCTTGTGGTACCTGCAACATCGGTAACAATAGCACGTTCATATCCGGAAAGAACATTCAGTAAAGAAGACTTTCCTACATTAGGCTTTCCAAGAATCGCAGTATTAATACCTTCCTTTAAAAACTTACCTTTTTTAGAAGTTTCATAAAGTTTGGTCACTTCAGAAACAAGATAATTTACCGTATCATGTAATCTTTCAGGGTAACCCTCAAGACTGATATGTTCAGGATCATCAAGAGCAGATTCAATAAATGCTATTTCATAAATAGTTTTTTCACGAAGTTCAAGAATCTTCTCAAACAAACGACCCTCAAGATGGTGAACACTGTTTCTTAAAGCAAGTTCACTCTGGGAAGAAATCAAATCCATAACAGCTTCAGCCTTGGATAAATCAATTCTTCCGTTCAAAAAAGCTCTTTTCGTAAATTCACCGGGCTCAGCAAGTCTTGCACCCATATCAAGTACAAGATTTAAAATCTTTTTGCAGACAAGAATTCCACCATGACAATTAATCTCCACAACATCTTCTCTTGTAAAAGTGTTGGGAGCCTTCATAACAGAAACCATTACTTCGTCCACAAGCTCTTCGCCTGAATAAATAAAACCGTAATGAATGGTATGGGATTTAAAGGACAGAATTTTCTTCTCTCCTTTTTTGTCTCTGAAAATCTTATTTACAATTTCAAAAGAATCATCACCGCTTAATCTTATAATTCCTATTCCACCATCATTAAGTGCAGTGGAAATAGCGGCAATCGTATTATTTTCCATACATTCACCTAAAATGAAGGGTGTCTCAAGCGGATTGCTTAAGACACCCTTTTGATTATTTCTTCATCGTAACAACAACATGTCTATAGGGCTCTTCGCCTTCGCTATGGGTAGTTACAAATTTATCATTCTGTAAAGCAGAATGGATAACTCTTCTCTCGTAAGGATTCATAGGCTCCAAAGAAACGGATCTTCTTGTACGCTTAACCTTGAATGCCATGTTCTTAGCAAGATTTTCAAGAGTTTCTTTTCTTCTTTCACGATAGTTTTCTGTATCTACCTTAACTCTTATATATTCTTCAGTACCTTTATTTGCAACAAGTGAAGCAAGATACTGTAAAGAATCAAGTGTTGCACCTCTCTTACCGATTAAAATTCCCATATCATCTCCGGCAAGTTCGATATCCATATTTCTTTCAGCTTTATCATAAGCAATATTTACATTTGCTTCGATGTTCATAGCAGCAAGAACATCATTTAAAAATCCTTTTACTCTGTCTTCTACAGAATCTTTGATTTTTGCTTTGATAACAGCGGGTTTTGATTTAAGTCCGAGAAAACCGGTTGAACCTTCCTCAACAACTACATAATCCAGTTTATCACTTGTAACTGACAGATTCTGACATGCTTCTGTAATGGCATCATCTACTGTCTTAGCAGTAAATTCTTTATAATCCATAATTATTCTCCCTTTTTATTGTTTCTTTCGTTATACTGTTTAACCATATTAGCTTTTGCAGCAAGTGAACCGGGTTTTGCAGCATTCTTATTGTAATATTCTGTAGAGCTCTTCATTGCTTCTTCAGAATCAACAGGCTTTCCGTTCAAATTAGCTTTAGATGCTATTGAAGGTCTGTTGTTATTGGTAACAATTGATTTTGTTGAAAGTGAAGCATTCTGAGTAAGCTTATTGGGATCAATTCCTGCTTTTCTAAGCTTTTCATTTCTCTTTTCAACATTTTTCTGAATTTCAGCTTCAAGGTCCATTCTATCAATATACTTATTGATAAATACCTGCTGAATACTACGTACAACAGAACCGGCTACCCAGTAAAGACCAAGACCTGCAGGAAGTGTGAAACACATTACTGCTGAGAAAATAGGCATTATTGTATTCATGGTCTTCATGGAAGCAGCCATTGAATCAGCCTGATCGTTTCCTGTTTTGCCTGAGTTTGCGGTAGGAGTAAGCTTTACGTTAATCCACTGTGTAACTGCAGCAAGAATAGGAATAAGTATTGCACCAACAATAAGAAGATAATTTTTGGAAGCTAATGCATTATTGATAGTGTTACTGGGTGAATAACCGATATTAAGTCCTAAAAAGTTGTTAAACTTACTTAATACACCCATTGTGGATTCAACTGACTGTGATAAATCAGGATATTTATCAACAACAGACAACCAATCAGCAGAAGTTGCTCTGTTAAGTGAATCAATAAAAGTATTTGAAATAACTTCAGGTGTAGCATTTGCAGCATCAATAAGATCAAACTGCTTTTTAAACATTGCTGCATCTTTGAAGCCTTTGATTAATTCAATAGAACCTTCTTTGCCCATTAATTTGCTTACAAGATCTGTATAAGCATTCTTAATCATGGGAACATATGCGGGAATTGCATAAATAACACGATACAAAGCTAAAAGAATAGGCATCTGAATCAATAACTGAACACAGCTACCTGTAGGAGAAACGCCATACTTTGCATAAACAGCCTGTGTCTCCTGATTCATAGCCATCTGTGAATCCTGATCTTTTCTTCCTTTGTACTTATTCTGAATAGCTGTGATTTCAGGCTGCATTTTTGCCTGAAGTTTTGAAAACTTCTGCTGCTTAATGGTAAGAGGCAAAAGTAAAAGATAGATTACGATGGTGAAAAGAATAATAGCTACACCAACGTTCGGTATATGTAACCAATTAAGAAAAATAAAAATACCATTTAAGATAGGTCCTAAAATCCATTTTGCAATGGGTCCTAAAATCTTTCCGCTATACTGGGTTAACAATAAAAATTCCAATTCGTATCCTCCTAAAACTGAAGAGAATATTAAGGCACAGGGTCATAACCACCCTTTGATAAAGGATTACATCTTAAAATACGCCATGCTGCCATAGCGCCACCTTTTAATGCACCATATTTCTGAACCGCTTCAAGACCATACTCCGAGCAGGTAGGATAATAAGGACACTTTGTTCTTTTTAACGGTGATATATATTTTCTGTAAATTTTTATCAGACTGATTAATATTCTTTTCATAATAGTTAACTTTGAACTATAGAGTGAAGTCTGCCCAAATGTAATACTGCACTTTCTATATCTTTAAAGCTAATACCGTTTGCAGTATTCCTTGCGACGATTACTATATCTAAACCACTATTAAATACGACTTCCTGTAATCTGTAAGCTTCTTTAATTAATCTTTTAACACGATGTCTTACTACACTGTTACCGACTTTTTTACTGACTGAAATGCCAAGACGGTTTATCGAAGTACTATTTTCCATAATGTACATTACCAGGTATCTGTTGGCGTAAGACTTACCATTGCTAAATACTTTAGCAAAATCCCGGTTACTTTTTAACGATTCCGTAAAAACCATTTTTCTTCAATTAATGAAAAAAGGCCACAAAACTGCGGCCTAAGCTGATAATTTCTTTCTTCCCTTAGCTCTTCTGGAAGCTAAAACTTTTCTTCCGCCGGGAGTACTCATACGAGCTCTAAATCCGTGAACCTTTGAATGTGATTTCTTCTTAGGCTGAAATGTCATCTTCATGGAACAAACACCTCCTTACTCAACCTTAATATATATATAAGGTAACTATTATTGTTATTTTTACATGGAAAATAGCAATACGATTATATTAAAAACATATATAAACGTCAAGGAAAACAATAAAAATAAAAACATTAAATTTTTATGTCCCTATATGATGTTTTTAACAATATTTTAGACCACAAAATGTTGATATTGCACAGTTGTGGATTACTTGTGGATAACTTATCTGCTTTAGTTATTATCCACAAAAAGTGAATATCTTGTGGATAAATAGTTTAAAAGTATAAATTCATTTTTAAAAATCCTTTAAAACAGCTATTTTTTAATATTTTTTAAGTTAATAAAATAATCCACATACACATTTATCAAGTATATAATATATTTACAAAAATAGTTAATTATCCACAAAATGTTTATAACTAATTGTGGATATGGTGGATAAATAATTAATTGATATATTTTCTTTTATAGAGTAAGATTAAATAGATATAATATTGTTATTTTTGGAGTATTTTATGCCTTTAACTGACATTAAAGAAAACTGGGATCATATAAAGGAAATGGTCCGAAATGAATACGAAATAAGCGAAGTTTCTTTTAATACATGGATTATGCCTTTAAAGTTCCATTCTGTTAAGGATAATACCGTTATTATACTTATTCCCTCAGACAAATCCCAACTTTTAAATTATCTTAACTTAAGATACAAAGATTATTTTCACGTTACTATTTCTGAATTCTGCAATTCTAACTACGAAGTAGAATTTGTTCTTGAAAAAGATGTGGAAACATCAAGTGATAATGTTAAAAATACAAATACCGTATATAACATTAATTCTGAAAATGCAAATCTTAAACCAAGATACAAATTTGATACTTTTGTAGTAGGAAGCAACAATAAAATGGCTCACGCTGCTTCTTTGGCCGTAGCAGAATCTCCCGGTATTGTTTACAATCCTTTGTACATTTACGGAGGAGCCGGTCTTGGAAAAACTCATTTAATGCACGCTATAGGACATTTTATATTGGAACAGAATCCTAATATGAAAGTTCTTTATGTTACTAGTGAACAGTTTACAAGTGATGTAGTTGAATCCGTAAGAAGCGGTAATGCTACCACAATTGCAAAGCTTAGGGAAAAATACAGAACTGTTGATGTATTAATGGTTGACGATGTTCAGTTCATTATAGGAAGAGAATCAACTCAGGAAGAATTCTTCAATGTATTTAATGCATTACATTCACAAGGTAAACAAATAGTTATTTCTTCAGATAAACCTCCTAAAAAAATGGAGACTCTTGAAGAAAGATTCAGATCAAGATTCGAATGGGGACTTATTACAGATATACAGCCTCCGGATTATGAAACAAGACTTGCTATCCTTATTAAATATGCAGAGAACAGTGAACGCACTATTAATAAGGAAATAATAGAGTACATAGCTAATAATATTAAATCAAATATCCGTGAACTTGAGGGTGCATTTAATAAAATAGTAGCTTATTCAAAATTGAATAATGTTGAAATGAATTTGCAAAGAGCAGAAGAAGCTTTAAGAGATGTTATATATCCAGATAAACCTCTTAAGATTACTCCTTCTTATATTATAGATATTGTTTCAGAGCACTTTGGTATAAAGAGTGATGTTCTCTTATCTAAGAAAAAAACTGCTGAAATAATTGTTCCAAGACAGATAGCTATGTATTTATGCTGTGAAATGACTGATTTTTCATTAAATGATAT
>JAZLJG010000175.1:0-4203 GCA_045617745.1 Lachnospiraceae bacterium | reverse complement strand
AGTTCCGGTAACCAGGCAAGTTTTACGGTTCCGATAGGGCCGTTACGTTGTTTCGCGATAATAATTTCCGAAATACCTTTGTCAGGGCTTTCGTGATTATAGTAATCATCACGATATATAAACATTACCACGTCCGCATCCTGCTCTATGGCTCCGGATTCACGAAGGTCTGAAAGCATGGGCCTGTGGTCAGGTCTTTGTTCAACCGCACGGCTTAACTGCGAAAGAGCAATAACCGGAACCTGAAGCTCACGGGCAAGGCCCTTAAGCGAACGGGATATATCAGATATTTCCTGCTGTCTGGATTCAGAGCTTTTGCCCGAACCCGTCATCAACTGCAGATAGTCAATCATTACTACCGAAAGATTATGCTCAAGCTTGTACTTTCTGCATTTTGAACGAAGCTCACCGATACTGATACCGGGCGTATCGTCTATTATTAGATGCGACTGGCCTATATCGGTTGCGCCTTCAATAAGCATTTCCCAATCGGATTCATCAAGATTACCTGTACGAAGTTTCTGGGCATCTACTCCGGACTGAAGAGAGAACAGACGGTTAACCAACTGTTCTTTGGACATTTCCAAAGAAAAAATGGCGGCTGCTTTTCCCTGTTTAAAGGCAATATTCTGAGCGATATTCAAAACAAACGCCGTTTTACCCATTGAAGGACGGGCCGCAATAAGTATCAGATCCGAAGGCTGCAAGCCTGCGGTTTTAAAGTCCAAATCAATAAAACCTGTGGAAATACCGGTTACGGCTCCTTTGTTCTTGGCTGATATTGATATTTTATCCAAGGCATTATTTACTATTGTGCTGATAGGGATATAATCCCCGGCATTACGTCGCTGCACAACCTTAAATATCTGCTTTTCAGCCTCGTCCATTATGTTCTCAACAGGCTCTTTCTGGGCATAGCAGGTATTCTCTATGTCTTCATTTGCCTTAATAAGTTTTCTTAACGCTGCCTTTTCCGCAACTATATTCGCATAATATTTAACATTAGCGGAAGTGGGCACGGAATTCAAAAGTTCCTTTACAAATTCCATGCTGGATATTTCCGGCGGAATATCCTTTTCTTTGAGCCTGTTCTGAAGAGTAATCAGGTCAACAGGCTTTCCTTCATTATGTAATTCTACCATTGCATCAAACAGAATCTCGTTCTGCTTAATGTAGAAATCTTCCCCCAAAAGAATTTCTGACGCTATTGTAATGGCATCCCTGTCCATAAGCATGGAACCGATTACCGATTTTTCTGCATCTACGCTATTCGGAAGGATTCTTTTTTGCCATTCCTCAGCCATTCTCTTCTACCTTAACCCTCATTTTTGCTGTTACTTCAGGATGAAGCTTTACGTTGAATTCAAATGTTCCGAATGCTTTAATTGCTTCATCAAGCACAATTTTCTTCTTGTCTATTTCTACTCCGAACTGTTTTTTGGCTTCTTCGGCTATTTCCTTTGAGGAAACGGAGCCGAATACTTTTCCGCCTTCTCCGCCCTTCATCTTTACCACTACGGTAAGTTTTGAAAGGTCTTCGGCGAATTTTTTGGCATTTGCAAGATTCTCCGCGGCAATCTTCGCTTCATTGGCTTTCTGAAGCTTCAACGAATTCAGATTCTGGTTGTTCGCTTCTATTCCCAGTTTCTTGGGAAGAATAAAGTTTCTTGCGTAGCCGTCATTAACATCTACTATCTGATCCTTTTTTCCAAGGCTTTTAACATCCTGTAACAAAATAACTTTCATTGCTTAAATCTCTCCTCCGCCAATCATGGCATCCAATGTAGTTTTTAAAAGGTCTATGGCATCCATAACCGTTGTGTCGGCAAGCTGTGCTCCCGCAACACTCATATGTCCGCCTCCGCCAAGCTTTTCCATAATAACCTGAACATTGACCTCGTCAATGGAACGGGCACTGATAAACACCTGTCCGTTATAGAATGTGAATACAAAGCTGGCCTGTACACCCTTTATATTCAAAAGTTCGTTTGCAGCCTGAGCGCCCACAACCGTAGGGCTGGCGCAATCATCCGCTTCGCAAACTGAAATAGCATAATTGTTCCTGTAAATTTCCGCCTGGCTGACAGCATCTGCTCTTGCTTTGTAATCATTAACATCTTCTCTGAAGAGTTTTCTGACTCTCGTAACGTCTGCACCATTACGACGTAAGAATGCAGCCGCTTCAAAGGTTCTGACACCGGTCTTCTGGGTAAAGTTATCGGTATCAATCATAATACCGGAGTACATACAATCAGCCTCTTCAGGCATAATCTTAAGATTATCTGTGGTATATTGCAGTATTTCGGATACCATTTCGCATGTGGAAGAAGCATAGGGCTCCACATATGAAAGAGTGGCATTTTCAATAGGTTCTGCGCTCTGACGGTGATGATCAAGAACAACAATCGATTTACATTTTCCGAATAGATCGGGGCATTCGGTAATACTGGGTTTGTTAACGTCAACAATAACAAGAACAGCATTGTTTCCGATTTCTTCCAGCGCCTTTGCGGAGCCGATAATCATATCCTGCTCATACTCGGAGCGGTTAGCGAACATATCTACAAGGGGCTGCATCGAAGGGGTAACATCGTCAAGAACGATATGTGCCTTTTTCTCCAACGCTTTTGCTATTCTGTAAACACCCACCGAAGCGCCAAAGCTGTCGACATCGCCAAGTCTGTGACCCATAATGAATACCTGGTCTTTACTGGTAATGATTTCCATAAGAGCGTGAGCTTTAACACGGGCCTTAACCCTTGTGTTTTTCTCAACCTGCTGGCTCTTTCCACCATAGTAAAGAAGTGAATCGGGAGTCTTAACAACCGCCTGGTCTCCGCCACGTCCAAGTGCCATATCTATGGCAGCTCGGGCAAATTCATAGTTCTGCGCATAGGAAAGTCCGTCCAGTCCCACACCGATACTAAGCGTAACCGCCATTTCATTACCGATATTAACAGTCTTTACGTCTTCAAGAATGTCGAACTTATTCTCCTTAAGCTGTGCCACGCAGCTCTTACGGAGAATAACCATATATTTGTCCTTCTCAATCTTCTTTGTGATACCGTCCAAAGAAGCCATGTATTTGTTAATCTTTCTCTCGATAAGTGCAGTAAGAAGAGATCGTCTGACTTCTTCTACGCTTTCAAGAGCTTCTTCATAGTTATCAATGTAAACAAGCGCCACTGTAAGACTTTGGTCATCTACTTCTCTGAGCGCAAGCTTCAGAGCAGTATTATCAAAAAGATACATTGCTACCAAAAAACCGTCATAATCAGAGCCCACGCTCACCATATTGTTGCTCTCGAGCATTTCCTTCAAAGGAATCTTCTTCAGTTTAACAATATAGTCTCCGCCATTGTGCTTGATTTCAAATTCGTTTTCATTGAAATCCACTCCGTTTCCGGGAAGTTTATCCTTTGTAACAGCGGGGAAAGAAGCTGTTACCGGTTTGAAAATTTCTTTTTCCTCTCCCAGAACCTTTTCAAAGGCTGAATTTACCCAGATAATCTTCCCGTTTTCATCAAGTATTGCATGTGGAATATCAAGGTTCTTAAGAAGAGCCTTCTGCACCTGACCATACTGGGTTGCAAAATCAACCATATCCCCTAACACTGTTTTGGAGCTTCGTATAAAGAACAGGAGATTTACCAGAAAATAGAGTACCACAAATCCCGCAAGAACAGCTCCCGCTTTAAAATTCATGGTAAAAATATAAATATCTATTAACGCTATTAAAATTCCCAGCAAAACAGCTGACCAAAGATAGGATCTTAACTTACCTTCAATACGAATTTTGTTTTTCATAATTCCCTTTCAGGCACTCCGCCTTCCATGAATGTATATACAGAAATAGTATAACACTATTCGCCCCTGTTAGGAAACAAAAAAGAACCGACTATTTGAAGTCGGTTCTAATTTTTTAAAAATTAATCCTGTGAATAAGGCATTAATGCAACGTGTCTTGCACGCTTAACTGCTACTGTTAAAGCTCTCTGGTGCTTAGCGCAGGTACCTGTGATTCTTCTGGGAAGAATCTTACCACGCTCTGACACGTATCTTTTTAACTTAGCAACATCCTTATAATCAATTGTGTTGTCCTTGCCGCAGAATACGCAAACTTTCTTACGTCTTCTGATAGCACCCTTTCTTCTCATAGGTGCATCGGACTTATCGCCTTTATCAGCTTTATTAAATGCCATG
>JAZLJG010000174.1:0-1140 GCA_045617745.1 Lachnospiraceae bacterium | reverse complement strand
CCGATAGTTTTCACATCTGACTTGCAGACCCGCCTACACACCCTTTACACCCAGTAAATCCGGATAACGCTCGCCACCTACGTATTACCGCGGCTGCTGGCACGTAGTTAGCCGTGGCTTCCTCCACAGGTACCGTCACTTGCTTCTTCCCTGTTGACTAAGGTTTACAATCCGAAGACCTTCTTCCCTCACGCGGCGTCGCTGGGTCAGGCTTTCGCCCATTGCCCAATATTCCCCACTGCTGCCTCCCGTAGGAGTCTGGACCGTTTCTCAGTTCCAATGTGGCCGTTCGACCTCTCAGTCCGGCTACCGATCGTCGACTTGGTGGGCCGTTACCTCACCAACTATCTAATCGGACGCGAATCCATCTGTGCGCAATAAATCTTTGGTATACATCCCATGCGGAACATATACGTTATGCGGTATTAGCAGTCGTTTCCAACTGTTATCCCCCACACACAGGCAGGTTATTCACGCGTTACTCACCCGTCCGCCACTGACAAAAAACCGAAGTCTTTTGTCCGTTCGACTTGAATGTGTTAAGCACGCCGCCAGCGTTCATCCTGAGCCAGGATCAAACTCTCGATAAATTTGTATTAAAAAGGCTTTCGCCTTTATAATCTTTTTACCAGGTTCGATTAGCTCTTTACTTGTTCAGAGTAAATCTTGTTCCCCTATCCTTCCAGACAGGTTCTTCTCGATTCTGTTTTAAAGGAATTGTCGAGAACGAATATTCCTATTCTTCTTCGTACAATTTTGTTGTTGTTCAATTTTCAAGGACCATTGCCCTGCCGCTTCCCTCGCCTCTTCGACGCTCTCTTGCGACAGCTTGATTATTATAGCACACTCTTTCTCTTCTGTCAACATATTTTTTGAATTTTTTGGGGAAAAAGATATGTTTTGTTAATAAATGTCAAATAATTTGTTTTATATTGCAGATAGAAAGAAACTTTGAACAAAAGAACTTCTGCGGAAATGTTTTCGTGAGTAAACTATCTGCGTCTGTCATTGATACTTACCAACAGCAGGCAATTCTTTTGTTCTTGACAAATTTCTGTTTTCGTGATAAATTATATGAAGATCATTTTTTACGAATCCCTATTTCAAGGAAGGAAAATAATCATTTATGGAGATTCTTTT
>JAZLJG010000173.1:0-1428 GCA_045617745.1 Lachnospiraceae bacterium | reverse complement strand
TGAAGTGCACCCCAAAAGTTGGACACTTTAATCAGGCAGATTTTAAGGCCTGATTCCTGAATTGTAAAGGAGTCAGGCCTTTTAATTTAACCTTGATTCGTTTTTCATTGTACCAGACAAGGTATTCTTCAAGCTCTTTCCTGAAATGCCCGGCAGACTCAAACTCTTTCAGATAGAGCAGTTCAGATTTCAACAGACCGAAGAAGTTTTCCATAACCGAATTATCAAGACAGTTACCTTTGCGGGACATGCTCTGTCTTATTCCTTTGTCTTTCAGCCGCTGCTGATAGTTGAACATCTGATACTGCCAGCCCTGGTCTGAATGGAGGATAAGGTTTGTGTTGTCCGGGATTTTCCTGAATGCTTTTTCAAGCATATCTGTTGTCTGGGCATATGAAGGTTTATCAGAAATGTTCCAGCTTATTAAGGAACCGTCAAACAAATCGAGTATTGGTGACAGATACAGTTTTGTCCCGAAGAGGCTGAATTGAGTTACGTCAGTAACCCATTTCTGATTTGGTGCCGTTGCTGTGAAATCCCTGTTCAGAAGGTTTGGAGCTACTTTTCCAACCAGTCCCTTGTATGAATTGTATCTGTGCCGCCGGACCTTGCAGACGATATGTTCCTGACGCATGATCTTCTGAATAGTTTTATGATTCAGGACAATGCCCCTGTTTTTTAATTCCAGAGTGATTCGTCTGTACCCGTAGCGGCCTTTGTTTGCATGATATATCTGCTGGATTATCTGCCTTTCTTTTTTATATTTGTCTTCTTCTGCACGCTTTGCTGAATAGTATAGTGTGCTTCTGGGAAGTCCTGTAAGGATTAACAAATCGTGAACAGATAGTTTTGGCCTTAATTCTCTGAATGCTCTGATTTTTCTTTCCCGTCCGGCATTCTCTGTTTCTTCTCTTCCTGAATTAAGGCCCATAATTTTTTTAGGTATATATTCTCTGCCTTTAATGCTGCTATTTCTTCGTCTTTTGTCCACTCTTCTCTAGGTTTGTCAGGTATTACACTTTTTGGCATTTTTGGTTGCCTTCCTTGTGTCCGAAACAGAGCTTCTGTACCACCGGTAATGTATTGCTTCCTCCAGGCGCTTATGGTTCCTATGCTCGTTATTCCAAACTTAAGTGCCGTCTGAAGATTCGAAAGCTTATGCTCTTGCTGATAGTTTAGCACTTTTAGCTTAAACTCGCCGCTAAAATGCCTTGTCGGCTGTGTAAATTTTCCGTTTTTCTCGTATTGGGCACACCACTGCCGTATTAATGTTCTTCCTATTCCATATTTTCGGGATAGACTTTTATAACCTGTTTTGTCTTTTTGATTCTCAAGTACTATTTTTAACTTGAGTTCCTCTGTGTATTTTGACATTAAAAATGCACCTCCTAAAGTGAACTTTTCGTCCAACTTTTGGGGTGCACTTCA
>JAZLJG010000172.1:0-1002 GCA_045617745.1 Lachnospiraceae bacterium | reverse complement strand
CCTTTTCCCTTAAATACACGGCTGGGTGAAGAACATGCACCGTTGGAACCCTGATGACGATGGAACTTGGAACCATGCTTCATAGGTCCTCTGTGCTGACCTAATCTCTTGATAGCGCCCTGGAATCCTTTACCCTTTGAAATAGCGGTAGCATCGATCTTATCGCCTTCAGCGAAGATGTCAGCTTTGATTTCAGCGCCAAGTGCATAGTCGCTAACGTTTTCAAGCTTGAACTCTCTAACGTATCTCTTTGTTGTTGTGCCGGCCTTATCGAAGTGTCCCTTCATAGCCTTGTTAACGCCATGAGCATGAACATACTCCTTCTTGCCGTTTGCGTCTTTGTTGATAATTCTTTCTTTCTTCTCAGCGAAACCAACCTGAACAGCTTCGTAACCATCGTTCTCAACTGTCTTGATCTGTGTTACTACACAGGGGCCTGCCTGAAGTACTGTAACGGGTACCAATGTACCGTCAGCGTTGAAGATTTGAGTCATTCCGACTTTTGTAGCTAATATAGCTTTCTTCATTTCTTTTCCTCCTTGTTTCTACAGCGGAATGCTAAGCATTCATTCTAGTAGAGGTTTTTTCTTTCTTAATTAATAAGTAACTTTGTTGATGAATTATTTCATCTTAATATCAATGCTTACACCTGCAGGCATTTCCAATCTCTGAAGTGCCTCGACTGTCTTAGGTGTAGGAGTAATGATATCGATAAGTCTCTTGTGTGTTCTCTGTTCGAACTGTTCTCTGGAATCTTTGTACTTATGTACAGCTCTAAGAATAGTAACAACTTCCTTTTTAGTAGGAAGCGGAACAGGTCCACTGACCTGGGAACCGTTCTTCTTAACGGTCTCGATGATTTTCTTAGCAGATGCATCAACTAACTGATGATCATATGCCTTGAGTGTGATTCTCATTACTTGACTTGCCATAAAAAAAGTCTCCTCCTTTTCGTACTTTCGAATCTAAGTACGACAAGTGGCGACTGTACACTCTCCCGTG
>JAZLJG010000171.1:0-1456 GCA_045617745.1 Lachnospiraceae bacterium | reverse complement strand
GGATGTGACCTGTCTGGTTCCATGAGTGTTCTTAAGACTGTTGCAGTCTGCCTTTTTGCAGCCGGAACACTGGCTTCGTATGTGGCATTTATTGTCTATCTTGTCCATTTTAAGGGTGTTTTTGCAATAAAATAAAAAAAGTTAAAAAACTTTTTCAAAGTTGTTGACAGAAAAACGGATGTTATGATATATTCGTTCTCACCGACAAACAGAGCTGATGCAGCGAAGTTTGGAAGTGAATAGAAAAGAGAAGAAAACGGTTGCGGATTTTGCAGCCGCGAAAAAAGTTTCAAAAAACTTTCAAAAAAAAGTTGAAACACCTCTTGACTAAATAAATGAGAATGTGATACATTCTTATTCGCTCGCCACTAAGGCTGGGCACGAAGCGAAGGCTGAAAGGCCGGGACTTCAAAGGTCTTAACACAGTTAATAAGGGAAGGAAAGAAAGAACGACATACTGAAAAGTATGAACGTGCAGTGAGGTTCAATAGTACGGTTTTTGAACTGTACGTGACAGGAGTTAAATCGTCAGGAAACTGACAACCGTCGCCTCTTTTCATGAAGAGGTGACAATTCCTTAAGTAGAAGCTTAGGAAAACTTAACATGATCATTTACCCTTCGGGGTTTATGAATAAATGATGGAGAGTTTGATCCTGGCTCAGAACGAACGCTGGCGGCGCGTCTTAAGCATGCAAGTCGAACGGCAAGGCGGGTGCTTGCACCTGCCCTAGAGTGGCGGACTGGTGAGTAACACGTGGGTGACATACCCTGCAGCCGGGGATAGCTGGTAGAAATATCAGATAATACCGGATACGACCCCTGGAGTAAAGTCCTGGGAGGAAAGGAGCTACGGCTCCACTGCAGGAATGGCCCGCGTCCTACCAGCTAGTTGGTGAGGTAACGGCCCACCAAGGCAATGACGGGTATCCGGCCTGAGAGGGTGATCGGACACATTGGGACTGAGATACGGCCCAGACTCCTACGGGAGGCAGCAGCTAAGAATATTCCGCAATGGACGAAAGTCTGACGGAGCGACGCCGCGTGGATGATGAAGGCCGGAAGGTTGTAAAATCCTTTTGAATGAGACGAATAAGCAGAGCAGGGAATGGCTTTGTGGTGACGGTATCATTTGAATAAGCAACGGCTAATTACGTGCCAGCAGCCGCGGTAACACGTAAGTTGCGAGCGTTGTTCGGAATTATTGGGCGTAAAGGGCATGTAGGCGGTTCTGCAAGCTTGGTGTGAAATCCCGGAGCTTAACTCCGGAACTGCATTGAGAACTGCAGGACTAGAATTACTGAAGGGCAACTGGAATTCCAAGTGTAGGGGTGAAATCTGTAGATATTTGGAAGAACACCAATGGCGAAGGCAAGTTGCTGGCAGATAATTGACGCTGAGGTGCGAAGGTGCGGGGAGCAAACAGGATTAGATACCCTGGTAGTCCGCACAGTAAAC
>JAZLJG010000170.1:0-4736 GCA_045617745.1 Lachnospiraceae bacterium | reverse complement strand
CGGGAAGCACTGGTTTTTGATATTTATTCAAGGGAAAATTCCAAGACAAGACCCAAGTTTTGCAACGATGAAAGGGAGTGGAGAGAACTTTCTTTTGCCGCCTGTGACAAGGGTAAGTTAAAGCATTTGGAAAGATTCCGGTACGACTTTCTAAAAGATTTGAAGGAAGTTTCCGAAGCGGTATACGTCCTTTTTGATTATGAAAAGAGGGATGCGCTTACGGGAAAAGCGCAGGCCGGTTATTACAGTGAGGGTGAAAAATGAGTAAAGTCTATGTGACAGGTCACAAAAATCCGGATTTGGATACTATTTGCAGTGCGTATGCATATGCAGCGCTTAAGAATATCCTGAATCCGGAAAACGAATATGAAGCGGTCAGATGCGGACATTTAAGCGAAAGCTGCAAGAAGATTCTGAAGGCTATGAAGATTAAGGTTCCGCCTTATATGCCCGACGTATATCCGAAGGTTTCTGATGTGTGTCTGACTTCAACAAACAAATTTGATATTAACGATCCCATGACTAAGGTTGCCAAGGCTTACAAGGACACAAATCCTTCCGTAATGCCTGTGTTTGAAGGCAAAGAATTTGTGGGACTTCTTTCGGTTGATGATATTACTGCATGGTATATGAAGGAGCTGCAGGGCGAATCCATAGATACCAATGTTCCCAAAATCGGAGACCTTATGAGAGAGCAGGAAGAACCTTTGCAGGCGACAGATCTTTTCGAGGAAGCAAAGATTTCCCTTTCCACATCCGTTAAGCGTGGACTTGCGGTTTTTGACGGGGAAAAGTATATCGGATTTGTTACCAGACGATGCTTTTTGAAGGCTCCCAGATATAACGTGATTTTAATGGACCACAATGAGCCCAAGCAGAGCATTAAGGGAATTGAGACTGCCAATATTATAGAGATAATCGATCACCACAGACTGGATGCATTAAAGACAAATCTGCCTATATTTATTGATGCGGAGCCTGTAGGAAGTACATGCACCATTGTTTACGAACTTTATGTAAGAAACAAACTGGAGCCTTCCGAGGATGTGGCCAGAGCGCTTCTTACGGGAATGATGGCGGATACACTGATTCTTAAATCTCCCACCACAACAGCAGTTGATGAAATGGCTGCCGGAGCACTTGCGAAAATCTGCAATGTGGATATTAACGAGTTTGGAACGGAAATGTTCAGCCATATGGAAAGTCTTTCAACTGTTAATCCCGAAAAGGCTGTACTTTCAGACTTTAAAAGATATACGGAAAAAGGAACAAATATCGGTATCGGCCAGTGTGAAGCCACAACCCTTAACGATCTTGAAAATTATAAGGATAAATTTATCGAAGCGTTGGAAGATGTACGTACCAAGAACGGTTTAGACTGGGCTGTTGTAATGATAACGGATGTTATGAAAGAAAACAGCGTGCTTATTACGACGGATTACCGGGCAGTAAAATACCTTCCCTTCCAGAAGCTGGAGGAGAAGGTACTGGATATGCCCGGGGTAATGAGCCGAAAGAAACAGCTTTTACCGGAAATGATTTATGCGTTGGGTATGTAAGTGATACCGGAGATATCATCATCCATGACCATGGAATAGTTTGTATAGTAAACCACAAAGCCCGGCTTAGCCTTAGCGGGCTTTTTTACGTTCTTCTTTATAAGATAGTCAATTTCTACCCTGTCGGTTCCGCGGCCCTTTGAGTAGTAGGCAGCAAGTTTTGCGGCTTCCTCGAAGGTTCTGTCGGGAACTTCTTTGCCGTTGGTCCTTATGATTACGTGGGAACCGGGCATCTTTTTGGCATGAAACCACCAGTCGTTTCCGTTTGCAAATTCAAAGGTGAGCCGGTCGTTCTGGAAGTTATTGCGGCCTACGTAAATATCGAAGCCGTCGGAGCTTACGTAGTGGAAGGGCTTGGAGGTTACCTTTTGCTTTTTCGTACCTACTTTGAAACGTATGTAACCTGCATCGGTAAGCTCCTGCTTGATTTCCACCAGATCCTGTTCATCTACGGCTATGTCGAGAGAGGTAAGAATGGATTCAAGCTGTTCCACCTCTGCGGATACTTCCTCGATGATTCCGGTAAGGGATTCGGCGGTTCTTTTTAACTTGCTGTACTTTTCGAAATATTTTTTACCGTTTTCAAGGACCGGAATGTCCGGGTCCAGTGGAATGGTTATGTTTTCGTTTGTGTAGTAGTTAAGTGCCTCGAAGGATTTTGAGCCTTCGGGAACATTGTAACCGTAGGTGTTGATAAGCTCTCCGTATATGCGGTATTTTTCTTTTTTCTCAGTATCTTCCAGCTGTTTTTTCTGAAGGTCCAGCTTCTTTACGTTTCTTTCCAAAGCGGTCTGGGTAATCTTCCTAAGATCCGTGGATTTTTGACGGATACGTACCACAATACTTTTCTCTTTATAAAAAGAAATAAGAAGGGAAGATATGTCTTCAAAGGTCTTTTCTGTAAGGTCATGGTAGATTGTAAGGGGAAGGGCTGCGTACTCCTTCGGAGAGTTTCCTTCGTAGTAGACGCAGGGGGCAAAAGAACCCGCTTTTACTACATTCATCATGGAAAAGAAGGCATTTTTTAAGGCTTCCAGCCCACTTTCCGAAAGAGATGATGTGGACGCATCTGAGTCCAGACCTGCTCTGTATGCAATTTCGCTTGCGATAACGGGAGAGAGCCCGGTGAAGCTTGTGTAAAGGGCCTTCTGTATGGGAAGGTGGGCGGCTTGTATCCGGGCGGCGAAGTCACTTTCGGAAACCGTCAGGGGATCAAGCTTGTCCCCGGTTTCCGGAATAAAATACTGCCGCCCGGGAAGTACTTCGCGCACCGAACTTACGTTATGGCTTATGTGTTTTATGGAATCGATTATGTTATCTTCCGAATCGGTAAAGATAATATTGGAATGCTTTCCCATGATTTCGATAATCAGTTTTTTACGACAAACATCCCCCATTTCATCCAGGTGCTCCAGTTCAAACTTTATTACTCTTTCCAGCCCGGGCTGGGTTACGGAAAGAATTTTTGCATTTGAAAGATGCTTTCTTAAAAGCATGCAAAAATTGGGTGCCTGAAGGGGTGAGGGTTTGTTGTCGTTGGTTATGTAAACCAAAGGCAGCGAAGCATCTGCTGAAAGCAGCACGCGAAACTGGGTGGAATTACCTTTTATGGTAAGCATCAGCTCGTCTGCCTCGGGCTGTGAAATCTTGTATATTCTTGTGTTTTGTGTTTTCTCGCTTAATTCTTTAACGATGGAAGAGACCGTAATACCGTCGAATGCCATGGCGTCTCCTTAATAATCTGTTTTTCTTTGAACATAATAGCATATTGGGGTAAAGATAAAAAGTCCGTATGCGGGTTTCTTTGGCTTTGGGTCTGTGAAGCCTAAACGAATCTTTCTGGCCCGGGAAAAAAGAAGAAAAAGCTCTATTTAGTGGCTTTTTGAGCGGTATTGGGTCTTGAGGGGTGTCTTTTCAAAATAAGACCCGGAGATTTTGCTGTTTTGTGGGCCAGAATTGAAGAAAAGAAGAGATAGACCCAAATGGTGGTGAAAACCAGAGAAAAGGTTAAAAACGCAAAGAAATTGTGGGTAAAAAAAGAAAAAAAGAACACATAGACCCAAAAAAGAAAAAAGAGCCGAGAAGACCACAAAAGTCCGGATGGGGGTAATCGAAAGGTTGCCATGATTATTTGTTGACTATTTACGGGAATTTTCCTATAATACAAAAGGGTATGCAACTAAGCATTTTTGATATGAAGATTGCATACCACGCTAATTAATAGGAGCAAAGCGAATGATAAAAAGTATGACAGGCTTTGGCAGGGCGGAGTATGCGGATGCCAATCGTAAGTTTACGGTTGAAATCAAATCCGTTAATCACCGTTACCTTGACATGGCTATTAAGATGCCCAAAAAACTTAATTTTTTTGAGGCAGCGATTCGTAACGAGTTAAAGAACAGCATTCAGCGTGGTAAGGTTGACGTATTTATTACGTACGAAGACTACACAGAGAACAACGTAGGTATTAAGTATAATAAGGACGTTGCTGAAGAATATTTAAAGTACCTTAAGCAGATGGCTGAAGAATTCGAGTTAGACTGCGACATCAGAGTGTCCACCCTTTCAAGATATCCCGAAGTTTTCTCAATGGAGGAAATTGACGTGGATGAGGAAGAAATCTGGGCAGGCCTTCAGAAGGCAATTGCCGGCGCAGCCGAGAAGTTTGTGGAAGCAAGAATCAAAGAAGGTGATAACCTTAAGGCAGATCTTATTGCCAAACTTGATGACATGCTTGATCACGTGGCATTTATTAAGGAGCGTGCTCCCGAAATAATAGCAGAGTACAAGAAGGGCCTTGAAGACAAGATCAAGGAACTTTTACAGGATACAAAGGTAGACGAAGGAAGACTTCTTACCGAAGTAACCATTTTCGCCGATAAGGTTTGCATTGATGAGGAAATCGTAAGACTTACCAGTCACATCGAAACTACCAAGAAAGCACTTATCGAAGGCGGTTCCATCGGACGTAAACTTGACTTTATCGCCCAGGAAATGAACCGTGAAGCCAATACCATTCTTTCAAAAGCAAATGACCTTGCAACAAGCGATCATGCTATTGAACTTAAGACTGAAATCGAAAAGGTAAGAGAGCAGATTCAGAACATTGAGTAAGGAAAGCATTATGGATGGATTATTGATTGTTATGTCCGGTTTCTCAGGAGCCGGAAAGGGAAC
>JAZLJG010000169.1:0-2245 GCA_045617745.1 Lachnospiraceae bacterium | reverse complement strand
CGGATGGCCAAGAAGCATGGCATTAAAAAGCGAGTCTGCGAAGCTGGAAATAGCAAAAGATTATTACAATCAAATATATCAGAAGGATATCAGTGCGATAGATGGTGTGAAGAGTAATCCTGAACTGGCAAGAACGTTATTGTGGTCATATGCTCGTAATATGGCTACAAAGGCAAAGAAGACGAATATATATGCAGACGTGAAAGCAACTCAGAGTGCTACAGATCCAACACTTGATTCATATGTTGAAAAGCTTGAAGAGCTTTTTGTGATTAAGGATATTGATGCATGGACTCCGCAAATCAGATCAAAAACTGCAATCAGAAATGGAAAAAAACATATATTTGTGGATCCTTCTATAGGAATTGCCGCTTTGGGTCTTGGCCCGGAATATTTTAATAATGATTTAGATTTGTTCGGACATGTTTTTGAAAATATGGTTTTGCGCGATTTACTGGTATATGCAAGCGCACATAATGCGCGCATACTTCATTATACTGATGATACCGGTTTGGAAGCAGATGCTGTATATCAAATGGCGGATGGAAGATATGCCTTGATTGAGATAAAGACCGGAGTAAATAAAATTCCGGAAGCAGAAAAATCTCTTTTGAAATTTAAGGATGTAATCATAAAGCATAATGAAGAGGCATTAAGTAATCCGGAACATCCCAAAGCGTTATATCGAGAACCATCAGCACTTATCGTAATTTGTGCAACAGCTCCAATGGGATATACAACAGAGGCCGGGGTAAAGATTGTGCCAATTGGTTGTTTGAAAGATTAGTTATGTTTTTTGTTTATCCCCGATAGCCCGAATTATCGGAATAATATCGTTCTACCGGATAGAACGCGGGAAATTAATTGTTGTTTCTCAGAATTACGGCGGTATCACCAACTTATGGTGGTACCGTTCTTTTTTTGCCTTTTTTCCAAAAAGTTCGATATCTCCGAACTTTTGCACTAAATGTTCGAGAATCCGTGAACGACATTTGATGGACAAAATCCTAAACTAATCTTGTAGCAAGCGACAAGCAGTTACACAGAACCGGTTTTGGGTGCGACGGCACCGACATCGAGATGTCTGTAACTCCATTAAGAACAGGAGATTACAGAAATGAACAAAGAAATTTGCGGATGGTACATAGGAATGAGCGCGGGAGAAAGAGTAGATTATATCTACATGAACTTTCGGAACATAATGAGGATTCTTTCATCTCAGCAGGAAGCACTTGCAATGCGGGTTAGCATTCTTCGCGAGAGCAGCGCACATAATCATGAGGAACTCGGCGTTGCAATAATGAAGAGTCAGAACCCCGGAGGAGTAACAGAAAGCTTCGCGGAAAACAGAGTCTATACACTTGAATGTATTAAGCAGTTCAAACTTCCGAACAGCATTCTTGTAGGAATTGATGATACTGAGGAAATTCGGTATGCGATGCATGAACTGGATGTTTTGAGACTTGAATATGATCTGTTCAAGAACCGTATTCACAATCTTGACGAAGATGATGCTTTTATTCTTGCTTCATATGTAAGCAGAAAGAAATCAGTTGATGAACTTTCGGAGATTCTTGCAATTGAGCCCGAGTCGGTTCGCAAGAAACTGTACAGGATAAAGAAGAAGTTAAAAGCGGCGATGGTTCCGCTGATGCTCAAATATGAAGAACAGTATTTCTAAGGAGGGGACATACATGTACGCAAGAAAAACAATAGGTAATGTTGAACAGCAGGTAGCGCTCGGCAAAAAGAAATTTGTCCGCTACGAGGAAGGTGCGATGCTCTATTCGATGGGTATCCACAGCTTTGAGGATCTCGCCAAGGATGCCGGCGCAGTATATCATGTCAAGAGAACGGTTCTTGTTAACACCGAGATTATTGATGAGTATCTGGAAAACTTCCGTGACGAATCATTTACGTAAAAAATATTTTCACAATCTCCGTTACACAGACGGACGATGACGGACAAAGATAGGAAGGAACACCGAAAAACCCTGAAAATCAGCACTTGACGGCCTTAAACATGTTTACATACAATGTATGTGTAATGTGTTTTTGAAGGCAAAGATGCTGCCAAAAGGGCTATGAATCCGGAAGGGAAATACGGACGGATGAGGTTGTTTCTTCCTATATTCATAAGGAGGAAAATTATGGCAGCAAGAAAAGACTCCCGCGGGTACGCTCTGTACAAGGGGGAATGTCAAAGAAAAGGTGATGGCCGCTATTCATATTCATATACAGATTT
>JAZLJG010000168.1:0-8282 GCA_045617745.1 Lachnospiraceae bacterium | reverse complement strand
ACTTGACATAACATAAGTTTTTGGTTAAGATTTATATGTTGTGAATATGATTGGTGGAATGCTTGCATTCTTACTTATATTTATTAGCAATAAAATTAAATAAGGAGGTAATCCTGTATGACTGGAATTGATTTCGTATTCCTAGCCATTGCAGTTGTTGCCATCCTTGCTGCTTTATTAATAGTGTTATCTAATTCCAAACGTACCAGAGAAGCAAACGCCAAGATTGGCAATGCAGAAACAAAGGCACGCGAAATTATTGATGAAGCTCTTCGCGAAGCGGAATCCAAAAAGCGCGAAAGTCTTTTGGAAATCAAAGAAGAATCCATTCGTACCAAAAACGACCTGGATCGTGAGATTAAAGAAAGACGTGCAGAAATTCAGCGTAACGAGCGCAGAATCCAGCAGAAAGAAGAAAATATAGACCGTAAAACAGAGTCTATAGAACGCAAGGAGCAGAGCTTAACTGCTAAGGAAGAGAGTCTGGCAAAGGAACGTGAAAAGATTGCTAAACTCAACGAAGAACGGATACAGGAACTGGAACGAATTTCCGGATTAACCTCTGAACAGGCAAAAGAGCACTTATTAAAAATTGTTGAAGATGATGTAAAAATCGAATCTGCTAAACTTATCAAGGATATGGAGCAGAGGGTCAAGGAAGAGGCAGATAAGAAAGCCAAGGATTACATTGTGGGAGCCATTCAGAAATGTGCTGCCGATCATGTTTCCGAAGCTACGATTTCTGTAGTACAGCTTCCAAATGATGAGATGAAAGGAAGAATTATCGGTCGTGAAGGACGTAACATCCGTACGATTGAAACTCTTACCGGAGTTGATTTAATTATTGATGATACTCCCGAAGCAGTTATTCTTTCAGGTTTTGATCCCATCAGACGTGAAGTTGCAAGAATCGCCCTTGAGAAACTGATTGTTGACGGACGTATTCATCCGGCAAGAATCGAAGAAATGGTTGAAAAGGCCCAAAAGGAAGTAGAGACAATGATTCGCGAAGAAGGCGAAGCTGCATGTCTCGAAGTTGGTGTTCACGGTTTACATCCTGAACTTGTTAAACTTCTTGGTAGAATGCGTTTCAGAACCAGTTATGGTCAGAATGCATTAAAGCACTCCATCGAGGTTGCTCAGCTTTCAGGTTTACTGGCTGCTGAAATCGGTCTTGATGTTCGTGTTGCTAAGCGTGCCGGTCTTTTACATGATATCGGTAAAGCTGTTGACCATGATATGGAAGGTACACACGTACAGCTTGGTGTTGAACTTTGTAAAAAGTATAAAGAGTCCAATATTGTTGTAAATGCTGTTGAAGCTCACCACGGTGATGTTGAACCTCAGACATTGATAGCTGTTATTGTTCAGGCATCTGATGCTATTTCAGCTGCAAGACCCGGTGCAAGACGTGACACTCTTGAAACCTATACAACCAGACTTAAACAATTAGAAGAAATATCCAACAATTTTAAAGGTGTAGAAAAATCATTTGCTATTCAGGCAGGTAGAGAAGTTCGTGTAATGGTAGTTCCCGATCAGATTACCGATGCTGATATGGTCATTCTTGCAAGAGATATAGCCAAGAAGATCGAAGCCGAGATGGAATATCCCGGAATGGTTAAGGTAAATGTTATCCGAGAGTCTCGAGTTACAGACTACGCAAAGTAAGTTTTAAACCCCGTATTTTTAATACGGGGTTTTCTTTTGATTAATTTTTGTGGAATTTGATTTTGCTATCATACCAAAAAGGAGGAAGGTTTCCTATGATGATGTTTAACAATCAGGGAAATGGTAATCTAAAGGGTATGGACGCCGATTACATCGAAAAGATTGCAACCGACGTTTTTTTGACTAAAGGATATACGGGAACCTCTATGAAAGACATAGCCAAAGAGGCCGATGTCAGTGAAAACCAGATAGAGAGACAGCTTGGAACAAAGGAAGAACTTTTTACCGGGCTGGTTTTGAAAAATACAGATGTGGACTCTGTTATAGAGTGCTGTGGAACTGTTCTTGAGATGTTTGTGGCACTTGTGGACGATATAAAAACGGAGGTCTTGGAGAATACTTCAAGAGCAGCTTTTCTGGAGATGATAATTCATTCCAGAGACATTCCAAGATATACAAAGGATGCCTACATAGAAAAGATGAAGGCTACCAGATTGTATAAATCAGTTGAAAATGCACGGCTTCACGGAATTATCCAGGGAAATGATGCATTGAGTATTATTAGGCTTTTTCTGAAGTCTTCCTTCTCAATCCTTAAGACTTATAAGGATGCGGAGCTTGAATGGCCAAATAACAGCTGGTTTTTAAACATGCTTCATTTCGATGACGATGAAGAACCGGAAAGCCTTGAAGAACTTGTTAAAAAGCAGAATTCCGTTATAACCGCTTTTGCGTCGGAATTCCAGAGTATTCTTTTTGTGGACCTGGATACTGACAATATAGAAGTGTATCAGGCAAACGGTAATAATGACAGCTGGATAGTTAATACGGCAAATAAAGGTTATGTAGAATTCAGAAGAAGATTCGCGGATCGTTTTCTTTTCCCTGAAGACCAGGAATGGTTTATGAAGGAAACGGATCCCGAAAATATAAAGAACCGACTGATGGACGATCCTGTTTTATATATAGATCATCGTGTAATCAGCAGAGGTGAACCGTATTTTTACCAAACGATAATTGTCCTGGATCCCATGTATTCCTACGGAAACAGGGTTTTAGTAGGCGGACACAGAATATACAAAAAGGGTCGCCCGGGAGTATATGCTCCGCCGGAAGATGGAAACATCGAGGCAGTTAAATAAGTGGAAGGGCTTGCGAAAACCTCGCAAGCTCTTTTTCATTTGTAGTTAATATGCTATACTGACTATGTAATTTTTTTAAGAGGAGAGAATAGAAATGAATTATGATGTTGTGATTATCGGAGCCGGTCCCGGAGGTATTTTTTCAGCTTATGAACTTATGAAGAAAGCTCCGGAACTTAAAGTGGCTGTTTTTGAAGCAGGCAATCCTTTGGATAAAAGACATTGTCCTATAGACGGAAAGAATGTTAAATCCTGCATTAAATGTCCTACCTGTGCCATTATGAACGGTTTTGGCGGTGCAGGAGCCTTCTCCGACGGTAAATACAATATTACCAATGACTTTGGCGGAACTCTTTACCAGTATATAGGCAAAGAAAAAGCACTGGAACTTATGAGATATGTGGATGATATTAATATGACCCACGGCGGAGAGGGCACCAAAATGTTCTCAACTGCAGGCTCTGAGTTTAAGAAGCTTTGTATGCAGAATAAATTGACGCTTCTTGACGCCAGTGTAAGGCATCTAGGAACAGATAAGAATTATGTGGTTCTTGGTAATCTGTATGATGAGATGAAGGATCACATTGAGTTTTTCTTCAGAACTCCTGTGGTTTCAATTGAAGCTTTGGAAAAGGGCTTTAAGGTAAATTATGCAGATGGTTCTGTTACATGTGAAAAATGTATCGTTTCCGTTGGCCGAAGCGGCAGTAAATGGATGGAAGAAGTCTGCAGAGATTTAAATATTGATACATTAAGTAACCGTGTAGATATAGGTGTTCGTGTGGAGCTTCCCGCTGCTATTTTCTCACATCTTACTGATGCTTTGTATGAATCGAAGATTGTTTATCGTACAGAGAAGTTTGAGGATGCTGTCAGAACATTCTGTATGAATCCCAACGGTATTGTGGTAAATGAGAATACAAACGGTATTGTAACCGTTAACGGACACAGTTTTGAAGATGCTGACAAGAAAACGGAGAACACTAACTTTGCTTTGTTGGTAAGTAAGCATTTTTCGGAGCCATTTAAGGATTCGAACGGATACGGTGAATCCATTGCAAGACTTTCCAATATGCTTGGTGGCGGAGTAATCGTGCAGCGTTTCGGCGACCTGGAGAGAGGACGTCGTTCCAATGCAAAGCGTATTGAAGAAGGTACTGTAAGACCTACTTTGGATGCTACTCCCGGTGATTTGAGCCTTGTTCTTCCCAAGCGTATTCTGGACGGTATTATGGAAATGATTTATGCACTTGATAAGATTGCTCCCGGTACCGCAAATGATGACACACTTCTTTATGGCGTTGAGGTGAAATTCTATAATATGGAAGTGAAACTTGATGAAAACCTTGAGACTTCTTATAAAGGGTTGTATATTATAGGGGATGGTAGCGGTGTGACACATTCTCTTTCCCATGCTTCTGCAAGTGGTGTGTACGTGGCAAACAGGATTATTGAGGAGGAATAATTCATGGGATTTTGGGGCTTTTTTGGGGTTGTTTGGTTTATTAGTCCGATTATTCTTGTTCCGATTCTGGTTCACTATGTGAAAAAAAGCTCTGCTCTTGAAAAAGAAAACCGCAGACTTTTTAATGCAACCCGTTTCGAAGCAGGAAATAATGTATGCGTTCCGCTTGAGAAAGAGGTTAAGGCACAGCCTGTGTTTCCTTCTACGGCGCTTGAAAGTCAGCCGATTTCTTTTCTGGCCGGGCCGGAAACTGTTAAAAAGGTATCAAAGCCTGAAACAGTGCCTGCATCAAAAATGGAAACCGAATATGTATCTGCACCTCATAAGGAAAACAAGGGAACTGCTCTTTTCGGTATTGGCGTGTTCTTTGTACTTCTTGCAGGCGTTATTTTTGCTACGACAACATGGAATATCCTTCCTGTAATGGGTAAGGTGTTTACCCTTCTGGCTGCTGTTGTGGTATTTTTTGTCAGCTCATACATTGCAAAAGAGAAGCTTGATCTCAGGGAAACAGGTATAACTTTCTTTTTCCTGGGAAGCTGTTTTTTGTCTGTAATTAATATTTCCATAGCTTACTTTAAGTGGTTTTCAGAAAGTTATTCCTTTACGGGGAATACAAGCTTTCTTGTGCTGGCGGTAAGCTTATTCATTCTGACAATCTGCCTTGCAATCGGCAAAAGAATATATGATATGCCGGTTTGGGAGATTGGCTCTCTTTATCTTTCAATAGTTGCGGTTCTTCTTCTGACGATTTCCCTCACCAAGTCATTCGGGCTTATTATGGCTATTATGGGCGCGTACCTTTGGATAGTGTTCGGTCTTTTGTATTACGTTCAATATCTGGAAGGCGATACAAATCTTATAAAGGCAATGAGAATACCAGCTGTTATTTTTCAGGCAGCTGCTTTGTTTGCCATTTTTTCGGATAGTTTCTGCTGGGCTGTTCCGGTGGTTTTGATTGCTTTGGCAATGTTTTTGCCCCAAATGTATCTTGATGAGGAACACAGGGACGGATATATTATTGAGTTTGATATAGCCGTTGTATTGTATTTTTTGCTGATTATGATGAGAAGCCGTGTTGAATTTGACTTCAGCATTACGGCAATTCTGATTTTTGGTGCACAACTGTTGGGAATTGCACTTAATTACATAAATCTTCCCAAAATCGGGAAAATCAAAAGCAAAATTTCCGGCTGGTGTACTATTTTTATTCTTTTAATTTCTTCCGCAATGATTTTAACTGAAGGACTGATTTATGAGGTAATATCAAGTCAGCCTTCCCACATGATTCATCTTTATGTGGTTCTTTTGCTTAGTGCGGGCATTTCCCTGATAAAAATAATTAAGGGTAACGATGAATCAGATGTTGAGAGAGTATTGTATTTTGCGGAAGTGTGTGTGTCTTTCCTTTTGACAGGGTGGATTAACCCGGATTATTACAGGATAGAAAATGTTATTGCGTTTGCTCTTGTGTTAGGATTTTATTTCCTGTGGCTTACCAAATTAAGAAGAGAAGAAGAGTCTTCTGCAGGCATATTATTGGCCACTGTTTCTATTTTTGAAGGTCTGCTCATCCTGCTTCTGGGTGTCTCGGAAGCTCCTGTATGGGAAAATGGTGCGGTAATTGTTCTTTTGGGATTTTTATATTATCTTCTGGATAAAAACAAGCTTATTTATGCGGGAATTTTTCCCTCGATTATGCTTTTTCCTTTTGTTCATGCTCTGATTGATTGTGTTAAAATCCCGAAAATTGGGAACATTTGGGGGAGCATGATATATCTGGGGATAACGGTCATAATGATGGTTTTAGGCCGCATCAGATACAAAATGTTCAACGATAAGAGAGAAGGCCGTGAGGGAATAGACTGGATAGGAGCGTGTTCCATACTTTTTGCTATTGGCGCAACGACTTATCGTCCCGGAATAGGATCGCTTGCACAGGCATTATATTTCTTTAACTACCATAAGAGGACGTCTAAAATAAGCGGTAAAGTCTTGGTTACAATCGGCGGAGCATTTATGGGATTGCTTCTTTGCACTCAGAGTCTGGTGGACATTCCGGCCGGGGTGCAAAAGGAATATCTGATTTCCGTAGTGTGCCTTGTTCTTATATTTGCATGCTTTGTTTGGAAGGAATATATGGACGTGTATGCATATATATCATCAATTGTATTGTTTTTGATGATGTTGGTATACGCGATAAGTTCTTTGGATAAGCTTATGCTCCTTGAAAGTGAGAAGCAAAGCGGCTATATAGGAATGATTGCTTTCTTCCTGACCATTACATTAGTGGTGGGAGTTATAGGTCATTTTATAAAGAACAGGGTTTTTGTGATATGCTGTGGATTATTGCTGATTATCAGTTCTTTGATAACAGGGTGTCTTGATAATCCCATGCCGGGAATTATTGTCTTGGCACTTGGCGTTTTGTACGGCATTTACCTGGGCCTTGGAAAGAAAAAGATATGGCTTGTTCTTCCTGTATTGGAAATGTATCTTTTCCTTTTGGTGCGAAATGATGTTGCGTGGTATGTATGGCTAGCCGTATACCTTGTTTCCATGGGAATCGGTCTGGGATTCTATAGAAAGATTTTCAGGAATGAGGATGGTGTAAGGGAGGCTGACTATTTTACGCTCTTTTCCATTATTCCCACAATTGCCATTCTTACGGCCGGTACACGGGAGTGGGCTTTCTGCGGAAAAATGATGCTTGCGTTCTATGTTCTTAGTATGTACAAGAGACTGGGCGGAGAACTTCTTGATAGGGCAGTATTGTGTCTGTCTTCCGCGGTTGTTTTCTTGGCAATTATTACGCAGCCGTTCTTTACAGTGCCCTGGGCATGGAAAACTGAATGGATTCTTTTCTGGTTATGGGCCACTGTTTTATTTAATGCAATGGTGGTGTTCAAAGAAAATAGAAACGACGGCAAATATCTGATTATGTTTATTTTCGCAATCGCCAGTGTTATTTTGCAGGGTGTGGAAGCCATTGACACAGGCAGGGCAGTTGATGCTATTATTTTAAGTGTCTGCATGGCAGGCCTTTTGATTTATTCCTTTTTCACCAAGAGAAAGGCGTGGTTTTTACTGGCAGCAATTTCTTTGGTGGTTCAGGGTATTTATGCTTCCAGAGCATTCTGGTTAAGCATTGCATGGTGGGTTTATATTCTTGCTGTAGGTGTAATTTTCATAGCGGTTGCTGCATGGAATGAATACAACAAGCGAAATAATACAGTAAAAGAAAAACGCGCACTTTTAAGTGACTGGAGTATGTGGTAAGGTGCGGCTGAAAGGAAAAAATGAATAAAAAATCAAAGCTCGTCATGGCCTCTGCTATGACGATTTTTGGAACAATCGGAATATTCAGAAGATATATTCCGCTGGAAAGTTCCCTTGTTGCATTGGTAAGAGGTTTTATAGGAACGGTTGTGCTTCTTTTGTATGTTTTTTTTGCAAAGAAGAAACTTTCAGGTGGAAGGATACGGGAAAACCTTCTGAAACTGATTGTTTCCGGAGCACTTATAGGATTTAACTGGATATTTCTTTTCGAAGCATATGAATATACCACAGTGGCGACTGCCACCCTGTGTTACTATATGGCTCCGGTTATTGTGATGCTTATTGCTCCGCTTCTTTTAAAGGAGAGACTTACCGGAAGAAAAGGAATATGTATTGCGTTTGCTTTTGCAGGTATGGTTCTTGTTTCAGGAATCTTTTCGGAAGGAATCGGAGGGGAAGGCTCCTATAAGGGAATCATCTTCGGACTTATAGCAGCATTAATGTATGCTGTGGTTATTATCATTAACAAAAAAATGTCGGATATAGGTTCTTTTGACAAGACCATTATGCAGCTTGGAACGGCGGCGGTAGTGCTTTTACCGTATGTATGGGCTACGGGAGGCTTTAATAATGTTTCCATGGACATGCTGTGTGTTGTGATGCTTTTGATTGTGGGCGTTGTTCATACGGGAATTGCCTACGCATTGTATTTTTCTGCCATGGGA
>JAZLJG010000167.1:0-15644 GCA_045617745.1 Lachnospiraceae bacterium | reverse complement strand
ATTTTACACGTGCTAAGTAGGCGGATTTCCATCCGTCTATTTGTTGTGTAAATAACCATGGAAAAAGAGGATGCTGGAACAATTCCAACATCCTCTTTAAAACTTCTCCCTCGTTTTAAAATGCTAACTTAATGACATTGGTCCAGTCCACGGGGCGCTTTTTTGTGCCAAAGGGGACGGGGGAAAGTGCCAGCACGCTCCCCTGCTGACACTTCCCCCCGTCCCTTTTGGCACGCCTGCGGCGCAGAAAAAACAGGTATTGACAAATGGGTAAGATGTGATACAATGTGTGCTATAAAACATCAGAATTATTCTTGTTAGCCGTGGTCGGCTAATGTGGGAAGTTCTTCCCGGTGATTCTCAGTTTTTTAAATTCGACAGATGATTTCCGGGCCCGGAGTATATCAGTCTGTTGCAACTTGTTGTTTTTTTATAAGGAGAACCATTATGGTACAAAAAGCACAGATTAACACTGCATTTATGCACATCAGTAAGCTTGCTGAGGGAAACGATCCCATCAGCAATCAGGCGCTTTCAAAGGAAAGTGTATTTAACAATCCCGAGATTATCAGAACTATGTTTGTGGTAAAGGAGATTCTGGAAAAGATTAAGGAATCCGGTATTCCCCAGACAAGGGAAACTTCCGGAAACGACACAAGACCTGTGGAGTTTCCTGCGGAAATAGCTGAGAAGTTTAAATCCAAGCGGGATACAACCGTAACCCATTTTATTCATGACATGTATATGTATTCCGGTAAAGAAGTCAAAGAAGTGGCACCTAAAACAATTCTTGACTGGCTTGTGGCGGCAGGTTTTCTTGAACCGACCCATGATACGGATATGAATGTGGATTACAAAGCCGTTACCGCAAAGGGCGAAGCCCTGGGCCTTCGTAACAGCAGGGTAGAAAAGGGCTACGGCGGAAGAAACTACATTTCGGTTATTTTTGACGCAAATGCCCAGAATTATGTAGTAAAGAACATGGAAAGGATTATTAACGGCGAAGCTCCTTGCGAGCCTGAGACTTTGGAAAATCCTGAGGCTTCGCAGAATCAATCTGTTGGCATCGAGGAGAGTAGTATGGAAATTCCTTCAGAGGAAGCTGCAGAAGAATCTGAAGAGGTTTCATAAAAGGGAGCTTGGCATTGCGGAAAGACCGGCAAAGTGATTGCCGGTCTTTTTAAAAAAGGGTATTGACAAATGCGGTTTTATATTACACAATGTAAGAGTAATATATGACATAGGAGGGGACGATATGAGATCCGAAAACAAAATGGATATTCTTTACACGATTGATGGTAAAGAGGTATTAATCGAGGACATTCAGTTAGAGAGAAAGGAAACTGTTGCAGAAATGTTCCTTAAAGCAAGAAAAGAGAAAAACTATACACAGAAGACTCTTGCAGACATTACAGGAATGGACAGGGCAAACATTGCCAGATTCGAAGCAGCAAAGTACAATCCTTCTCTTGAAATGATGACCCGTATTGCTTCGGCCCTTGGCAAGAAACTGGTAATCACTCTTGAAGACAACGACGACCAGCGAATCGTAAAGACTTTGGAAGCCTACAGCAAATTAATTACCAAGAAGAATAAATAGTAATGTGCAGTCCCCCTACCCTTGAACCGGTTGGGGGACTTGTAAAAACTATCCTTACGGAAAGATTCTCTTTTCGCCATCGGAAGAAAGATAATTCTTCACTATCGATGAAAGAATTCACCACACTTTTTAAAAAGTCATCGGAAAAACTATTACTACAACAAATCGATGACCGAAAAAAATATTTTTTTAGAAAAGTCAGCGAAGCGACGACTTTTTTATAAATTCGATGACACAAATAAAAACGTGTTTCATCGAATCGAATGGAAAATGTTTATACCGATGAGATTCGAAAATTTCAGGTTTCTTTTTGACATCGATTTTGTGTAGAAAGATAATTTCCGATGACTTATTTCAACTCTCTTTTAAAAACAGTCATCGGATTTCGGGTTCTCTTTGATTATCGATGACAAATAGAAAATCAAAAAATATTGTGTCATCGGAAAATTCAAAATGACAATAGGCCGATGAAATTAACTGGCAAAAATCGGAAAAGGAGTATATATGAAACGGAAAGACATACTGATAAAACCATTCTCGACAAAAGAACTGGCGGAATATTTAAATGAACTGACTGTTGCCTCGGAAGAATTGCAAAAAGCTTTGGAAAAAAGCAAAGAAGGCTCTCTGCATGTGGTCATGAGGGGAGATTATTGTATGTATTATCACAGAAAGGATTCGAAGGATAAAAGCGGGACATATATAAAGAAAAGAAATATGGACGTTGCCAGAGCCCTTGCTCAAAAGGAATACGATATTGCTCTTCTTAAAGAGATAGAGACAGAGAAAAATTTGATTGAAGGGTTTCTTAAAAAGTTTGATGAAACAAAGATGGGTAGGATGTTTTCTGAAGAAATAATTCCCAGGAGACGGTTTATAAATCCTATTGCAATGAGCGACACAGATTATATCAGCCTATGGAGCAGCATAGAATATGAGAAAAAACCTATATATGAAGAAACAGAAGAGTACATGACAGAGAATGGCGAATGTGTCCGCTCAAAATCTGAAATATTGATTGCAAATGCTTTAAAACAAAACGGTATACCCTATAGATACGAGTATCCTTTCAAACTTTTTGACGGCCGTGTGAGACATCCGGACTTTTGCGTTCTGAATGTGAGAGAAAGGAAGGATTTTTATTGGGAACACTGTGGAAAAGTGGGAGAAGAAGAATACGGGGATTATATTTCACGGAAAATGAACGATTATGCAAAATCCGGACTGGTTCCGGGAAAAGATATCATAATCACATTGGAGTCCAAGAACGTGCCACTAAATATGAATACGGTACAAGGCATTATTGATGCGTATCTTAAATAAAGATTGAATCTTTGGTTGTTATGCAAAACGAGCCCGGAATATACCGGGCTCGAATTATTTTCTGTATGCTTTTTTCAAAGCTTCAAAGGTTTCGTCGCTTATGTCGTGCTCTATTTTGCAGGCATCCGCAACAGCTGTTTCGTGGCTTACACCGATGTTCTCAAGAAAGCTTGAAAGGAGTGTGTGACGCTCATAGATTTTTTCTGCTATTGAAAGACCTGCTGGAGTAAGAGTAATAAAATTGTCCCGGTCCATTTCGATGTATTTGTCTTCACGAAGCTTTCCCATGGCACGGGAAACAGAGGGTTTGGAAAAGCCCATCTCTTCACAAATATCTATGGATCTAACATTTTTTTTGGAGCGGGAAAGTATCAGAATGGTTTCCAAATACATCTCGCCGGATTCCTGCACAGCCATAGAATGTCCTCCGTATTATAAATCAATATAGCATTTTTAAGGACAAATAACAATGTTTTGACAAGACTACCTATTTGGATAGTGCCTTTATTATACAAAAAAGCTATTATGAAATAGTCGGTACGACAAAACATAAAGAGGAGGCTTTTATGGCAACATACAAATTTGACAAATTACCTTCTACAGTTGAAGAGTTTAAGGCTTGTCCTTATCTGGATTTGAAAGATGCCCACAACACATTTGCAATGTTCATTGTGGCAATCGACATTTTTGTTAAGGATCAGGCAGCAGGCGTTGAGTGCCTGAATATCTTAAAGGGCCCCGTTCCCCTTACCAATCAGGATATTTCCTTTATAAAAGAACGTTTTTCCGATAAGAAGTATCTTCCCAAGGTTTATTTTGAAGGCGCTACACCCGCTAACAACTATACTCCTTCAGAACCTCTTACAATCGTTACTAAAGAAGACAATGCTCCCCAGTATACTGCAGGCGAGAACTTCAAACGAGTATTTGTAAAACAGGAAGGCTTTGACAGCCCCAGATATGCTACCTTCAGATTGAAAGGCGACGATTGGTTCCTTTACGAATATTCAGGAATTCTTATGAGTGTAAAGACTCCCGTAGCACAGGATCCTTGGGCATAAAGAAAAATAAAGCCCCGGAGGCTTCAAAGGTCTCCGGGGGTTTTTATACTTATTTTTCCTTTTTGTTCTTGGAAGCAATAGCGGAGAAAGCACATGCAAGAGAAGCAAATACAGCAGTGAATGCGAGCCAGTCAACGGGAATACCCTTTGTGAAGCTCTGTACCAGAGAGATTACTTCGCAGATGATTGCGATAACTAAGATTACGATAAGTACGATTGTTGTTTTTTTCATTTGATTTTTCCTCTTTTCATTTTTTATTTATCAGCCTCGGCTGTTTGTTTTCTTTATGTATTCATCATATTGAAAATTCTCTCATCATTCTATCGAATCTCCTTACAAAAGAGGCAGAATATATTACATTATTGTCACATTAATGCATAAGGGCTATACTATCACTTGTATGTTCGGAGGTTTTTTATGGTTTTCAGTTTTGATTTTTTGGTAACGAATATTCTTCTGGGCGTGGGACTTGCCATGGATGCTTTCTCGGTTTCTTTGGCAAACGGTCTCAATGAGCCGAAGATGAAAAAAGCCCGCATGTGTGGGATAGCGGGAACCTTTGCGTTCTATCAGTGGTTTATGCCTCTTGTGGGCTGGATTTGTGTGCACACTGTTATTCAGTATTTCAAAGCGTTTGAGAAACTGATTCCCTGGATTGCACTTATTCTGCTTCTTTACATCGGCGGAAAGATGCTTATCGAAGGCATAAAGAACAAGGACGGCGAAGCAGGTGAAGATGCGGCAAAGCTGACCCTTAAAACCCTTATGATACAGGGTATAGCTACTTCCATAGACGCCCTTTCCGTGGGATTTACTATTGCAGAGTACGATTTTCTCATGGCTTTTCTGGCAGCAGTCATTATTGCTGTTGTTACCTTTGCAATCTGTATTGCAGGCCTTCTTATCGGTAAGAAGTTTGGCACAAAGTTGTCGGGAAAGGCTTCCATTCTCGGAGGCGTTATACTTATCCTTATAGGCCTTGAGATTTTCATTAAGGGAGTATTTTTCTGATGGATTACGAGCTTATAAGAAGCCAAAGAAAAACCTTGTCTCTTGAGATAAAGCCAGATGGCAGGCTGGTGGTAAAAGCACCATTAGTTATGTCAACCAAAAGAATCCATGAATTCATTGAAGCACGGGAAGACTGGATTGAAAAAACAAGGGCGAAGGTTCTTAAGAAGAATGCCGGTATAGAGGATGTTAAGAAACTTTCTCCAAAAGAACTGACAGCACTTAAGAAAAAGGCAAGGGAGTTATTAGAACCTTTGCTGGAAGATTATTCGGAAATAATGGGCTGTTCATATGGGCAGGTTGCCATCAGGGCCCAGAAAACCAGATGGGGAAGCTGCTCGGGGAAAAAGAACCTGAATTTCAACTGCCTTCTTGCTCTTTGCCCGGAAGCGGTTATGAGATATGTGGTGGTTCACGAACTGTGTCACTTAAAGTATATGAACCATTCGAAGGCTTTCTGGAATGAAGTGGAGGAATACATGCCTGATTACAAAATCCAGAGGGCATGGCTTAGGAAAAACGGAGACATGTTAATAGCGCGAATATAAAATCAGAGCCTTGGGGACCGCCCAAGGCTCTTTGTTATTAACAGCAGTATGTTTCGAAAACTCCGATGATCTTATCGATTCCGTCCTTTGCAAGCTTCTTATCAAGTAAAGCTCTGCATGCTATGGCGGTTGCCATTCCCTGGCTCTTTAAGTAGTCTTCGTTTACTTCGGGGCTTTCAAGGGAGTTACCGGTTACTTCACGGAAAACACATTCAAAATCAAGCATTTCCTTCTGTGATGCACCGGCTACAATTGCTTTTATCTCAAAATCTGACTTATTCATGTGATTTCCTCATTTCTATTTTTAAAATTTATGTTATATTTTACTTGTAGACATCATTCTACACGGAGGGAATTATGAAACAATTAAAAATCGTAAACAATGCGAAAGTTGTTTTGGGATTTACACTTTTATGCATTGTTGTTCTTGTTCTTCATTATGTTACCGGAGGATATACGGACAGACTTTTGTTTTCCGTTTACAGATCTCCTTTAAAGGATCCTTTTACATACGTCAGGTTTTTTGGCCATGTACTGGGTCATTCGGGAATTGAACACTTTATGGGCAATATAATGATGTTTGTTGTTATCGGCCCCATGCTGGAAGAAAAGTACGGTTCCAAAAACATTTTTGCCATTATTGTTATTACAGCCTTCACCACTGGTCTTGTAAATTTCCTTCTTTTCCCCCATCAGATGCTTTTAGGCGCAAGCGGAGTGGTATTCGCGTTTATTCTTCTTGCTTCTTTTACAAGCTACGAGAAGAACACAATTCCCCTTTCATTTGTGCTGGTGGCTGTTTTGTACATAGGAAACGAGTTATACAAAGCCTTTGCGGTAAATGACAATGTTTCAAATCTAACCCACATTGTAGGTGGAATTATCGGAGCGTTTTTCGGATACCTCCTTAATAAGAAAAAGGATGATAAAGACGAGGCACAGGGCAGTGTGCCGGAAGCCAAAGCAGAGTAAAAAAATAAGCGGGGGTCCGTTAAGCGGACCACCGCATTTTTTTACTTAAATAAAGAACAGGCTTCCGGCTATCAGCAACTGCCCGATATAGTACAAAGACAGGTTCATGACACGCATGGAAAATTTAGTCTTGGATGTAAAGGTGTTGAAAATAAGTATTATGTCACTGGCTGTAAAGAATACCGCACCCAGAGCATATAACAGGGCCTGGGTGGAACGGGGATTCGAGAAGAGATTTCCCAAAGCCACAACAGTCATTATGACAACAGCACCTATGTAAAAAACGCCGAATATCTTGAAAGCGATTTTTACCTTGTCTATATGTGTGAAGATAAGCACCAGAACAATTATCGCACATACAGCACCCAGAGCAAGGCAGAACACAAGGTGCGAAGAAAGCGGAATCAAAGCAACAAGATAAACTATATGACCCGCAAGGAATGCTGCGATTCCCAGTAAAAAAATCTTCTGCCCGATTTTTTCGAAGACGAATCGAAGATTCAAAAAAACGTCTCCCACAAGTCCCAGAATGAGACCGATTACAATTAACTTTGCAAATTTAGTGTCTGTGGAACACTTACTTGCAAATAACCCCAAAAGAACAAAGCAGACGGAAGCAAGCCCCTTTAATGTTACCGCTGCCACGTACTTCTTTTTCTTCTCGGCAAGGATAAAGCATGCCTGTATTGCCGCACCGAGAAGACATAGCAAAATGTACCGCATAATAATAACCCTCCTAATGATTATATTATATCACTTACAGTTATTTGTTCTACTATTCAATATTGAAAAAAAGTGTGTTATAGTGGCATCAAAGGGGTTGTTTTTGGGGAAGAAGGAGATTGGTTATGATATTTAACGTAATAACGCTCTTTGGCGGACTTGCCATGTTTCTGTATGGAATGAGAATGATGGGCAATGGCCTTAAATCAAGCGCATCCGGTACGTTAAAAACAATAATGGAGAAAGTAACAAACAGTCCTTTAAAGGCGTTTTTACTGGGTGTTTTTGTAACTGCCATTATTCAGTCCTCGACGGCAACCATTGTTATTACATCAGGTCTTGTTGCAGCAGGAATTATATCTTTGAAACAGTCTCTTGGTATTATTATCGGAGCCAACGTAGGTACAACCGTTACGGGTCAGATAATAAGGCTTCTTGATATCGATAATGAAGCAGGCGCGATTCTTCAGTTTTTTAAGCCATCCACACTTGCCCCCGTGGCACTTATTATTGGTATTATTCTTATAATGTTTTGCAAATTCAAAAGGTCTGAAACAATCGGAACCATAGCAATGGGCTTCGGTATTCTTTTTGCCGGACTTATGAATATGACAGGGGCAGTAAGCTCCGTTACGGATACACCTTTTATGCATACCCTTTTTACGGGCCTTGAGAATCCTTTTATCGGTTACCTTACCGGCGCGGGAGTGGC
This sequence comes from Lachnospiraceae bacterium, assembly GCA_045617745.1. GTDB lineage: Bacteria > Bacillota > Clostridia > Lachnospirales > Lachnospiraceae > UBA1258. The sequence goes on along the minus strand of JAZLJG010000167.1, from coordinate 7,693 downwards.
TTTTGTTCTTCAAAGCTCAAGTGCTACAATCGGTATTTTGCAGGCCTTTTCCGTAGCCGGAGACATACCGTTTAAAGCCATCTATGCGGTTATAACAGGTATCTATCTTGGTGACTGTGTTACCACCGCAATTGTATGCTCCATCGGAGCAAAACCGGATGCAAAACGTGTGGGTATTGTAAATATCCTTTTTAATTTAAGTGAAACTGTTTTGGTTATAATAGTAGTTAACATACTCCATGCATGCGGGGTTCTGGATAATCTTTGGAATTTACCGGTAAATTCGGGTGTAATCGCCAATACAAATACTATTTTTAATTTGTCCTGCGCTATACTTCTTCTTCCTATGGTGGGAGTATATGAGAAACTTAGCCATAAATTAGTTAAAGATGAGAAGACCAAAGAAAACAAATACCAGGAGAAACTGGATGCATTAAGCCCCGTTTTCTTTGCAACACCTGCTCTTGCGCTTCGAAGCTGTTACGATATCCTTACCGAAATGCTTAACATTTCAGTTAACAGTATTAACAAGAGTCTGGGACTTATTGAAGAATTTGACGAGGACATATTCAAAGAGATTTCAGAAGAAGAATCCGTAATGGATGAACTTACCGACAATGTAAGCGGATATATGGTACAGCTTTCACCCCATATAAAAGAAGATCTTCATGTTAAAATTCTTGATGAATACTACAAGGTTGTGACGGAGTTTGAAAGGCTCAGCGACCATGCACTGAATCTTGCAATGTGTGCAAGAAATCTTGTGGAGGACGATATAAAATTTTCTGATCCTGCGGTAAAGGAACTTGCAATAGTTAAGGACCTTCTGAATCAGATTTTTGAATATACTACAAAAGCTTTCGTAAAGCGTGACGTGGCTTCTGCCCGTAAGATTGAACCTCTTGAAGAAGTTATGGATGATATGGTTAATGCTTTAAACGATAACCATCTTTTGAGACTTCGTGAAGGAAACTGTTCGATTCACGCCGGAATGAACTTTTTGGATGTACTTACCAATCTGGAACGAATTTCCGATGTGTGTTCCAATGTTGGTGTTGCAGTTATTACACGTGCTAATCCCAAAGTTGCGAATCAGTCCCGTTCTTACATTACTTCCCTTCACCAGGGCGGAGATTCCAGTTACAACGAGCAATATCAGAAGGCTCATGAGGTTTTCTTTAACCGTCTGAATGAATAAGAATGAAAAAACTTTTTGAAAAACTGTCGGCTTTAAAAAGGGATTTTTGGGAATACAGGGAAACTTTTGTTAAGAAACAGATTTACGTCCTTAGGAGAGTAAGTCTGCTTTCTTTGCTTTACGCCTTTGTTGCGCCTTTCCTTGTTTTTTTCATTGCGCCGGAAGAAGATCCGCTGATGGAATTTTTGCCCCTTGGAATTATTGCCATAGTGGGAATTCTGATTACGTTCTATTTGATACATGGTAAGAAGATTAACAAACCGGAAAATGCCCGCTTGTGGGTTAATATAGGAGAAGTAGCGACCTTTATATGCTGTTGCGGTTTGCTCTTCTGGGGAAATTATGCAATATGGTGTGCCTTCATTCATGCAAGGGGTGTGCAGATTCTTGTGTGGATTATCATGTACCTTATCTTAACCGCCATGTTTTCATTTATGCCTCTTACGGCACTTATCATGAACGCATTGGAAATGGTTGTTACCATGGTGGAAATTTATAAACTTTCCGACGGAGAACCTGAAATGACCACGGTTTATAACGTAGTCATTCTCATCATCATTATTTCCTATGTAATGATTGATAAATACCTTTATGAACAGTACAGCTTCAAAAAGTCCAAAATGGTCAAGGAAATGCAGGAGGACCGCGAAAGATTTCTGGTTAGCATGACTCACGAAATGCGTACTCCGTTAAATGCCGTGCTCGGTAAAAACCAGATTATTTACAAAGATACCGATAATGAAGAAATAAAAACACTTTCGAAGGAAATCAGTTCCAGCGGAAAGCATCTTCTTTCTTTGATAAACGATATCTTGGACCTTTCCAAGATGGAAGCCGGAAAGATGAATATTCTGCCGGTAAACTACAACAGCTATAATGTAACTTATGAAATAGCAAATATCATGAAATCCGAAGCAAATGCCAAGGGACTTGGCTTTAAGCTTGAAGTTAGCGAAAACGTTCCGAGGGGGCTTTTCGGAGATGATGTACGAATAAAGCAGGTAATCATGAACCTTGTATCCAATGCCATAAAGTATACAAAAGAAGGCTCGGTTACCTTAAGGGTATGGTTCAGCTACCTTAATCCGGATGAAAAGAAGGGGCTTTTGAATGTTATGGTTATTGATACCGGTATCGGTATTAAGGCTGAAAATCTTCCGAACCTTACAAAGGCATTCCAAAGAGTGGATGATGACGGCAACAGAAACATTCAGGGAACAGGTCTGGGCCTTGCGATTACGGCAAATCTTTTGAAGCTGATGGGCAGTGAACTGAAGGTGGAAAGCCAGTATGAAATAGGCTCCACATTTTCCTTCTCGGTATGGCAGGGCGTTACGGATGCTGAATCTTTAAGGGAAAGCGACGCACAGGTCCTGGAAAACAAAAACAGGATGTTCAAAGCTCCCGATGCAAATATTCTTGTGGTGGATGACAATACCGTTAACTTTTCAGTGTGTAAGGGACTTATGAAGTATTACTCCATAGTTCCGGACCATGCAGACAGCGGTATAAAGTGTCTTTCAATGATATCCGTTAAAAAGTATGACATTATTTTCCTGGATCATATGATGCCGGAGCTTAGCGGAATCGAAACTCTGGAGATAATTAAAAAAGAGTATCCCGATGTTTACGAAAAGACGGCAATTGTAGCTCTGACCGCAAACGAGAGCGCAGATTCCGAAGCGGTTTACAAAGAATACGGATTTAAGGGTTATTTATCCAAGCCTCTTGACGGAAGCAAGTTACATACCATTCTGGAAGAAAATATCGGTAAAACCAAAATAACATACACTGAATAATTAAAAGCGTCGCATTGAGCGGCGCTTTTTTATGCCATTCCAGTAAAACGTTACACCAACTGAGGGATTTACAAAAACGCTGGTTGTGGTACAATCAGAAGGTAAAATTTTACTAGTTGGGAGCTTTTTATGGCAAGAAAGAACAGTGAAAGTGTAGTTACAATCAAAGATATTGCAGCAAACTGTGGGGTTTCCATATCCACAGTGTCCAATGTTTTAAATGGTAAAACACATAAAGTAAGCGATGAAGTTGCTGACAGAATAAGAGATGAGGTGGAGCGTACAGGCTACAGACCCAATTACCTTGCAAAAAGTCTTCGCGCTTCATCCACCAAAACCCTGGGACTTATCGCAGAGGATCTGGTGGTATTCAGTTCCACATCCATGATAGAAGGCGTTATGAAATGCTGTGAGGAGCACGGATATAACGTTATCATAGAAAACATGCGTCTTTTCGGCCGTTGGAACGGTCTTTGGATGCACGACGAAACCCTGTTCCAGTCTGCACTCCAGCCTGTTCTTATCAAAATGGATTCCATGAACGTTGACGGTGTTTTGTATGTGGGCGGTCATGAACACACGGTAAACAGACTTTCAATTTCCGGAAACCTTCCACTTGTAATGGCATATTCCATTGCTTCGGACAAAAAAATACCCACCTTCCGTCTTGATGATGTAAGCGGTGGATATGATGTAATAAAATATCTTGTCTCAAAGGGACACAGGAAAATCGGAATCATCGGCGGAGAGTACGATAACACTCATACCATCAATCGTATAAAGGGTATACAGAAAGCAATGTTTGAAGAAGGCATTCTTTTTGACCCGGCTCTTGTGGAATACAGGCAGTGGAACAAAAAGGGTGGTTATGAAGGAATGAAGGCCCTTATTGATAAAGACATTACGGCAGTTTTCTGTATGTCGGATGCGATTGCCGCAGGAGCTTATTCCTGCCTTTACGAGAACAATCTGGTGCCGGGAAAAGATATTTCCATTATGGGTTATGATAACCAGAACATTTCCTCTTTTTTGACACCCGAGATTACCACAATGGCCCTTCCTTTGGAGGAAGTGGGATACCGCGCGGGGGCAAAGCTTATAGAGATGATTGAAAATCCCCGGGATCACGAGAATGATACAACGGATATAAGAATTCGAAGCAGACTGATTGAAAGAGAATCGGTGAAGGATAATAAATAAATGCCTGCTATTTACGAACGAAGAAAGAGCAAAGACAGACAATGTCTTTGCTCTTTTTAATTACAGAATAAGGTCATCTTCCAGTGCAGATATAAAGTTGTCCACCAGTTTTGTTTTTTCTTCCCAGAAATGGATGCCCTGAGGGGTAACCATGGGGTTTTCGTGCTGGATATGCTGGGTGTAGCGGGTCATGTGATTGAGGCAGTCTATAAAGGTTGCCCGGGGATTTCTTCCCTTGATAATCATACAGTCCATTACGATGCCCTGTGCACCTATGTCATCAAGAAGGTCTGCTTCCATAAGGAGGAGAAGATTCATGTCTACGTTCTCGTCACGCATGGTCCACTTATCCGAGTGGTCCCTTACAAGGCCTGCAATATATTCTGCCCTGTCTTTGGGATATCCGTGGTCCAGAAGATATTTTTTTGTGATGGGCTCTCCTGCGTGGGCATGGGACAAAGAAGGGTCTCTGTCTGCAGCGCTTCTTCCTACATCGTGGAAGATGGTTGCTATCATTAAATCGTCAAAATTTATTTCATCCTGATTCATGGCAGCGTCGTAAAGGCGGATTGCCCAGGCAAGGACACGTTTTGTGTGGTCGAAACGACTGTAGGAAAGTTCTTTCTTGAAATCGAAGTTTTCGGTGTTGCTCTCCAATTGCGCCTCTACAAAGTCAAGCATTTCCTTGTATTCCGGATGACCGAGGCTTTCGATGGTATGCTTTTCGTGAAGTATGCGGGCGTTTTTACGAAGCTCAAGGTCCACCAGGTCTAAAACCTTGCCTTCCCTTTTGATTACATCAGGGTCGTCATATGAAGAATGCAGATGAAGATTATGCATGGCTGTATCGAAAGGCTCTCTCCATACAGGCGTGAATCCTTCTTCTTTTTCGTAATCGTCAAGGTTTCGGGGAACCGGTTCATCTTCGATGTCACAGAAGTAGTAATAATTTGGCTGCTCGAATATGGCAGATTCATCATAGGAATCCTTCTGACGCCTGGTTACTTCTCCGAACTCTCTGATGGATTCGGGAATTACTTTGCATCCGGCCTCTTCGGCCACTTCCCTTATAAGGGCGGCTTCGGGGGTTTCACCCTTCTCTATTCCTCCGCCGGGAAACTTATAGTAGTCATACTTTTCAGAGTGCATAAGGAGCACTTTGCCGTCCTTTATGATAACGGCTCTTACGGAGGTCCTGGAAAACACCTTTCCGTCAGGGTTGTAGTCTTTTTTGTCCATATCAAACAAAAGATTCATATTTGCACCTCTTTCTTTGATTTAGTATAGCATGTTTTCGATATATTATGATAATATTTCTGTTAGAGAATGGAGGTATGTTTATGTATTTGGGTGTTTCAAAAGGGCTTAGATTGGTGTTTTTTTCCGAAATTGCCATATTTGCATGTGCTTGTTTAGGAGTGGCTTTGTTTTTCCTTCCGACTGTTGCGTTTATATTAATAATGGTCGGCGTCTTGGCGTGCGGGGTCGTTTCATTGATTGGTATTTATAAGGTGTCTGCTTCGTTTAATGAGGCGAAACCGGCATTTGTACTTGAAATTTTCAGGATAATAATCGGTATTATACATCGAAACATATCCGGTTCTGCAGTGGCAGTTACAATAGCGGGCATTGCTGAAACGGTTTTTGCGACTCTTGTCATTTACTTCATAGTGAAGGTTACGGCAGCAGAACTTGGAAAGAATGGGAAATCCGCTATTGAGAATAAAGGAAATAATGCCTGGCTTCTTTGCCTTATCGTAAATATAGTAACGGTTTTGATAAATATTTTTACTATGTTTCAAACAGGCGGTTCTTTTTCAGTGGTCATCAGTGTTTTGGTTGCTTTGGTTGATTGTGTGTGGCTGATATTGTATCTTGTGTATCTTTATAACGCAGCCAAGGCTTTTGATGAATTGTATAAGGAGAAGAACTTCAAATTGGTATAAAAATACTTCTATTTTGAAGTAAGTTATGATATATTTTTCTCATCAAAAAAAGGAGGTTCTTTTTATGTACGAAAAAGTTTCTAAAGGTCTCAGATATATGTTTTTGGCCGCTGTTTGCAGCATTGTCTGCGTAATTATTGGCATTATCCCCATTATTGGTATTATCGGAAAGCTTGGCACTATCGTATGCGGAATAGTATCACTTATCGGTATTTACTTTGTTTCGACTTCTTTAGAGGACGCAAAGCCCGCACTGGTATTGATTATTGCCAAATTGGTTGCCAACATTTTAGGAAAAATTTTCCTCGAAGGATTCTTTGGAATTCTTGTAACCATTTTTGATATTCTTGTAGTGTTCTACATTGTTAAGTCTACCGCTTCAGAACTTGGTAAGAACGGAAAGGTTGAATTGGAGCAGAAGGGTAACAACGTTTGGAAGTTATACCTTGCAATCGGTATTATTGAAGTTTTCCTTTCAATCCTTGCCTTAATCCCCATTATCAGAATCCTTGCAGCAGTTATTTCTGTTCTTGTAGGAATTGCTTCGATTGTATTGACAATCATTTATCTTATTTACCTTAATTCCGCCAGCAAAGCATTTGCTGAACTTTAAAGGAATGATAAAGGGCCTCTGCCGTAGGGCAGGGGCTTTTTTTGTGCGTTTGTTATTTATTTTTTAATAAAAAAGTAGTACTATAGTCATAACTATAAGTATAGGAGGTGCCTGATGAATTTTTCTGTAGGTTCTTTTTCGGGAATTGAATACGAAGAACGGGTAAAATATGCCTACAAAACTCCTCTTGAAAAAGAAGAAGAGTCAAAGAAAAAGGAAATGATGGGCATCACCGATCCCATAGCTCAGGCGCAGGAGAAGTTTCGTAAGAAATGTGATCCGAACTGTGAGTGCGAAACCTGCAAAAGAAGAAAATACGTGGACGGCTCCGATGAGATGGTTTCTTTTAAATCTCCCCAGCATGTGTCACCTCAGGCTGCCGGTGCCCGTGTAAGGGCCCACGAGCAGGAACACGTTTCCAATGCCTATAAGAAAGCCGCTGTAAGTGATGCAAAGGTTGTTCAGTGCAGCGTGGCAATTCATACTGCAGTGTGTCCGGAATGCGGACGTACATACGTCTCCGGCGGAACCACTACCACCCAGATAAAATATTATAATGAAGACAATCCTTATCAAAAGGATTTAAAGCTTCAGGATCAGACAAAATACGCAGGGCAGAATGTGGACGCCCAATGTTAATTTGCCAAAAAAGAATATTAAAAGAGCCTAACTTATTGGGTAAGGCTCTTTTTTTATTGGGAGAAAAATAGTAGAATGGGTTCATATAAAGGAGGTAAGAAAATGACACCGTCGATGACACTTATTTGGTTACTTATTTTCGCAGCACTTGTTGTGATTGAACTTGTTACAATGGGTCTCACAACTGTCTGGTTTGCGGGAGGTGCTATTTTCGCTTGCATTATGGCAGCGCTAAAACTTCCGTTGTGGTTACAGATAATTACTTTTGTAGTTGTCTCAGGGGTTTTACTTTACTTCA
>JAZLJG010000166.1:0-8553 GCA_045617745.1 Lachnospiraceae bacterium | reverse complement strand
AACAATTACGAGCCACTTCGGCTGTCCCCCTTGCGGCTTTTTAGAGCAAGCCGTCTGCGGGGGCCCGTTACCACTCAGCTCTCGTGGCGCATAGTATTGTCGTTTTTTATTGCTCCCGTACGACCCTGCGAAAATACACATCATACACCGGCCCGTCGTGGACACTAGGGACACTCCTTGATGACAGTTTCCCCCGTCCCCTTTGGCACAAAAAAGCCACGGCCCAACGGCCGTGGCAAATATTTCATTATCTGCAAAGTGCCTTTGCATCCTCGTAGGAAAGAGGTCTGCTCCAGACATATCCCTGGATGAAGTCGCATTCCTGATCCTTTAGAAGCTTCAGCTGTGATTCCGATTCAACACCTTCCGAAATAACTTCGCTGTCCATAATGTGTCCCATGTAAATAACAAGATTTACAAAGTCACGGCTGACTTCGCTTGTTTCAATGTTATCCACAAGAGATTTGTCAATCTTAAGAAGGTCGAAGGGAAGCTTCAAAAGCTGCGCCAATGAAGTATATCCGGTTCCGAAATCGTCAAGGGCAAGCTTGACTCCCATGCTTCTTAATTCTTTAATATTTGAAACCGTCTGTTCAAGTGAGTCATACAAAGAATACTCGGTAATTTCAACCTCCAGACATTCAGGCGGGAATTCCGTTTCATCAATAACCTTACGAAGCTTCGCCGGGAATTCCGGGCTGGAAATGTCCTTTGCGGAAATGTTTACGGAAAGAAGGAATTTTTCTTCGGCATTCTTTTCCACATCTGCAAACTCCTTCATGGCTCTTCTCAAAACATAGTCATCAATCTTGAAAATAAGGTCTGTCTTCTCTGCTATCGGTATAAACTCACCGGGGCTTACGTTTGTGCCGTCCGGAAGTTTCATACGGATAAGTGTCTCAAAGCCACGAAGCTTTTTCGAATTGCTGTGGAACTGAGGCTGGTATACCAGGAAGAAATAGTCGTGCTTTATACTTTCCTGAATATATCTTTCTACCTGTGAACGTCTCAAAAGCTCCTGCTCCAGGTTTTTATTGAAGAATACAATTCTTTCATCCTGACTCTTGGACGCATGATACATTGCTATATCTGCGTATCTCATAAGCTTTAAGATGGAGTTTGCATCCTCAGGATAGGTTGCAACACCTGCATATCCCTGAAGATAGAACTTTGCTTCCACTCCGTCACTCATAAGGACAACGCTCTTGGAAAGGGCATCCATTATTTCAAGAGCCTTTTCCTTAATATCCATCATCTCGGGAAGTGCTATGGCAAATTCCGTTCCGTCCAGCTTACTTACTATACTGCCTTCTCCCGCTGCCTCGTTAATTCTTTGGGCAACCTGGGAAAGAGCCATATCACCATATTCGTAACCCAGGTTATCATTAATAACCTTAATATTGCGGATATGGACAAACATCATATGGAAGTTTTTCTCCGCCTTCTTCTGTTCCTCAAGTTCACGGATAAGGCCACGTCTGTTGTAAAGCCTTGTAACAAAATCGGTAATACTTTCCGCTTCAATACGCTTCAACTGCCTTGCAATAATTTCACAGGAGACCATAGAAAGAACAACCGTAATAGCGCCGGGTATGGAATCCATGGATTTTGTTCGAAAAGAGTTCATAACAAGCGACAACGTAGAAATTCCCAGATAAATCCTGGTAATCTTTATTCCACGCTTGGGATCCACTGTAACCATAAAAACACATACCAAAGCCGCAATTGACTGAAGCACACCTCTAAGGCTGAAGGTATACATCTCACCGCTTTTCTCGAAAATAAGGTTTCCGTTATTGGGAACTATTACTATGGCAACCTGAATCAATATTGCGATGACAGTACATACTATTAAGAAAATGCTTCGAAATCGTTTATTGTAGTTCATATTTAATCCTTTCGGCACATAGCTACTAAGATAATAATATACGCTAATATTACAGTATTCAAGGCAACGAATAATAAAAAAGATGGCAAATCTTGCCATCTTTTTAAGTCAATCGTTTTACTTCAAGAATCCGTTTACAATCTGCTCTTCAGCTTCCGCTTCCGTAAGGCCCAAAGTCATAAGCTTTATAAGCTGTTCTCCCGCAATTTTACCGATTGCAGCCTCATGAATAAGGCTTGCATCTATGTTTGCTGCGGTAAGCTTCGGCTCTGCGGCAACAATTGCATTGTCCATAATAATGGCATCGCACTCCGAATGTCCGGAACATTTCGCATTTCCCAAAATGTTTGAGAAGAATTCCTGTCTGGAGGTGTCCTTTGCAACAGAACGTGAAACCACGTTTGCACTGGAGCCCTCTCCGTTTAATTCAACGGTGAAATCAGTTCTCGCGTATTGTTTACCGTGGGTCATGATTTTCTCACGGACTATCAATGTTGCGTTTTCGGCGCATTTTCCTTTGGTAATACGGTTTGTGGAGTCTATTCCATTTATCTGGGCGGTTTCCATCTCAAGGTATGCACCCTCGTCAAGCTCCACAACGGTTGTGGGATTCATAATGTTTTCCCCGTTTCCGTCTCCTTCACCGTAATGCTTTTCGAAATACTTAACCTTGGCATTTTTTGCAAGGTGGAATGTATGTATTCCATCGTGTCCTGAGTCCTGGTCTCCGCAGTTATGGATTCCGCAGCCTGCCACAATCGTAACATCCGCATCTTCGCCTACGTAAAAGTCATTGTATACAAGGTCCGTAAGTCCGGTTTCTGAGATAATTACCGGAATATGAACGCTTTCTTTTTTTGTGCCGGGTGCAATAATGATATTGATTCCGGGCTTGTCTTCTTTGGACTCAATAGTGATGTTGGCACTTGAGTTTCTTCCGATGGACTGACCGTTTTTACGAATATTGTAAGCTCCCTCGGGAACTTCATGAATGTCTGCTATTTGCTGAAGAAGGTTTTCCGATATCTTGTCCATTATTTTTCTCCTCCCTCAAGTCTTTGGCATGTACCGCTTCCGATACCCTCGAAAAGGCCGGGATAAACCTGATCCTTTCCTCCGTCAGCCTTTATGGTACCGTTGGAAAGAACTATGATTCTGTCTGCGGTATTAAGAATCTTTTCCTGATGGGAAATAACTATAATGCTTCCCTGAATCTTCTCGTGCATTTTCTCAAATACCTGAATAAGGGAATTGAAGCTCCAAAGGTCGATTCCCGCTTCCGGTTCGTCAAATATGGAAACCTTTGTGCCTCTCGCAAGAATCATGGCAATCTCAATTCTCTTTAACTCACCGCCGGACAAAGAAGCATTAACCTCTCTGTTAATATAATCCCTTGCGCAAAGACCCACTTCCGAAAGGATCTTGCAGGCATCATCGATGGATGTATCCTTTCCTGCGGCAAGCTTCAAAAGGTCTTTAACGGTAAGTCCTTTAAATCTAACGGGCTGCTGGAAAGCAAAGCTGATGCCCTTTAACGCCCTGTCGGTTATGGATAAATTTGTAATATCCTCTCCGTCCAGAAAAATCTGTCCGGAAGTAGGCTTAATGATTCCGGCAATAATCTTTGCAAGAGTTGATTTACCGCTTCCGTTGGGACCTGTAATGGCCACAAATCCGTTATCGATTTTCAAACTTACGTTTTTAATAATCTCCAGGTTATCCTCAACCTCGTAAGATATATTTCTAAGTTCTAACATTTTTACTCCTTATCGGGAACAAGGTCGTTATTGGAACGATAGAATGTAAAACTTCCGTCATCCACAAGACGCCCTGAATCACTTTTTATCTTTACCTTTACTACCACAAGATGGTTTCCGCCTCTGACCTTTTTGGCCTCGCAGTAAATGTATTCTTTGGCAGTGGCAGGTTCTAAGTAGTTCATGCTTCCCTCAACCGTTGTGCAGAACTTTCCGCCCATGCAGGCAACTGTTCCTGCCAGTATATCGGCAAAAGAATAGAGAACTCCCCCGTGTAAGGAACCGTAATTATTGATAAGTTCCGGTTTAAAAGGAATTCTTGCCCTTATAAATTTTTCTTCAAAATCCAGCACTTCTATTCCAAGATACCTTGCAAAAGAATCCTCCAGAAGCACTTTCGTCATAACTTCTTTGTTCTGTTCAAAGGTTGACTGCATATTATTTCCTCACATTTTCTCTTGGTATGTTAACACATTTAAAAAAAAATATAAATAAAGTTGCTATAAAGTTTTTTGCAAATTCTTACGATAATATAAACGTAACAAGGATGTTACGCGCTTTTTTCAAGGAGGAAAAAATATGAGGATTCAATCTTCAACAGTCGCCATGGCGTCTTCCCACGAGTACGCCACATCTTATCAGCATGCAGAAATGACCGCAATCACATCGGCCGACACTGCTGCTACCCTTACGTTTTCCAAAGAAGCCAAAGAAGACTATGTCGCCCAGCTGGATGCTCAGATGCACCGCAATAAACTGGCGGAAAAAGAGCAGAAAAAGCAGAACGATGCCCGAAACCTTCAGGATATGATGAAGCGTATTCAGGCATCCAATAAGGACGCTAAGCCTGTGGATATGGACGTGGAAGACCCTCTTGTAGAGGCCCTCAAAAAAATGATGGACCTTTTGAAACGATTCCGTGAAGGCAAACATGTAAGATATTCCCCTGAAGATATCAAGCATCAGGTTACGGAATTCAGGGCAGATTTTAAGATGTCGGCAGCATTTTCACAGTCCTTGAGTATTGGTGTTTTTAACATTGGTAGTGCGGGTACTGACATTTCCAACGGAAACCTGTGGACCAAAACCACAGCCTCTGTATCCTACTTTAACGAAAGTGAAAGTACTTCTTTCACTACGGTAGGGAAGGCGTACACAGAAGACGGACGTGAAATAAGCTTCAACGTGGAGCTAGCCATGTCACGAAGCTTCTCACAGCGTGTGGAACATTTCTCACAAGAAGAATACATTCTTACAGATCCTCTTGTAATAAATGTTGGCGCTGATGTGGCGGAAATCTCAGATCAGAAGTTTTTCTTTGACCTTGACAGTGACGGGGAAAAGGAAGAAATGTCCTTTGCAACCGGAAATTCCGGATTCCTTGCTCTGGACAAAAACGGAAACGGGAAAATCGATGACGGGAACGAACTGTTCGGCACAAAATCCGGCGATGGTTTTAAGGATCTTTCCGCTTACGACGAAGACGGAAACGGCTGGATAGACGAAAACGATTCGGTATTCAACCAATTAAAGGTCTTTAGTAAGGATAAGGACGGAAACGACATTCTTATAAGCATCAAAGATTTCGGTGTGGGAGCCATATGTCTTGCAAACGCCGAAACCGATTTTCACTTAAAATCCGCAGAAACCAATGCGTTAAACGGAGCAATCCGAAACACCGGCTTTTACCTGAAGGAAGACGGCGGCGTAGGAACCATACAGCACGTGGACATCGCATTGTAACAAAAGGGAGTTTGTTTATAGAGAAAAGGGCTGCGCCTACGGCGCAGCCCTTTTTACATGTTAACTTTTAATATTTTTTCCGAAGCACTATCCGGGATACAATGGCATATATGGCCAGTGCCACAAGAATACCGATTTCAATTTCTTATCAGTGTTTTTTTCGGAACATAGGGCATTAAATCCTCTGTTTCGGGATATAATCTTTCAAGCTTCTCAATAAACGCTTCAAGATTATCTTCTTCAAAATACAACTCACAATGATTATTTTTTGAAACTGTATCTTTCCCAAGAAACTGTTTCCAATATATTTCCTGTTGAAGCACAAGCCCTTCCGTAAGAATCATGTTTCCGTCATTATCAAGAATCATATCAAGCCCAAAAAGATCATGATAGTACTTTTTTGATGCCTCTGTATCTTTTACAACAATCAGGACATTTCTTAGTTTCATGTATATATCCTTTCCAATATTTAACGCATTGATGGATTAATAAAATCCAAATCTATAATTGCTTCCAAACGTAGAAAATATCAGCCCATTTCCTATAAAAAGAATAGTTGTCTGCGCCTTATAGGCCCTTTTTTGAAGCATTATCCCATAAGGAATCGGAGAATTTTTCCCTTATAGGTACTTTTCATACCAAGTCTGCCTATAAGAAGGAATGACACTCCTTTTTTATGGGCAAAGTTAGAGTGGAAACAGCCTATAAGAAAAGCACTTTTTCCAGCTTATAGGAATAATGTCAAAAAAAGTGCCTATAAAATATCTTCCGATGAAGTCTTTATAGGACGAAAGGCTATAAACCTTGACAAAGTCCTTTTCTTTCATCTGTAACTATATGTTTTACACCCTGAGTCTGAGCATACAACTCTATTCTGAAAAATTCCGGGAAATACTTAATCTTGGAGTCCTTATCTACCCACACAAGTTTTTCCTTCTGGCCGTTTTCGGTAAAGGTATCGCAGACCGGTTCAAAGCCATCCGGTACCTTCATGTAGTAAAAGAAGGAAATCTCGTACATAAGCCTGTCTTTTCTGAGGCCGTAGTCTGCCGTAAAGAAGTTTTCATGAATAAAGCCGAGTCTTTCGATATCCATTTTTACCCCTGTTTCTTCAAATACTTCCCGCATAACCGCCTGCTCTGAGGTTTCGCCAAACTTTACTCTTCCCCCTACGGAATAAAGAAAATCGTCCTTGTCGTTTCCTGCCATCAGGAATTTGCCATCCTTCATAATAATGGCTCCCACTCGAACGTTAATAAAGCCTTCATCAATTTCTACAGTACAATCTGATCCCACTTTCTTACTCTCCTCTGTTTTTATAGTTTGCCCACATTTCGTCGTTTCTTCTTTGGTACTCCTCTTCAAAGTCTCTTGAAGACAAAAGAACGCAGCCTGCTCCACGGATAATAACCTGCTCCACTCCATCACTTGTTACTACCACAATGTCATATTTTGAAGCATTAAGGTGAGCATAGCGTTCAATATAGTGGTCGGCGGTTTCAGCTGTTTTGGTGTAGACAACCGTAATGTTGTGGTAATCAATTTCCTCGGTTTTGTGCCCGGGAACCTTGTAGGCGTCAAACACTAAAAGCGTCTTTATTCCTGTCATTCCTGCGTAGTTACTGACAATATCCATAAGGCGTCCCGCTGCAGCATTTATGTCGCGGGAAGCAATATCAGAAAGCTCCTTCCATGCGTGGACCACGTTGTAGCCGTCGATAAGCATTATCTTTTCACGGGTTTTGGTGCCCTTGTAGACCACTTCCTTCTCAATGGGTCTGCCACCGATTCGCTGACGTTCTATGGAAGCGGCGCTGCGGCCTTTGTAAGCATACTTTTCGTTTTTACGGTTTGCGTAAGCGGTTTTATTTATAATGCTGTCGATTTCTTCGGTTGTGACAAATATTTCTTTGGACTCGGGTCTTTGTATGGGTGCTTCATAAGTGCTTTCTTCAACGTCTCCCTCAAGAATGGTCAGCGGAAGATGCATGTAGTTATAGACCTCGTTCCAGGGAACAACAGTACCTGCACCATGGGAACAGAACACCGAATCCGGGGTATTTTTCAGGTCGTTTTCGGGTATATAAAGTCTTTGGGCCAGAACCTCCTCCGTGTTGTGACAGGGTTCGTAGCCTGCAAGGCTTACGGAAAGTGTTCCTTTGCCCTTTGTGTAGGCCACAACCTCCGAAGCGTAGCCGTTTAAGGTTGATACGGGAGCGGTTCCGGTGATAATGGATTCGCCGTTTCGCTGCTCGCTTACAACTGCGCTTCCCCACATACGGTCAATATCGGTCATGGCGCGGCCCACCGCATAATCCGGAACAACAAGCTCGTAGTAATAAAAGGGTTCCAAAAGAACAGAATCCGCCATCATCAAGCCCTGGCGCACTGCCCTGTATGTGGCCTGGCGGAAGTCTCCGCCTTCAGTATGCTTCAGGTGGTCCTTACCGGCCACCAGAGTAATTTTCATATCCGTAATAGGTGAGCCTGTTAAAACTCCCTTATGTATTTTTTCTCCCAGATGCGTAAGCACAAGACGCTGCCAGTTAAGAGCCAGGTCGTTTACGGAAACTTCCGAGTCAAAAGAAAGGCCCGAGCCTCTTTCGGAAGGCTCCATTCGAAGATGGACCTCCGCATAATGGCGAAGGGGTTCGAAATGTCCTACACCTTCCACCACATTTGTGATGGTTTCCTTGTACAAAATCTTTCCGACGCCAAAGGACACCTTTATGTTGTAGCGGTCAATAATCTGTCTTGTAAGTATCTCTGTCTGCACTTCACCCATAAGGTGAACGTAGATTTCCCGGGTATTTTCATCGTATTCGACTTTTAGTCCCGGTTCCTCCTCTTCTATCTCAAGAAGATATTTGTGCATTTTAAGCGTATCCACGTCGTCCGGATATTTTACCGCGTAGGTAAGAACCGGTTCTATGTCGGTGGCACGTCCGGCCTTCGCGGCGCCGTAGCGGGTACCGGGCCTGGAGCCCTTAAGGCCCGTAACTGCGCACACGTCGCCGGCGAAGCCCTCCCCTGCCACCTCATACTTTTCTCCGGAATACATACGTATTTCGTTTATCTTCTCATCCTTCAGGGTTCCCTTAACCTTAAGGGAACCTCCTGTAACCTTCAAATGTGTAAGACGGTTTCCCGCCTTATCCTTCGTGA
>JAZLJG010000165.1:0-1206 GCA_045617745.1 Lachnospiraceae bacterium | reverse complement strand
TATTGCGTCGGTAAGCTTTGAAATAGTCTTTTCAATGTTGGCTTCGTTTAAATTAACATTTTCTTTTTCAGCAAAACTGTGAATATCACGATTTGCCTGCAAAAACGCCTTGCTTACGGATGCTCCTATAAGCTGTCTTGTCCTTGTGTTTGATTCGTTTATTATGTCATAGAATCTCAGTCTGAACTCCATATCCTTTTCTAAGCGATCCGCCAGATCTTCTTTCCTTTTGACCTGGTTTGAATTAACAGGGAAAGTAAAGTATGTGTCAGGATAGGGTTCATTAATCAGAGTAAAATGCCACCACTCTTCAGCAAGCGGTTTAAAACCGCTATCAAGCATTATATTTCTTAAAAGTTTTCTGTTTTCAGCCTGAGCATCTGTAATTTCATCAGTATTTTCTGTCCAGGAAAGCTTTCCGAAATAATCAAAACTGCCGCCAACATCGATATCCTTTTGAGTTGACATGTCAAACAGAGTCAGATCTACAGTAGAACCTCTCGTATGACCGGACTTGGAAGCAACAAAACCCAGATCAAAAAGGTTGGTTTTGTCCACTTCCGGATAAAAGTAGTCCTTCATAGCAATGTCTTTGTGTTTTTCCGCCCATCTGATAAAATGATCGACTGCCATCTGCGGTCGGTAGCAATCAAATATCCTGAGCCTGTACCCAAGAGCTATAGCCTTTTCATTTGCAATTTTTAAGGCCTCTGCCGCCTCTTTTGTAAGCAGTGCAACAGGCTCCTCATATCCGTCAACTCTCTCTCCGGTAAAATTGAAGGTAGTGTAATATCTTATATCCAGTATAGCATCCGGAATTACATCGGAAAGCAGTACAAAACCGGAAGCATCCGTATTTTCCATAGCAGCCACCAAAACTTATCTGTTCGATTAATTTATCTCAAATTCAAAGGAAACAACCATCCTTTCTGTTGTTCCATCCTTGTAATCAACATCAAGAACTTTAACAACTCTGTAGCAGCCCGTTGCAAGCCCGCCAAAATATGCACTCAGGTCACATTCTATTGTGTTGTCTTCACCGGGCTTAATATTGTAAAGATTGTTTCTTAAAGCGGACATATCATTGATCGGCTCGCAAAGAACGAATAATCTGGTTTCTTCAGGAGCCCATTCAAGGAAGAATTCATCAGAATACTGAGCAAAATCAACATTCTCATTCTCTGTTCTCCACTTCATAGTAGCGGA
>JAZLJG010000164.1:0-1335 GCA_045617745.1 Lachnospiraceae bacterium | reverse complement strand
CGGTGACTCCTTTATGAACTCTTGCTGAACCCTTGGTGACTCCTAAGTTCACCTTGCTTTTCAAAATAAAGGAAGATATGATTATAATCGAAGAGATGGTGAGGAACGGAGACACTTGGAAATTTACCGGTGATGTAGACCAAATGTAGACCGTTTGTAGATTTACATATTTTTGTACGTGTTAAAATGTAAAATGTGAGGAGTCGGAAAATGAAAATCCGGCTCCTTATGAATTTTGTGGACCCAAATGAGCCATAATGAGCTCCGGATTAGCCACGATGAGCCCTAAATTAGCCGCTGTTGTCCTTTACTTTGGTGGGTGACACGTGATATTATTATAATCAGAGCAAATCAGAAAAAATTGAATAGTGAAATGTGAAGAGTCGAGGAAAAAATCCCCGGCTCTTTTTCATTTATGGCAGAGGTCGCTTTGAAAATATGGACTACCGGTCCGTATTAAGCCATGGCGACTTGTGCTATTAATATAATCAGCGAAAGCTATTGCAACTTTATAACCAGGCTCCGGGAAAGGAGCTGAACCCAAAGCATCTTGTGGAAACACAGGGTGCTTTTCTTTTTGCCCAAAATTCAAAAGGAGGAAAACGAGATGGCAGAAGAAAACGTAAAAGTAACAAAAGAAAGCGGAATGACGGTCGAGGAGATTGCAGAAAGGATTAATTCACTGGACAAAGAACGGCGGGAGTACATTACAAAACTCTTGAGCGAGGAGCTGAAGGCAGAGCAGCTAAAGCATCAGCTCCAGCGGCAGGCAAACCGTGAAGAATCCGAATCGAAGAAGCAGAGAAAGGCAAGAACCCATATCCTTTGCTTTGAAGGAGCACACGTTGAGTCACTGTTTCCGGCAATCAAGGACACAGGGAAAGCTGAGTTTGTTCAGTTCATGCAGGGTCTGTTGGAAATTCCGGGAGTCAGAGATTACGGAAAGAATTTTTCATACAGACCAATTGACGGAAAGGAGGATGACTAATGGCACTTTATCATTTTCATGTTGACAGAATTTCCAGAAGTAAAGGTCAGACTGCAGTTTCGGCTGCAGCCTACCGTTCCGGTGAGAAGCTTCATGATTATTACTACGGAGAGGACCCGGATTACACAAGAAAAGGCGGAGTTCTTCTTACAGAAATCATTTTACCGGAGCATGTTCCGGAGGAATACCGGGACAGAGAGAAGCTTTGGAACGCTGTTGAGGCAGCTGAGAAAAATCCGAAGGCACAGCTTGCCTACTCTTTTGATTTTGCTCTTCAGAACGAACTTGATTTTGATGAGAATGTCAGGATTGCCAGGGAATTCATCAGAGAGAATTTCACATCCAGG
>JAZLJG010000163.1:0-4143 GCA_045617745.1 Lachnospiraceae bacterium | reverse complement strand
AAGACGCTTGAAGAAGTGCTCGAACAAGTCCTGAGGGTGAACAACCGATATAATGTAGAGTTGCATCAGAATCTGGTTAAAAAGAGAATTGCTTCAAAAGTGGAAGCATTTGAACATATGCATCCGGATATTATCCCTATGCTACAGGGACTAAAGGATAAAAATATCAAAATAGGCCTTATAACCAACTGCTTTAATGAAGAAAGAGATGCAATACGTAATAGTATACTATTTCAATATTTTGATGTTGTGTGTATGTCTTGCGAGCTTGGGATAAAGAAACCGGATCAACGTATTTTTGAATTATGCATTGAACAACTTGAAATCAGCCCGGAGGATTGTCTTTATTGCGGTGACGGAGGAAGCAAGGAACTTGAAGTTGCCCAAAGAATGAATATGCTCCCTGTTCAGGCATTATGGTACTTAAAGGAGAATTCAAGACAACCGGTAGGAAGATTAAGTGAGTTTATCGGAGTGCAAAATCCGATGGAGATTCTTGAATATTTTTAGATTTAATGGAAAAGATGAATATAACAGGAGGAATGACAAATGAGTATTAATTTAGTAAGACCAACATTGAAACACAAGGAAAATGCTTTGGAATTTAAGAAAGAGTTTTTTGAACATGGGGAGAATGTAATTAACGGAAGCGAAATGCTCGACAATATGGATTCATATGACAATTGGCTAAACTCAGTCTTGAACAATGCAAATCCCGATAAAGTAAATCCTGACTGGGTTTTAACAGATACCTTCTTTGCAGTGGATGATGCAGGAAAAATAATTGGAATTGTTGATTTAAGACACGAGCTTAAGGGTTTTTTGGTTGATTTTGGGCATGCCGGATATAGCGTACGTCCTACTGAAAGAAGAAAGGGCTATGCTACCGAGATTCTTTCCAAAATTAAGCAAATTGCAAAGGAAGCGGGTCTTTCTGCTTTACAGCTTTCGGTTGAGCGCAAGAATGAACCCTCGGTGAAAACTATTCTTAAAAACGGTGGGAAGCTTCAAAGGAGCTTTGAGTACGAAGGAGAAATGGCTGATGTATATCTAATTGAGCTGTAGAAGTGTGATTGAAAAATGGATAAGAAAACAAGTAATATCAAGGCAATATTTTGGGATTTGCAAGGAACACTTGGCGGAGAAGCTACGGAAGATATTGTGCGATTTGCTCCGTATTCTTTCGCAAGGGAAGCTTTGCAAACAGTCAAGGAAAACGGATTTTTGAATATAATTATTACTAACCAGAGCCTTATCGGGAAAGGTCTTCTTGCTCGGGATGTTTTCATTCGCGAGGCAAATCGCATTGTTTTTGATACATTATTGTGCAGAAAGATACAGTCTCATCATCAGTGAATGCTATGTCATTGGCGACATTGGAAAAAATGAGATTGTTATGGCAAAGAGAGCAGGATGTAAAGGGATTCTTGTGATGACCGGTGGCGGAAAAGGTAGTCTTGGCGAGTATAGGTACACATGGAATGCGTATGAGGCAGACTTTATTTCAAACGATGCGCTGGAAGCCGTGAAAATAGTCACACGAATAGCCTGCGGGAGTTAATATGGTTGAAATAATGAGGGCGCATCTTGAAGATGCAAGCGAGATTACCCGGATTAAAACATTAGCCTTCAACAAGGAGATAAATACATATTTGGGAAGAGATGGTGGACCGCCCGGATATGACAGTGTTGAATCTGAATTATCAATTATTGAAAATTGTATAGCATACAAGGTGCTACTGGGAAACAAAATAATTGGTGCCTTTTTTCTTACCCGACATGGGGATAAATGCATAAATTTTGATGATTTTGTTATTGATCCGATTTACCAGGGTAGAGGATTCGGATATAAAGTATTGTGCATGACAGAGAAAATGTATCCTGACATTGAAAAATGGAGACTATGTACACCGATTTTCAGTATTGGTAACCAGCATTTATATGAAAAATTCGGGTATAAGGAAGTTTCAAGAAACCGAGATGATAGTAGTAAATAGGTTACTCACTACCTTCATGGAGGTTCACGATTTTTATAAATCATCTTGATATGAAGATGATGCAATGGTAATCTTTTCATATGGCAGTAACAAGAGGAAACCCGTGCTAAGTATTATGTTTTTGGTCGCACTTAAACGATAATCCTTTGGGAGAGTCTTGTCACTGCCTTTTTCAAAAATAAAAACTGCGCCACAGCCTTGGCAGGCCGACGCGCAGCGACTTAGTTCAATTATATTTTAACGGCATAAACCCTGGTTTTTTTGTGATACGATTCGTATCACGCTATGTGACAGAACGTTTCTTGTGATATTGAGATTCATTTGTTACTTTCGTAGTGATCTCCGATGATAAATGCGAAAGGATGAATGAAATATGAAAAACAACAAAAAAGTATTATGTACAGGCATCAGCTCGCTGCTTGCTTTTGCAGCATGGACGATCCTTATTCAGACGGTAGATGTACAGCCTGCAGGCGTAAACGGAACAACCATTGGATTAGCAGCCATCAACATATGGTTTCATAGATTGACCGGTGTACATCTGACAGTCTACATCATCACAGACTGGCTTGGCCTTGTTCCGATTTTTATATGCTTGTTGTTTGGCATTGTTGGACTGGTTCAGCTTGTAAAACGCAAAAGTTTGTTCAAGGTTGATAAGGATATTGTTCTCTTAGGCTTCTATTATGTGATCGTTATGATTGCATATTTGACCTTTGAGATGGTTCCAATCAATTATCGCCCCATACTTATTGATGGATTGATGGAGGCTTCCTATCCGTCATCCACAACACTTCTGGTGTTAAGTGTTATGCCAAGCTTGAAATTTCAAATGGCCCGGAGAAGCAGAAATGTTGCACTTCGAAACACAGTCAATATGTTTGTAACAGCATTTTCAGCGGTTATGATGATCGGCAGATTGCTTTCCGGGGTTCACTGGTGTACAGATATCATTGGTTCGGTACTGCTCAGCACTGGCCTGTTTAAACTGTATCAGTTCTCAGTCGGATTTGTGGAGCAAAGAAAATCCGAACAGAGTCTGGAGGTGTCGAATGGAGTTTCATGAAAAACTACAAGAACTGAGGAAAACAAAGGGGATTACACAGGAGGAACTTGCACAATCTCTTTATGTATCCAGAACAGCTATTTCAAAATGGGAATCCGGAAGAGGGTATCCAAGCATCGATTCCCTGAAAGAAATATCAAGGTTTTTCTCCGTGACAATTGATGAACTGATATGTCCCGAGGAAATCATGGTTGCAGCAAAAGATGATAAAGAAAGTTCCTTACATAAACTCATCGCACTTATTTGCAGCCTTTTAGATGTATTTGTTGGACTGCTATTGTTTATTCCGGTATTTGGAAACGGCACAAGTTCTCCATCCGCAGTATCACTTCTGTCACTTACAAGGATTCAGCAATGGATCAAGTATTTGTTTTTAGGTCTGATTATTATGACTGTACTAAATGGGATTTTCGGAGTGGTCATAAGCGGTATGGATAAGCCTATTTGGGGCAGACATAGAATCGTTACCGGGATGATAATGATGGTTATTTGTGCTACAGTGTTTATTCTCACCAGACAGCCATATGCAGGAATCATTTGCTTTTCGGTGCTGATTGTCAAAGGATTCTTGATGATCAGGAAACGGTAGCAAATTATAAGTTGTGGAGGTAAAAAATAATGGGACAGATAGCGAATCAAATGGCATTAGAATTAATTTTTAAGATAAAGGAGCGTATTAAAGAGAAAAAAGAAGAGAAGAAACAAGAAAAAGCTATAAAAAAAGAAGAACAGAAGAAGTAGACAAATTCTAATTCGTAGAATTGGTGCATTAATCATGAAAATGGAAATCTTATTAATTAAGAGGGTTTGAAATGAAGATTTTGGATAGAAATGATAAAAGTTTTGTTCGTTTGCTGGGGCACTTTGCATACAGTGGTGTGAAAATGCAGTAAAATCACAATGCTTTGAAACGATTTAATGATTAGTCTACACCTCGTTTACACCTTTTAGTGCGAGGAGAATATGGACCATCCCGGAAATATGAATAAGGCCATCTTATCTGCTAAATACTTAGCATGATAGGGTGGCTTTTTTGATAATCAAAGCAGAAATGCCTAAAATATAAAAAATAGGCAAATT
>JAZLJG010000162.1:0-2516 GCA_045617745.1 Lachnospiraceae bacterium | reverse complement strand
TGGTAAAAATCCCTGTTTTGGGTTAGAATAATTTCGTGTTATGTGGTTCATTGGTAAGACTATTATAACACAAAAAAGGCTACCTGGGTTCGCCCAGATAGCCTCTTTTTGTTCATGGGGTTATTTCACAGCCCCATTTTTGGAGAAAGGACTTTATTTTGTCTGCAATTGCCGGCGCTTGCAGATTGTGTCGGCCATCTTTAGAATCTTCTCTACCCATTCCTCGTCGGGCTCGATAAGCAGAAATACGTCAAATCCGTAGGCACCCCCGTTGCATGCAAAGAGTAATCTGCTTTTGTATATCATACTATGTATTTTCCCGGGAGAAAAGAAGGAAAAGAAAAACAGACTCAGGCTCTGCTCCGTCGGCAGTTCCCGAGTCTGTCGCTCTTTAAGAGAGGATCTCGATTATTGCTGTTTTACGTCTGTATCAGACTTCCTGTGTATTATATAAGACACGCAAAATATTGGCAAGATTTGCCCGTTCGCATTTTTACGCGGCTTGTTTGTTTTTTTATGCATTTTCCGTACGGGGGTTTCCGGCGTAAAATGCAGACTTTTTAGGAAGGTTTCGGGGGGATTGGCAAGGCACAAGCAGAGGTGTATAATGAATGAAAATGAGATGGAGCCGCTCGGGTATCGAAGAGCCGGATAGTGTCAACTGACGTATGAAAAAACGTGAGTAAGAAAAAAGGCACTTTCGTACCTTGAAAACTGTAGATATTTTAGGTTGTGGTAGCTTGATGCCACCCTTGACAGCACAACAAGAACTGCTGGAAGGTCGTTACCGACGGCGAAGATGATGAGAACAGTTAGTTCTTCTTCCGTCACTTACAGCAGTGTAGCAGTTCTTTTATGAGCCATCAAGGGCATGCCGCTTGCGCGGTGGCTGTTTATTACCTCGAGCTCAGAATCTAAGAACACTTAGAGCCTTCGGCTTGCATTTTTAAGATTTGCTGTTGCCCTAGAAAGATTAGAAGTTGCCATTTACCGGGCATGTTAGATGCTCCTTCGAGGAAGTCTACTTTGTTTAAAGCTTTGAAGTCTGCATGTTCATGTGGGCGAAGGAAGTTGTAGTAGGCAACCCATAGGGCAAGGTCATAGTTGGCACCGTCGATGTTGTCAAATCCGTTGGATGGTCTGTAAGACTGTTTATAAGTTCGATTGAGTCTTTCAATCATCTGCTTATAAGGGCGGAACTTTTTAGATACAGCATCGTCGTTGGTAAGTCCAATAACCTGAGTGATATCAAAGTTTATTTTGCCTTTGGATTGGACGAAGAATTGTTGTGCAGCGAGAGGATATGCACTGTATCCATCAGCAATAAACTTGAAGTTTTTAGGTAGCTCTTTCAAGTGTTTGAAAGCCATACGCATTGACATGATACAGGGACCAACGCCACGATTATCGGATATCTGATAGCCGATGATGGAGCGCTTGGCAGCATCCATAATGAACCAGATATAGCCTTTGATTCCACGGATTTTTATGTAGGTCTCATCAGCGGTGAAGACTGAACCTACTTGATAATCATAATTATCAACAAAAGGTTTTACGCATACAGCAGCTGTTTTAAGATAGTTGGCTACCTGCTGGTGTGAGATTTTAATACCATGAATTTCGTGTAATGCATGGGCTGTTTTACGAAGTGATAATCCAAGATTGACTTTGTAGGAAAGACAGAGTCCCATGACATTTTGATCAAACTTGGAGAACTTAAGGGAAGAGGCATTTTTAGGTAAGCTGTTTAAGTCCATCTTAAAGAAATCTATCTGGAATTCGCGGTAGATGTAGTGGAGCTTATATTTATATTTGTTTTCCTTGCAATCGGACTTATCAACCTTCTTAAGATTGTGAAGGTAGTAGGGGCATTTGAGATTAACACACTTATGTACAACAAAGTGTTTACGATCCTTTTTGTGAACTAAGGTATGGTTGCAGTGAGGGCACTTTAAGACATGAGTTTTAGTGAATCTACTTTCTGAGCTAGGCTTAAATCTAGATTGACATACTTTGCATAAGAGCTGTGATTGTTTCTTGCCATCGTTCCACATGAGGTATTGGAAAGGGGCATTGCAAGAGAAACAACGACAGTTCTCAGGGACATTGCATTCGCCATGACGGAATACTGGTTTGATGGTTTTACCATAACGTTGCTGGTAGTAAGGGATAAG
Organism: Lachnospiraceae bacterium; assembly: GCA_045617745.1. Classification (GTDB taxonomy): domain Bacteria; phylum Bacillota; class Clostridia; order Lachnospirales; family Lachnospiraceae; genus UBA1258. The sequence continues at coordinate 342 of JAZLJG010000162.1, read as the reverse complement.
ATCCTTCCAATCCCATTCTTGTTTGTAGGATATGATTTTTGGAAGCTTATCAATCTTGAATTTTTGGTACTTTGGAGAATGTGAATCATCGAAAGCCCACTGCTTTAAAGGGATATATCTACAGATGAAATTTAAAAGTTGACCAATAACTTTATATTGGTATTGAATTAATTGAATCAGATACATTATAATGTCCATAGGTGATTACCTTTCTATACGGATGATTGTTTTGTCGCAGATTCAATTATACTGGTTATTTAGGGGGTAGTCACTTTTTTTTGTGCAAACCCCTTTGAAATAAAAGAAATATATAGAAAAAAAGGGGTGTCTTTTGACACTACC
>JAZLJG010000161.1:0-1238 GCA_045617745.1 Lachnospiraceae bacterium | reverse complement strand
TGAAGCGTAAGGCGGACAAGAACAGAAAAATCTATAACGGAATGATGAAGACCTATTTTTATTCCTTTATGGGAAAGAAGCCCGGTAAGAAATAATGCCCGATTCCAGTTTTGACACCAGAAAAAAGTTCATGAGGGTTACATTGATTGTGACGGCCTTCGTCGCAGTCTTTTCTTTGTACATTTGTTTGGCATACGCTTCCGGAAAAACGATTATTGTAAATGACGAGGAACAAACGGAAGAGGTTGAGGCAAAAGAAAGCAAGCCTGCAGAGGAAATAAAAGCCACAAACTGGACCATAGATACTAAAAACCTTAAGGATCAGCGGGCAGATTCCCTTGATATCATGATTCCTGCGGGAATGGACGCTTCTGATGTGGAAGTTTCCGTAAGATATGACATTCCGAGAATAAGTGTAACTTTAAAGAATACAAGGGAAAGTTATTTCCTTTCGAATCCGCCAAAGGGCTGTTATGACTACATAGAAGAAGCTTCGGGAAGCTTTGATGGGGAAAACACCACGGTTTCTTTTAAACTTAGTGAAAGCTGTCTTTGCAGTGTGGAGTATGAGAATTCCACAATGGAGCTTGTACTGACTCCCATAAGTGAAGCAAGACGTCCGCTTGTGGTGCTGGATTCCGGACACGGCGGTGAGCACAGCGGTGTAAAGGCAGGGGAACTTTGCGAGAAGGATGTCTGCCTTATGATAGCAAAGAAGGTAAGGGACCTTTCAAAGGACAGGGCGTATACCGTTCTTCTTACAAGAAGTGCTGATGAAAGCATGACTACGGAAGAAAGAATAAAGTCTGTCGAAATTCTTAATCCTGACTATTTTATCAGTATTCATCTTTCCGGCGATGTGGAGGATGTGAACAAATTCGGTTTATCGGCCTGCTACAACGGAACCTACTATCATAACGGTCTTGAGAACGTTGAGTTTGCGGACAAGGTTTTGAGAAATGTGGCCATTAATACCCAAAACAGGGCGCTTGGGCTTTTTGAGGCGGGAGAACAGGAACTTCCTTTGAAGGTTCTCAACATGCCGGCTACCTATTTGTATGCAGGATTTTTGTCCAACAAGGAGGAAGCGGCTCTTTTGGAAAAGGGTGCTTACATAGAAAAAATAGCACAGGGCATTATAGACGCTCTGGATGAGGTGATACAGTGAACGTAATTTTCGCAACCGGTAACAAGGACAAAATGTTTGAAATAAGGGAAATACTTGCGGGCATGGATTT
>JAZLJG010000160.1:0-2843 GCA_045617745.1 Lachnospiraceae bacterium | reverse complement strand
GCCGATCGTCACGCAGGAAATATGGGACAGAGCGCAGAAGAAAAGACGGTTATCAAACAAGAAAAGCCCATCCATGACCCATAAGAACAGACTGAGCGGATATATTTTTTGCGCTGACTGTAAAAAGAGAATGAGCCTTGCTACAAACAGAAAAAAGGATGGCAGCTTTATCTACGCTTACCAATGTTCCCGGTACAGAAATATGTATGAAGAGTGTGAGTCACACTATATCAGTGTGGATGCTTTGGAAGAGATAATTCTTGAAGCAATCCGGAGAATATCGGCTCATGTGCTTGATGATGAGGAAGCCTTTATCGAGGAAGTGAAGCAGAGATGCAGCGAATTGCAGACGGAATCTGAGGATGCAGGGAAAAAGGAACTTGAAAATGCCAACCGCAGGATAGAGGAACTTGATGCAATGCTCAAAAGACTCTATGAGGACAATTACAGCGGTAAAATCAGTGACAGACAGTTTTCTGTACTGAGCAGTCAGTACGATGCGGAAGTATCAGTCTTAGAACAGAAAATAAAGGAAATCGGCACGGTAATTACCGAGGAAAAACCGGACAAGGTGAATCCAAGGAGATTTATATCCATAGTAAAGAAGTACACTGACATTTCCACGGTAACTGACGAGATGCTTTTTGAATTCATAGATAGGATTGAGGTCCACACTGTTACCGGCGGAAGAACAATATACCGTCAGCAGAAGGTTGATATTTATTTTAATTTCCTCGGCGAGTATGTTCCCGAAACGGAAGAAATCAGCGAAGAAGAACGCAGAGCCAGAATCGATGCAGAGCATGAGCAGCGGTTGCTTGAAAAGACCAAGCGGTCACACGCAAGACAGACTGAGATTATGGAACAGCTTAGAATAGATGCAGAAAACGGTGACCAAGAGGCTATTGCTGAGCTGAACCGTAGGAGAGAGATTAAGAGAAAAGCGTCGGCTAAGGCAAACGCAAAGCTTCGTGAGAGACGGAATGCGGACCCTGAATACATTGCCAAGCAGGAAGCTAAAGAGCAGGAACGTATTCGCAAAGTGCAGGAGCAGGAGCGCAGAAGGATGGAACGTGCCAACAGAAAGCAGAAAGAGAAACGTTCAGAGCTTGTGGCACGGGCCAAGACAGACCCCGAAGCTATGGAAGAACTTAAGGCATTGAGGGCAAAAGAGGCTGAATCCCGTGCAAGGAAAAAGGAGAAAGAAGAAGCCCGGATGGCGGTTGACCCTGAATATGCAAAAATGATGGAGGAACGCAGGAAGGAATATAACCGCAGGCATTCCGAAAAGAGAAAGGCTAAACTTGATGCTTTGAAGAATCGTGCGGAGAACGGTGATGGGTCAGCTATTCAGGAGTTGGCAGAACATCGTAAAGACTTCCGTGATGCAGCTCGCAGAAACAGACATAATTTGTATGAGCAGGCTGCCGCAGGAATCCCTGAGGCGGTTGCAAAGAAGGAAGAATACCTGAGGGTGCGCAGGGAAGCATGGAGAGAGAAAAACAAGGCTCGCAAGGAAGAACAGCTTCTCATGGCAGAGTGATTGTTATTTTATTACGGTAATTACCGTGAGATTTACTTTCACGGATGGACGGATGAATAAATTACCATAGGAGAGAATCGGACTGTAATTCACACGATAACTACTGTATGAAAAAATCTTAAAACGGATGATAAAGGCAGCCCACGAGAGGGAAGGAGCAGATGAATCTGATCCTTCCTTTTCTCGTTCCGGAAAGCGGGGATATGAATTCTATTTTTTAGAAGTCAAGAATTCTACGGAGCGGACTTCCCTTTCCTGCCTTCCTTTCTTTCCTTCTTTCCTTTTTCTCTTTCCCCTGAGAAAAAAACGAAAAGAAAGAACCAAAGAAAAGATAAAAAAGATATACCCTTTTCTTTTTATTCTTTCATTCAATCAATCCATCCATCCTATCCCATCCGTTCTGCCCTCAGGCAGAACGTAAATGCGCGCGCGCGAGGCAATTCAGACAAAGGAGCAGAACAGATATGACGCGATTATCACGTTTTGAGCAGGAAACGAATATCAACTTTAATGCCGGTGAAAAGATTGCCACCGTATATACCCGTGACAGAGCCGTTATGAGAAAACTTGATGCGTTAGTTACCGAGTTTCCTGATATATACCGGTGCGTTAGTGAATCAGATATGGAGAAGTGCTATGAGATGCCAAAATCTCACGTTAGTTACCGTAAGCCGAGAAAGATAACAGAGGCTAAGAGAGAGCAGGCAAGGGAGCAGATGAAAAAGATAAATAGCATCGATAAATAATCTTGATGTATATCAAGAAAAGTTTGATATATAAACGAGATAGCGCTATATTTATTATTGTATCGTTGTTATTTTTTGAGGGCATATCAGTGAAAGTAAGTTATAACAAATTATGGAAAATGTTGATTGACAAAAATATGAATAAGACCACCCTTAGAGAAGCAGCTAAAATAAGCACAAATGCTATTGCTAAGATGGGTAGAAACGAGTCAGTTTCGTTGGAAACCTTGTCGAAAATTTGTGAAGTGTTAGGTTGTGAAATCGGAGAAATAGTGGAGTTTTCAAATGAAGAATAATTTATCTTTATCTTTCGATTACTCAAGTCCGGAAAAATGGACAGTAGATATGATTTAATAAAAGAAAAAAAGAAAGAGGATAGTACAGTGAAGTGGGATGACTTTAGATTTATCGATTTGTTCGCAGGAATAGGAGGAATCAGATTGGGATTTGAGGATGCCGGTGGACATTGTGTTTTTTCATCCGAATTTGACGAAGATGCTTGTAAAACATATGAGGCAAATTTTGGTGAGCATCCTTCTGGAGATATCACTAAG
>JAZLJG010000159.1:0-1809 GCA_045617745.1 Lachnospiraceae bacterium | reverse complement strand
GCTCAATGAAGGGAACGATCTTCGCAACCGTGACGATGTAAAAGCGATATGTAACTGTGCGGTAACCGGCTGACATCTTTACCGTAAGCCGGTACAAAATGACTGATGGATTCGATGGATGGAAAGGAGAAAAGAAATGCCAAGAGCAGAAAAAAGCACGAAGGAACTTAAGAAGGATCTGGAGCGGATCACCGAGAAATACGAACGCGCACTAGAGAAGGACAATCGGAAGATTGCCGAAGTAGTGCGTAAGTTTCTCGGTGACGAACCGGATCTTGCGAAGCTCGATGAAGTACTTGCAAAGGCGAAGGAGGAAAACGGAGCATTTGCATCATCGGGCAAGCAAAGCACCGCCGTGAAGGTACGGACTGTTCCTGAGAAAGCGGGAGCTTTTTCAGAACAGAATGTACCGGCAGACGGAACGGCTGAGGATGATAAATGAGCGGGCGGGGTGGGGTGTACACCGGGGACACGCGACATTTATCATCGGGCGGGGCTTTAAAGGAGCCTGATGCCCGGCATCAGGCGACCGCAGGGTCTCGGGGCGCAGCCATGAGCAAGCTACCAAAATGAAATTTTGGTATAGCTTGCCTATACCAAAAAAGAAATTTGGAAAAAGGAGTGACGGCTATGGCCAACTTTGAAAAATTCACTCGCGGTGATTACGGGCTATTCGCCCACTGCGAAAGAAAAAAAGACGAAAACGGCAACTATATCACTTTGGGGAACCAGCGTATCGATCCGGCAAGAACACATCTTAATTACAACATGTGTCCTAACAGCGGGGAACAAAGGGAACGTCTTGAAGCGCGACTTTCGGACCCTAATGTCAAGTGCCTTAACAGAGCGGATGTGAATGTGTATGGCGGATGGTGCGTTACACTTCCGACTCATGTACCTGTACTTGATGATCTTGGGAACATCGTTTATGAACAGAAGATAACCAAACATAAGGACGGTACGATCACCGAGGATACTGTACCGAAACTTAGGGAAGTGCAATACACCGGCGAAGAGACCAAACGGTTCTTTGAGCTGGTGTATTTGTTTCTTACCGAAAGGTACGGGGAGGAAAATGTGATATCTGCATATGTACATATGGATGAAACAACTCCCCATATGCATTTCCTCTTTGTACCGGTGATAGAGGACAAAAAGTGGAATGCAAAGAACCCTGATAAACCTCCGAGGGTGAAGGTATGTGCAAAGGAACTGATTGATAAGATTGAGATGTCGGTGTTTCATCCCGAGCTTCAAAAGTTCCTTGATACCCATTCAGAAAAGAACCTGTATCCGGTACTGAACGGAACAACCATCGGAGGTAACCGTACCATTGCAGAACTCAAAGCGCAAACGGCTATTGAGGAAGCGGCCGATGCAACGAGGCAGGCACAGGCGGTTAAAGAAGCAGCGGAACGTACCATTTCTGAAGTAAAGGAACAGCAGAAACAGGTACAGGCAGATATAGAAAGTATTAAGGAAGTACGGCAGGAAACGGAAGCAGATACGGAAAAGTGGCTCGAGGAACTTGAAGAGAAGGAACTTCCGATAGTACAGGGCTTGCGGGATGATCTTAAAGATATGGGGATTGCTCCTGAGGGCTACGATGACATAAAAAACTTTGCAAAGGCGCTGGATAATCCGATCAAAAGTAAGACCGGAAAAACTTATGTGGAGATTCCAAATCCCGAAAGAACCCTTCCAATCATCAAAAAGGTGATGAACAAGGTGATAGCTGCCATAGAAAAGACCAGGGAACTGACGAAGAAGGTTAAGGATCAGATGGGTAAAGCAAGAGTATCCGTCAGG
>JAZLJG010000158.1:0-1252 GCA_045617745.1 Lachnospiraceae bacterium | reverse complement strand
ACACGGTAATTGAACGAGTAAACAAATTATGAACAGAAGGAAAATAAGATACGGTCGAGGTAAGAATCATCCAGAATACATCGAAACTGTTTATCAGAAAAACTACCCTTTACGGAAGAGTCAGATTTGAGGATGTTATAAGCCATGTGCCGTAAAACATTAAGGTTTTCCGCGGAATTGTCTCGTCTGGCACGGCTCTCGTCTTCTCGAAACTGCATATCCAAAACCCAATGGAGACCGTTTTCTATCGCCCAGTGCTCACGCTTGGAACGCATGATCTGTTCAGCAGTAAGTCCATTGCAGCTATATATGAAGTAGTTTTCCTGGACACTGAGAACGCCGGATTGCTCTGTTTTGTTTATAATAACACCAATTCCGCTGAGATTTGCCCACTTATCCCTCGAACTCAACCATCCGATATCTTCACAGATGTAACATTCCCTTGTTTCAATTCTGCCATGGTCTTTATCTACCGTTTTATGGTAAAAAGATGTTTTTCGTATATCTTTTGTTTGGATGTAGTCCTCCATGTAAAGCCGCACATCCTCATACAGCGCGGGCTGGTTAGACTTGAGTGCCAAAATGTAATCGGCGCCACGTTCAACGATTTTCCGTGCAATTTCTGTCTGCGTACCCATTGCGTCTATAGTGACTATACAACCTTTAATTTCAAGCATTTCCAACAACTTTGGGATTGCCGTGATCTCATTACTCTTTTCTTCGCAGGCAAGCTGACCCAATACCAGATGTGCTTCGCTGGAAAAAGCACTTACAACATGAAGCGGACGACTTTCGCTGTCTTTTGTACGCCGTGCCTGTTTCCCATCTATGGCAACTACGCCGCCGACGTTTGAAATAACAGAACGCATCCAATCGCAAAAGACCTCATGCAATCTAGCAGTATCTATTTCTTTTATGACATTTCTGAATGTACAGGCATCAGGAATACCATATTCCAGCTTCAGATACTTCTTAAACCAGCTTTCCTTGCTTTTCCCGAACATTTCGACCTTAACATAGGATGTAGCTCCGCAAAGAACAGCTACCAACATGATAAAAAGCACTTCCTCCAAAGGATAGATGACGCTCCTGTTTCTTCGCGTATCGTCTATTCCCTCTAACACTTCCAGTAATCCAAGCTTTTTCATTTCCTGTATGCTCCCTTCTTTGTCTCATACAGGTATTATACTCAGTTGACATAACGTCGTCTACTCTGTTGTTCATTTTTTCTTAACTCATTCAATTACCGTGA
>JAZLJG010000157.1:0-3157 GCA_045617745.1 Lachnospiraceae bacterium | reverse complement strand
AAATTGTGAATATTGAAGATCTGAACAAATCAAACTGACGAAAGGAGAAAAGAAAATGGTTTTCATGGGTTGCTGCGAACCCCGCACGATGAGCCTGACAGATATGCTCATGTCACTCTTCTTCTGAGCGATGACTCTTTCTACTGAAATTAATCTGAAAAGGAATTAATGAAATTGTATATTGATTTTTAACCCCCGGTTGCATGTGATGAGAGCTGCAGCCGGGGAATTTTTTGTGTTTTTCCACTGTATATACAATGTGCGCATTTCTGTCGGGAGAACACGGAAAAAACAGAGATATGCTCACATGCGGGCACATCTCTGTTTTTTGTCAGGAATTCCGGTGTTATGAGAATGCTTCAGTTGTTTCCAATAGCATTCTGTGCTTCCTGAACTTTTCTCAACGCGTCAATTGCCTTTCCACTGTTCACCCTGTCAATGGGGAGGATAAGATGGCAGTTCGGGCACTCAATTGAACTAGCGTTTAGGATATCCTGTATTGTACAGGGAATAATAAAGCCGCACTCCGGGCAGCGCAGGCCGGAGGAGCCTTCCGCTCCGCCGAAGACCTGCTCCAGATCTGTCTCATTGAGAATAATGTTGTTATCCATGATTAGCTTCTTCCTTTCTTATTTTTTTATAATGTCTTTCCGGCTCAATCATTAAAATCATTTTTTCTTCTCTGTAACAAAATACACGACCGGCGGTCATTTCGCAACAGTTTTCTGTTTTTTTGCTCAAAGGCCTCTTCCCGGCATTTTCAGCCATGCGGCTCTTCTTGTCAACCAAAACACAAAAAAGTTTATTTTCTGGTCAATTTTCTGGTCAATTTTCAAAGTAACTGCAGATTTTTCAAAGAAACTGCAGGTTTTGAGAGCTTTTTCGGAGAGGAATGCACAAATCGGCAGTCAGAAGATATCAAATCAGTGGCATGGCCGGCTCCGCTTGTCAAGGGTAAATGCACGCTTCGCGCCCTTGACAAGCGTCAACGTCCATGCAATGTGGTAATTAAGAGGGGTTTAAACCCTTTTTATGTTTAATTTTCGAATCATAATCATCATTTTCCCATGGTGATGACATGGGGATTTAATTAAAGTACATATCTTTTTTGTACAAAATAGTGTATTATTCTATCCACAGCAGAGAAAACGGGCATGCTGACGCGGAGGTTGAGAATAGATTCAAAAATTTTTCAGATTAAACGCAACCCCCTGTGAAAGCAGTATTAAGTTCCTAAAGACTGCGTTCCGGCATGCAAAAGTATCAGTTAAATTTCTTTGAGTTCGTTGTCTTCCAGGACAAAGTATTCCTGATCCCACACATCCCATATGTGGGAGGGGAAACCGAAATGGATACGGAAAGCAAGCAGATAGTTTAGGAAGACTCCGCTGTCATCACAGTAATTCCAAGGATTGGAATCTACAGAATGACCGGATTTTGCCCAGGAACGTAAGTTCGCACGTTCATCAAGAGTCATCGGAATAAGGCTCTCTATTTCGTGAAGGCATTCAATATTCACTTCGTAATCGTAAGAGTGTTTAGGGTATTTCATAGTGTGCCCCCTTACTGAAAACAGACTTGTTCAGTGTGACCATCCGGGTGGGGATAGTTTCACAATGAAGCAAATCAAGAAGATCGTTGCCGTAAATGAACTTAAACATGTCATAAGGACACTTATTGCCCAAACTTTCTCTGCTGTATGAATTTATATGATTCATCATGATGTTGATGTCATCCTGAGTATACAAAGCCATATCGACACCCTTCGGGATGAAGCAGCGGATAAATTCATGATTGCGTTCAGCGGATCCTTTCTGCCAGGAAGCCTGAGGATCACAGAAAAAAACATGCGAACGTCGGACTCCGTATCCGTCAAATTCAATTGCCCGCGGGTTGGAGAACTCGCTTCCGTTATCCGCCAGAATGACAGGGAAAATGGCCTTGAACTTATCCTGTCCAAGACCATGGGCCAACATATTGAAGATTTCCGTAACAGATTTGGAGTCGTTGTGATCCCTCAGGAAAGCGAGCATCATTTCTGCTTTGACGAAATGAATGGTCAGCAGTACCTTACTTCCTTTCCTTCCCTCAACCGAATCGATCTGGACAATCGGTGTGTCAGGATGGTCAGACATGTACTCTTCAAAGCATGAACGGGATCTCCCGATACGGCAGCCCTTATCCACTTTCATCGTAACAGTTTTCTTTCTGCGGCGGTAACGGACTTTCCTTGGAAGGTCAATGTTTTTGGCAGAGATCAGTTGAGAGTCAATCAGACGGTATATGGTGCTTTCACTGACCATGATGGAATCCCTGTTGGAAACACATATATGATGAGGAGACTGATTCTGTTTAATAAGCGGGGTAATCATGCGGTCCAGTTCAGCAAGTTCCTCTTCAGAGAAAGGTGTTCCGGATCTTGCTTCGGAGAGAACTTCCCTGTACTTGTTGTGAGCTACCTCAGCCCGATAAAGTTTTTTTTCAAGAGTGCAGAAAGCTATATTTCCGCATCCATTGCAGACATAAGGCGGTTTCTGGAGCCTTTTACATTCGTCTTTTACAAAGTCGGGACACTTTAAATTGCATATTTTACAGCCACGGCATTTTTTCAGATTTCTGGCATGACTGCAGGGTGAACAGAGTTTACTTATCGAGCAGGCATACCTGTTCCTGCACTCATTATACGGCGCATGATTGGCCTTGGCGCCGCTCCTGACACTAACAGATTTAGAGTTGACCTCTTTCGAGATGGTACAGGGGTCCTTGTCAAGAAATTTGGCAATGCTTTTGAAAGAATCTTTATTTTCTAGCATATGCTGTATAGTAATGCGTTCATTAAGTGTTAAATGTTTATTGTTTGCCATACCGGCACCTCCTTAAGCCGGAACGCACAACAATTTTAACAAAGTATTTTTTCAAATTTAATTCTATTTTTCGGTTTTTCAAAGTAAATCCTACCATGGAGTAGAGTTTACTTTGAAAAATGAGGTGGTCAAAAATTTTTGTAACGAAATTCTGTTCCGTGCGTACTATGCTTTGTAAGCAAGATCAACAAAACAATTTTCTTTGTACAAGCTGCAAAAGCTTTTTACATAGATCGCATTTCCCATTATTTTTAATATTAGAAAGGAGAAAAAGAAAATGGTGTTCACGGGTG
>JAZLJG010000156.1:0-4184 GCA_045617745.1 Lachnospiraceae bacterium | reverse complement strand
GGATGCCTCCTGCATCCCGACTTCCCCGTTATCCTTATTCTCTTTCAGTTTGTACTTCATCAAAAGTTCTGCTATCAATGTAGAACAGCGGATGAAGTCCTCGTCATTCATCAGTTCATTATTCATCGCCTGTTCTCCTGTCCAATATTCCTATCGTTCGTTTTCGCGAATTTCTTCTTTATGACGTCTGTATGCATCCACGATTTCCGCTGGAATATTATCAAGCATATCCTGAAGCTCCCGAAGTTCCTTGTCCATCTCAGCATATTTCAGGCGGGTTGAAATTTTTTCTTTTCCGGCTTCTTCCGCAGTCTTGAGTTTAGTCTCCAAAGTTGCCTTTTCTTCCTTCAATGCTTTGTTTTCATTTCCGTATTTTTTAAGCTTCGTTTTCATCTTCTCAACGCCCGGTATATACTCATCCATCAGTCTTCCAATCTCCGCCGCATGTGATTTGGCATTCAGCATATTTGTTTTAGTAAGGAGTTCCATTATATTATCCCTGAGATTATTCAGGTGAACCGCTTCCTTATAAAGCCTCGGTGGAATATGTTCTCTTCCTGTCTCACTCGCGCTTTCGCCTCTTTCCAATTCCGGATATTTTTTAACCATATGCTTCCAAAATTCATCCTGCCACCATGTCAGCTTCTTACGGTTCCCGACGATATCCTTTGCCGAAAGTCTTCCGTCCTCCGTCAATGGCACGAAACAGAGATGCATATGCGGCGTTTTCTCATCCATATGAACAACCGCAGAAATAATAGTTTTCTCCGCCTGACGTTCTTTGATAAAATCCAGTGCATAAGTGAAATATTCCTTAATGTCCGCCTGCTTTTTATTCTTGAAAAATTCCGGACTGGCAGTAACAAGTGCTTCCACAACCCTCACGCTGTCGGACCTTGTTCTGCAACCGGCGTCAGCTATCTGTTTTTCAGCTACGGCACGGTATTTCTGCCGGGGTGATATCAGATGAAGATTATTCCTACTTCGCTCTGTATCAACATCAGGATTACTGGCATACTGTTCTTTTGTCCTTTCATTATGTGCTTCTATATTACCGATTTCCGGTCCTTTGTATTTTGCAAATCTTAATATTCCGTATTGTGCTTTCATAAATCCTCCGATATTATTATTGACTGAGCCGAAATCACATGTACCATGTGTACTTCGTGTACCGGTTGTTTTTTCATGTACATTTGGTACGGATAGTACACGTATATTTCGGATGTATTTATTTTTTAATATGGTCTGCATAGAATTCTGATCCCGGTAAATCCCCTGGCAAACCTGCCTTTTCCGATATCAACCTTGTTTGTATATGTAAGTTTATACTGTCTCTCATTCTGTTTTAAGAAAGAGCAGAAACTCTTCTGGGTAAGGGCGCTTAGTGCATTGTCTTCACACCATTGCCGGTAAACCGAATACAGATCTCTGGAACAGACTTCATAGCCGTTTTCGATTGTGAAATATCCTTCAGAATTCATGAAATCAATTACATTGTTTCCTTCCGATACGGCTGAATCAAGATTTGCCTGTGCGGCTTTGCTAATCGTAAATCTGTAATCATTTGCGATTAACCGATGCAGTCCTTCAAGTGCCCAGAGAAAGATTCCTTCTGCCTCACTACACATTTTTTCCGAAAGAAACGGATCATCTATTCTGTTCGGATCCTTTTCTTTTGAAGTCAGAATGATCTGCCTGCGAAAGAATCCAATGCTCCTGTCATACAATGATTGAAGCGTACCGTTACTCAGTGCCAGAAACCTTACATACAGATTTCCCTGATAACTCTGCCTTCCTTTTTTCTCAAGGTCCATCGGAAGCTCCGCCGTAATGATTCCCTTAATTGTATTGGTCTGCGGCAGTGCTTCCATCTTCATGTCATCATCGACCATGACAAGCATATGCTCCAGGTCTGCCGGCGCAAATGAATTTGTCTCGACCTTGGTTATGTTGCCTGTACTCATATTTGAGCCGAGCAAAGCCCGAAGAACAATCCCGATACGGCTTTTCCCTTCACCGCCTTTTCCGGTAATAAGAAGCATCTTCTGTCCTTTTGTGGATGGAATAAAGCAGTACCCCATAAATTCCTGTAATGTCGTAATATCCTCAGGCATTAACAGTTCCGACAGAAACCAAAGCCATGTCTTGGGAACCGGTGCATCCGGATTGTAAGCAACCGGAAGACGGTTCCTGCAAAAATCCTTCCGCTCCGAAAAAGTTCCATCAAGGAAGTAAGTGCCGTTTTTTACATTGATGCGGTCCTGGTGCAGAGGCAATGATTCTGTACAACATTCCATCCTCATTACATCCAGAAGTCCCGTTATCCGCTTGGCAATACCGCTTGTAACATACGGCTTGATTCTGTTATAAATTTCCTTTTTCAGCCTATTTTCATCCGAAACACGCCCATCAACCGTAAAGAACGAATCATTTATCGTCACCATTGGGAAATCCCGGATAAATTCCGTGCAGAACATGACCTCGTTTATCTTTTTGCCGTCAAACCATTCCGGTAGAATCTCCTTTTCATTTTCACTCATGCAGCCTCACCCCCTTCCTTCTTCTTTTCAAGCATGTTTTCCAGATCCGTTATCAGTCCGTCTGCAATCAACCTGTTTACGGTTTCCTCCCGAACAGCCTTGTCTCCCTCAATTAAGCTGTCCAAAAGGAACCTGATATAGTCTTTCATCTGACATGCCTCTACGAAATGTTCATCCCATGTTTCTTCCGGCGTCTTGGGAGCATAAATCTTTTCCCATTTTTCAAGCAGATGCAGATAATCACAGAGTACCCGGAAACAATGGTTTTCATCTTCCTTATATGCCCTGACCCTGTTAACCTTTGGTTTAGCCATTGCTCCTGCAGCAGGTGGATTATCCGGTCCGATTCCAAAATCAGCCGCAAGCTTCTTTACCGCTTCATACTTACCAATTTCAAAGATTCCCGCCGTTAAATCAATCACATCTCCGGCCGCACCGCACCCAAAGCAGTAATAGTAATTTTCATTCAGTTTCATGCTCGGATGCCGGTCCGGATGGAACAAACAGCAGATCATATTTCCTCTGCAAATCTGCAATCCGTAAAATTCGGCTGCCTGCCGGACTGTTATTTCATTTTTTACTTTTTCAAAGATATTCAAATCTTTTGCCTCCATAATCTTGTTATTCGATCGATCGTGAGTCTACTTTATCGCAAAAAGAAAGCGACCTTCGTTTTTTCACGAAAGCCGCAAATGTAAAAAGTATAGACTTAAAAATTGCAAAATTGCATAGCTATGGATATAATAGAATCCGAAGGAAGGTGTTTTGAATGAAGCAGGAATATGAAGAAAATGAAAATACCATTGGGTACAGAATTGCGGAATTGCGTAAAGACAGAGGATTAAGCCAGAAAGAAGTTGCTGACAGAATTCATGTTTCATCTTCTCAGATAAGCAGAATAGAAAGCGGAAATACTGTCGATGTCAACAATGATATCCTGATTGCGCTGGCACAGCTTTTTCATGTTTCTACAGACTATCTGCTTGGTCTGACCAAGATTCAGGAACCCAGGAACTATGACATTGCCCAAGTACAACTATCAGAGAAAGCTGTAAAAAAAATGATGAGCGGCACCATTGATATGGATATCCTGAATAGACTTTTGGAACACGAAAGATTTCCCGCACTATGTACACAGATTCGATATTATTTCGATGACACAATTGCCTATGGAATCGCAGGAAGAAATGAAATCATCACTCTTGCTACCGGTCCTCTTTCAGAACTTAAAGCTGCTGACCCTTCTCTCAGAACAGAGATTATCATGGATTTGCGTTTGCTCAATTCTCAAAAAATCGGTTCTCATGAAATCGACATAGAAAAAATAACCAAAGATTTTATGAAAATACTTCGTGACGTGAGGGACAGTATTCAAAACCATGAGTCAACAAACGCCGTAGCTACATCAGAGATCATACAGGAAATTCAGAATGCTTTATCCGATAAGCCACGCCAAGAAATAACGCCGGATGATATCGCAAATGCGATTGTTGCTTTAGTGAGCAACGTCCTTCCAATGAACGAGAAATGTGCAAGTCTGTTGCATGAAACTATAATAGAAATTTTAAAGCAATCCGAATTGAGCATTCCCGAAAACTCTGTTGAATAGTTTTTTATATCCCTTTTGTGACCTCCGTTGTTTCA
>JAZLJG010000155.1:0-32357 GCA_045617745.1 Lachnospiraceae bacterium | reverse complement strand
GGAAAGGCTTATCTGTCTCACGCTGAGGATTAGGAATATATGAATCAACTGTATTCATAAGTTCCATAATCTTGTCTCCCCAAGGACCTGCAGGATCATTAAGAGCCTGAAGTGCGGAACCCTAAACAATAGGGCAATCTGTGAAGTCATATTCTTCAAGCTGCTCGGTGATTTCCATCTCAACCAACTCAAGAAGTTCTTCATCATCAACCATATCACACTTGTTCATGAATACTACGATGTAAGGAACACCTACCTGACGTGAAAGAAGGATGTGCTCTTTTGTCTGAGCCATAACACCATCAGTAGCAGCAACAACGAGGATAGCACCATCCATCTGAGCAGCACCTGTGATCATGTTCTTTACATAGTCAGCATGGCCAGGGCAGTCAACGTGTGCATAGTGTCTCTTCTCAGTTGAATACTCAACGTGAGCTGTAGAAATGGTAATACCTCTTTCTCTTTCTTCGGGAGCCTTATCGATGTTTTCGAAGTCAACCTTTTCGTTACCTGCTACTCTTTCAGCTAATACCTTTGTGATAGCTGCGGTAAGAGTTGTTTTACCATGGTCAACGTGGCCGATGGTACCAATGTTACAGTGGGGCTTAGATCTGTCAAATTTAGCTTTTGCCATTTTAATAGTCCTCCATTAAATATTAACTTAAATTTTAAAGTAAGTTTTTTGATTTTTTCTCAACTGATTTCAATTATATTAAAATCAGCCGACCTTTTCAAGTCCTTTATTTTGCCTTAGCAGCAAGAACTTTCTCCTGTACGTTCTTGGGAACGGGCTCGTACTTCTCAAAGAACATTGAGTAGTTACCACGACCCTGTGTCTTAGAACGTAAGTCTGTTGAATAACCGAACATTTCAGCAAGCGGAACATAACCACGAACGATCTTACCGCCGCCAAGGTCATCCATACCTTCGATACGTCCACGACGTGAGTTGATATCACCGATAACGTCGCCCATGTACTCTTCAGGCATTGTAACTTCAACCTTCATAATAGGCTCAAGTAACTGAGGAGCACCCTTCTGCATAGCTTCCTTCATAGCAAGTGAACCTGCAATGTGGAATGCCATTTCTGAAGAGTCGACTTCATGATAAGAACCATCGTAAACGTTAGCATATACACCAAGTACAGGGAATCCGCCAAGGATACCTGCCTTTGTAGCTTCTTCGATACCTTCGCCAACTGCAGGGATGTATTCCTTCGGAATAGCACCGCCGACAACTGTGGACTCAAACTTGAATGTTTCTTCTGAGTTGAAGTCCATAGGCTCGAATTTAACTTTACAGTGACCGTACTGACCACGACCACCGGACTGCTTAGCGTACTTGGAATCAACTTCAACAGGCTTTGTGATGCATTCCTTGTAAGCAACCTGAGGAGCACCAACGTTAGCTTCTACCTTAAATTCACGAAGAAGTCTGTCTACGATAATTTCAAGGTGAAGTTCACCCATACCTGCGATGATTGTCTGGCCTGTTTCCTGATCTGTATGAGCTCTGAATGTAGGATCTTCTTCAGCAAGCTTTGCTAAAGCTTCACCTAACTTGCCCTGGCCTGCCTTTGTCTTAGGCTCGATAGCAAGCTCGATAACGGGTTCAGGGAATACCATTGACTCAAGGATTACGGGATGCTGTTCATCACAGATTGAATCACCTGTTGATGTAAACTTGAAGCCTACTGCTGCAGCGATATCTCCTGAGTAAACCTTGTCAAGTTCAGCTCTCTTGTTAGCGTGCATCTGAAGGATACGGCCAACACGTTCCTTTTTGTCCTTTGATGAGTTAAGTACGTAAGAACCTGCATTCATTGTTCCGGAGTAAACACGGAAGAATGCTAATTTTCCTACGAAGGGGTCAGCCATGATCTTGAATGCCAAAGCTGCGAAAGGTTCATCATCAGATGAATGTCTCTCAACCTCGTTACCGTCAAGGTCAACACCCTTAATAGCGGGAATATCAAGGGGTGAAGGCATATACTCGATAACTGCATCAAGAAGCTTCTGAACACCCTTGTTTCTGTAAGCTGTACCGCAGCATACAGGTACTGCTGTACATTCGCAGGTACCCTTTCTTAAAGCTGCTTTAAGCTCTTCATTTGTTACTTCTTCACCGTCAAGATACTTCATCATAAGGTCGTCATCAAGTTCACAACACTTTTCGATAAGCTCTGTGTGGTAAAGTTCTGCTTCATCCTTCATGTCGTCGGGGATATCGATAACGGAAATGTCATCACCCTTATCATCATTGTAGATGTAAGCTTTCATTTCAAATAAGTCTATGATTCCCTTGAATTCATCTTCTTTACCGATAGGTAACTGAATGCAGATAGCATTTTTACCAAGACGGTTCTTAATCTGTTCAACAGCACCATAGAAGTTTGCACCTAAGATATCCATCTTATTGATGAATGCCATACGAGGTACATTGTAGGTATCAGCCTGACGCCATACGTTTTCAGACTGAGGCTCAACACCACCCTTAGCACAGAAAACACCAACAGCACCATCAAGAACACGAAGTGAACGCTCAACTTCAACAGTGAAGTCTACGTGACCGGGTGTGTCAATGATGTTGATACGATGCTCTAATGCGCCAGCCTTAGGCTTGCAGTTCTCCTGAAGAGTCCAGTGGCAAGTTGTAGCTGCGGATGTGATTGTGATACCTCTTTCCTGTTCCTGCTCCATCCAGTCCATGGTAGCAGTACCATCATGTGTATCACCAATCTTGTGGTTAATTCCGGTATAGTAAAGAATACGTTCAGTAGTTGTAGTCTTACCGGCATCGATATGAGCCATAATACCAATATTACGGGTCCGCTCAAGCGGATATTCTCTTCCAGCCAATATTTTTTCCTCCTACTGAAATTAGAAACGATAGTGAGCAAAAGCCTTGTTTGCTTCTGCCATTTTGTGCATATCTTCTTTTCTCTTTACAGCTGAACCTGTATTGTTAGCTGCATCAAGAATTTCGTTAGCAAGACGTTCTTCCATTGTCTTTTCTCCACGCTTACGTGAAAACATGGTTAACCATCTTAATGCTAATGCCTGACGTCTCTCGGGTTTAACTTCGATCGGTACCTGATATGTAGCACCGCCGATACGTCTGGCTTTTACTTCCAAGAGAGGCATCATGTTGTTCATTGCTTCCTGGAAAGTATCAAGAGCAGGCTTGCCGCTCTTTTCTTCAACGATAGCAAATGCACCGTATACAATCTTCTGAGCTACACTCTTCTTACCATCTAACATAATGTTGTTGATAAGCTTGGTAACTACCTTGTCATTGTATAAAGGATCTGCTAAAACGTCTCTTTTCTGAATATGTCCTTTACGTGGCACGGTTCTTCCCTCCTTATTCATTCGAAAATAAAGTTACTTTTTTCGGGAACCTTTCAAAAGAAAGTGTTCCGAATAATTCATCGGTACTCACAACGTGTACTAATTCACCATTTGTGTACGTGCAGGTATATCTGCAAAAACAGAATTCCAACACTAATTAGTCTTTGTGGTACTTACAACTCGGCAAATTACTTGCCTGCCTTAGGTCTCTTAGCGCCGTATTTTGAACGGGCCTGTCTTCTGTTAGCTACACCTGCAGTATCAAGGGTACCACGAACGATGTGATATCTTGTACCGGGTAAGTCTTTAACACGGCCGCCTCTTACGAGAACAACGCTATGCTCCTGAAGGTTATGGCCTTCACCGGGAATGTAAGATGTAACTTCGATTCCGTTGGAAAGACGTACTCTGGCGATCTTTCTAAGAGCTGAGTTAGGCTTCTTAGGGGTCTTTGTCTTAACTGCTGTACAAACACCACGCTTCTGAGGAGCGCTCTGGTCTGTAGCCTTCTTGTGAAGTGAGTTATAACCCTTCTGAAGAGCAGGAGCTGTAGACTTGGTAACCTTGTCTGTACGGCCCTTTCTTACTAACTGGTTAAATGTAGGCATTCTGTTTTCTTCCTTTCTATAAGAGTCATGCTTTTTTGCGCAACAAAAAAATATGCACTTTCACGCACGCTATCACATTATACGTGCGCAAAAGTGCCTTGTCAAGTCTATTTAAGAATCTTCCCATTCTTTAAGGAAGGCTTCCTGTAAGTTTTTCCATTCTTTTCTTTTTGCGGTTTTTTAACTGCTTCTGAGCCACATATTTGCTTATCTGTGGGTATACCTTTGAGAAAGAGCATCCGTATAGGTATCCTGTCTCAACCTTTTCGGCCCGCACTACCCTTCCCACCACATCAATTCCGAATCTTGCTTCGTTATCGGAATAGTGGATGTGAACCTGATTGCCGGGTTTGTAATAGGTTTCTTTAGCATTCTTTATAATAAAGCCGATACCTGTTGCACTTATATCTTTAATAAGTACGGAAAGGGTTTCACCGCCGGGAACCTGAAAAGCAGAGCCTTCCTCGCCCACAAAAACCCTGAAGGAATTTCGTCTGTTCAGTCTTGCGCCTGCAAGGTCGGTTATTATGGCATGATAAAGCTTACCCTCTTTGCGGACCTTTGAAACCGTCACATGTTTCCAATAGAAGGGGACCTCGCCTTCTTTGACCACCATCATTTCAATGTTTATATCTTCTATGTCAAAAGAAACCATGGCCTCTTCGTACATAAAGGGCTCCACCAAAAGAGCCTCCACATCCCAGTTAAACTCCACTGATGTGGTGGTAAGATTTATGCTTGCGTTCTCTCTGCTTACGGTTACGTTTATAATCGATCCGGGTTCTACTTCGTTAAGTTTCATAAGCCCTCACCTTCACATTTTCCCTTTTTCATATTATCACAGCCCCAAAACCCGTGCAAATAAAACCTTTATTCAGTTTATAGTTTCTTAACTTGTAAGTGATAATTCTTCTATATTATAATGTAAGCACTGAAAGAAAGGATTAACAGATTATGTCAGATGATTTCGATAACGTCTGTATGCTGTGTATGCGTCCCGAAAGCAAAGCCGGTACTCTTTTAAGGCTTCCGGGCAACATGTGCGTCTGTGCAGACTGTTTACAAAAGACCATAGATATGGCGGAAAACATGAATCTCTCGCCTGAAATGTTCGGAATGCCGGGCATGATGCCTCCCTTTACTAACATGCAGAATCCCCGTCCCACAGAGAAATCCGACAAGGACGACAAGGAAGATTTAGAAGTTCTTGAGGGCGAAGTTGAGACCGATGACCCCACAGACGGCGGTCCTGAGGAAGACACTCCTTCCGACGAGGAAGATAAACCCAGGAAACGTCCTTACGGCGGAATGGGCATTCCCAATATAAGTTTTCTTAACCTTTCAGACCTTCAGGGAGCTTTCCCCGGTCGTGAAAAACCCAAGAAAAAGAAGAAACCTCTTGAACCCATTGATTTAAAGAACGTTCTTCCTCCCCACAAAATCAAGGAAAAGCTTGACGAATATGTTATCGGTCAGGAAGAAGCCAAAAAAATCATTTCTGTTGCGGTTTATAACCACTACAAGCGTGTTGCCACCGGCACAATGAATGAGATAGAGATTGAAAAGTCCAATATCCTTATGATAGGCCCCACAGGATGCGGAAAAACATACCTGGTAAAAACCCTAGCTAAGCTTTTGGATGTTCCTCTTGCAATTGCCGATGCAACTTCCCTTACGGAAGCCGGATACATCGGTGATGATATCGAATCCGTTGTAAGTAAGCTTCTTGCTGCAGCAGACAACGACGTAGAAAGAGCGGAACGTGGCATTATCTTTATAGATGAAATAGATAAGATAGCCAAGAAAAAGGAAACCACCTCAAGAGACGTTTCCGGTGAATCCGTACAGCAAGGTATGTTAAAGCTTTTGGAAGGTGCTGAGGTGGAAGTTCCGGTAGGCGCAAACTCCAAAAACGCGATGGTACCTCTTGCCACAGTGAACACCAGAAACATTCTCTTTATCTGTGGCGGAGCTTTCCCCGACCTTGAAGAAATTATTAAGCAGCGTCTCAACAAAAAAACATCCATAGGCTACACTGCAGAGCTTAAGGATAAATGGGACAAAGAAAAGAACATCCTAAGTCACGTAAAAGTTGAAGACATCAAGAAGTTTGGTATGATTCCCGAGTTCGTTGGTCGTCTTCCCGTTCTTTGCCCTATGGAAATGCTTGATAAGGATATGCTTATACAGATTCTTAAGGAGCCTAAAAACGCTATATTAAAGCAGTACCAGAAGCTTCTTGAGCTTGACGAGGTAAAGCTTGAGTTTTCCGATGAAGCACTTTGTGCTATTGCCGACAAGGCAATGGAAAGAGATACCGGAGCAAGAGCTTTGAGAGCCATCATCGAAGAGTTCATGCTAGACATCATGTATGAGATTCCGAAGGATAAAAACATCGGTAAAGTTACCATTACTGCAGAATATATAAACGGAACAGGCGGTCCTCTTATAGAGATGCGCACAAATGTTGTTCCACAGGTTTCGGATAATGCATAAAAAGGCGCCCGGGCCAATTGCCCCGTGCGTTAATATTTCTAAGAATTAAGCATCCTTTTTAGCTTTGTTGTTAAGCTTGGGAACCATTACGCAACAGATAATCAACGCTACGATGTAAAGAACGCCTGTGAAGTATAAAACGTTCTGATATCCTACAGGGTTGTTTGCTGTTGTGCATGTACCTGTGTGGGTAACGATTAAGTTAGCAACCTGGTTACCTGTAAGGCCTGCGAAAGCCCATGCTGAAAGGCACATACCGTGAACGGATGAAATCTTGCCCATTCCGAAGTGATCGGAAAGAAGTGTGGGAACGTTTGAGAATCCTCCGCCGTATCCTGCATTAACCATAATAAGAAGGCCGCATACAAGAACAACAAGTACCATGTTTCCTGTTCCGTTTTCAATACCGCGTGTAAAGATTGTTGCACCGGTAAAAGCGATGGAAAGGATAAAGATTAACTTGTATATAGTATTACGATCCTTTAAGCAGTCAGCCCATGCTGAGAAGCCGAGACGGCCTGCAGCATTTGCGATAGCTGTTACTGTACCAAGTACTGCACATACTGATACGGAAAGTCCGATAGCTGTAAAAATCTGTTTCTCCTGGGAGATAAGTGCAAGACCGCAGGTAATGTTAATGTAGAACATAAGCCAGATACCGATAAAGGTCTTGTTGGAGAAAGATGTCTTGAAGTTGTTACCAAAGGTCTTGAAGAATTCTTTGATACCGCCTTCTGAATGCTGTTCAACCCAGTCGGAAGGCTTCTTAAGAAGAAGGTGACCGATGAACATCATTACAAAGTAAACACCACCCATAATCCAGAACATGGGAGCGGGATCTCCGTTAAACTTGTTAAGAATACCCTGCATGATAGGTGTTGCGATAGCCTTAGCAGCACCGAAGCCTGCTACAGCAAGACCGGTTGCAAGACCCTTCTTATCCTTGAACCAGAGCATAAGTGTCTTAACGGGTGAAAGATAACCTGTACCAAGACCGATACCCATGATTACACCATAGAATAAGAAAATAAGGGGAAGGCTCTTTAACTTGATTGCGAAACCTGTACCAACCATACCGATTGTGAAGCAGATTGTAGCAATAAGCGATGATTTGTGAATGTTCTTCTCAACAACATCGCCCAAGAATGCAGCGGACATGCCAAGGAAGAAAATAGCAAGTGAAAATGCCCAGCCTACAGCACCTGTAGAAGCGCCAATTGTCTTGGCAATTTCGCCTGAGAATGTAGACCAGCAGTAAACTGTACCGATACTACAATGAAGTAACAGTGCGGGAATCGCACCGCGAATCCATTTGTTTTCCATAAAAGTACTCCTTTCAATATAAAACGCAGTCTATTAAGACCACGAAAAATGCCAAAACCCATTATAATGAGTTTTGGCATTTTTTTCAACTGTTTACTAATCTTCTATAGATTCTTTTGTTCCAAGAACAACATCCACTGTTAATTCCGTTAAGGTTCCGGAAACGTTTCTTGTAACAGTAAGCGTAATCGTCTCTCCTGCCTTATAATAATCAAGGAATGCGGAAAGTTCGGAAATGCTCTTTACTGACTGACCGTCTGCCTTTGTAATAACGTCACCCATAAAAATACCGGCCTTCTCTGCGGGAGAGCCTTCATAAACCTTGCTTACATAGACTCCTGCAGGATATCCAAGCATGGTAATGTCGTAACCGTCGTTGCTTCCGATTCCAAGGTATCCCTTGTTATCCGCATCGACTTTATCCCTGTTTTCCCTGTCGGAAAACTCTTTAAGAATATCCTTTACTTCGCTTATGGGAATTGCGAATCCCATGTTGTCTATTTCTGAGCTTCCTGCCTTTGAGGAATTGATACCTACTACCTGTCCGCGGCTGTTAAGTAAAGCTCCGCCGGAGTTGCCGGGATTGATGGCAGCGCTGGTCTGAATCAGGTTTGTAAATGTCATGTTGTCTATGGTTATTTCTCTTCCGAGAGCGCTTACAACACCGGTTGTAACAGACTGGCCATAGCCAAGCGCATTACCTATTGCAATTGCTGTTTCACCAATCTTCAGTGAGTCCGAATCGCCAAGTTCTGCCACTCTTATGGCAAGCATGGTTTCTTTGGACAGCTTATTCTTTGAAACAGCGATAACCGAAACATCCATAGCAGAATCGTAGCCCTTTACGTACGCTTCAGCTTCAGTCTGGTCAATAAAAAGAACAGTTAATGTCTTGTTGTCTTCGATAACATGATTATTGGTTGCTATAAAGAATTCTTCATCGTTTTCACCAATGATAATACCGGAACCATAAGATTCTGTTTCCTGAGTGTATCTTCTTCCGAACCAGTCACTCATAGTAACTTCACCAAGGTTTGTAATGGAAACCATGGAAGGCATTACTCTGTCCACCACATCTGTAACATCGCTTGAAGCGGAAAGGCCTATTAACGGTGTGCCTGAACCCTTTCTTAATGCAGACTCCAAATCACGTATGCTCTTCTGCATTTCATCTATACGCGGATCTGTTGTAGAAACTGCTGCAGGTGAATCTTTGATGATAAATTTGTTCACTCCGTAAAAGGCCCCGGCTGCGCAGGCTCCGAACACAAGTCCTAGAGCAACAGCGGTCAAAAGCTTAGGTACAAAGCCGCCTTTCTTTCTTTCCTTTTTCTGTCTTTTATGTTTCTGAGGCTCCATGTAGGGAGTATATACAGGGTTGTATTCCTGTTTGTTTTCTTTTGCTTTATTTTCATAAGAAAATGATTCAATTGAATAATTCTGTTCGTCCATAATAATAATCCTCCTTGCAAATCTATGAGATGATTATATTTTTCAATTGTGACGCAATTGTGTTTTTTTCATTTATAAAATATAAAAAACCACAAATTATTCTTCTGTGTTTTTGTTTTTCCTTACAGGAGGGGTGGAAATCATTTCCCTTTCGGCCTCACTTCTTCCGTACCCTGCGTGACTGTCGATGCTTTTACGGTCCCTCAGTATTTCGTCCATTCTCCAGTACTCGGGATTTCCGGTGTACTTCTGAATATCAAAATCAGTAAGCTTTTTATACTTTATACCTTTACCAAAGCCCTTCTTTCTCGCTGCAGAAAGTCTTCTGTACTCAAACACTTCACTTCGAAAACCGTTTCTTCTTAAGTGATTGAGGATAAGTTTGTCGAGCCTTTTTGCGGTTTCCTTTATAACATCCAGATCAAAGACCTCCGGGTTCTTCACAACCGAAACTCCGAAATCAAAAGCCTTTTTCATGGTTTCCTTCTCATCCTGTAAATCCGTATATACTACCACAGCATCTGCCACATAGCTGATTTTATAGCCTGCGTTAACTGCTTTAGCAGCATAAATAATATCTTCATTCGCTATTACATGGTTTAAGAAGCCATCCAGCTCATCAAACACAGTTCTTCTGTACATGGCACATATATTCGTATTCATATAAGCAGTCCAGCCAAGGGAATCCACATCCTTCGAAGAATGAACCGCACTATCTTCGGGGAAATAATAACGCCTTACATATTTTTCCGCTTCGGATGCGCTGTCTACTGCTACAGGTCTTGCAAAAGCAACCGCAACGCTTTCATCTTCAAAAGCCTTTGCAAGCTTGGAAATCACTTCTTTGCCCACAGGGACAGCTTTGGGGGACATCATGATAAAGAAATCCGCATCGGAAAGTTTCACTCCGCTGTTACGGGTTTTTCCGCAGTCATACTCCTTTTTCGAGATATGCCTTATTTCCAGCGACTTGTGTTCATCCAAAAGTTTTGTGGAGTACACGAGTCTGTCAAAATATTTCTGCTCGGTATTAATAACGATAATTCTGTTTATTCCCACAGACTGTTTTGTCATGCCCTCTATCATTTCCAGAAAGTACTTGTCGGGTTTATATACCGGAATTATCAAATCAATCGTCATTGTTTCTTTTTCCTTTCACATAATTAACGGGACCTGGGAAATCTTCCCGGTCCCGTTTAATTATATCATACTTTTTACATTTATCTATGAAAACCGCTTATCAGTCATCGCCGAAATCGTCGCTGACTTCTCCGATATCCGTAAGTGAAATGTACTTGCTTGCGTCATTTCTAATGGTATCGCTATACTCAATTACATTAGCCGAAGGCTTGTAATCCTGCTCATCAAAAAGGAACTGATGAAGCCATACAACGTTCTTGTCAAGGTCTACGGGAACTACGCAGCTTCCTGCGGAACCAATTGTACCGGTTGTAAGATGCATGCCATCATTTCTGGGGAATCCCGATTCATCAACAATTGAGTACTGTGTGATGTCCTTAAGGATATCAAGAATTTCTTCAAGGTCAAGTGAGGTATAAACTTCACTGAACACATTGTTACAAATCTTAGCAAGCGCTGTGGGTGAAGCAGTCTTTGCCACATCAAGGCAAGCCTTGATAACTTCACGCTGTCTTTCGGTTCTCTTAAAGTCGTTACCGGCTGTATATCTGATACGGCAGTAAGCAGCAGCCTGTAAACCGTTGAGAAGGATTGTACCTGTCTCGGTAACGGGTTCATAAGTACTGATATCATCCATACTCTCAACCATTGAAATCTGATAGTTGTTAAGGTGTTTTATCTCTTCGGAATCAACGTCAATATACACTCCTCCGAGAGCATCAATAACATCTCTTAAGCCTTCAAAACCGATTGTAACGAAATCGGTAATATCAAGATCAAGGTTAGCATTAAGCATCTTAATAGCCTGTTCAGCTCCGCCGTATGCATAGGAAGCATTACACTTTCCGTAAGCCTGTGTGGTACCCATCTGGTTAAGATAAGTATCTCTGTATACGGAAACAAGCTTTACTTCTTTAGTATCAAGGTTTACAGATGCTACAATGATTGTATCCGAACGGGTCTTGCTGGTAAGGGCACCCTTTCTTGAGTCAACACCGAACAAAGCAATGTTTCTGTATCCCTTCATCACTTCGTTTTCTACTACTTCAGTGGGAAGTTCGTTATAAATTTCTTCCTCTTTAATTTCTAATTTTGAAACACCTTCGTCTTCGTCCGTAACTTTAAGCACAAACCACATTGCTACAAGCAACGCAATGAGCAAAATTATTTCAACGACAAAAAGAACAATCTTTCCGACAGGTGTCTTTTTCTTGTTTTGTTTTTCTGTAGACATATTTCCTCCAAAACATATTGAGCAATTGCATCCCATGAAAAGACACTAACACAATATTACTACTTAAAATGGTTCAAAACAAATTAATGTTTTCTTAAATACAAGTACTTTAGTCCTAATCACCTAAACTACCACGAATAAAAAGAAAAATCAAACCTTTATTATTTACTCTTGAACCGAATTCAAGGCTTAAATCAAGGGCTAATTCCTCTATTTCCCTTTTGGAATGATACCCTCTTTCGGTAAAATCATCAAGAACTTTTTTAAGTTCCTCAAAATCCGCCTTCATACTTGGAGCCGGGACAACAGTTCTTATATCACAGGCAAAAACATCTCTAGTCAAAACAGCCCTGTGCATGTAACCCGAAAAGTGTCTGTTCAATCCTCTGAACAGTTCAATGCCCTCGTTTGCGTAGATACCATGTGTTATTTTATTCTTGTCTTCTATTACCGAGCCAACTGCTCCCACATCATTCCTTATATTAAAAATGTCCGACCGCCAGTTCACTTCATAAAAGCCTTTGTGAGGAAGCTCTCTGACCTCAACATCCTGTCCGTACTTTTCCCTGACAAAATCCTTTATTGCATTAAGGCCTGCAGTATAGGCATACTGTTTACTTTCCGGATTTGAAGAAGTTGATGCCTCATGGCAACGCCAATGATACAGCACCTTCGGAATATGCACTACGCTTTCGGGCGACACATTAAGAACGATTCTAAGGAACAGATCATAGTCCTGCGCTCCATCAAATGTGCTTCGTAATTTCAGCCTTTTCAAAAGAGGAGTACTGATAACCGCAAAATGGCATATATAGTTGTTCGAAAGCAGTAAATCAAGATTTAACTTTTCTTTTATATGGCTGTCAAAGTACCTGGTAGCGTCGGAATTACACTTATCCTCGTCAGAATAAATCAGATTTACTTCTTTCTTTTCCTGCTTTGCTTTTGTGAGAACAAGTGCGTTCTCATAAAGAGCATCCGGAGTCAGGAAGTCATCATGATCCAGAAGACAGCAGTATTCGCCCTCTGCCTTTTCAATGGCGAAATTGGTATTTTCAGATATGCCTTTGTTTTCTTCAAGTCTGAAATATCTGATTCTGGAATCCGAATATGTTTCAATAACCCTTTTCGGATTGTCGGTTTTTGACGCGTCAGCAATAACCAGCTCCAGATTCGAATATACCTGTCCAAGAACCGAATCAATCATTTCACGAAGATACTTTTCGCCTGTTTCATACACCGGCACAAGAACGCTGAACTTAACTGATTCGTCAATAGACCCGTCATACATTTGGTTTTTTACGCGCAAAGGAACGTCCTTTGAAAAGAGACGTTCCAATACAGCATAATATGTTTTTCCTACTCCGTTACGTTTAAAATAACGTATGGTTTTTTGAATATTACCCATTACAGTATAGCCTTAAGATTCTCTGTTAACTCTGCAACTTTCTTCTTTGCGTCTTCAAGGTTTGCGCCCTTTACACCCATGTAGAATTTAATCTTGGGCTCGGTTCCCGAAGGTCTTGCGCAACACCATGAATTGTCTGTCAGATCAAAATACAAAACATTGGACTTGGGAAGACCTGTAGGCTTTTTCTCGCCGGTCTTCATGTCGGTTATTTCATCCTTTTCGTAATCTCTGAAGGAAAGAACCTTCCAGCTTCCCAGTTCCTTCGGAGGGTTATTTCTTAACTTGGTCATCATTTCCTGAATCTTCGCGGAACCGTCCATTCCCTTGAGGGTAATGGTATATAGGTCTTCCTTGTAATAACCGTATTCTTTGTAAATATTGAGCATCTGGTCCCAAAGAGTAATATTATTCTTTTTGCACCATGCAGCCACTTCACAAAGGCACATAACTGCCACAACTGCGTCCTTATCTCTTGCATGGGTTCCGGCAAGGCAACCGTAGCTTTCTTCAAGTCCGAAAACGTAGTTGTTCGATTTGCTTTGTTCAAACCACTTAATCTGTTCGCCGATATATTTAAATCCTGTAAGAACTTCAATAAGCTTTACATTGTATTTTTCCGCTATAGGATCTGCCATATTCGTGGTAACAATTGTCTTTACCATTGCGGGATTCTCAGGCATTGTTCCGGTGTTCTTGCGCTCTCTTAAAAGATATTCCGCGATAAGCATACCGGACATATTTCCCGTAAAGGATACATAATCACCCGACTTGGTATCATATGAATAGATTCCAAGACGGTCCGCATCAGGGTCTGTAGCAAGAACAACATCCGCCTTAACCTCTCTTGCAAGCTTCAAAGCAAGTGTAAATGCCTTGGGATCTTCAGGGTTAGGATACTCAAGTGTTGTGAAATCAGGGTCGGGAAGTTCCTGCTCGGGAACAACATATACGTTTTCAAATCCAAGTTCCTTAAGAATTCTTCTTACGGGAACATTACCTGTTCCATGGAAAGGTGAATATACTATCTTAATGTCTTTCGCCACTTCCTTGATAATTTCAGGATGAATTATCTGCTTTTTAAGTTCTGCCATGTAAAGATCGTCGATTTCTTTACCAATAACAATATAGAGGCCGGCCTTCTTTGCATCCTCAATAGCCATGGTCTTTACATCCGCATAATCGGTAACTGCGTTTACTTCGTTAATAATATCCTTATCTCTGGGAGCTGTAACCTGAGCGCCATCTTCCCAGTAAACCTTGTAACCGTTATATTCGGGAGGGTTATGGCTTGCGGTAACTACAATACCTGCTGTACATCCCTTGGTTCTCAAAGCAAAAGAAAGCTCCGGGGTAGGCCTGAGTGCGTCAAACACATATGCCTTGATTCCGTTTGCTGCAAGGCAGAGTGCTGCTTCGTCCGCAAATTCGGGAGACATTCTTCTGGAGTCATATGCTATTGCTACACCTTTACTCTGGGCACCCTGTTTAATAATGTAATTGGCCAGACCCTGTGTAGCTTTTCTTACTGTATACACATTCATTCTGTTTGTTCCGGCTCCGATAATGCCTCTAAGACCGCCGGTACCAAACTCAAGATCCTTGTAGAATCTTTCGTTTATTTCGTTTTCGTCCTTTTCAATTGCTTTAAGTTCAGCCTTTGTGGCTTCATCAAAATAATCGTTTTCAAGCCAGAAATTATACTGTTCCTTTACTGTCATCTTATGTTTTCTCCTTTATTCAACTTTCACTGAAAAGTCGCTTCTGTCCAGTGAGAAATTTACGTTATAGTATGGATCTCCCTTTTCGAGTTCTTCCTTCCAAATTTTTCTGAATCTTTCGGATTCCTTATTATATCTTTCAGCCCTTTCACCGTTGTCATCCAGTCCTCTTGAAACAGATTCATAATGATAAAGTTCAGCGAAAGGGGTGAATACATTTAAATAGCCCTTCTTGCGAAGCTTAAGACAGAAGTCCACGTCATTTAAGGATATTCTGAATTCCTCATCAAGGCCTCCCACCTCATCCCAGATTTTCTTTTTAACCAAAAGACAGGCTCCGGTTACAGCTGAAACATTCTGGGTATAGCAAAGACGTCCCATGTAGCCGAGATTGTCTTTCGGCATTTTATAATGGGTATGTCCGGCCGTTCTGTGCGCACCAAGGCCGATAACAACTCCTGCATGCTGGATGGTTTTGTCCGCATAATAAAGCTTAGCGCCTACCGCTCCCACGTCTTCACGCTGGGCATACATCAGCATTTCCTCCAGCCAGTTAAGGGTAATAACTTCAGTATCATTGTTAAGCAAAAGAACATACTCACCCTTTGCAAAGGAAACTCCGTAATTATTGACCTTAGAATAGTTAAACTCACCTTCATAAGTTACAACGCTTATTTTGTCGGACATTTCCTTCAGGTCTTCATACAGTTCAAATGTCTTTTGTTCTTCACTGTTATTCTCTACAATAATAATTTCAAAATTTGTATATGTGGACTTTTCAAGAATGGATGTTACACATCTTTTCAAGTCATCAATGTGGTCCTTGTTCGGAATAACAATCGTTATTAATGGTGAGCCATTGATTTTATACCTTATCTTGAAAATGGTTTCAAAGGCTCTTGTACTGGTAATCTTAAAATCCGTGTAGCCATGCTTTCTAAGATGATCCGCTACTGCTCCCTTCGCAGCGTCAATAGCGTATTCTTTTGCCGATATATTGCTGGCAACACTTCCCGCATGACATCTCCAGTAATAAAGAAGTCTGGGAACATGAACAATTTTTTCCGCCTTATCGGTAAGTCTTAAAATCATATCATGATCCTGGCTTCCGTCAAACTTGGATCTGAAAAGCTCAGTTCCCTCCAGAAGTGTTTTCTTGAAAACGCTGAAATGGCAGATGTAGTTATTGGCTCTCAGGTTATCAATTGAGTAGTCCGGTTTAAAATGCATTGTAAGCATGTGATCGATATTACCGCTTTTAAAAGTAGTTTCATCGCAGTAAATATAATCTGCTCCCTGCTCGTTAATAACCTTCACATATTCAAACAAAGCGCTGGGGTGAAGTATATCATCATGATCGAACAATCCGATATATTCACCGGTAGCCAGTTTCAGGCACTGGTTCGTATTGCCCGAAATTCCTTCATTCTTTTCAAGCTTCATGTATTTTATACGTGAATCATTATATGAATCCACGGTCTTCTTCACATAAGAATGTGCCTCATCGGAGCCGTCCGCAAGGCAGAGCTCCCAGTTTGAATAGGTCTGCCATTCAACAGAGCCTATCATCTCTTTAAGCATAGTGTCATCCGTATTATATAAAGGCACAAGAATACTTATCAGAGGACGATATTCAAAAGAATACCCTTCTTCATATTTTCTTCTTTCCTCATCCGGAAAGCTTTTGGTACCGTAAAAAGCCTTGGCCTGCGCTTCACGCTTCTTATAGTCAAGCTTCATCATAATGCCCTTTGGGCCACCGAGGTTTTTTACTCTGCGGACATTATTAATAACCTTGTGGCCAAACATTCTCACGGGAGTAGATGCTTTCCACAAAGGATTGTTCTTGATTCTGTTTAGTTTAAATGCCACCTCTTCCTTTTCTTCCTCAAGTTCGGCAAGTCTTTCCGAAAGAACGGCATTTCTTTCCATTTCATCTTCGTACAGCTTTTTATAATCCATTTATTCCACCACCAGATATTTATTGGAGAAAGAATACAATCTTTCTCTGGCGTACTTATTCGTAAATTTTACACCGACACGATATGTTTCCTTCGGAAGGGAATTCTTCAAAACGCTCAAGCAAAAACCCGAACGCTCCACGTTGACTTCTCCCTTGCAGGCAAGAGCCACATCATTACGTATACAGCCTGTAAAAGGAATGGCCTCCGTGAAAGATTCTGACTGTAAAATGATTTCTTTTTTATAACATGCGTTATTGCTTCCCTGAATGTATGAAAATCCCTGGAAATAGAATTTATCTCCATCTTCCTCTTTAAAGGAGAAGCCACTCATGTCTCCTGCATATTCCAAAGAAAACTGAAGACATTTTTCCTCTCTTGCATCATCAATAGTTCCCTGCTTTGTCTTTTTGCAGTTTTCCAATCCACGCTCGTACTCAAATTCATTTGCCGGAACAATGCGTACATCAAGGCAATCGCAAACAAGCTTACCAGAGAAGTAAGGATCGTATCCCTTAAGGGCCTTATGTGATGAATACAATTTATCCTTCTCTGCCATCAGTCTCTTTAAGGACTCAGTATCGGTATCCTTTCCACGGGTAACTGATTCTGCATGAGTAACACAGATATTATTGCAGACCACATTCACAAAACCATTCTCAAGAAGTCTGAAACAAAAATCCACATCATTAAAGGCAACCTTCAGGCTCTCATCCATTCCGCCAACCTTTTCGTAAGCATCCTTTCTCACCATAAGGCAGGCAGCCGTAACTGCGGAAACATTTTCAATCATTCTGTTATATCCGTGATAATGCTCCACGGAATCATCGCAAAACTGAAGCTTATGAACCGGCCCTATCCTGTTGTTGATAACACCCGCATGCTGGATAATAGTGCTATCCGGATAAATCAGCTTGACTCCCACAGCTCCTGTAAAGCTGTATTTTGCCTGGTTGGCCATCCGCATAAGGGTTCCCGGCTCTTTAAAAGTTATATCATCATTTAACAAAAGCACCAGGGGATACGCTGATTCACGCACTCCCTTGTTACACTGGGCAGAAAAATTAAACTCCATGGGGTCATAAAGATATCTGGCTTTATGATTCTTCAATATCTCTTCGATAAGTACTCTGTTCTCAGCAGTACTTCCGTTGTCTACTACGATAACCTCATACTCGACGCCATCATGAAATGTATTCTTCAATGAGTCAAGACAGCTCTTTAAAAGATCAGGATTATCCTTAGAAGGAATAACAACTGATATTTTAGTATCGTTCTTTCCTGATACCTGATATTTTGCTGCTATAGAATCAGCCATGTTATCCGTAAGCCTGTTCAGGTCATAGTTTCTTGCATGCACCAGAATCTCATCTATATAATCTACAGACTTCCGAAGAGTGAATTCATTTTTGAAAATGTATTCAAGAAGCACCCTGTATAAACTTTCAGCAGCACAAAGATCCTTTGCCCACTCTAAATCTCTGAAAGCACTTCTTCTGACGGCAACCATGTTACAGAAATAGAAATGATTCAGGAAAGCATTTGGTGACCATTCGTGTTTATAGTAAGGGTCTCTTCTTGTTCCGTAAACGCTTCTTCCGTATTTAATGGTTCCGGTCACATCAAGCTCCGCAATATCCTCATCTCCGTACAGGATATCTGCCTCGGTATTTTCCTGAAACCTTTTTACCAGAAGAGGAATCGCCTTGTCTGTAATCTCACCGTTTACAAACACGAGGATGTCTTCTATATAGTTTTTTACCTGGAAATTCTTCGTTATCTTTTCATAAGGGATGATTCTTACCGATACACCCTCATATTTTGCAGCATAAGTCAGCCGGGATATTTCCGAAAGATCGATATCCCGTCCCATAAGATCCACAGTCATGTCAAAGCGCTCAAGACCGCTTTCTTTTGTCCTGACCCATTCATCAAAAGCCGGCATAGCCCCATCTATGTCCTTTTGATAAGCCGAGTCTGCTACAGAGTAGATTCTCTTCTTAATTATTTCTTTTACACCCATAATTCTCAATACTAAAACAGCTTCTTTATATTGTCCGAAACCGCAGAAGCTGCATCAGACGGCATCGGAATCAGTTCAAGTTTCAAATAAAGAAATGTATCTTCATTATGAACAAAACCATCAATATTAAAATACATATTGGGATCACTTGTAGGAAAAACAAAAACATTGTCTCCCAAGCGTTTCCCGTTAACCTTAAAGTATTTCTTATTTTCGACCGGGAAATCCACTTCTCCGAGCTTGGCTTCCCTTATCACTACTATACAGGGTGAATCCAGTGGATCAATCCTCATCACGCTGTCCTCAATACATACCGGAACCGTGGCCTCAGCAAAATTCTCGCCCACATAAGCATCCTTTATGATGAATGATGTTTCCTCGCTAAACTCCGCTGTATTTCCTCCCGGATAAACCTGGAACCTATATATACCATTGTCATCGTTAATCTTGCCGGCGAGAGATATCGGGTTAATTGATTTGACCCCCAGTTGCTCCCTAAACTGTGCCAAAGTAAGGTTTTTGCCTGTAACGCTGCTTTGGAAGGCAAATTCATCCTTTTCTATCTCTTCTGCAGCTTCTTTTGAAAGGCCAATACGTTTTAAAATAAAATCCTGATTAAATTTTTTACGATTTTCATCTTCCAGAACATAGCAGTGAAGAGCTCTGTAGGCTGTTTCTCTGGCCAATATTTTACTTTCTTTGCACCATTCATAATCTATCAGTGTCCACTCATCTTTGTTCACTATTATGTTAGAAAACACTACATCAAGGTCAGCAAATGGATAATCCTCGTTAAAGCCTGTCAAAGCATAGTATTTTTCAAACAAGGCATAAAAAGACTCTAAATCGTTTCGCTGCAGACAATCGTCCAGAAGTTTTGTAAGCTCCACGCCCTCAATAAATTCAAAAGAAGCTGAAACCCTGTTGCCTATATCCAAAAGCCCGCATTTGTTAATGCAAAGCTTTGATCCTGCATATTTCTCATTCAAAAGATCATTGTACTTTGCAAGATTTCTGATATGGTCATTTGCTCTTTCGGAGATAGGGTATTTTTTAACTACCCTGGCACCTGCAATATTTTCAATTGTGGTAAATATCTTATATTCCGGTGCTCTTTCATTGGAAAACCGGGCGTACTCCGTCGAAACAGGTTCACCAAGAACCACCAGGTATGAATTGGAGTAATACTGAAAGCTTCCGTCTTCACAGGATGCATCGAAAGCATCCTTTTCCGAAAAAAGCTCCAATCTGTCAGATTCATAATTCGTATGATTATCCACCAGCTCCCCTACTTTAGGAAGACGGCTGTTGGAAAAAAGCGTTTTCATAAATCTGTAATCCGGATAAGGATAAAACATCTGGGCCTTTTTAAAGCCTGAAAGAGAAATAACTTTACGAAGCCCTGCAAAAGTAAATCCGGAATCGGTTTTTCCTTCCACTCCGGAAAAATATTCTGCCTCTCCGACTGCTTTCATTCCATTGATGTTTCGCATTCCCATACGGTTATCTGTAGCGAAAACAACCCGTCCGTTATTTTTCAAATGCATTTTAGCTTCAGGAAGGAGTCTCGCATCATTAAGAATAATCCAGTCGAAAGAAGCCTCCAAAGCCTCTAAAGAAGCCCTGAGTTCTCCTGTGTAAATGACAAATCCGTTGCAATTTGAATATCTCTCTGCAAGAATTTCTGCATCTGTCGCGCAACTACACAATGCCGTAGTATTGTCAGATAGTTTAAGCAACTCACCTGTTATAGCACCACACTCTGCATTAATTTCAAGAACAGCTTCGCCCTCCTTAATCGGGAGCCAGCGAACCAGATTTCCTCTTATATCTGAAAGGTGATATAGATATTCATAGCTGTTTTTCTCTTCAATAATGCGTGGATACTCCAATTCATTAGTATCCCTGACTATTTTCAGAAGGTCTTCTTTAAAATATGGCTTGTTATTTTCAAGCTCGCAATCTATCAAATGTACTTTAACTTTCCCAATAGATAACTCTTTTACCATCAATCCATCCTTACAGTAATACTGCTGTTCATATCATAGTAACCGACTGTATCTTTATCAGAAATAACTGCCACGCTCATGGCATAATACATTCTGTGATATACCACAAATGTATCTATTTTATATCCGGTACATCCAAAGGACATAAGGTATTCACCACCCTGAAGGTTCATTTCCTGAGTGAAAGTTATTTCAAGATTCTTTCCGGCTTTCACATCCTCCAGAAATGCCTTTTCAAACATCGTGTTTGTACCGGTAACTTCAACACCTTTAGGGTTAACAAATTTATATGCAAAAATCGGTTTTTCCACATCCTGATTAAAGTGAACCTTCATGTGAATCGTAAACCGACTGCCTTTCAGAATAGCATTTGTTCTAAGGCCCTTTTCATCTGTCACATAATACTCGGTAATTTCGGCTTCTTTGCTGCCATATTCTAAAAGCTCTTTATGTTCCCCGTTTTCTGCAAAGAAGTCCTGTTTATCCTCAGCGTACTGGCCCACAAGAATCTGCTTATATACATCAATCATTTCCTTGGGCTTGCCTTCCGCAACCTTATCACCTTTATTTAGCACCATAACCCTGTCGCAATACTTGGAAATGGAGCTCAAATCATGAGACACAAATATAATAGTCTTTCCCGATTTTTTAAACTCTTCAAATTTGTGATAGCACTTTGACTGGAAGAAAACGTCTCCTACGGAAAGAGCCTCATCCACGATAAGAATTTCGGGATCGATATTAATAGCAACAGCAAATGCCAGCCTTACAAACATTCCTGAAGAATATGTTTTAACAGGCTGATAAACATAATCACCTATATCAGCAAACTCCAGAATATCAGGAAGTCTTTTTTCGATTTCCTTCTCGGAAAAACCCATCATGGTTCCGTTCAAATATATATTTTCTATACCGTTATATTCCTGATTAAAGCCTGCACCCAGTTCAAGAAGAGCGGAAATTCTGCCATCCACTTCCACATTTCCTTCAGAAGGATTGAGAACGCCTGTTATTATTTTTAAAAGTGTAGATTTTCCCGAACCGTTGGTTCCGATAATTCCAACAGTTTCTCCTTTGTAAATATCTATATCAACACCCTTTAGGGCATAATTAACCGAATAGCAGTCTTTCTTAAGTCCAAAGGCATCAAAAAGACGATCCGAGGGTTTCTTATAAAGCTTATAAAGCTTTTTCAGTCCCTGGACCCTTATTGCAGGTTCTCTATTCTCTTTTTGCATCATGTTCTCTTGTAAACTCATATCAATTCTTTTTAAGGATCTTCCTCTGTTCTTATTCGAATGCTCTTCAATCCATAATACGCAGCCATAAATTTATTGGCCTCAGCCTCAGGATTTACACTAAGTTCATCACTTCCGCACAATAACCAGGGTCGGAAACAATGAGCGGAAACAACCACATCAAATCCCTCGCCTTCCTCTATTATTTCAAGCCTGTCCAGATGCTCCTGCCGGAAATTAGCAGCTTCTCCGGTATGCACATAGTACCATGCACCATAGCTCGAAAATGAACCGGCCTGGTTGTTACTGGTAACAAATACTACAAATGCCAACCCTGCGCAAAAGAGATAAAAAAACACATTATAGCCGGCTTCCCTATTTTCTTTTCCCTTCTGAATCCTCTTTCTTGAATACCACCCAATCCAGTAGAACTCATTTACCACTAAAAGAAGCTGGAATGTAAACTTTACTGCATTAAATGTTCTGTCCAATCCGGGAAAACCCATTCCGTAAAGACTTGGGGTATAGCCTGTTGCGAACAAGCAAAAACTGAACAACGTAACAAACCCCGGAAATCTATATGAAAGCTCACTATTCAATGCTATATTCCAAAGGACAGGAATAATCGCAATAGTAATAACAACCGTTATTAATCCTGTCAGTCTTGGAATTGCTTTCACAGCTTCCACAAAGGAATATAAAATCGCCTTCATTGCAGGGTAGCCATCATAGTATGCCGCCCTGACATTATTACCGGGTGCAGAAAGATTAAAATACAGCCCCACAACATATACCAAAAATCCGGGAATCAGAGCAAATGTATTCCTGTTCTTTTTAATTATTCCAAAGGCCGTAAACAGAAATACTATCAAAAGGCCCTGAAGCGCTACTACAAAATTAGCTCCTGCAGTAAGAAATGTCAAAATAACAAATGGTATCTGCAAGCTGATAACTGAAACATTATATTCAGCTTTCAAAATATCCAGGCACACCGTCAACATCAGAAGCATAAAACTGTACATTAATGTATAATGCACAGCACCATTGTACCAATAGAATCCCTGATGCGCGGTATATATCAGTTCAACGAGAAAAACAGTTACCAGATTGGAAATTATACACGCTTTTCGCCTATTCGCCTTCGTAAAGTTTCTCGTCATCCTGAATGTAAAAACAAACACTGAAAACGCCAGCATACTAATTATTACCCAGGAACCGATAAAGTAATACTGTTCACCAAACACCATAGGTGCAAGGCACATAAAGCCTATGGAACTGTATGTTCCCTGCCACGCATACCAAGATGTTCTTACGTGGTAAAAAACACCTTCGAAAATGCCTTTCAGCCCGTCCTGAAGCATAAAATTCTTCACGTATATCGCTGCACCGTAATCATCATAAAACGGGCAGGAATAAAGACCGAGTCTGTAAAGCGGCAAAAGTGCTACAGCCAGCAACAAAAAAGAACATATGGCAAACCAAGTCTCGTTGATTCTGACTTTTCTGATTTTTTCGATCAAACTTCCCATTTCAACCCCTAACCTTACAAAACATCTGCGAAATGCACCTTAAGCTTTTTAAAGATTACTCTTCCAACAAAAAACAGCAATCCGGTAACACACCAGAAATATAAACCGTACTTCCAGTCAACCCAGAAGCCTTTCTTTTCACAAATAGTAGCTCTGTACCCTAAAACAATATAGGCAACAGGATTTATAATTTTCATAACAAGCTGCCACGTAGGCGAAAGGCTTGCAATATTCCAAAGAATAGGTGTAGCCCACATTCCAATCTGTAAAAGAATCTGAATTATCTGGCTAAGGTCTCTGAAAAATACCACTATTGCCGATGTGGCATAAGACAAAGCCAGCAGCAAAGCAAACATGCAAAAGCTGTAATACAAAAGCTGAAATGAGTAAAAACTGGGATAATACCCGTATATAGATCCAATAATAAGTAATACGCAAAGGAAAAAGACATGAATAAAGGAAGCAGCCACAACTTTAATTACAGGCAGCACATCAATATTAAAAACTACTTTCTTTACCAGATAATTATACTGAAGTAAAGCATTTGTTCCGTTAGACAGCCCTTCTGAAAAATAGAACCAGGGAACAAGACCGGCAGTCAGGAACAAAACATAAGGAACCGGGATTCCTCCTGCAACCGCTTCAGATCGTGACTGAAAAATCTTATCAAAAACTAAATAGTACATAAGCACTGTAACAACAGGTTGAACCATTGCCCACAGTGCTCCTAAATAAGATCCCGCGTAACGGGTTTTAAAGTCGTTACGCGAGAGCTTCCATATTAAACTGATCGTCTTCCTACTTTCTTTCTGCGACATACTCAGATAATCCACCCCATTTAGTATCTTTTTCGCTCATAATAAGCTCAAGTCCTTCTTCAATGGGCCACTTAACTCCTATTTCGGGATCATTATATTTAATTCCGCCTTCATCATTAGGATGATAGAAGTCAGAACACTTATAAACAAATTCTGCGTAATCGGATAAAACCAAAAAGCCATGGGCAAATCCCTTAGGAATAAAGAACTGCTTCTTGTTCTCTTCTGTAAGTTCAACACCTACCCATTTGCCAAATGTTTTTGAGCCTTCTCTCAAATCTACGGCCACATCAAAAACTGCCCCCTTAATAACTCTTACAAGCTTATCCTGCGGGAAGTTCTTCTGAAAATGGAGGCCACGTAAAACTCCTTTCTTGGATGCAGACTGGTTATCCTGGACAAATTCCACGTTAACTCCTGCTTCCTCAAAATCCTTCTTCTGGTACGTTTCCATGAAATATCCTCTTTCATCAGGATGTACCTGGGGAGTAATAATTCTTATCCCTTCAATCTCACATGTTTCAACAGTAAGTTTTCCCATCTTTATTTCCTCATTTCTATTTGTATGAACGGCTTATGGAAACATCTCCTTCGATTCCGGGCACTTTGCCCTTCGAAGTGTATTGCCATATGTCGTAATAAAATTCATCCGTAGGCGTTTTGTTAAATTGTGCCATCCAGATTGTATATTTTCCAAGCTTCGAACTGTCAAGATTCGTTCTTAGCCAGTTAGAAGAAGCATACAGACAAGGTTCATATCCTTCGCCAGCCACTGTTTTCAAAAAAGCTTCTGCCACTTTGGTTCTTGCTCCGGATTCCAATGAATCAGCTCTTCCAAAGCCACCAGCCTGGTCCAGCCTTATGGCTATAGGATAACGTATGTTTTTATTTTCACAGAGTCTCAACACAGCTGAAGCTTCTTCCACTGCTTCTACTTCATTCACAGCCTGGGAAAAGAAATATACTCCCACATCAAGTCCTGCTCTTGAAGCCTGTGTTGCATACTCGGAAAATTTATCATCCGCAATAATGTCTCCGGAAATAGCACCTCTGTAACCGGCACGAAGCATTACAAATCTGATTCCGGAATCATAAACTTCGTTCCAGTCAATCTCGCCGTAGTCTTCCTTAACATCAACACCATATGCAAAGTCATCTTTACAGAAGGCAGTAGTCTGTTTTTTGTCCGCATAAGAATCTGCGGTAACTACCATAAGGTCGTCCAACGTTTTTTCCGCTTCGCTCTTTTCTGCCAAGAGAAGTTCAATATCTTCAATCGGTGAATATTGCACAGTCTCCGAAACAGACACCATTGTCTGTCCTTCTGGAACGATATATCCTTCTACCGGAAGAAGATAAACCTGATAATCTCCTTCGACTAATCCGTCCTGATATATAATGCCATCCTTATCGGAATCTACATAAAGAGTTTCGGAACTTCCCTTTGCTATAACAGCCTGAAACGGAATACCCGTTTTCAGATTGCCTTCATAGTCAAGAACTCTTATTCTGATATCACTTTCAACGCTCACGCATTTAATATCAAGTGTTATCATGTCTTCCATAATCTTTGCAGCTAAAGTATCCGCTTCATTATCAAAAAAAGTCTCATCACTTCTCCAGGCATTCAGATTGCTTCCTATCTGCCTGTTCCCATTCTTTGACTCAGTCGATACAGAAGTCTCTGCTTCAGACGATCCAGTATTCTTTTCTCTACCTGTAATTTTCTTCCCATTAGAAAGGATTACTGCAAAAACCACAAGAATCACTGTCAACGTAGAAAGAAGAATTACCGTTCGCTTCAGCTTAGAGTCCATTCGCTACCTCAACAAGATATTTGCCGTACTCTGTTTTCATCAAGGGCTCAGAAAGCTTCAAAAGCTCTTCTCTTGAGATGAAGCCCTTTTTGAATGCTATTTCTTCGATACAGGAAATGTATAAGCCCTGTCTCTTCTGGAATGTAGCCACAAAGTTTGCAGCATCCAAAAGTGCATCATGGTTTCCCGTATCAAGCCATGCAAATCCACGGCCCATAGTCTCAACATGAAGTGTTCCTCTGTTAAGGTATTCATTGTTGATACTGGTAATTTCAATTTCGCCTCTTGCTGAAGGCTTAACATTTTTCGCTATATCCACAACATCATTATCGTAGAAGTATAAACCGGGAACCGCATAATTACTCTTCGGATTCTGAGGCTTTTCTTCTATGGAAATAGCTTTTCCGTCCTTATCAAATTCAACAACGCCGTACTCTCTGGGGTCACGTACATAATAACCGAATATTGTAGCACCCGGCTCCGATTCCGTTCTCTGGGCAGCTGCTGCCAAAACTTTTGAAAAGCTCTGGCCATAGAAAATATTATCACCCAGAACAAGAGCACAAGCATCATTTCCGATAAATGAATCTCCGATAATAAATGCATCCGCAAGACCACGGGGAGATTCCTGAATGGCATATGAAAAACTCATTCCCAACTGGCTTCCGTCTTTGAACAGTTCCTTAAATACCGGCAAATCCCTGGGTGTTGAAATAATAAGCACTTCTCTGATTCCCGCAAGCATAAGCGTTGAAAGCGGATAATAAATCATAGGCTTATCATATACAGGCATAATCTGCTTCGAAATGGCTTTTGTTAAGGGATAAAGTCTTGTTCCGGAACCTCCGGCTAAAATGATACCTTTCATAATGCCTCCTATTTATTCTTATACATTTCAGCGTAATAATTTACGTAGTCACCGCTGGTAACGTCCTTCATCCAGTCTTCATGTTCAAAGTACCACTGAAT
Organism: Lachnospiraceae bacterium; assembly: GCA_045617745.1. Classification (GTDB taxonomy): domain Bacteria; phylum Bacillota; class Clostridia; order Lachnospirales; family Lachnospiraceae; genus UBA1258. The sequence goes on along the minus strand of JAZLJG010000155.1, from coordinate 5,261 downwards.
GGTAAGCTTTATACCTTCTTTGAACATTGTTTCAGGCTCCCAGCCGATTTCAGCCTTAATCTTGTCAGGAGCAATTGCATAACGTCTGTCATGTCCCTTACGGTCTTCAACATAGGTAATCAGATCTTTGTTAATATAAGCCTTTCTGGGATCGTTTTCGGGAAGCATTTCCTGAAGAGTTTCAAGAATGATATTGATAATTTCAATGTTCTGCTTCTCATTGTGTCCGCCAACGTTATATGTTTCAAACAAGCGTCCTTTGTTAATAACCATGTCAATTGCTTTTGCATGGTCCATAACATACAACCAGTCGCGAACGTTCTTTCCGTCTCCGTAAACAGGAAGCTTCTTTCCGTTCAATGCATTGTTGATGATTAAGGGAATAAGCTTCTCAGGGAACTGATAAGGGCCGTAGTTATTTGAACAGTTTGTAATGTTTGCAGGGAACTTATAAGTATCCATGTAAGCCTTTACAAGAAGGTCTGAGCTTGCCTTACTTGCTGAATAAGGGCTGTGAGGTGAATAGGGAGTTGTCTCGTAGAAATAACCGCCGTCTTCTTCAAGAGAGCCGTATACTTCATCAGTAGAAACATGTAAAAATCTCTTTCCTTCCTTAAAGCTTCCGTCAGGAAGTTCCCAAGCAGCCTTTGCATTGTTAAGCATTACAAGAGTACCTAAAACATTTGTCTTTACAAATACTTCGGGGTTTCTAATACTTCTGTCAACATGGCTTTCTGCTGCGAAATGAACCACTACATCAATATCGTTCTTTGTAAAAATTTCCTCGATGGCAGGGCTGTCGCAAATATCTGCTCTTACGAATTTGTAGTTGGGTAAATTCTCAATATCTCTTAAATTTTCAAGATTTCCCGCATATGTAAGCTTATCAACATTAATAATTGATATTTCATTACCATACTTTTTGAACATGTAATGAATAAAATTTGATCCGATAAATCCGGCTCCGCCGGTGACAAGATATGTTCTCATCAAAATCCTCCTATATCCTTTTTATATATTTTACTATCCGATAATTAATTAACCGGAGTAAACATCAAGATTATTTCTTAAGATTAGTAGCCAAGATAATTTAAGTCAAGGTCTACATCTCCGCTTATACCGCTTATTGAGCCCTTATTGGTATACTGCCACAAATCATATCTTGTTGCAGTATATGAAGGAGAAGCCGCATACTGGGCAAGCCAGATTGAATAACCGGTAAGTTCCGACGTGTTCAGGTAATTGGTAAACCAGTTTTTATTTGCATAAACGCCGGCCTTGTATCCGCCATTTGCAATGGTCTTGCAGAAAGCTTTGACTATTGCTGTTCTGGCATCCTTTGAAAGACCGTTTGCACGACCGTTTGTGGCGCTTTCAACGTCTATGAAAATAGGATAAGTAATCTTCTTTCCCTCAACTAATGAAAGACACATAGACGCTTCCTCAACCGCTTCGACCTCACTTATTGCCTGGGTAAAGAAATAAATACCAACCTTAATTCCGGCATCAGTAGCGTTCTTAACATTGCTTGCGAATTTATTATCCTCTACAAGACCGCCCACCGTTGTGCCTCTGAATCCGCAACGGATAATCGCATAAGAAACGCCTGATTTTGCCACCTTGTTCCAATCTATTGTTCCGTTCCAAGTGGAAACGTCTATACCAAAGAGTCCTGTTCCGCTCTTTAAAACGCCGTTGGAATCAAAAGAATACTTGGCGCCCAGGATAACCTGATCTCCTGTAACTTTTTTACCATTGGCATCGTAATAGTAAGTTTTCCCATCTATTGTCCACCATCCGGTATACTTGTAGGTAACCTCTTCAGGGATGAAGAGATCCACTCCCGAATAGTAATCCGCATATGTAGCTTCCACATAATTCTTAGAAGAAGAATTATATACGTAAACCTGCTGACCGTCATCAGCAATAAGCTTTGTCTCCCTGTCAGTCTTAGGGTTCTTTACCACTACTATTACAATCTGTTTAACAAGTTTTTCGTCATCCTCACTGGTACACGTAACAGTAACCGTACCTTCTTTAAGACCCGAGATAACGCACGCCGTTGTCTTTTCGCTGTCGTTGCCTGTAGGAGCTGCAGGTTCAAGTTTGACAATCGAAGCATCCGATGCCGTCCACTTAACCTGGTTTGTCTTTCCACCCTTTGAAAAAGCCTTCAAAGTAAACTTGTCACCATCTACAAAAATTGCCTTTTTGGCTTCTCTGTCCAATGCAAGTGTTCCGCCTTCAACCGTAACCTCTACAGTGGGGTTCACAAGAACAATACTGTTTCCGGACAGTTTATCCGTATATGTAATCTTGCAGGTAAGCACTGCTTTTCCCGACTTCTTTGCTTCTATAGACACTTCCTGCTTGTCTGCATCAGTAAGAACCACACAATCATTGTTACTGGTCCATGCAAAAGAAATAACATCGGGAACAGGGAATATATCATAAATTACTCTTATTTTGCCCTTTGACTTTGAAGTATCTGTCAATGAATAAAGAATTGTTCCTTCAAAGGACTTTATTGCTCCGGAAGAAGAAGCTACAACTCCCAGACATTTGTCGCACTTTCCGTCCTTGTCCGCATCTACACAGGCCTCTTCCTTTTCATGGCCGCAAACAGAGCATTTCACCTTGTGCTTCCGGTTCTCGGTTGTCCCTTTGGAAACTGGATTTGAGTAATCATATGAGCAGGGTGCCAAGTCAAACTTTTCGGTACATCCCTCAATTTTGCAGGCATGCCAGTGCTGATCCTCGCCCCATGTCCACTCTGCTACTCCTCCATGTTCTTCAGGAGGTATAGGAGGATTCGACGGATCGTTTCCCGAAGTTCCGGGATCGGGTTCCGGATTGTTTCCTGAAGTACCCGGGTCCTCTTCGTCTGTATTCACAGGCGCACTCAGTCTCTTAAATCTTCCTATGGAAGCCTCATTTTTCTTTTCAAGTGCTTTCATGGGATCCGTAATCTTACTCTTATCAATAGCTCCAAAGCCATTGGAGCTTGCAGTCTTTGAACTAATAACATAAGCAACGGTATCCTTTAATACAGATTCTACCTCTGTCTCGTTGGCTGCAGCGTCTTCCGACTTGTCAACCTGAGAAGAGTTCTTAATTTCGTTCTTTACATCAACCTTCTTGTAATCAAGCTGTGTCTTTACGGAAACCGACTGTACGGAACAGGTTGAAAAATCGTACATTGAATCATAACCGTTAAGAGGTACAATTTTTACTTTATATGTTCCGCCGGCAAGATCGGTTTTATAAATAATACCGTCCTTATCGTCGTCTTCCCAAACCACAGTCTTTCCGTCAGGACCTGTTACCTCGACCTCAAAAGGAACATTACCTATCAGTTTTCCCTTTGAATTTTCAACCTTTATCTTTAAATCCTTAAGTATGGAAGTAAGGGCCAGATTAATGCTGGATATTCCGCCCTGCTGGTCTGCTTCATTATAGTCGTAACTTTTCTGTGCTTCATAAAGCACATCAAGACGTTCTCCCTCTGCTGCTGCAACGGCATTTATACCGTTCTCACCGATAATGCCCAAAGCCGCAACTTCTTTTCCGATCCCCGCAAAATCCACTCCCGTATCCTTGGGTGCTCTTTTAGAAAAGAACAGTATTCCCAAAACTGCTATCGCTATTACAAGTATTACGGCACCCAGAAGAAGAAGCATTTTATTGGCAGTCCCTGCCAGTATTCCGTCACCGGGATTTTCTTCCTCATCAAAATCTATAGTCTTCGTTTCATATACAGGTTCATCCTCTTCGAAGGGTTCGGGTTCAAAAGAATCCTCAAGTTCATATTCCTCCTCCATAACCACTTCATTAACTTCTGAATTCAGAAATTCATCGATTTCCTCAGCAACCGAAATCTCATTACCATCTTCATCCACAAGAATAAGGACCTCTTCTTCGTCCGTGAAATTCTGATCATTACCCATAACATTTCCTCCATGCCTTATCTCTAAAAAAGGGCATTCGATTTCATTAGAACATAATCTATTAGATTATAGCATTTTCAAAGAACTATTACAAATTATATACCTATGTTTTTTGTGAATTATTTCTTAATCTTCATACATTTCCATAGATTTATTAACATTCAAATAGTACAATATCTACAATATATCGAAAGGGATTAATATATGACAAAAAGAAGCAAAAGAAAACCCGGTGTGCAAACAATCCTCGGGCTGATTATCTTGGCCATTATTATAGTATGCGTTGTTAAGTTACATAAATGGAACCGTTCAAGTGTCCATGTAGATACTGACGTGGAGGAGGGCTATTACGACATGGAATGTCTTGACTTCTATGTTTACCCCGATGAAGAAGCCAGAGCAAACCATCCCGACAACGGCAAGCTGGACATTTTGATTCTTGGCAACTCGTATGCCAACAATAAGGGGGCAAAAGTATCCATCGTCAATGAAATGCGTGACAAAATGGATGCACACATAGTGGATTTATCTTCGGATAATTCTGTACTAACCAGCAATGTTCCCCAAAACTCTCCTACATATGATTGTCTGTCACTCTATCACCAGATAACTGACATACATAACCATGACCTAACTTACATAGAGGGCGGCGAGGATGCTTTCTCAACCACCAAAAGATACAAAGAATATGTAAAAGACTTTAAAAAGGCCGACTTCAATGACTTTGACATTGTTCTATTAATGTATAACTTAAATGACTTTTACGCTGTTAAACCCACTCTTGCCTTGAACGAAGAGGATGTTAGAGGCTATCATGGTTCTTTGTACACATCCATAAAGTTTTTGCAAGACAATTATCCTCACCTTCAGGTAATGCTTGTATCTCCTTACCCGGAATACCTCGTCACAGACGATGGTATCCAACTTTCCAATGCTTCTGATTACGGTTGGGGAACTTCATCAGTTTACATCGAACACGCCCTGGCAGTAGCCACACAATTATGTGTAAGCTATATTGACAATTACTTTTACATAATAAACGACGAAAACATAGAAGAATATGTTTCCGGATTTAATCTTACCGACAAAGGTTCCGTAACTCTTGCGAATCACATAATAAGCTTCATAGAAAACGATGGTCTGAATTAAAAAAGGATCCGGCAAATGCCGGATCTCAGACTGAAGACAAAGTAGTGGCGGAAGCAGAGCTTCCGCCGCCTTTTTTGCCAATATAATCGATTTTTCTTTCTTTCGAAAGGATTATTGCCTGTATTCAGGCCATCTCCAATCCCCATTCTTCCTTTATTCTTGCTA